>CAVRKB010000010.1:0-508687 GCA_963721545.1 uncultured Chloroflexia bacterium
ATGGTCGACTCGACGTCTCGTTCGCGGCGCTGTCCGACGCCACCCGCCGTGGCGTCCTGGAGCGACTCGGACGGGGCGACGCGTCGATCACGGAGCTGGCCGGATCGTTCCGCATGACCCTCACGGGCATGCGCAAGCACGTCGGGGTGCTGGAGCAGGCCGGGCTCGTCACGACCGAGAAGGTCGGGCGCGTGCGGACCTGCCGGCTCGGCCCGCGCCGGCTCGAGGACGAGACCGCGTGGATCGAGCAGCAGCGCCGGATGTGGGACGCCCGGTTCGACGAGTTGGAGCAGGTCGTCGCGGAGCGACGACGGAAGGAGCATGTCGATGGACACCCGAAGCGCCGCTGAGCCCACCGCCACTCAGGACCGCACGACGGTCGAGCGGACGTCGGAGCGCGAGCTCGTCATCACGCGGACGATCGACGGCCCGCGGCCCAGCGTGTTCGAGGCGTGGACCGACGCCGATCTGTTCCGGCAGTGGTGGGTCCCGAAGTCGTTGGGCCTGACGCTCCTGTCGTGCGAGATCGATGCCCGCGTCGGTGGCGGCTACCGGCTCACGTTCGACATTGGGGCCGCGGAACCGATGGCGTTCTTCGGCCGCTACCTCGAGGTGACGCCGCCGTCGCGCCTGGTCTGGACCAACGAGGAGGGTGATGGCGGGCACGTCGTGACGACTGCGACCTTCGAGGAGGATCACGGCCGGACACGGTTGGTCGTCCACGACCTCTATCCCTCGAAAGAGGCACTGGACGACGCGGTCGCGTCCGGGGCGACGGGCTGGAATCCCGAGACGTTCGACCAGCTCGACGAGCTGCTCGTCAGGCTGGGCACGAGCACGCGTCGGTAGGCGTCGCATGCTGACGCCGTGCAGGTTGTCATCCCGCGCCCAACACCTGGAGGGCGCGCCAGACCAGAGCCCCTAGACGGCGGGAGGTCGCCACGGCTCGTGCTCGTGCGCGAGCCAGACCAGCTCAGGGTCGAGCGCTCGGACGAGCAGCTGGCCTTCGGTATGCGGCTCGTCGAGCTCGCCGAACCAGACCGCCATATCGCCCCCGATGACGACCGGCCGTCCGCCAGTCTCGACGACGACAACCTGCGTGCCGCGTGTGTGGCCCGGCGCCGGGACGAGCCGGAGCCCGGGAAGCAGCTCGAGCTCGCCGTCGACCGGCACGTACCGCACGCCGGGCGCCTCGACCCACTCGCGGATGGTGTAGTCGTCCTGGCTGCGCGCGTCGTCCAGCTCCCGACGCTGGACGTAGATCGGCTTGCCCGCGAACAAGTGGTTGCCGCCGCAGTGATCGGCGTGCAGGTGGGTGTTGACGACGATGTCGATGCCGGCGAGATCGAGGTCCTGCTCGCTCAGCGGCCGGAGGCGGGGATCCATGTCGGCCATCAAGGGATGCAGCTCCGTCATACCGGTGTCGACGAGCACCCGGCCGTCGGGATGGTCGATGACGTGCACATAGACCGGCATCCGCTCGCCCTCGACATGCAGGTCGGCAACGAAGACCGGCGCGATGGTGATCGAGGCGGGGTTCATCGTGTGGCTCCTTCGTTGCCTGATAGCGCGGCGGGGAGCTCGAAGCGCGGGAACCAGTCGCGACCGAAGGTGGTGACCTCGGCCACGAGGCCGTCCTCGATCCGCAACACGTCGATCGCCAGCGGCCGATATCGGTCGTCGCCCGCGCGCCTTACGTACGCCGCCGCTGCAGGCTGGCGGTTAGCGCCGGTCGGAATGATGCGGAACTCGCCGAACGCCTGCGGCCCAACGACGACCGGCCGCCACAGCTCCATGAGCGCCGCCCGGCCGACATAGGTCCCTGGCTGGGGCGGCATGGCCATGCGTGCGTCTTCGCGGAGCAGCGCCGCGAGTGACGCAAGGTCCGCTCGCTCCGATGCGTCGATGTAGCGCCGCAGCACCTCACGCTCCGCGGCGGTCGGCTCGCTGGCGACCGTCCAGTCCATGCGCCGTTCGGGCAGCACCCTCCGCAACGTCGCCCGGGCGCGCTGCAGCGCGCTGTTCGCCGAGGCCACGCTCATGTCGAGCATCTCAGCCGCACCTCTGGCCGGCAGTCCGACGACGTCTCGAGCAATCAGCACGGCGCGCTGCCGCGGCGGGAGGTACTGGATGGCGACGATGAAGGCGAGCTCGATCGTTTCGCGGTTGACGGCCATCTCCTCTGGCTCGTCCCGGCTGGGCGCAACGGGTTCGAGCAGCCGGTCCGGGTACGGCTGGAGCCAGGTCACTTCGTCACCAACGACGACGCGTTGCGGACGGCGACGCGCGATGACGTCGAGGCAGGCGTTCGTCGCGATGCGGTAGAGCCAGCTCCGCAGCTGCGCCCGTCCCTCGAACGCTTGCCGGCCGCGCCAGGCTCGCAGGAAGGTCTCCTGCACGGTCTCCTCAGCATCGTCGAACGATCCGAGCATGCGGTAGCAGTGGACGTGCAGCTGGTGCCGGAACCGCTCAGTGACAGCGGCGAATGCGGCCCGGTCGCCTGATCGGAGGGCGGCGATGACCTCGTCGTCGGCGGCCGCGGTCGGCATCGGTGCTTCCTCCTCGCTGGCTGGCGGGCCATCCCTCTCATCCCTGCACGCAACTCTGACGCCGGAGGTGGAGAAAGATCATCGGTCGTGATGCATGTCGAGCCCGGACCGATGTGTTGTCGCGTGGCGCGCCGTCTACATGATGCCGATCAACACCGGAGCGGCGACGGGACCTGGCAGCTGGAGCAGGACGATGGGCAAGCTGATCTACAGCCTCAACGTATCGCTGGATGGATTCATCGAGACGCCGGACCACTCGCTCGACTGGGCGATCGTCGACGACGAGGTCCATAACTGGTTCAACGAGCAGACACGAACGCTCGACGCCTCACTGTACGGCCGCCGGATGTACGAGCTGATGGCCGCCTACTGGCCGACCGGCGCCGACGACCCAGCCGCGACTGAGGTGACACGCGAGTTCGCACGCATCTGGAATCCGCTGCCGAAGGTCGTGTTCTCCACGAGCCTCGACCACGTCGACCACAACGCCCGCCTCGTGCGCGGCGACGTGGGCGAGGTGCTGGATGCACTCAGGACCGAGTTCACAGGCAGTCTTGACGTCAGCGGGGCGGAGCTCGCCGGGCAGTTCGTCCGCCGCGGGCTCGTGGACGAGTATCAGCTCATGATCCATCCGGTCGTTCTCGGCGCGGGGACTCCCTTCTGGCCGATGCTCGACGATCCGCTGCGGCTGCGCCTGACGGCGACGCGAAGGTTCACCTCGGGCGTGATGCTCCTCTCCTACGCGGCGGCCTAGCGGAATCGTCGGGCCAGATCAGGGCTCCAGGGTGGGCACCACCAGCCGTGACCTTCGACTGGTCGCTCGAGGTCAGGCGACAGCACTGGCCTGGGTGGGAACGATGACCGCGCGGCCCACGATGCGACCCTCGCGCAGATCCTCCATCGCCTCGGCGATGGCATCGAGTGGATAGGTCCGCGTCGTGACCGTGACCAACCCTCGCTCGGCCAAGGCCACGAGCTCGGCCAGCTCGGAGTGGGTCCCCGTGTTCACGCCGACCACATTGAAGCCACCGAAGACGAGGTCGCCGGTCGGGATCTCCAGCCTGCCGCCATAGCCGACGAGGAGATAGGTGCCTGCCCGCCGGAGCATGGCGAGCCCATCAGCCGGCGTGCCACCGTCGCCGACGAAGTCGATAACGACGTCGGCGCCGCGCCCGCGGGTCGCCTCGCGGACGGCCTCGACCTGGCGACTTCCCCCGGGGATGACGCGGTGAGCGCCCAGGGACCCGGCCAGGTCGAGCGCGGCGACCGAGGTCTCCACCACGACGACTTCCGCGGCGGTCATCGCCCGCAGCAGTTGGATCGCGATGTGGCCGACGCCGCCCGCCCCGATGACGACGACGACCGAGCCGCCCGCCAGGTGCGGCACCGCCCGCTTGACGGCGCCGTATGCCGTCAGACCGCCGTCGGACAGGCCGGCCATCTCGACCGGAGCCACCGTGCCCAGCTTGACGAGCGCGCGGGCATTGGTTGCGACGAGATCGGCGAACCCGCCGTCGAAGGTCGCGCCCATGAACTCGAAACGCTCGCAGAACTGGTCCTCGCCCCGGCGGCAGGCAGGGCAGATCCCGCATGGACGCTGCGGGTAGACGACCACGGGATCGCCGCGCGCGAAGTCCATGACTCCAGGGCCCAGTGCATGGACCCAGCCGGCTGTCTCGTGTCCGAGGACGGTCGGCAGCGGCTTGGACAGATCGGCGAACACGCCGTCGGCAAGATGGAGGTCTGTCCGGCAGAGGCCCGTCGCCCCGACCCGAACGATGACGTCATCGGGGCCGGTAACGACAGGTTCGTCGATCTCCTCGACGACAGCTGCCCGCCCGTACGCGTGCAGCCGCGCGGCCTTCATGTCGAAGCCTTCCTCGGCTCAGAGCGCTGCCGCGCCCGCGTCGGCGATGTCCTGGTCCTGTTCGACGCTGCCGCCGCTGACCCCAATCGCGCCCAGGACCTCGTCGCCACGGATCAGCGGCACGCCGCCGCCGAAGATCGCGATCCGGCCGCCCGCGGCGTCGGCGAAACCGAACAGCGATTGACCTGGCTGCGTCAGCCCCGTGAGGATCTTCGAGGGGAGCCCGAACGAGGCCGCGGTGAATGCTTTGTTTGCCGAGACGTTCAGCGTTCCAAAGGGCGCCGAATCCATCCGGCTCTGGAAGCGGACGTGACCGCCGCCGTCGACGACCGTGATCGTCGCGCCAACACCGAATTCGGCCGCCTTCGCTTCCGCGGCTGCGGTGATGCGCCGTGCATCCTCCAGGGTCAAGGCCGCCATGGTGGGTCCTCCTACGTGGCCGCCCAAGATCGGCGCTGGCGGGATCTAGAGTTCGCGCGCGTCCACCGATATCGACCAGAGTTGGTATTTCGTGCTGACCAAACCTGTCGTCGGGGCCGATCGCGCGCCAGTATGGCGGCCGCGAGACGGGGCCCGTTGTCGGGTCGGCGACACGTTTCATGGGACCCGATCCCTGAGAGGAGCGCCAGCCGCTGGCAGTTGACTGTGGGTCGGATTCGAGGCGGTCAGCCGGCAAGGCCGCGAGCGCCGGACAGGACGTCGGCGATGGCTTCGCTGAGCCTGCGCATGGACGAGCCGTCCGGGTCGTGGTCGGGGTTGACCTCGCAGATCGTGAGTGTCGTCCAGTTCGGCGCGGCGACGAGCTCGCCGAAGGACGGCCACGAGCTGCTCGAAGCGAAGTCCCCGGTATCGACGAGTCTCCTCGGCGATCGGGAAGTCGAGGAAGTCGAGGACGTCCGCGTCGACGTGGACGAGGAGGCGCTCGAAGCGTCGCGCCCAGCCGTCGGCGACGCCGCGCGCAGAGCCCGCCGGGTCGGACGCTACCTGCGCCAGCGGGACCTCTTCGATCCCGAGGTCAGCGATCGTCCGTCGCTCGAAGTCGGTCGAGCTGCCGTTCGCGAACAGGAGGAGCTGGTCGGGGCGCAGCATCGGCGTCCGCGGGCCGACCGGCGAGGCTGGGAACGGTGTCCGGGAGGCCGAGCAGGTGGGCGACGCCCATCCAGTCGAGCGCGCCGTCTTCGACGCTCATGGGCGTGTTCATGTCGGTGTCGTAGTCGATGTAGACGAGGCCGACATCCGGCGTTCCACGGGAGGCACCGGCGACGGTACCGAGCTCGACGGTGCAGTCGCCGCCGAGGACGAGCACCGCCGAGCCGTCCGACAGGCTCGCCGCCACCTGGTCGGCGACGGCGCTGGCCACGCCGGCCGCGGCGTCGGCGTTCATGGCCCGCATGTGCTCCGGGTCGAGCCGCCAGCGGAAGCCGGGCACGTCGCCCCGGTCGGTGACCCCGATGCCGCGCTCCTCGAGGAGGCCGGTCAGCCCGGCGGCTCGATAGGCCTCCGGCGCCCGCTCCTGACCGGGTGCGTACGCGCCGGCGCTGCTTGGCGCGCCGACGATCTCAAGCCGGCGCGGCATGCCGTCCCCCATCGAGGACCGACTGCGCGAGCAGCTCCACGAGCCTGGCCGCGGACGATCGATCGGGGTCGAGCGAGGGGTCGTACAGCGCGATAGCGATGCCGAGCGCTTTCGGGTGGTCGACCAAGGGCGCGAGCAGCGCGGCCAGCTCGTCGATGTCGGGACCGCCCGGCTCGGGCGACCCGACCGCGGGCATGACCTCGGGGTTGAGCACGTCGGCGTCGACGTGGATCCAGAACCCGCTCACGTCGTTCGTGGCGACACGGTCGAGAACGGTCGATGCCGTTTCGGCGAGCGCGGTCGGCACGGACGGCGCCCGTCGGGCGAGATCGCCGCCCAAGGCAGGTCGAGGATGCCCGAGACGGCGAGCGCCTCGTGGCCGTACGACTGGCCCTCGTCGCGCCGCCCGATCAGCGCCACGTCCTCACTGCGCACGAGCGGTGCGGGACCGGCCAGCCTCGCGAGCGGTGTGTCACCGCGGCCCACGGCGAGGGCGAGGCCCATGCTCGCGACCGACCCGGTCATCGATTCCTCCGGGCTCGCGAAGTCGGCGTGCCCGTCGACATAGGCGAGCCCGATCCGGCGCGGTCGGAGCTCGCGCCGCGACGCGGCACGACCCGCGCCCGAGGAGGCAACCGAGCACGATGCTGCAATCGCCGCCGATGACGACGAGAAACCGACCGTCGTCGAGACCGGCCGCGACGCGATCGGCGAGCGACCCGCTGTAGGTGGCCACGCCCGCCTCGTTCCGGGCCTTGCCGGGCGGACGCTCGAAGTCCTCGTAGGGCGGCGGCAGCACGTCGCCGTGGTCCGTCGCGTCCAGCCGCTCGACGACGCCCAGGCCCCGAAGCGTCCCGGGCGCGCGATTCACCTCCTGCGGCGTACCGGTCTCGTCGTGGGGCCGGAGGCCGATGCTCGATGGCGCTCCCAGAACTGCGACATGGCGCATAGGGCAAGGCTACCCCGCGGCGCGGCCGATATCCGATCCCTTGATCGGTAACCCGCATCTGTATGGCATCCGCGCGCTCAAATCCTGTCCGGCGCGCCAGCCCAGATACCCTATTTCGGCCGGCTTCGCCTACTCGTCGGCGATCAGCTTCACGTAGTCGGTGGCACTCAGGACCCCGATCGGTTCGTCTTGCTCATTGACGACGACGAGGCGATGGACCCGCTCATCACGCATGATCCGGGCGGCCTCGGCGAGCGTCCCCGAGAGCCCGACAGTCAGGGGCGGGCTCGACATGATCTCGCCGACCCGCAGCCCGGATGCCCGCCCGCGGACCAGCTGGCTCAACATGACCCCACCTTCGAGGAACAAGTCCGTCCGGCTCAGGACACCGACGAGGTGTCCGGCGGAATCGACGACCGGCAGGCCGCTGATCCGGTACGCGGCGAGCAGTTGCTCGGCGGCCTCCACCCGGGCATCGACATCGACGGTGACAGGGTCCATCGTCATCACGTCGCCGACGGCCATGCGGTCGAATCGCAGACTGCGAGGACGTTTCGGTGCGTTCGCTGTTCATTGTCAGGCCTCAGATCAAGTTCCCGACATAGGCGCGGACGCGAGAGCGGCCTGGATCGCCTCATCGAGTCGTGCCCCGGTCGGCTGGCCCACGAGCACCGTCACCGCGTAAGGGCCGCTGGTCTCCTCCCAGCTGAGGGCGAGTCCGGGCGACGTCAGGACGACGGGCGTGTCGGGATAGATCTCACGGATGTTCTCGATCAGCACCCGCGCTCCCTCCGCGTCTCCGCTCGCCCAGGCGTCGTACACGAGAACGTCTGCGCGCTCGGCAAGGTCACACGGCCGCCCGGCGATGACGGGGCAGCGGTTGCGGGTCGGGCCGCCGCACTCGACCACTTCGTAGCCGAAGCGACGGAGGGAATCGACTTCCTGGCCGGCGAGGTCCAGGTCGTGATGAACGACGAGGACTCGAGTCATGTCACACCTCCCGCGTGGGGTCGGGGTTCAGGCGAGTGTCGGCGTTCACGAGTGGGCTGACCGAGTGGCGAAGGTCACCATCAGGCGGGCCAAACGGCCCCCGACTCACCTTCGCAACCAGACCGTCGATCAAGAGAGAGGTTCACCGACTTGTCGTCATCGACGACCGGCAGATGCCGATCGGCGTCATCTCCGAGAGCGACATCGTCAGGGAGATCGCTGATTGCTGCGATGACGTTGAGCTACCATGCCGGGCCGCCGTCTCGTCGAGTGGCGGCGCGTACCTGAAATGCCGGCTGGACCGACGTGCGGATCAGAGCGTGTCGTTGGCGATGCCGAGTTGACGTTGCGTCCAGCCGATGAGCCGGGTGACCTGATCCGCGCTCGAGCACGTCGCAGGCCCAGCCCCAGTGGATCGAGACGACGTCGTCGGGATAGACCTCGCCCAGGAACCCGTAGCCGTCCCGCCATCCCGTGACTTGCTCGATGCGAGGCGGTCCTAACGACAGCTTGCCGTCGATCAGGGCAAGGGGCACCGCGTTGACGACGAGGGTGTCACCGACGCGATCCTGGACGCGGCCCCACCGGATCCGACAGGAGTCCATGGTCTCGAGGACCCTGTCGGCCTGTTCCGCGCGCATGAGCCCCACCTTGGGAAAGACGTCGAGGACGTGGAATGCGTGGACCGGCTTGGCCCCGGAGGGTGCGCTCGCCAGGAGCCACTTCCACGCCGGCTTCCCGAGCCGAGGCCGGAAGCGCAGACGCAACGACTCGCCGAGCAGATCGGGCGTCACCGATTCGAGCAGGGGGCTTCCCAACCAGTATGCCTCGACGACCCGCCGGTCGAGCGGGTCCGCGATCGCGTTGGCCCGGGCGATGAGCTCCAGGTACGGGTAGGCGCCCTCGAAGCCGAGCGCGAGCTCGCGCAGCTCGCGCTCGTCGCTGCCATCGCTCGTCTCGCCGAAGATGGCCTCGGCGTCGTCCGGCCCGCAGAGCCCGAGGCGGTTCGGGCCATACGCGTACCGAGCGAAGAGGACCGGACCGGAGGGCTCGGCTCGGGCCGGGTTAGCCGTCGAGGGATGCGCGGGATGCATCGAGCCGCCGGAACCCAACCGTGGCCGCGACGACGAGCGCCACCGCGACGACGATGAGGATGTAGCCGAGCACGACCCGCAAGTCGGGTGTCGTGCCATTCGAAAGCGAGCTCAGGGTGCCCGTGACGACGGCCCCGGCCACGAGGATGCATGTCACGGTCGTCGCCGGCGCGAGGCGCAGCGCCCCGAACCATGTCGCCACATAGCCCGCGAGCAGGACGCCGGTGACGAGGATCCACATGAGCGCCTCGCCGCCGATCGTCGCGAGGCCGCCGAGCCGTCCGGTCAGCGCTAGATAGCCGAGCAGGAAGACGAAACCGAGCCCCATCCGTACGGCCCCGAGCAGCGGCGCAGACACCGCGAAGAGGAGACGCTTGGCGAGGACGATCTCGACCGACCAGAGCAGCGTCGCGATGGCGATCATCGTCTCCCCGGCACCCCAGCCCATGCCGGTCGGCGGAGCGACGAGGACCTGGCCGGCGAACAGCACCCCGAGGGCGACGATCTGGATCAGCCCAAGGCGTTCACCAAGGAACGGCACCGCCATCAGGGCGACCCAGATGAACAGCGTCTTCTGGATGAACGCCGCCGTCGGGGCGGTGGCCAAGGCGAGGCCGCTGAAGAAGAGCACGAACGGGATGCTGCCGCCGATGATCGCGACCACGACGAGCCCGGCGCGATGGGGCCGGTCGAGCGACCTCGTCTCGCGAGCGGCACCGAGCGCGAGTGCCAAGCCGACCAGGATGATGGCGGCGACACCGTTCTTGGCGGTCGTGTAGACCGTCGCGTCCGGCACGAGCTTGACCCCGAAGGCATTCAGGTAGATCGAGAGCCCGCTGATCGCGGCCGCCCCAAGGGCGAGCAGGACTCCACGCTCGGCGTTCAGAACGGGACGCTCTCCGGCCATCGCTATCCGACCTCCTGCGACTGAGCTTCGTGGAGCAAGGCCAGCATCTCGGTCGCCTCCTCCGGGTCGACGATCTCGAGCACGGTGCCGGTCGCGACGATGACCCAGTCGCCGACCGCGACCTCTGGGACGAGCAGGAGCGATGCTCGTCGTCGGCGACCGTCGATCTCGACGAGCGCGCTATCGTCGCCTACCTCGAGGACCTGTCCCGGATAGGTCACGCACATGGGGGCAGGATACGCCCAGCAACGGCGGGGCCGGGTGATGCCACGGATGCTCGGCAGGCCCACCTCCCATGAGATGATGCCGCAGCGCATCACCATCATCGTCGGAGAAGGCCGTGCCGGTCTCCCAGGTCAAGCCGCCCCTCCCAAGCGACGACGAGCGGTGGCGCATCGTCGAGACCCGGATGCGTCGCCTCGGTAATCGTCCCGACGCGCTCATCGAGGCCCTCCACTCGGCGCAGGAGGCGTTCGGCTACATCGACGATGACGCGCTGCGATACATCGGCGACACCCTGTCGGTGCCGCCATCGACGGTGTTCGGTGTCGCGACCTTCTACCACTACTTCATGCTTGAGGCGCCTGGCGAGCACACGTGCGTGGTCTGCACCGGGACGGCGTGTTACATCAATGGCGCGATGGAGCTGCTGAGGTCGATCGAGGCGGCACTCGGTGTGGGACCGGGCGAGACGACGGCCGACCGCAAGGTCTCGCTCCTGACCGGCCGTTGTTTCGGGTCCTGCAGCCTCGCGCCCGCCGCGATCGTGGACGGCGAGGTCCAGGCTCGGGTGGACGCGCCCGAGTTCGTCGAGCGGCTCTACGCCCTGTGACCGAGCAGCCGGCATCTGCACCCCGATCACGGCGAGGGCATCGAGAGCGTCGTCCAGTCCGAGCACGGTCCGTGCGTCCGCGTATGTCTGCGAAGCCGTCAGTTGTCTGTCGACGGGGTCGCACGAGATCCTCACCGGACTCGGTACCCGGATCGCCGAGACGATGATGACCGACGTTGCCGTCAAGCGAGTCGGCTGTCTGGGGCTCTGCGCCGCCGGGCCGCTTGTCCAGATCCCAGAGACAGGCGAGCTTTTCAGGCAGGTCCAGCCGGACGCGCTCGAGCCGATCGTCGAGGCGCTCGAGGCCGTGACGCCGGCATCCGGCCGGGTCACTGAGCCCGCGTTCTTCGACCGGCAGGTCCGGATCGCGACGGAGCATTCCGGGCGGATCGACCCCGAGAGCCTCGCCGACTATGTCGGGGTCGGCGGCTACGCGGCACTCGGCCGCGCGCTCACGACCATGACGCCTGCCGAGGTGCGCGACGAGATCACGAAGAGCGGCCTGCGCGGCCGGGGCGGCGCTGGCTACCCGGCAGGCCTCAAATGGAACACGGTCGCGAAGGCGACGGGGTCGGGAAAGTACGTCATCTGCAACGCGGACGAAGGCGATCCGGGTGCGTTCATGGATCGGACCATCCTCGAGAGTGACCCGCATCGCGTCCTGGAGGGGATGGCGATCGCGGCCTATGCGGTCGGAGCCAGCGCCGGTTACGTGTACTGCCGTGGCGAGTACCCACTCGTGGTCAGCCGAGTCCGGAAGGCGATCCGGGACGCCACCCTGGGCGGCTACCTGGGCAGCACGATCATGGACACCAAGTTCTCATTCGAAGTCGACATCCGACTCGGTGCCGGCGCGTATGTGTGCGGCGAGGAGACCGCGCTGATCGCGTCGATCGAGGGCAAGCGAGGCACACCTGTCCCGCGCCCACCGTATCCAGCCGTCGCCGGTCTGTGGGACCGCCCGACACTCATCAACAACGTCGAGACCCTGGCCAACGTCGCACCCATCATCCGCACCGGCGGCGACTGGTTCGCCTCGATCGGGACAGCGACGCAGCAAGGGCACGAAGGTCTTCGCTCTCGCCGGCCGGGTCGTCAACACCGGGATCGTCGAAGTCCCGATGGGCACGACGCTGCGCGAGATCGTGTTCGATATCGGCGGCGGGATCGTGGATGGCGGGGCCTTCAAGGCAGTCCAGACCGGCGGCCCGGCAGGTGGCTGCATCCCCGCCCAGTTCCTCGACATGCCGGTGGATTACGAGTCGCTCCTCGAAGTCGGCTCGTTCATGGGCTCCGGCGGGATGATCGTCATGGACGACACCGCCTGCATGGTCAACGTCACGAGGTTCTTCATGGACTTCATGCGCGAGGAGTCCTGTGGCAAATGCGTTCCCTGCCGGGTAGGCACCACCCAGCTCTGGATGCTGCTCGATCGGATCTCCGCCGGCCAGGCGACCGTCGACGATCTCGCCCAGATGGAGCGGCTCGCCACGATGGTCCAGCGGACCAGCCTGTGCGGCCTCGGCCAGGGCGCCCCGAACCCGATCTTCAGCACATTGCGCTACTTCCGCGACGAGTACCTCGCCCACATCGTCGATCGGGTCTGCCCGGCCGGGGTCTGCGCGATCGAGCCTCAGGCGGTCCCAGCGTGACCGTCCACACGCTCCGGATCGACGGCGCCGACGTGGCCGGCACCGATGGCGAGTCGATCCTCGCCGTGGCGACCGAGAACGGGATCGACATCCCGACGATGTGCCACCTCGACGGGCTTTCCGATACGGGCTCGTGCCGGTTGTGTGTCGTGGAGATCGCGGGTTCTCCGAAGCTCGCTCCGGCCTGCACCACCGCCGTCGCCGAAGGCATGGACGTCACGACGACGTCCGAGCAGCTCACCGAGTACCGCCGGACGATCACCGAGATGCTGTTCGTCGAGCGGAACCACATCTGCGCGGTCTGCGTCGCGAACAATCACTGCGAGCTCCAGGACCTCGCCGAGGATCTGCGGGTCGACCATTTCGAGCTGCCGGTGATCAACCCCTCGGTCGGCATCGACGCGTCTCACCCGCTCTTTGCCATCGATCACAACCGCTGCATCATGTGCGTCCGCTGCGTCAGGGTCTGCGGCGAGATCGAGGGAGCCCATACGTGGGGCGTCATGGGCTCGGGCATCGGCGAGCGGGTCGTGACCGACCGGGGGACGCCGTGGGGCGAATCGACGACCTGCACGAGCTGCGGCAAGTGCGTCCAGGTCTGCCCCACCGGCGCGCTCTATGAGAAGGGGCGCTCGATCGCCGAGGGGAGCAAGGAGCGACGGCCGTTCTTGCCGTATCTCCAGGTGCACGGTCGAGAGGCTGAGCCGGGATGAGCAAGCCGCGGCTCGCCACGGTCTGGCTCGACGGCTGCTCGGGCTGCCACATGTCGTTCCTCGACATGGATGAGCGCCTGCTCGAGATCGCCGAGCGCGCGGACATCGTCTACAGCCCGCTCGTCGACACGAAGGAGTACCCGGCGGACGTCGACGTCTGCCTCGTCGAAGGGGCGGTCTCGTCGGAGGACGATCTCCACAAGATCCAGCCTCGTCCGCGAGCGGACCAGGACGCTGGTCTCGTTCGGCGACTGCGCGGTCACCGCCAACGTGCCGGCGATGCGCAACCCGATCGGCGTCCGGCCGCTCCTGGAGCGGGCCTACCTCGAGAACGTCACGCTCAATCCGCGGATCCCGCTCGAAGTGGTGCCGGCCCTGCTGCCGACGGCCCGGCCGGTGCATCGCGTCGTCAACGTCGACGTCTTCCTCCCGGGCTGTCCGCCGTCGGCCGATCTCATCTACGGCGCGCTCGATCGACCTGATCGAGGGCCGGACGCCGGACACCGACGGGCGCCCGCTTCGGCCGCTGAGGGAAACCATGGGCACCCAGATCGTCATCGACCCGATCACCCGGATCGAAGGGCACAGCAAGATCACGATCCACCTCGACGAGGCCGGCGACGTGACCGACGCGCAGTTCCACGTCACACAGTTCCGTGGCTTCGAGCGGATCGTCCAGGGCCGCCCGATCCACGAGATGCCCTCGATCATGGCCCGCATCTGCGGGATCTGTCCGGTCAGCCATCTGATCGCCTCGTCGAAGGCGTGCGACGAGATCCTCGCGGTCGAGCCGCCGCCGACCGGGGCCGACCTGCGCCGGCTGATGAACCTGGCCCAGATCGTCCAGTCCAACGCACTCAGCTTCTTCCACCTGTCCTCGCCCGATCTCCTCTTCGGCTTCGACGCCGATCCCGCGAAGCGCAACATCATCGGCGTCGCCCAGGCGAATCCCGGCCTGGCCCGCGATGGGGTCGGCGTCCGGCGGTTCGGACAGCAGATCATCGAGTGGCTCGGCGGCAAGCGGATCCATCCCGCCTGGGTCGTACCCGGTGGCGTCGACGCACCGCTCGCCGAGGAGACCCGCGATCGGATCCTGTCGACGGTCCCCGAAGCGATCGCGGCGATCGAGCGGGCGCTCGCCTGGTACAAGTCCTCGTTGCTCCGATGGGAGGACGAGGCCGCCTCGTTCGGCGACTTCCGGTCCGCCTTCATGGGCCTCGTCGACCAGGCGGGCAATGTCGACTACTACGACGGCTCGCTGCGGGTCATGGACGCCGACGGCCGGTTGCTCGCGGACCGCATCGACCCGCGCGGCTACCAGGACTACCTGGGCGAGGCGGTCGAGCCATGGTCGTACCTGAAGTCGACCTACTGGAAGGTCCTCGGGTACCCCGATGGCGTCTACCGGGTCGGCCCCTTGGCGCGCGTGATCGTGGCCGGTCAGATGGGGACGCCGCGCGCCGACCTGGAGCTCGACGAGTTCCGGCGGCGGCTCGGACGCGTCCCGAGCAGCTCGTTCCACTACCACTACGCCCGGCTGATCGACACGCTCCATGCGGCGGAGCGGATCGAGGAGCTGCTGCGCGGGCCGGACATCCTGTCGCCCCGCGTGCGCTCGTTCGCCGATGTCAATGCCAACGAGGGGATCGGCGTCTCGGAGGCGCCGCGCGGCACGCTCATCCATCACTACCGGGTCGACGACGACGGCATCGTCGAGTGGGCGAACCTCGTGATCGCGACCGGGCACAACAACCTCGCGATGAACCGCAGCGTCCGCCAGGTCGCGAAGCGCTATGTCAAGAGCGCCCAGCTGACCGAACCGATGCTGAACCGGGTCGAGGCCGTCATCCGTTGCTTCGATCCGTGCCTGTCGTGCTCGACCCACGCGCTCGGCGAGATGGCCCTCCATCTCCAGCTCATCGGCCCGGACGGAGCGGTCCTCGACGAGCTGATCCGGTGACCGGCGACGTCCTCGTCATCGGCTACGGCAACACGCTCCGCACGCGACGATGGGGTCGGCCGCCACGCCGCCGAACGCCTCGCCGACGATCCGCGGCTGGACGGGGTGAGGGTCATCGCGCGGCATCAGTTGACGCCTGAGCTCGCACTCGACGTCAGCCGGGCGGCCCTGGTGGTGTTCGTTGACGCGAGGCGTCGGTCCTTCGGCGGGCACGTTCACGGTCGAGCCGATGGAACGCGACCGGCACGCATCGGGCGCGGTTGGTCGCACCACCTCGATCCGTCGAGCCTTCTCGACCTCGACCGGAGAGCTGTACGGTGCGGGTGCCCGACGCCGTTCATCGTCAGCGTGGGGGTGGAGTCGGTGGCGCTGGGGGACCGGATGTCGCCGATGGTCGAGGCCTGCCCTCCCAGGGCTCGTCGACGCGGTGGCGGAGCTCATCGCGGACCATGCCGCTAGGCCCGGGACCGTATCCGTCGCGGATCACCGCCATGCATGAGGTGTCGCTGGTCGCCGAGCTCATCAGCGAATGCGAGCGGCGCTCGGCCGGGCGGCCGGTCCAGCTCGTTCGCGTGCGGCACGCCTCGAGCATCGCTGAGCCCGCATTGCGGCAGGCGTTCCGGATGCTCACCGAGGGCAGCGCGATGGCCGACACCGCGCTGGAGGCCGAGACATTCGATGTCGAACTCCGCTGTGGGTGCGGATTCGCGGGCGCCCTCGGCCACGACGACCTGATCGGCGGGTCGGTGGCGGTGTGTCCGGCCTGTGGCGACGTCTCGACGTTGCGACGAACGGCCGAGCTCGAACTGCTGGAGGTGCGAACGGTCTCTTGAGGCGCCAGGCCCGAGAGCGCGGGAAACCTGCCCGCCGGAGCGAGGTCCAACCCGCGACGATGCGATCGTCGCCGGTTGCCCTGCCCGCCTATCCGCGGGTACCGCTGCAGGCCGCTTCGCCGATCGCCCCTTCGACTGCGTTGTCGAGGGGGCGCCGCAGTTCCTGCCGCTCGGAAGGCGCAGCCCGACGCTCGGGAGTCACTCCCTTCTGTCCCTCCCCGTCGCCTCGGTCGAAAACCGGTCGAGGAATCCAGCAAGCTCCCCGGGGCGGCTCAGTGCTGGGCAGTGACCACTGTCGATCTCATCAGGCTCGATACCGAGCCGGCCCCGCTACCAGCGGTCGCAGCCAACTCGCCGGAAAGAACCGGTCGTTCCTGCAGAGGACGAAGTGCGTCTCGATGTCGGGCCACGCCGCGAGCGGCCAGGGTTCCCGGCCCGGGGTGTCGGATTGCCGCCGGCCGCGGCTGAGGGCCTCGTCGGCGAGCTCGCGCGGGACGTCGTGGTAGAAGACCGCGTGGGTGCTCGAGTCCTCGAGCTGCTCGGGTTCCCAGCGAGTGTTCGCGAACATCTCGTCGGCCGATTCGCCGGGTGACGGGATCATCGCCGCGACGAGCACGATGAGCCGGGCATCGATCCGATCGGCCACGATCGGGGCGACATATCCACCGAATGACTGGGCGACAACGACCACGTCGCGTCGATCACCGATCGCCTCGACGACCGCGGTGGCGTACTCCGCCAGACCGGCCGTGTCGTCCTCGATCGGGAGGTCGGGCGCGACGGTGTCGTGCCCACGAGCCCGGAGCTCGGCCTCGACGAGATGCCAGTACCACCCGACATCGCCCGCGCCGTGAATGAACGCGACGTTCGCCATGCCGTCACCTCGCCTTTGGCCGCTGGCTCCTGACCGCCCTCATCCTGGACTGGGACCGAAACCTGTCTCGTTGCCGTCGGCGTCGCGATACGTGATCTTGCGCATGCCGTTCTCGTAGGTCTCCCGCTTCCAGGGCTCGAGGCCACGACCGGCGATCTCGGCAACGCGCGCATCCAGGTCGTCGACGAAGATCGTGTGCATCGCGTGGCCGGCGCGCTCGGGCACCTGCTCGATGTACACCCAGCGATGCTCGCCAACTTCCCAGACGGCCTCTGTGTCGTGAGGCGAGGAAGGCCGGCGGGGAGCCGAACAGCTTCTCGTACCAGGGGAGCGCCGTCCTGTAGTCGGCGACCGGGATCCCGGCGAACAGGTCGGCCCCCAGCGCCGTCTTGCGACGGTACGTGATCGAGAAGTCGAGCTCCCAGTCCAGGTCCTCTATGTCCTCCGTCTCGCTCGTGCTGCGCTCCCAGCGACTCTCGATCGTCTGGCCGTCGGCCGAGATCTCGCCGATGAACCGCTGGTTGAACCCGGGGCCGTCGGGGCCATTCCAATCGTCGCCCGGAGCGCGCCAGATCCGCCATGTGGATCCTTCGATCGCCGTCAGATAGTGCCGCTTGACGCCCCGTGAGTCGAAATAGTGCATGGGTTGCGGCTCGTCCTCCGGCGCCCCGCCGATGATCGAGAGCGTGTCGGGCACCTCGACCGGCTCGCCCACGGAGCTGAAGACGATGTAGGCGCCGAGGCGCTCGATCTTCGCATCCGACGTCAGCTGCATCGGTGGATCCGACGGAAAGACCCCTTCTCCGTGCCACCGGCCAAGGAGCGGCTCGAACCTGCTCATGGGCGGAGCGTCGTGGGCACGGTCATCGCGGATCTCCTCTGTCGGCAGTCCAAACCGTCGCGGTCGCTGTGTATTCTCCGCCGGTGAGCTCGCTCCGGTCGCTCCTCGAGACCGCGTTCGCACGCCTGGCCGCCATCGGCGCCGACAGCCGGGACGACGAGGAGACGCGCGTCCGCAAGGGCCTCCTCGTGGTCGTGTCGGTGCTGATCCTGCCGATCTCGCTGGTGTGGGGTGGCTTCTACCTCGCGCTCGGAGCGCCGTCCGGCGTGCTCGCGTTGGTGTACTTCGCCATCTCGCTGGGAGCGATCGCGCTCTTCGCGCGGACCCGCGACTTCGCGCTGTTCCTGCACATCGAGCTCCTCGACATCCTGCTCGCGCCGACCCTGTCGATGATCCCGCTCGGAGGGTTCGTCACGTCCACGGGCGTGGGTCTGTGGGGCATCCTTGCCCCGATGGGTGCGCTCGTCTTTGGCGGCGTGCGGGCCGGCATCCGCTGGTACATCGCGTTCGTGGCCGTCTTCCTCGCGTCGGGCATTGCGGGCGAGGTCCTGGGCACGAGCTCCCCGCTCCCGGCGTGGTTCACGACCATCATGCTGGCGCTCAACATCGCGGTCGGCGGGACGATCATGTTCACGCTCCTCGCCCTGTTTGCCAAGCAGCGGCAGGACGCGCTGGCGGCGATGCAGATTGCCCAGGACCAGGCCGAGGACCTGCTCCTCAACGTGCTGCCGCGGCCGATCGCCGAGCGGCTGAAGGCCGATCCCCAGACGATCGCCGACCAGTTCACCTCGGCGTCGATCCTGTTCGCCGACGTGGTCGATTTCACGCCACGCTCGGAGCACCTGTCACCGGCCGAGGTCGTCGGCATCCTGGACCACCTGTTCAGCCACTTCGACATGCTCGCTGAGCGCTACGCCGTCGAGAAGATCAAGACCATCGGCGACTGCTACATGGTCGCCGCCGGCGTCCCATCGGCGCGCCCGGACCATGCCCGCGCCCTGGCGTTCATGGCGCTCGACATGGTCGAGGCCATGGGCTCGAGCGACGGGGTGGGTCACCTCGGCCTCGAGGTGCGAGTGGGGATCAATTCCGGCCCGGTGGTGGCGGGCGTGATCGGCCGGAAGCGCTTCCTCTACGACCTGTGGGGCGACGCCGTCAACATCGCCAGCCGAATGGAATCGCAGGGGACGGCGGGCCGGATCCAGATCACCCGCGCGACCCGCGACCTGATCGAGGACGAGTTCGTGTGCGAGCCGCGGGGAACGATCCCGGTCAAGGGCAAGGGCGAGATGGAGACCTGGTACCTGCTCGGGCGACGGACGGCAGCGGCCGCGGAGGTGCGGCGCGAGGTGCCGGCGGCGGGGCGCCCTTGATCGAGACGCCCCGCTAGACGGCGGTTGACCAGCGGCCCTCGGCCAGTCCCGAGGGCCACCGGTGAGGGGTCGACCGTGTCAGACGCCGGCTTCGCCCGCCCGGTCGTCCTCACCGAAGGCCGCCTTGACCTCGCGGCCGTTGAGATACCAGAGGATGACGATCGGCAGGAGCGCCATGCCGAAACCGAGGCCCGAGCCCGGGAACTGGATCATGGCAATGACTGCCTCGAACAGGCTGATCCCGGCGACGATCATGGCGACCATCCGTGCCCACGGCTGGAGCGCCCACAGGCCGCCAGCGACGAGGATCCACGCGATCCCGGCGATGATCGCAAACCAGCCCCACAGCCCAACGGACTCGTACTGCGGGAGGTCACCGAGGGCGCCGAACCAGTCGAAGCCCAGGACGCTCAGGCCGAAGAACAGGTAGCTCACGCCTGCGAGCGCGGCGAAAAAGCCGATGACCGAGATCAGGATCGGCGGATTCTTCATGAACGGACACCCTCCAACAAACGAACGACATCGAACTCAATCTATCGTGCACCACCGGCCGGTCCGATGTCGCCTGTTCCAGCAGCACGACGAAGGGGCTCTCGGACTCCCGCTACTCGGTCGGGGCGGGTTCGCTCTCTGGGTGCTTCGCGAGCTCGGCGGCCCGCTCGGCCTCGGCCTCGGCACGGGCGGCCTCGGCGGTCCGCGTCCGTGCCTCGGAGACCTTGCGAGCCATGTCGTTGCGACGGATCTCCTCGGTCTCCCGGTCGGGCAGGCCGCGCAGGCCGTCCTTCTTCGACTTGATCGACTCGAACTCCTCGACGATGGCGAGAGCGCGTTCCTGGTCGATCGTCGGGGCGAGCGACAGGTCGACGAGGTCGCCGTAGATGCCCCCATAGCGGCTGCTCAGCTCACGTGCCTGACCGGCCAGCTCGCCGTAGTTCCTGACCCGCGGCACGAGCGCGCAGATGGCGGCGACGAGGGCGAAGGCGGAGACGACCGCCTTCGGCCTCGGTGGTCGGTGACTCGCCGAGCACCGGGAAGATGGCGAGGCTCGTGACCGCGGCCAGGATGCCCGACAGGATCGCCCAGAAGTCGGCCTTGACCTGCTGTCGATCCGCGTACCGCGGCAACGCGTTGACCCAGAAGCCGGCGCTCCGCAGGCAGTTGTTGATCCGGGTGGGCGAGACCGGCACGCCCGATGCCGGGTTCGGCGTGGTGGCCATGGCGGCTCCCATCTCGCTGCGGTCATCGTGGACGGCGGATGACCCTCGCGCCGATCCTAGTCCGCCGTCGTCTCGCGTGCATCACCAAATTCGAGGGCGAACGAGCGGTCCCAGCCGAGAAGGACTGGCCCTGCGCCGGACCACGGCCTATGCTCGTCCCGACGCGCGGGGGAGGTGCGGTGGCGATCGAATCGATCCGGAGGCGGCCGGCCAAGGGCGTGGGCGCGCGGGCAGCGAGCCCGAAGGTCCAGACGCTGCAGCCGGTCACGAGCCATCCCAGCGAGTTCGTCGACCGCGCCTCGGATACGGCCTCGGTCACCGAGCACCGCGAGCGACCGCTGAAGGTCTTCGCGATCGACCCGTCGCGCGGCGTCGGCCCGCGGAACGTCGTCACCATCCGCATCCCGTACGAGCCGCTCGAGCCCGGACCCGTCGGCCGCCAGATCGCGGTCGTCGACGAGGAGCTCGGACCGGACCTCGAGTTCGGCGGGCCGTTGGGCACGAGGCCGGGCTACGAGAAGGTCAAGCTCGACGACCCGAACGTCCTCGTGGCCGGCGGCCTCGAGCCGTCCGAGATGGACCTCCAGTCGCACCAGCAGATGGTCTACGCCGTCGCGATGCGCACGATCGGAGCGTTCGAGCGGGCGCTGGGCCGCCCCGTGGTCTGGCCGTGGGCCGTCGGGGACGAGGACCGCCTCGAGGATCGCCTGTGGCTGTATCCCCACGCGAGCGAGATGCCGACCGCCTTCTATGCCAAGCGCGAGGGCGGCGGCGCGCTGCTGTTCGGCTACCTCCGCCGGGCGAGCGGCTCGCGAGGGTGACCCGTCGAGCGAGATCGTCTACACCGCACTCTCGTACGACGTGATCGCGCACGAGATGGTCCACCCGATCGTCGAGGCGATGGCGCCGCGTGCCCGCGCCGATGCCGACGAGTCGCAGTCGTTCCAGGAGGGCTTCGCCGACCTCATCGCGACGCTGCAGCACTTCGACTTCCACGACCTCGTCGTCGACACCGTCGTCCGCACCGGTGGCCGCATCCACGACCCCGAGCTCGCGCCGGACCTCGAGACCGGCGCCGAGAACCGGTCCGTCCAGGCGGAGTTCCCCGAGCGGAACCCGCTGTTCGAGATCGGCGGCCAGTTCGGCGAGGCGGCCGGGCTGGGCGGTGCGGTCCGCCTCGGCATCATGGCCAAGCCGGATCCCGCCGCGCTGGCGAGGGACACGGAGCCGCACGCCCAGGGCCAGATCCTGCTCGCCGCGGTCCTCGACGCGTTCGTCACGATCTACGCCCGTCGCACCGCGGACCTGCGCCGGATCGGGGGCGTCTCGCGCAGCAGCCCGACGGTCTCGCCCGACCTGGCCCTGCGGATGGCCGCCGAGGCGACCAAGACGGCCGGCCACTTCCAGAAGATCTGCATCCGGGCGCTCGACGCCTGGCCCACCGACGACTTCCGGCTGGGCGACTACCTGCGGGCCCTGATCACCTCGGACCGCGCCGCCGTGGCCGTCGACGAGCTGGGCTATCGGTCGGCGCTCATCGCCGGCTTCCGGGCGCGCGGGATCGTGCCCGACGGCGTCACGTCGCTGACCGAGGACGGGCTGGCCTGGCCCGATGGCGGCACGCGGCGGGTCCGCCGCCGGCGCCCGAGCGCCGCGCGCCTGGCGCGCCTGCCCGACATCGACCGGACGTGGCGGCAGCCCGATCGCCGGAACCTCAAGACGTACGCCTTCGATCCGAGCGGCGGCAACACGGCGGCCAACCGCCTGACCCTGTCGCTGCCGTACGAGCCGCTTGCACCCGGCCCGATCGGCCGGCTCGTCGCCGTGGTCGACTACGACGCGTCGAACGATCGCTACTACACCTCGGTCGACCTCGACACGCCCGAGCTGATCGAGCGCGGCGGGCTACGACCCGTCCGACGTCGACCCGAAGTTCCACCAGCAGATGGTCTACGCGGTGGCGATCGTCGACGATCGAGCGGTTCGAGGCGGCGCTCGGGCGGCCGGTGCGCTGGCCGTGGGTCGGGTCCAGGACGCAAGGGCTCGCTGGGCGACCGGCTGCGCATCTACCCGCACGCGATGCAGGAGCCGAACGCGTACTACGACCGGCACCTGCGCGGGCTGCTGTTCGGGTACTTCGCCGCCGGCGACGTCGATCCCGGGCGCAACCTGCCCGGCCAGATCGTGTACACGTGCCTGAGCGCCGACATCGTCGCCCACGAGACGACGCATGCCCTGCTCGACAGCGTCCAGCCGTACTTCCTCGAGCGGACCGGGCCCGACGCGCCGGCCTTCCACGAGGCGATCGCCGACGTCATCTCGCTGCTCGGGCACTTCACCTACACCGACGCGCTGCTCGACACGATCCAGCGGACCGGCGGGCTGATCCAGCGTGACCTGCTCAACCCGGATGCCACGCCGACCGACGAGGCCGGCCGCGTCGCCGCCGAGCGGTCGCAGCGCAACCCGCTGGTCGACCTGGCACTGCAGTTCGGCGAGTCGCTCGGCAACCGGGCGGCGCTGCGCTCGGCCCTCGGCCGGCGGCCGGACCCGGCCGAGCTGCGGACGGCGGTCGAGGCCCACGACCGCGGCGCGATCCTCGTCGCCGCCATCTTCGACGCGTTCTTCTCGGTCTACCTGCGGCGGATCGCCGACCTGCTGCGGATCGGGCGCGCCAGCGGCGCGATCACCGCGTCGGGCGACATCCATCCCGACCTGGCGACGCGACTGGCGCGCGAGGCGACCGACACGGCCGCGCGGATCAGCTCGATCGCCGCCCGCGCGCTCGACTTCTGCCCGCCGGTCGACATCGAGTTCGGCGACTACCTGCGGGCGCTGGTGACGGCCGACTACGAGCGGGCGCCGGACGATCCGCTGGGCTTCCGGGCCGCGTTCATCGAGGGCTTCCGGGCACGCGGGATCTACCCGGCGAATGCCTGGTCGATGACCGAGCAGGCGCTTCGCTGGGTCCCGCCCGGCGGCGAACACCGGATCGAGGACCTCGTGCCGGATCCGCGGAAGGCGGAGGACGCGCGACACAACGCCATCCGCCTGCGCGAGTTCGGGACGAGGCAACGCGACCTGCTGGGCCTCGACCCAACGCTGCCGATCAACGTCGATCGGGTGCGCGACCGCGGCCTGGCTGCCACGACATCACGCCAGCTCGATCGGTCCGGGGAGTCGCGGACCGAGTTCAAGGTCCGCCTCGTCCAGCAGCGCGAGGTCCCGCTCGATCCGGACGACGACCGATCGCCGACGTTCATCTTCCGTGGCGGCTGCACCGTCGTGTTCGACGAGCAGGGCGAGCTCAAGTACGTCATCAGCAAGCGGATCGGCAGCGAGGATCGCCTGCGACGGCAGCGCGACTACCTCGCCGACTCGGTGTCGGAGGCGGCCGCGACGGGCTACCGCGGCCGGGTCCTCGCGCGGGCGAGCCTGGCCGCCCTGCACCGGGGGCTGTGAGCGTGGCGGGCAGGCAGCGGCGCAGCAGACCGGCGGACGATGCCGAGATCCGGGTACGGATGTACCGCGTCGGCTTCGGCGACTGCTTCCTGGTCACCTTCCCCGGTCCGCACCACGTGCTGGTCGACTGCGGGGTCCATAACCGCGGCGACATCGGGACGCTCGACCGGGTCCTCGACGACCTCGAGGCGGAGACGGGCGGTCGGCTCGCGGTGGTGATCGCGTCGCACGCCCACGAGGATCACATCGCCGGGTTCCTGCGCGGCGCGGAGCGATTCAGGCGGTTCACCGTGGGCGAGGTCTGGCTGCCCTGGAGCGAGCATCGGACGGACCCGCTCGCCCGAGGCCTGCGGGCCCGGCTCGCCTCATTGCGGACCGCGCTCGAGTTCGAGTTCGCGGCGCGCGCCGCGAGCCGCGACGTCCTCGACATCCTGTCCAACACGGCCGCCAAGCGGAATGAGCCGGCGCTGGCCAATCTGCGTGCCGGCCTCGGCGCGGGTGCCCAGGTCGAGTACCTCGAGGCCGGCCAGGTGCGCACGACGCCCGGCGGCATCCCGGGGTTGACCGCGATCGTCCTCGGACCGTCACGCGACGAGGCGTTCCTGCGCCGGATGGACCCGCCCAAGGCCGAGCGCTACCTGCGTGCCGCCCCGGGCGGGCCGGTGGAGGACGGCGCCCTCAAGCCCTTCGGCGACCCGCCGGCGGCCGAGGAGGGTGGTCCGCGGCTGACCGAGGCCCAGCGCACCACGCTCCTGCGCGCCGTCGAGCTCTCGCCGGAGTCGCTCGCCTTCGCGCTCGATCGTGCGATCAACAACCTGAGCATCGTGACCCTGTTCAGCTACCGCGGCCGTGGCCTGCTGTTCGCCGGAGACTCGCAATACGGCGGCTGGAAATCGTGGCTGGAGCGGGCCGATGCCGCCGATCTGCTCGGCGACGTCAGCTTCTACAAGGTGGCCCACCACGGTTCGGAAAACGCGACGCCGAAGTCGGCGCTCGAGGCGATGTCCAGCGGGGACCTGACGGCAATGGTCTCGACGCAGTCGTCGCCGTGGCCGTCGATCCCGGACAGCCCGCTCATGGAGGCGCTGGCGCGGAAGACCGCCGACCGCGTCCTGCGCAGCGATTCGGTGCCGATCGACGGGGCACCCGAAGGCCCGGTCCGCGGCGGTGCCTCGACCGCGTTCGGCGTCGGGCCATTCTGGGTCGACCACCGGATCCCGGTCTGATCGCGGCGGAGATCCGGCCGCGCTCGCCGGCCCGCGGTCGGCCGCGTTCGTGTGATGGGGCGACAAGGCCGTCGCACAGCCCCCGGTGCGACGGCCCGTCAACCCCTGTCGGCCCTCAGTCGAGGAACGGCAGGATGAAGTCGTAGCTCGGCTGGGTGTCCACCCGCCACGAGTAGTCGGCGCCGTGGCACGTGCTGCTGAAGCCGTACGACACGACGGCAACGACCTGGTTCGTGTTGTTGACGAGGAGCGGACCGCCCGAGTCGCCGAAGCACGAGCCACCCCGGCCACCGACGTCGCTCGGGTTGTTGAGCGTGTGGACGTTGCCGTCCTTCGACGCGCGGCCGGTCAGCGAGGCGATCCGTGACGTCGACTTGTAGCGCGTCTCGACGTCCATCGGATGCGGATGGATCGACTGGATCCCGTAGCCGACGGTCTCGATCAACGCGTCGTTGCGACCCTGCGGCAGCTTGGCCATGTCGTTGATCGTGCCCAGCGGCGCGAGGACGCCGAACGAATCGACCGGCGCGTCGTCATCGAGGACCACGACGCCGACGTCGTGGTTCTCGGGGAAGTTGGCGAACTCGGCGTAGTCCGGGCTCGGGAACGCGGTCGCCTTGATGTAGTCCGGATTGGCGTTGAGCCATCCGGCTGCGGGCGGCGTACAGCGCCTCCTCGGTCGGGAAGTCGGCACGGGCCGGCCAGCCCGCGAGGACCTCCGTGTCGTCGAAGGTGACCCACACGTCGTTGCCGCCGCTACTGGCCACGTGCTCGCCGTCGTTGCCGATGTTGAAGGTGCAATGGCCCGCGGTCAGGAAGACGGTCGGGTTGAGCAGCGTGCCGGAGCAGCTGAACCAGCCCGGATCGACCGGGTCGAAGAAGATCATGAAGCCGACGTAGGGGTGCTCGCCGTCGTCGGGCTGGCCGTAGGTGATCGCGCTTGCCGGCGCTGCCGTCAGGAGCAGCGTCGCGAGGACGCCCAGCAGGGCGAGCCGCAGTCGTTTCATCGATGGTCCTCCACCGTTCTCGCCGCGCCGGGGTGCGCGGGCCGGGAGCATAGACCTGGGGTCGCGAGGTGCGCAGGCGCACCACCCGACCGACCGATCCGGCTACGGGTTCGTGGGGAGCTGGGTCACCCAGTAGTCGGTCGTCGTGATCCCGAAGCGCGCGTTGACGACCCACAGCCGGCCGGCCTGCACGGCAGCCGTCGTCGGGACGCTCAGGAGCTCGGGCGGGAAGCCCGCCGGCGGGAGGGTGCCAAGCGGCACGGCCGAAGCCAGGCCCGGACCGAGCCGGAACACCTCGACCAGGTGATCCCGGTTGCGGACGACGTATAGCGTGCTGCCACGCAGCTCGAGGCCGTCCCCGCGCGGTCACGCTGACGCCACCGGTCGACATCTCGGTGGCGTCGCCGGTCGCGGGATCGACCCGGAACAGCCCGCCGATGTTCGAGTCGACGACGATCAGCCAGCCGCGTGCGGCGACGATCCCGTTGGCGTTGTTACCGGCCTCGAACGTGATGCCGTCGAGCGGCAGCGTGGTCACGTCGCCGACGGCGGGCAGGGCATCGTCCGGCCCGAGCGGGATGACATCGAGCCATGGATTGAGCGAATCGGTCACGTAGACGGCGTCGTCCGTCACGACCAGGTCGTTGAGGAAGACGGCGCCGGCCGGGCCGAACGAGTAGGCGCGGAGGAGGTCGCCGCTCGTCGCGTCGTAGACGCGGACCGTGCCGGTCGGGCCTCCGGCGACCCACAGTCGATTGGCATCGGCCTCGTACTCGACACCGACCGCGGCGCCGCCCCAGGCCGGCACGAGGACGTCGCCATCGCCGGTCCGGACGTCACCGGCCCATACGGCGCCGCCGGCCAGGGAGCCGACGTAGATCGTCGTGCCGGCGCCGGCGGTGATGCCTTCCGGCGCCCAGCCGGACGGCAGCTGGATCTTCGATGGGAATGGCGGCGCGGCGGCGGCGGGACCTGCGGCAGCGAGCGCCAGGGCGGCGGCAAGGACGGCGATCAGGGCTCGGCGTGGCATCGTGGACCTCCCGTGTCGTTGGGTGTCCGCGGCGACGAGATGGATCGCGGCGGCCACCGGAGGGGCGCGTCGAGGCGTCGTCTCACAATACGACGATCCGCCGCAAGCGGTTTTCGAGCGGGCATCCGGGTCGGGCGTCCGGGCCGAGCGCCCGATCGGCGTCGTCGGGCGTCAGCGCTCCGGAACGACCACGCCTGGCCGAAGCCGTGCCCGAAGGAGGTCGACGTCCGCCTCGTCGCCGATCCGGCAGGCCCATGACCCGTCCGGCTCGCGCCAGGTCGCGCTCGAGACCGTCGAGCCGGCCTCGGCGGCCCGCGCGTACTCGAGGCGCATGACGCGCGGCGATCGAGCGGACGTCGGCCTCGCCGCCGGCGGCGATGACCCGCTCCTCGAGCCAGTCGGCGTAGACGGCGTTGTTGACGTGGTCCATCGGATCGAGCTCCTGCGGCCGGACCGCGGCGCTCGAGCGGATCGCGTCGACCGGCGCCGTGAGGTCGACCCGGGCGAGCTCGATCCGCGCCGGGGCGCCGCCGAACATCGGCTCGAATTCGGCGGGGATCCGGGTCGGTGCCCCGCGCCCATCGAGCAGCACCCAGTCGATGGCGACGCGCGCGGCCAGCTCGCCGTCCGGATCGTGGACGTCGGTCCGCCGCCTGGCCCAGACCCGCCGCCAGCCGACGACCCGGGTCGTGGCGGTCAGCTCGGCGCCGACGGTGATGGGACGAAGCACCTCGATCTCGGCCGCCCGGACGAGCCACGTCAGGGCGCGCTCGGCGTACCACGGGCGGCCGAACCCGCGAGCCGCCGAGTGGTGCCAGGCCAGGTCCTGGGCGTAGCGCAGCAGGACCGACGTGCGCAGCCGGCCATCCGGTCCGGCCTCGTCGAAGCGAACCCGGTACGGCGCCGAGAAGGCGTCGGGCTCGCGCTCGGTCACGGGGCGCGGCTGCCGAGCTCGTCGAGCGTCTCGAGCGTCACCAGCCCGGTCGAGTCATGCGGCGCCGTCTGGCGCCCGAGCCGGACGTCGCACGACCGTCGGGCGTCGAACACCACCAGCGCGACGCGGAGCCGCTCGTCCTCGTCGGCCGCGTGGGTTCGCGCGTCGTCGAGCTGGTGGAGGACGTCGGCGTTGATGCCGCGTGCGCCCCACTTGCAGTCGTACGCCTCGGCGGCGCCGTCGCGCTCGACCGTGACGTCGTACGGGTGGATCTCCGCGGGCACCCCGTCGAACAGGATCCGTCGCTCGCGCCGTACCGCGGGCGCCCCGGCGCGACGCGCCAGGAGCTGGGCGGTGACCTCCTCGATCAGCGCGCCGCGGACCTGGCTGCGGACCTGCTCGCCGCGATCGGCGACCGCCAGCGACGCCTCCAGGATCGCCTCGGAGCGGGCGCGCTGCGGGGCGTCGCCGGCGTCCGCCGCGTCCACGGCCTCGCCGGCGAACAGCGTCGGGAACATCGTCCGCCAGCCGGCGGCATCGGTCGTCTCGCCGTTCATGACGGCCCGGGCGAGGAGACGCTGGGCGGTCGTCGCATCGGCCAGGAGGCCGGCGGCGCGCAGCACGAGCGGGTCGGCCTGGATCCCGGCGTAGACGACGGCCCGCGCGTCGCGCGCCGCATCCTGGAACCTCACGGCGGCTCACCGACGGCCAGCAGCACGACCTGCGGGAACGTCGACAACCAGTCGATCGCGCGGTGTGGATCGGTGATCCGGCCGATCTCGTCGATCGCCCGGTCGACCGCCGCGGAGGCAGCGTCGGCCGCCGGCTCGTCACCGCGTGCGCCGCCGACCTCGTCGAACCGGGCACCCCACGCCTCCCCGAGCTCGACGACATACGACCATTCGTCCTCGACCTCCTCGCCGATCAGGCCGAGGGCCGCGTACGACTCGGCCGCGCGGTGCAGGAGGTCGCGGATCGTCTCGGGCGGCACGCCCGTAGCCTACGCGGGGTGCGTCGCGACGGTCAGACGGCGCGCAGGATGCGGCGGCGGAAGCGCCGGCCCGGATTCTCGCGAACGAGGAGCGCATCCGCGTTGCGTCGCAGCAGGAGGGTCATGCCGCGCCGCGCTCGGTCATCCCAGGCCCGCGAGTAGATGCGGGTCGCCTCGCTACGCACGTCATTGGCGAGCTCGCGTCGTCCGCTCAGCTCGAACTCCGCCACCCGATCGAGAACGGCTCGATACAGGCCGGGCAGCTCCTCGGCGGCAGACTTGGGCTCCATCGTGCATCAGCATTGCGCTCGGGCGGCCGAAATCGGAATAGCCCAGCGGTCCGGTCTCGGCCGGTCCGTTGGAGTTACGGGTCAGTCGCCCGGATGGGCCCCACTCCGGACAGTGAACGTCCCGAGCGTGCCGGTGGCGGGCATGAACGCGTCGCTGACGTGCTCGACGATTGCCGCCGGCGGGCCTGCCCGCAGCCGCTCCAGCAGGCGTTCGAGCCGTTCCCGCGGGCCCTCGGCGACGCAGCGGACGCCACCGCTCGGCGTGTTGGCGACCCAGCCGTCGAGGCCGAGCTCGAGCGCCTCGTGCAGGACGAAGTAGCGGAACCCGACCCCCTGAACGCGGCCGCTGACCGTTGCGTCGAGGCGGACGTCGACATCCTGCGCACCGGGATCGGGGTCGGCCATAGCGCTCAGGCCGCGGCGCGGGTCCGCGCGGGCCAGGCGAGGACGAGCGTGTCGAGGACCAGCTCGGGCGACACGTTCGAGTCGAGCAGCTCGGCCGATCGCGCGGTGCGCTCGAGGAAGGCCACTGCGGCCCCCGGTGCGATCGCGGCCACGACCTGCGCCGACTCGTCGATCAGGACGGCGTCGTGGACCGAGCGGACACCGCCCGACCCGACAAGGATGAGGTCGCGCGCGACGTCCGCCCACAGCGCGAGCAGGATCTCGACCGCGCGCCGTCGCTCGGTGGCCGGCACGGCGCGACCGGATCCTGCGGCTTCGTCATCCGGGGTTGCGCCCTCTTCGCCTGCCGGCTCGTCGGCCGGGGCGACGGTCTCCGCCGCCGGGCCCTTGCGACGCGATCGGCGTGGTACGGCGACGACATCCGGCCCCGCTGCCGCGAGCGCGGCGGACAGCGCAAGCGCGCGCGGGATCGCCGACCGGGCCGCCGCGAGCCGCGCTGACGGCCGGGCGTCGGTCAGGTCCAGCACGACGCGGGTCAGCTCGGCGCGGATGAGGACGGCCTCCGGCGCCCGGGCGTATGCCAGCGCCAGGCCTGGGCGGCCGCCGGCCAGGCGCCCGAGTCGTGACGCGGTCGGCGGGTCCGCGAGGCCGTGGTCCGCGAGGATGGCCTCGATGTCGCGCGCACCGACGAGCCCAAGACGGACCCGCTGGCAGCGCGATCGGACGGTCGGCATGAGGCGTGCCTCGCGATCCGCGCAGAGCACGATCGTCACGCCGCTCGGTGGCTCCTCGAGGGTCTTGAGGATGGCCGACTGGGCGTCCTCGTTCATCCGGTCGGCGCCCTCGATGATCGCCACCCGGGCCCCGCCCTCGACCGGCAGCAGGGCCAGATCGGCGATCAGGTCGCGGACACCGCGATACCTGGCGTCCCGGTCCGCCGATGACGACCTGGCGGCCGGGCCCGACCGGCACCAGGCGGTGCAGGTCGGGGTGGCCGCCGCGCTCGACGAGCCGGCAGGCTGCGGCACGACCGGCACGGACGCTCGGCCGCTGCGGCCGTGCACAGCAGCCCGGCCGCGAGGTCGAGCGCCAGCGTCGTCTTGCCGACGCCGTCCGGCCCGACGAGGAGGACGGCGTGGGGCGCCGGCCCGCGGATCATCGCCGCCACCGCCGCGAGGGCGGCCGGCTGTCCCCGCGTCCGGGCCCCGGTCATCGCCTCGCTCAGACGGGCTCGGCCGGTGCCGCCGTCTTGCGCGTCGTGCGGCGCTTCGGCGCCGCTTCAGCCGAGTCGGCATCGGTCGCGGTCGCCGAGGCCGTGGCCGGCTTCCGGGTTGCCCGCGGCTTGGCCGGTGCCTTGTCCGCGGTGGTCGCGCTCGACGCGGTCTTGCGCGTCGCCCGTGGCTTGGCGGGGGCCTTGGCCGCGGTCGTGCTCGGACGCTCCGCTCCGAGACGTCCGACACGTCCGACGGTCGCCTTCGCCGCCGACGGCTTGCGCGTCGACCGCGGCTTGCGCGCCGGGGCCGCCGTGACGGCGTCATCGGCCGCGGAGGCCGTCGGTGTCGACCACCGAGGTCGGCGAGCGGCTCGACGTCGGTCGGCGTCACGCGCGGCGACGCCGGCTTCTGCGCGACCTGGGCCCGGAGCATCGCCTCGAGCTCCGGCGGGACATCGCTCCACGGCTCGTCCGAGGAGCGGGCGACCGGTGCCGCCGGTCGCTCGACCCGGCCGCGGCCGCGATCGTCGCGCGGTGGCGGCGCCGCCTGACCCGTGCGGCCGCTGACGTCGGGATAGCGGTTGATCCCGCCACCACCTCGGCCGCCGCCGTAGCGCTCGCGATCCATGGCCGACTGGTAGGCCGACCGGCCGCCGCGGGCACCACGCCCGCCACCACCGCCACCGCCACCCGCCCCGCGGGCACCGCGGCGCTGTTCGGCGATGAGGTACTCCGGGATCTCCGGCTCGTCGAAGTCCTCGTCGTCCGTGACGGGCGGCCGCGATGCGGCGCTCGACGCGGTCGGCGTGCCGAGCTGCGAGTCCCAGACCGAGCCGAATGGCGTGGCTCGCGGTGCGCGCGGCGGGGCGACGTCGAGGTCGTCCTCCTCGCGGGCCGGTCCTCGCGACGCCGCTCGGCGCGGCGCCGGGGCGGCGCTGGCGGGCGATCCGAGGGCCGGTGCGACGACGTCCCCGGCCTCGTCGGGCTGGCCCTCGTCGGCTCGGCCTCGACCACGGCCGCGACCGCGACCACCGCGCCGGCGTCGACGCCGCGGCTCGTCGCCGTTCTCGGTCCCGTCGGTCTCCTCGCCGTTCAGCGGCTCGGTGGCGACCGGAGCGTCCTCGCCGAGGTCGTCGAGGGTGAACACCTCGGCCCTGGCCAGGTCGGCCTCGGTCAGGCCGCCGACGGCGCGCGACAGGCGCTCGCCGGGGAGCGCGACGAGACCGGCGGCATCGCCGGCGGCCACCGCCGCGACGGCGGGCTCGCTGGCGGCCGTCCGGCTGCGGCTCCGGGTGCGGCCGGTTGCGGCGACCGGCTCGGCTTCGCGGCCACGACCGCGACCGCGTCCGCGACCACGTCCGATGCCGGTGCCCTCGGTCTGCTTGTCCGGCACCTCGGTCATCGACAGGTCCTCACCGTCGTCGGCGACACGACGCCCGGAGCGGGTGCCCTTCTCGACACGCGCCAGCTGGACGATGTCGGTGAACAGGTCGGCGACCTCGATCAGGTCGGAGCTGGTGTTGCCGCGGAAGCTGATGACCTCGACCCGGACGCCCTGCTCCTGGACCGCTCGGATGGCCGGAGCGAAGTCGCCGTCGCCGGACACGACGATGGCGATGTCGAGGTTGCGCGCCGTCTTCATCATGTCGACGACGAGCTCGATGTCCAGGTTGGCCTTGACCTTCCCGTCGCCGTACTTGCGGATGTCCTTGCTGACGACCTTGTAGTTGCTCCGGCGCAGGAAGTCATGGAAGTTGCGCTGGTTCTCGTTGTCCGGATCGAGCCCGGTGTACGCGTAGGCGCGTACGAGATCGCGGCCGGCGCTGGCCGCCTTGAGAAGCGTCACATAATCGATGTCGACGCCTGCGGCCTTGGCCGCATAGAAGATGTTCGCCACGTCCACGAAGACGGCGACGTTCTTACTCACATGTACTCCTTGGGATCTGTGATTGGCCCTGCCGGCGCGACCACGCTGCTCGGCTGGGACGGTTCATATGCTGCGGCGCGCGGCTGAACCCGCCGCGGCCACGGATCGAAGAATGCGCGGGCCGGACTGGCCGAAGCCCATCCGCTCCCAGCGCGCGAGGACGGCTTCGTCGGTCGGCCGTTCGGCCTCGACGATGGTGCAGCCCTTGTTGCTGGCGGACCGAAGCAGCTCCTCGAGGAGCGCCTCCGTGATCCGCTCCGCGTCGTACTCAGGGTCGACGACGAGCAGATCGATCGTGCCGACATACCCTCCGGCACGGACCGAGGGGCGCAGTGCCAGCACCGCGCCACCGACCACCACGCGCTGCGTCTCCGCAACGACGATGCTGGCCTGCGGGAGATAGACGAGCTGGCGCATGAGATCCGCAGCACCGAGCGGGCTTTCGGCACGGCTCAAGGCGATCGACGCGTCGCTCAACGCGACGATTCGATCGATGTCCGTGACACGGGCCGCTCGGACCAGGTATTCCACGCCGTCGGGTCCAACCTCGCAGGGCTTGACGACCGTCGTCTCGATCGGGTTCGAGCGAGTCGATACCGGGGCCCGCGATCCCTCACTGGCGTCGGACGACGTCGGTCGTCCGGGACGCGCTCGTGGGTGCGGCCGACCGGTATTGCATTCAGGTCGCCTTCGGCTAATATACGGCATCGCTTCGGCGGCCACCTGCGCGCCGCCCGGATGCTGGACCCGTCCGTCGCCGTTCATCCGTGTACCACCGACCATCAGCCGTTCGCTCGGGGAGGGCGTCGGGATGGCGGAGGGGCAGATTGAGCGAGTCAGCAGGTCCGTGCTCCGGGTCGAGCCAGGGGGTTTCGACCGGTGATTTGGAGGAGACTGAATGAAACTGCACAAGGTGAGTGCGCTCGCGGCCGTCAGCATTCTGGCGTTCGCGGCGTGCAGCAGCAGTGGAGCGTCCACTGCACCCAGCACCGCTGCCGGAAGTCCCGGCGCGAGTGTTGCGGCCCCCACGAAGGGTGAGCTCAAGCTCGGCGTCTCGCTTCCGCTGTCGGGCGGCGCGGCCGCCGACGGCCAGCCGACCCTGAAGGGCGCCCAGCTTGCGGCCGACCAGGCCAACGCCAAGGGCGGCATCGGCGGGTACAGCATCAAGGTCGTCCCGCTCGACCACGCCGTCAACGGCCAGTACAACGAGCAGCAGGGCTCTGCGGATATGCAGACCTTTGTCGCTGACACCAAGGTGATCGGCGTCGTCGGCCCGTACAACTCCGCCGTGGCGAAGGTCCAGATCCCGATTACCAACGCGGCGGGCCTGCTCCAGTGCAGCCCGGCCAACACCAACGAGACCCTGACCAAGTCGGCGTTCGGCGGGGGCGACCTGCGCAAGGCCAACCCGGACAAGATCTCCTACATCCGCGTGGCCGCGACGGACGACATCCAGGGTCCGGCCATGGCCATCTACGCGTACAACACCCTTGGCCTCAAGAAGATGCTGATCGTCGATGACGTGACCACCTTCGGCAAGGGCGTCGCCGACAACTTCGAGAAGAAGTACAAGGAGCTCGGCGGCACCGTCGTCCTGCGCCAGGGCGCACCCAAGGACACGACCGACTTCAACGGGATCATCAACAGCGCGGCCGTTACGTCGAACCCGCCGGAGGGCGTGTACTACGGCGGCGTCGTCACCTCCGGTGGCGGCCTGTTCCTCAAGCAGCTCCGCCAGTCCGGCTCGAAGATCCCGTTCACGGGACCTGACGGCATCGTCAACGGCGCGGGCGACGCGAAGGGCTCGCTGATCAACATCGCCGGCGTGGCGGCTTCGGAGAACTCGTACGGGACCGTCGCCGCGATCGGCGACTTCCCGGCCAAGAAGGACTTCGACGCGGAGTTCACCGAGCACTTCAAGGCTGACGCGGAGTTCAAGACCCCGGGCGCGTATTCGGGCCCGGCACATGCTTGCGCGACCGTCATCCTCAAGTCGCTCGAGGAGGCCCTCAAGGCCAATCCGGCCGACGACGCGGCGATCCGCGAGGGCGTCCGCGCCTACGCGACCAACCCGGCCAACAAGTTCGATACGGTCCTCGGGGCGGGTACCTCCTTCGATAAGGAAGGCGACACCACCCAGCCGTTCATCTCCTTCTACGTCACGGACATCGCCGCCAAGGCCGGTGTCGGTGACTGGGTCTTCAAGGAGCAGCAGAACTTCGGCGCCCAGTAAAGCGCGGAGATCTGAACGGCCGGAGGACGCAAGTCCTCCGGCCGCTTGCTATCGGCGTCGGTTTCGGTCAGGCACGGAGGCTGCATGGCGAGCACGGCGATCAGCGCGACGCCCAGGCCAAACCCGCTGACTGTGCTCCGGCGAAGTGGCGCCGGCCCGTATGTGTTCATCGTGGCCCTGACGATCGTCATGTTCTTCGTCCTGGGCCCCCGACAGTTCATCAACGCCCTGACGATCGGGGCGATCTACGCCCTCGTCGCCCTCGGCTACACGATGGTCTACGGGATCATCGAGCTGATCAACTTCGCCCACGGCGATGTCTTCATGGTCGGCGGCTTCGTGTCGTTGTTCGTGCTGACCAACATCCTCGGCCAGGAAGGGTCGGCGAGCAGCTTCGAACAGCTCGTGTTCCAGCTCGCGGTGACGTTCACCCTGACGATGACCGTGGTCGGGATTCTCGGCGTCCTGATCGAGCGGTTCGCCTACCGTCCACTGCGCAACGCCCCACGCCTGGCGCCGCTGATCACCGCGATCGGGATCTCGTTCATCCTGCAGAACATCATCCAGATCCTGTACGGCCCGTCGCCGATCAACACCCCGCAGGTCATCCCCCCGTCGGCCCGCGTCGACATCTTCGGGGTCAGCATCGGCTGGATCAACATCTTCGTAATCGCCATCGCCATCGTGCTGATGATCGGCCTCCAGCTCTTCGTGTCGCGGACCAAAACGGGTCGTGCCATGCGCTCCACAGCCTCCGATCGTGAGGCCGCCGCGCTGATGGGCGTGGACATCAATCGCACGATCGCCATCACCTTCCTGCTCGGATCGGCGCTGGCCGGCGCGGCTGGAGTAGTCCAGGGCCTGTACTTCGGCAACATCCAGTTCACCCTCGGCTTCCAGGCCGGACTCAAGGCGTTCACCGCGGCCGTCCTGGGCGGGATCGGCAACCTCTTCGGCGCCGCGATCGGCGGCTTCTTCATCGGCTTCGTCGAGGTGACCTGCGCGCACTTCGGCTACCTGGCCTGGGCGCAGGCCGCCGTCTTCGGGATCCTCATCGTCACCCTCGTCTTCCGACCGGCCGGCTTGTTCGGCACGCAGCTTGGGGAACGGGCATGAACGCACAGTCGGCCATTCCCGCGTCGAACGACGCCAAGGCACCCGGGATCCGGCCTCGACTGAGGGCGTTCTCGGACCGCCACCGCTCGGTGACCGTCCTCGTCGGCGTGAGCCTGTTCGCCCTGTTCATCTCGCAGATCGTGCTGCTCCCGCCGTTCAACGGCTTCAGCGGGCAGTCCGTCTGGATCGACGGATTCACGAACGCCGGGGTGTACATCCTGCTCGCGCTCGGCTTGAACATCGTCGTCGGAATGTCCGGCCTGCTCGACCTGGGCTATGCCGCGTTCTTCGCGATCGGCGCCTATTCCTACGCCTTCGCGGCATCGCCGTTCTACGGCAATGAGTTCCCGTTCTGGCCGATGCTCCTGGTCGGCGCGGCGATGGCGGCGCTGTTCGGGATCATGCTCGGCGCTCCAACCCTCCGGCTCCGCGGCGACTATCTCGCGATCGTGACCCTGGGCTTCGGCGAGATCGTCCCGATCGTGCTCATCAACCTCAGCGACTACACCGAGGGCCCGAACGGTATCGGTGGGATCTACGCGCCGACCGTCGGCGACTTCACCTTCCCCACGGTCGGCAACCCGTGGCCGTATTACCTGACGATGGTCGCGCTGATCGCGATCTCGATCATCCTGATCTACCGCCTGCAGGACTCGCGGCTGGGCCGCTCGTGGATGGCGATCCGCGAGGATGAGCTGGCGGCGGCGTCCAACGGGATCAACACCGTCACGACGAAACTGCTGGCGTTCGCCCTCGGTGCCTCGACCGCCGGCCTGGCCGGCGTCTTCCTGGCGGCCAAGCTCCAGACCGTGACCCCGAACCTGTTCCGGTTCGAGGTGTCGTTCACCGTCCTGGCGATGGTCGTGCTCGGCGGCATGGGCAACATCTGGGGCGTGGCGGTCGGTGCGTTCATCATCTACATGATCCAGAGCGTCGTGCTGAAACAGCTCAACCTCTTCTTCGACAACGTCACCGTGCCGATCCTCAGCGACATCGACTTCCTGCAGTACCAGTACCTGCTCTACGGGATCGCCCTGGTCGCGATGATGCTGCTCCGTCCTGAGGGCCTCTTCCCGAGCCAGCGCCGCAAGCGCGAGCTGCACACCGAGGAGGGCGCCGAGTTCGGCGAGCTGGGCGATCCGATGGGCGCGGCGCCGGAGTGAGCGGATCGTCGGGTCCGGATGCGGCGGCGGCCGAGATCCTCCTCGAGGCTCGCGCCGTGACCAAGCGGTTCGGAGGACTGGTCGCCGTCCGCGACCTCAACCTCGACATCCCCCAGGGTGGCATCGTCAGCATCATCGGGCCGAACGGTGCCGGCAAGACGACGTTCTTCAACGTCGTCGCCGGGATCATCGACCCGACCGCCGGAACCGTGGCGTTCAAGGGCACGACCTCGATCTCGCGACCGCGCCGGGTCTGGCTCGAGTCGGTCCTGTGGATCGTTCCGTCGCTGCTGGTCGGGGTGCTGGCGATCGTCCTCGGGGCCGGCAGTGCCGGCGACGACGGGATCGTCCTGACCGCCATCGGCGTGGCGCTCGCGCTCGTGGCGACCCTCGTGGTCGCGACCATCCGCCCGGCCTGGTACACCGTGCTCCTCGCCCGGCTCGGGGATCCTGCGCAGCGCCCGTCCGAACGACGTCGTGGCCGCCGGGATGGGCCGCACCTTCCAGAACATCCGGCTGTTCCAGAACATGACGGCGCTCGAGAACGTGCTCGTCGGGATGCACCTGCAGCTCGGCTCGAACATGGTCGACCACCTCATCGCCTCACGCCGGCAGCAGCGCGAGGAGGAGGGAGCCGCCGAGCGGGCGAGCGAGCTGTTGCGTCTCGTCGGGCTCCGTGGCCGCGAGAACGAGCTCGCCAAGAACCTGCCGTACGGCGACCAGCGGCGTCTCGAGCTAGCCCGTGCCCTGGGCAACAAACCGTCCTTGCTCCTGCTCGACGAGCCGACGGCCGGGATGAACCCGAACGAGACCGCCCAGATGACCGCACTCATCGGCAGGCTCCGAACCGATCTGGGCTTGAGCGTGCTCCTCATCGAACACGACATGCGGGTGGTGATGGGCATCAGCGACCACATCGTGGTCATGGACCACGGGGAGCAGATTTCCCAGGGCACGCCCGAAGAGGTCCGCCGCGATCCGAGGGTCATCGAGGCCTACCTCGGGACGGGTGCATCGTGAGCGGCGACGTCCTTCTCGAGATGCGCGGCGTCCACACCTATTACGGCAAGATCCATGCCCTGCACGGCATCGACATCGAGGTCCGCGAGGGCGAGATCGTCACGCTGATCGGGTCGAACGGGGCGGGCAAGACGACGACGCTCAAGACGATCAGCGGCCTTCTCCACCCGCGCGACGGATCCGTGACGTTTCGCGGCAAGGACGTCTCGAAGGCGCCGCCGCACGAGATGGTCCGCGACGGGATCGCGCAGGCGCCCGAGGGCCGCCGGATCTTCTCGCGCTTGACCGTCGTCGAGAACCTGCAGATGGGCGGCTACACCCGGACCTCCAAAGAGGTCGCCGAGAACATCGAGCACGTGTTCGGCCTGTTCCCGCGGCTCAAGGAGCGGGCCGGCCAGAAGGGCGGGACGCTGTCGGGCGGCGAGCAGCAGATGCTCGCCATCGGGCGCGCCCTGATGACCAGACCCAAGGTCCTCCTGCTCGACGAGCCGTCGCTCGGCCTGGCGCCGATCCTGATCCAGCAGATCTTCGGCATCATCCGCACGATCAACGCGGAGGGGACGACGATCCTCCTGGTCGAGCAGAACGCGCTCCAGGCGCTCGACGTCGCGCACCGCGGCTATGTCCTGCAGACCGGTCGCGTGATCCTGGCCGACGAGGCGAAGGCCCTGGCCGCGAACCAGGACGTCCGGCGCGCCTACCTCGGGGAGATCTGAGCCGCGCCACGCGGCGCCCGACCGACCGGTGATGGACGAGCACCGCGACGAGGTCCGATTCGAGCCGGTCAGCTCCAGGGGCGTCAGCCGCGCGGTCCCGATCCTGACCTTCCTCGTCGGGATCTTCCTCGGCGCGGCGGTCGTCAAGCCCTGGGATCTCGTCTTCCCACCCGCGCCCGTCGCGGTCGGCCCGGCTCCGACGTCCATCGCCCGATCGAGCGCGAGCCCGACACCCGTCGTGTCGTCCACGCCGGCGCCGGCGGTACCGGCCGAGTGCGTGTTCGCCGGCGGGTGGCGGGTGTTCGCCCTCGGCCAGCGCGATGCGCTGGGCGGCGACGGGTCGACGGGCGGGGCGGTGCCGCCCTCGCCGCCTCCGAACGGCTTCGGCGACATCGCCAACCCGCTCCGGCGCTGGCTCGAGGTTCCCCCACTGACCGATGCGACGGGGCCGGAGGACGCTCGGGTCCCGTTCGTGACCATCGTCTCGGTGCGGATCACCGGGATCGGCTACTGCCCGCCGCCGGGCAGGGCCGACGAGCCACCGCCTGGGTCAGGCCTCCAGGCGTGGTCAGTCGGCGACAGCAGTGGACCGACCGCCCTCACCCTGCAACGCGTCAGCCTGGCGGCACCGATGGCCCTCGATGTCGCGGTCTACATCCCGACCGGCGAGGACGCGACGGGCGCGGGTCGCTGGGCGCCCGGGCGGTACGTGTTCGCGGTGACATCGGCGGATGGCGCCTACAGCCGGTGGTTCGGCGTCGAGATCCGGACCCCGCCGGGCCGCCCAGCCGGGCTGAGCCCGCCGGCGCCGGCCGGTACCTCGGGCGAACGCGCGCGCCGTACCATCTGGCGATGGACCTCGGACTGGACGGCGCGCGGGCGCTCGTCGGCGGCGGCAGCGGCGGACTCGGCGGCGCGATCGCCACATCGCTCCGGGCCGAGGGCGCGGCCGTCGGGCTGATCGGCCGGCCCGGGGCGAAGCTCGAGGCAGCCGCCGCCCGGATCGAGGGCCTCGCGATCCCGGCCGACCTCGCCACCCGCGAGGGACCCGAGCGCGCCGTGGCGGCCGCCGTCGCCGGACTCGGCGGGCTCGACCTCCTCGTCGTCAACTCCGGCGGACCGCCGCCCGGGCGGTTCGAGGACCTGGACGAGGCCGCCTGGCAGGCCGCCATCGACGGCACGCTGTGGAGCGCGATCCGGCTGGTGCGCGCCGCCCTGCCGCACCTTCGGGACGGTCGCAACCCGGCCATCCTGGTGATCCTGTCCAGCTCGGCGCGGGAGCCGATCCCGGGCCTGACCACCTCGAACCTCATCCGCCCCGGCCTGGCCGGCCTGATCAAGTCCCTCGTCCCGGAGATCGCGCCGATCCGGATCAACGGCCTCGCTCCCGGCCGCCTGGCCACGGACCGCATCGCCCAGATCGACGCGGCCCAGGCCGAGCGCACGGGCATGCCGGTCGACGAGATCGAGCGCCAGACGATCGCCCGGATCCCGCTGGGGCGATACGGCGACCCGATCGAGCTCGGGCGCCTCGCGACGTTCCTGCTCTCGCCCGCGGCGTCGTACGTGACCGGCGCGATCGTGCCGGTCGACGGAGGGATGATCCGCGCCCTCCCGTGATCGCGACGGTCCCCGGGCGGGCAGGGCCGGGGGCGGGCCGACGGGGAGCGGTCGGGCGGCGCCCGGCCAGGGGCTCAGCGGTAGGCCGGCTCGCGGGTCATCGTCCAGGTCGCGCGCGACAGGACGACCAGGCCGATCGCCGACAGCCACAGCCCCGGCGCGTCGGTCAGCACGTCGCTCGGCGTGGCGAACTGGAAGGCGCCGATCAGGGCCAGCTCGACGACGCGCCAGCCGAAGCCGATCCAGCCCGCGACCGACAGGATCGCGAACGACAACGGGCGATCCAGCCCGACCGGGCGATCGCCGGCGGCGTAGGGCAGCGCGACGAGCGCCATGGTGGCGATCCCGACGAGGAACACGAGGATGCCGCTGCCGGCCAGCCCGTTGCCCGATTCCGGCGGGATCCCCGGCGTGCCACCGACCTGCCACCACTGCAGGACCGTGCCGGCGACGATGAGCGGTCCGGCCAGCGCGGCAAGCGTCCGGCCGCGACCGAGCGGCCGGCGATGCATCGTCATCAGCCCGACGCCTCGGAGTAGACCTCCGGCCTGAGCACCCCGACGTAGCGCAGGTTGCGGTACAGCTCGCCGTAGTCGAGGCCATAGCCGACGACGAACTGGTCGGGGATGGTGAACCCGGTGTAGTCGACCGGGATCTCGACCAGCCGGCGGGCGGGCTTGTCGAGCAGGGTGCAGATGCGCAGCGACGCGGGCGCCTTGCCGCGCAGGTAGCGGATCAGGTAGTTGAGCGTCAGGCCCGTGTCGATGATGTCCTCGACGATCAGCACGTCCTCGTCGGCGATGCTCGCCGAGAGGTCCTTGAGGATGCGCACCAGCCCGGACGACTCGGTCGCAACGCCGCCGTACGAGCTGACCTCCATCAGGTCGATCCGGACCGGGATGTCGATCGCGCGCATCAGGTCGGCCATGAACGGCAGCGAGCCCTTGAGCACCGACACGAGGGTCAGCTGCCGGCCGGCGTAGTCGGCGCTGATCCGGGCCCCGAGCTCGCGCACCTTGGCCGCGATCTCGTCCTCCTCGAGGAGGATCTCCGCGACGTCGCCGTGGAGGTCGGCCGGCCGGCTCATCGGCCGGCCACCGGGCGGTTCGCGGTCGTGGCGGCCGCGGGATCACGACGGCGGCCACTGGGTCGTCGCTCGGTCGGGGCGCCGGTGGTCGCGACCTGATCGGGGGCCGACAGCCCGGCCGGCAGGTCGACCTCCTCCACCACGATCTCATGCGGCGCGGCCACCTGCCCGGACGAGCCGGACAGCCCGTCGGCCAGGGCGAGCTTGCCGTACTTGAGCATCAGGGCGCGGAAGTCGCGGGCGTAGAACAGCTTGACGTTGAGCTCGGGGTACAGCTCGCGGAGTCGTCGCAGCTTGCGGTTCTTCTTGCGCACGAGCTTCTGGCGGAGCGTGGTCATCTCGAGGTACAGGTCGAGATCGGGCAGGTAGAAGTCGGGTGAGAAGCTCTCGACGACGTCGCCATCGAGGTTCCACAGGATCGGGAACGTGTCCGGCTCGTACTCCCAGCGGACGGCGTAGAAGTCGAGGATGCGCGACATCTCGGCCTCGCTGGCGTGGGCAAACGGGGCGCTCACCGATCGACGACCGGGCCGTGTCGGCCACCGCGCTCGAGCGCATCGAGCCAGCCGACGAGGTCGCCGTCCCAGGCCGCGAGGTCGCTCCGCATGGCCTCGACGTCGGCCGCCGTGATCGGCTCGAACGAGCCGCGCGCGACGATCGGGCGTCGTTCGCGCTCGTCGTCGGCGAGGTCGAAGGTGGACGGCCCGTCGGGCTCGGTCGGGGCCATCAGCAGCCCGAGCGTCGAGCTCCGGCAGGCCGGGCAGTCGAGCTCGACGAACGCGAGATCGTCGCGGTGGGCCAGGAGCCGGATCCGGCCGGTCGGGACGGACGCCCCGCAGGCCGTGCACGCGGCGCCGTCGGGGAGCGGTCCAGGATGATCGCGCGGATCCATCGGCCGCCAGTCTAGCGGACCCGGCCGATGTTGCGTACGGCTGGCCGGCGATACCCCTGGGGGGTATCATGGTCCGGGCCGGGACCGAACCGGCAGGACCGCCACGAGGACCCCACGACCGATGAGCCCCACCAACCGGCAGCCGCCCGCACCGCCCGACCCGAGCCACTTCCGCCACAGCTACTCGAAGGACAAGGCCCAGCTCGTCCGCCGACTGTCGCGCATGGAGGGCCAGGTCCGGGGCATCGCCCGGATGATCGAGCGCGAGGAGTACTGCGTCGACATCCTGCAGCAGACCGCCGCGCTGCGGGCCGCGGTCGACGCGCTGTCGATCCTCGTCCTCGAGGACCACGTCAGCGGCTGCGTCCGCACCGCAGCCGAGCAGGGCAAGGCCGACGTGTACGTCGACGAGGTCATCGACGTGGTCCGGCGCACGCTCGGCCGCCCGGTCCGCGGGTCCGCCCGCTCGGCCTGAAACCGGCCCGGGTTATCCACGAATCCGCCCGGCGGCCGCAGGTTCGTGGAAAAACCCGTTGACGACGGCCCGTCGCGCCCTCTACCGTCCGGCTTCCGCACTGGGGCAGACGCGAGGGTAACGCGGTTCGCGAGGGGCTCGGGGAAACCCGGCCACGAACCGGACGGACCGCGGAAGACCGACCCGCCGCCCATGGTGCGAACCGATGTCGACGCCGGGAGCGGCGCCGCGCGGCGGGATGGCACGCGAACCACAGGAGGCGTGTCGTGGACCGACCGCGCGAGCCGCTCCCGACGCGCGTCGAGGACACCCCACCGCTCCCGCCGGCCTACGACGCCGCCCTCGACGCTGGGCTGGCCGACCTCGGCGTGACCTTGCCGCCGGGCGCCCGGCAGGCGATCGACGGCCACGCTCGGCTGCTGCTGGCCTGGACGACCGCCATCAACCTGACCGCGATCCGCGATCCGGCGGAGGTCGCGACCGGCCACGTCGTCGACAGCCTCAGTGCGCTCGCCGTGCTGCGGGACCACGGCGTCGACCGCTTCATCGATCTCGGGTCGGGCGGCGGCTATCCCGGGCCTGCCGCTGGCGGTCGCGCTGCCGGCGGCGCGGGCGCTGCTGCTCGAGCCGGTGGCCAAGAAGGCCCGCTTCCTGTCGGCGGCGATCGCGGCGGCCGGGCTGGAGGCGACGGTCGAGGCCGCGCCGGTCCGGGCCGAGGCGCTCGCCACGGATCGTCGCCATCGCGGCCGGTGGCCGGCGGTGACCGCCCGCGCCGTGGCCGGCCTGGCCGATCTCGTCGAGCTGGCCTTCCCGCTCCTCGCGCCCGGCGGGATGCTGGTCGCCTGGAAGCGCGGCGACCTCGCCGACGAGCTGGCCGCCGCCGGGCGGGCGATCGATGCGCTCGGCGGCGGCTCGCTCGAGGTTCGCGACGTGGCCGTCGCGGGGCTTGCCCGGCCACCGCCTGGTCGTCGCGACCGCGCGCGGCCACGTGCCGGCGGCGTATCCGCGCGACCCCGCCGCGCGCCGACGCCGGCCATGGTGATGAGCGCGCACTGCTAGATTGGACCCCGTGCGAATCGCGGTCGTCTCCGACATCCACAGCAACCTGCTGGCGCTCGACGCCGTCCTGGCCGCGATCGGAACGGTCGACGCCGTGTGGCACCTCGGCGACGTCGTCGGCTACGGACCCGAGCCGGACGCCGTCGTCGAGCGCCTGACGAGCCTCGGCGCGGTCGGCGTCCGCGGCAACCACGATGCCGCCGCGGCCGGCGGCAACGAGATCGACTGGTTCAACCCGGATGCCCGGGCGGCCATGGAATGGACCCGCGAGGCGATCTCGACCGGCACCCGCGACTGGCTCGCCGCGCTCCCGCTGCGTCGCTCGGAGCACGACTTCACGCTCGTCCACGGCAGCCCGCGCGACCCGATCTGGGAATACGTCACGACGCCTGCCCTGGCGCGGGCCGGCCTCGGCGCGATCACGACCGAGCACGGGCTGCACGGCCACACCCACGTCCCGGTCGCGTTTGCCGAGGTCGACGGGCGGATGCGGACGTTCGCGCCGCGCGCCGGCAACACCGTCGCCCTCGGCGAGGGCCGGATGCTGCTCAACCCCGGCAGCGTCGGTCAGCCGCGCGACGGCGACGCGCGAGCGAGCTACCTCGTGCTCAACCTCGAGGCCCAGACCGCGACCTGGGGCCGGGTCGCCTACGACATCGACGCCGTGCGAGCGTCGATGCAGGCCGCCGGGCTGCCACCCCGCCTCAGCGATCGATTGCGCGTTGGCGCCTGACCGCGTCCAGTGATCGGCGGCCGCCGCCCGCTGCAGGGCCGCAAGCCGGGTGACCGGCGCGTTCGCGTCGAACGACCGCACGCGCCGTACTTCCGCTACACGGGCAAGGGCCAGCTGACCGCCAAGGAGGCCGCCAGCGCCCCGACGACGCCGATGGGCCGCGGCTTCGCGACGATCCGTGGCTTTCTCTTCGGCCGCCCGCTGGCGAGCGACGAGGAGCTCGGCGAGCGCCTGTCGAAGAAGAAGGCGCTGGCGATCTTCAGCTCCGACGCCATCTCGTCGTCCGCCTACGCGACCGAGGAGATCCTGCGGGTCCTGATCCTCGGCGGCGTGGTGGCCCTGGCCTACGGGCTGCAGGTCAGCATCCTGATCAGCGGCCTGCTGGTCGTGGTCGCGATCAGCTACCGCCAGATCTGCATCGCCTATCCGACCGGCGGCGGCTCGTACGCCGTGTCGCGGCGGAACATCGGGCGGACCGTGTCGCTGATCGCGGCGTCGGCCCTGCTGATCGACTACGTGCTGACCGTCGCGGTGTCGACCTCGTCCGCGGTCGAGCAGATCACGTCGGCCTTTCCGGTGCTCATCGACTGGAGCGTGATCATCGGTGTCAGTGCCATCGGGCTGATCACGATCGGCAACCTCCGCGGGCTGCGCGAGGCGGGCAACATCTTCGCCATCCCGACCTACCTGTTCGTCTTCTCGGCGCTGCTGATGATCGCCGTCGGGTCGTTCCGGATCATCGTCCTCGGTGAAGGCGGCGGCTACACCGAGCAGGTGATGGCCCAGGCCGAGGGCGTCCTCCAGCCGCTCTCGCTGATCCTGCTGCTGCGGGCCTTCGCCGCGGGCGCCGTAGCGCTGACCGGGACCGAGGCGATCGCGACCGGCGTGCCCGCCTTCAAGCCACCCGAGTCGAAGAACGCCGCGTCGACGCTCGCGTACATGGCGGCGCTGCTCGCGATCCTGTTCATCGGGATCACCTTCCTGGCGGTCAACTTCGGGATCACCCACCGGGAGTTCCCGGAACGGCAGACCGTGATCTCGCAGGTGGCCAGGGACGGTGTACGGCAACGGCCTGCTGTTCTACCTGTTCCAGGCGTTCACTGCGCTGCTCCTGTTCCTGGCAGCGAACACGAGCTTCAACGCCTTCCCGCGGCTGCTGGCGATCCTCGCGGGGGACGGCCACATGCCGCGCCAGTTCGCGCTGCGCGGCGACCGGCTGGCGTACTCCTACGGGATCCTCGTGCTCGGCGGCGTGGCCGCGCTGCTGGTCATCGGCTTCGGGGCGAAGACGCACCTGCTGATCCCGCTATACGCCGTCGGCGTGTTCATCGACTTCACCATCAGCCAGTCGGGCATGGTCCGCCACTGGCTCCGCGAGAAGTCGCCCGGCTGGCGACGCCGGCTGGCGATCAATGCGTTCGGCGCGACGCTGACCGGCGCGGTGGCGATCGTCGTCACGACGGTCAAGTTCACCGACGGCGCCTGGCTGGTGCTGGTCCTGATCCCGATCCTCGTGCTGATCATGAGCTTCATCTTCCGCCAGTACGAGCAGCAGGAGGCCGAGCTCGCCGTCCGCGACGATGGGCGTCCTCCCGGGGCCGCACCGCGAGCAGCGCGTGATCATCCCGGTCAACGGGATCAACCGGGCGGTCGTCCAGGCGGTCAACTTCGGGCGCTCGCTGGCCCGCGACGTGCGCGCGGTCTACGTCACCGACGACCTCGATGCCGCCGACGCAATGCGCGAGCGGTGGGAGCGACAGCTCCCCGACGTCCCGCTGGTCATCGTCGAGTCGCCGTTCCGTGCGGTCATCTCGCCGGTCATCGCCTACCTCGACATCCTCGACCAGGCGTGGCCGCCGGACCAGGAGGCGCCGGTCACGATCGTCGTCCTGCCCGAGTACGTCGCCCGCCACTGGTGGGACCGGATGCTCTACAACCAGACGGCCAAGCGGCTCAAGGCGGCGCTCGTCGGGCGCGAGCACACGGTCATCGCCGACGTACCCTATCGACGCGGTCACTGACCGGCCGCCTCGTTCGGCCAGCACGACTACGGAGTCCAGGTGATCGGTGGGAGGCGGCCCCTGCGGGGTCGCAAGCCGGCGGATCGGCGCGTCCGGGTCGAGCGACCCCACGCGCCGTTCTTCCGCTACCTCGGGCCCGGCCAGCTGGTGGCCAAGCCGGCGGCCAACGTCGAGGTCACCTCGACCGGCCGGTTCCTGGCGCGCGTCCGCGGCGTCGTCTTCGGGCGGCCCCTGTCCAACGAGGAGGAGATCGGCGAGCGGCTGAGCAAGACCAAGGCGCTCGCCATCTTCAGCTCGGACGCGATCAGCTCGTCGGCCTACGCGACCGAGGAGATCCTGCGGGTCCTGCTCCTCGCGGGGGCGAGCGCGCTGTTCCTGTCGCTCGAGGTGTCGATCGCGATCACCGTCCTGCTCGCGGTCGTGTCGGTGTCGTACCGCCAGGTCTGCCGGGCGTACCCGAACGGCGGCGGCGCCTACATCGTGGCCCGCACCAACCTCGCCCCGATCTTCGGGCTGATCGCGGCCGCCGCGCTGCTGATCGACTACGTCATGACCGTGTCGGTGTCGACGGCCGCCGCGATCGCCCAGATCCAGTCGGTCATGGCCGCCCGCCTACGACATCCGGATCGAGATCGCGTTCGTGTCGATCTCGCTGATCACGATCGCCAACCTGCGCGGGCTGCGCGAGTCCGGCAACATCTTCGCGGTCCCGACGTATGCCTTCGTCGTGCTGGCGCTCGGCGATCGTCGCGATCGGGCTGGTCAACATCATCGGCGGGACCGTGGTCGTGCCGCCGCAGCCCGACGCCCAGCCGTTCCCGCAGCCGCTCGAGGCGGTCGGCATCCTGCTCCTGCTCAAGGCCTTCGCCGGCGGGTCGGTGGCGCTGACCGGCGTCGAGGCGATCGCCAACGGCGTGCCGGCGTTCAAGCCGCCCGAATCGAAGAACGCGGCGAACACCATGACCGCGATGGCGATCCTGCTCGGGATCCTGTTCGTCGGGCTGACCCTGGTCGCCGTCCAGTACGGCCTGCGCCCGACCAACCCGGGCGGCGCCTCGATCGTCGCGCTCGCGGCGCAGGCCACGTTCGGCGACGGCTCGGTGCTGTTCGTGACGTTCGCGGTCAGCACGGCGCTGATCCTGTTCCTCGCCGCGAACACGAGCTTCAACGCCTTCCCTCGCCTGGCCGCGATCCTGGCCGAGGACGGCTACATGCCGCGCCAGTTCTCGTTCCGCGGCGATCGCCTGGCCTACTCGTGGGGGATCGTGCTGCTGGCCGCGGTCGCGTTCGGGCTGCTGTGGGCGTTCGGCGGCGACACCCACGCCCTCATCCCGCTGTACTCGGTCGGCGTGTTCCTGTGCTTCACGTTGAGCCAGCTCGGGATGGTCCAGCCACTGGCTGCGGGTCCGCGAGACGGGCTGGCGCTGGCGGCTGGGCGTCAATGCGGCCGGCGGCATCCTGACCGCGATCGTGCTGGCCATCGTCGTCTCCGAGAAGTTCGTCGACGGCGCCTACCTGGTCGTCATCCTCGTCCCGGTCCTCGTCGGGATGATGCTGTTCATCAGCCGGCAGTACGAGCGGTCGACCCGGCAGCTCGCCGTGGACCCGGCGCTCGTCGTCCAGCCGCCGCATCGGGAGGAGCGGGTCATCGTCCCGATCCCGGGCCTGAACCGGGCCGTCGTCCAGGCGATCAACGTCGCGCGCTCGATCGACAACGACGTCCGGGCCGTGTTCATCACCGACGACCTCGCCGCCGCGACCAGCGTGCGCGAGGCGTTCGAGCGCCAGATCCCCGGGCGTCCCGCTGGTCGTCGTCGAGTCGCCGTACCGCGCGCTCGCCGGGCCGCTGCTTGCCTACCTCGACGTGCTCGACGCGGCCTGGCCCCCGGGCAAGGCGGCGCCGATCACGTTCGTCGTGATCCCCGAGTACGTCGCCCGCAGCTGGTGGGAGCGGATCCTCTACAACCAGTCGGCGAAGCGGCTGCGGACGGTGCTGCTGGGGCGGCCGCACACCGTCGTCGTCGCGGTCCCATACCGGCGCGAGGAGGCGGCCCTGTTCGAGTCGGCGCTCGGCGGCGAGCGCCACGCCGAGCGACCACCCGACCCGCCGGCTCCGCCAGCCCGCCGGCCCACCGGCCGAGCCCGGGGCGCGGACCTGAGGGACGAGCGGGCCGCGTCCCGGTGGTATCGTGACGAGCCATGTCAGACCCCACCGCGCCGGCGTTCCGGCGAGCCGTCGTCGCGCTCAACGGCGGCTCGAGCGACGCCCGGATCGTTCGCCTGGTCGCCGATCAGGCCCGCCAGACCAAGAGCGAGCTGGTCGCCATCCACGTCGTCGAGATCGACTGGACGCTGCCGCTCGACGCGGACATCGCCGGCCGCTCGGAAGAGGTCCAGCGCGTCCTCGACATCGCCGAATCGGTCGCCGAGGACCACAAGGTGACGCTCGAGCCGGTCCTCCTCCAGGCGCGCGACGTCGGTGCCGCCATCGTCGACGAGACGATCGAGCGCGGCGCCGACCTGCTCGTCGTCGGCCTGCCGTATCGCAAGCGATTTGGTGGCGAGTTCGCCATGGGTCGCACGATCCCGTACATCCTCCAGAACGCACCATGCGCGGTATGGGTCGTGCGCGACCCGATCGCCGAGGAGTCAGCGTGAAGATCGTCGTCGTCGGATGCGGCCGCGTGGGCGCATCCCTGTCCGAGGCCTACGACCGGGCCGGGCACGAGGTCATCGTGGTCGACATCTCGACCGCGGCCTTCGATCGCCTGCCGTCGGGCTTTGGCGGCCACGCCATCCGCGGCGACGGAACGGACGAGGACGTCCTGCGCCGCGCGGGCGCCGAGGGCGCCGACGTCTTCCTGTCCCTGACCGAGGGCGACAACCGGAACGTGATGTCCGCCCAGCTCGCCAACGAGGCGCTCGGCGCCCAGCGGGTCATCGCCAAGATCAACGATCCGGTCCGGGCCAAGGCCTATGCGGAGCTCGGCATCGCGACGCTGTGCCGGACCGGGCTGATGATGGACGCCGTCGATCGCTTCCTCGGGCTCCCCAAGACGGACATGCCCGGGATGCTCGCCCCGACCGGTCACCACGACGGCCCGGCGCACACGCCCGCGGCGGCTGCCTCGGGCGGCGCGACCGGCGGGACCGGCGCGGCACCCGCCCTTCCCGGTCCGACGACCATCACCTCGGCCGGGGCGACCGGTCATGGTGGCGCCAGCGCCACCCAGGAGGTCTGACCCGTGTTCGTGCTCGTCGTCGGTGGCGGGAAGGTCGGCTACTACCTCGCCAAGGAGCTCATCGAATCCGGCCACGAGGTGGCCCTCATGGAGAAGGACCGGCCGCGGGCGCGGCAGATCACCGAGGAGATCGGCTCGATCGTCATCGCCCACGACGGGTGCGAGGGCAAGTACCTCGCCGAGGCCGGCTGCAACCGGGCCGACGTGGTCGCGGCGGTCACCGGGGACGACGAGGACAACCTCGTCATCTGCCAGATGGCCAAGCACCACTTCGACGTGCCGCGCACGATCGCCCGCGTCAACAACCCGAAGAACGAGGCGCTCTTCCGGCACCTCGGCGTCGACGAGCTGATCAGCCCGACGCGGATGATCCTCGGCTCGATCGAGCAGGACATCCCGGTCCACGAGCTGCTCCACCTGGCCGCGCTCGGCGAGGGCGAGCTCGAGCTCATCGAGGCGCACCTCCAGGCGGGCTCGCCGGCGATCGGCCGGGCACCCAAGGACCTGTCGATCCCCGAGGGCTGCTCGCTGTTCGCGGTCATCCGCGATGGGATCGCGACGCCGCTCCGGCCCGACACGGTGATGCTCGAGGGCGACAAGGTCATCGCCATCGGCAAGCAGGAGTGCCAGGGCCTGCTCCACGACCAGCTCATCGGCGAGCCCGAGACGATCGGCAGCGACGCCGGCTAGGGCGGTCCGCGGAGGCGATGCGCGACCGCCGGGCGCGGCGCCCCGTCAGGCGCGGCGTCCCTGCCGCCGAATGGCGTGCAGGATCGTGCTTTTCGCATAGTTCCAGCGAAACGGAACGACCTGGGCGTCTGCCGCGACGCGGCGCCGTCCGCGCGAGATGGTTCCGCTTGCGGGAAACCATCTGAACACTGCCTTCCTGGGCGGCTCGTTCGCCCAGGGTCTCGCCTCCGCGCAGGCCGCTGCGAGCGTCGGTTCCTGCACGCAACGGCAAAGATCCCGTAACACTCTTGACAACGTCATTGTCAAGGTTCTAGCATGCGTTGTGTATCACCACCCGGGCCGTAGCGGCCCCGGATTCGCAGCAATTTGGCAGTGCATGACCATGACATTCAAGCTTCGCACCCCATCGATCGGCCGCCCCGCGACCGGCACCCTGCAGGGCGCCTGATCCGATGGTGGCCGGCCGGCTGGAACGCGATCCCGAGCGACCCGTCTACGTCATCAGCGTGGCGGCGACGCTCGTCAGCGCGCACCCGCGGACCCTCCGGATCTACGAGGACGAGGGCCTGCTCTGCCCGGCCCGGACGCCATCCAACATCCGTCTCTACAGCGAAAACGACATCCGCCGGATCACCTGGATCCGGCACCTGACCCGGGAGCGAGGCGTCAACCTCGCCGGCATCCGGCTTCTGTTCGAACTCGAGGAGCGTCTCGGCGCTCGGATCCTCGAGGCCCTCTACGCCGAGGGGACCGTCGACGAAGAGGCGAGCGACGCCTCCGCCACCGACCCCGCGACATCACCGCAGATCTAGGAGAACTTTCATGGCAAAGCGACCGTCCACCCCGGTCGACGAGCAGCCCATCTCGATGTCCGGACCGCGTGAGCTCCCGCTCGTCGCCCTCCGCGAGACCGTCATCTTCCCGGAGATGATCGTCCCGCTCCAGGTCGGTCGGGAGAAGAGCGTCGCCGCCCTCAACGCCGCCGTGGCCGACGGCGGGCCCATCGCGCTGGTCACCCAGCGTATCGCCGAACAGGAAGACATCGAGGACCCGTCCGAGCTGTACGCCATCGGCACGCTGGCCAAGATCGCGCAGGTCGTCCAGCTCCAGGACGGCACCGTCCGGGCGATCGTCCAGGGCCAGGGGCGCCTCCGCGTCCACGGCTTCACCACCACCGAGCCGTACCTCCGCGCCTCGGTCGAGGAGCTCCCCGACGAGAGCCCCGACGGGCTCGAGGTCCAGGCGCTGATGCGCACGGTCCAGGCCCAGATCGAGCAGTACGTCGCCAACGGCGCCCCGGTCCCGCCGGAGGCCGCCGTGGCCGCGCGCAACATCAGCGAGCCCGGGCTGCTGGCCGACATGGTCGCCTACAGCCCGGACATGTCGACCGAGCAGCGCCAGGAGATGCTCGAGACGATCGACGTCACCGAGCGGCTCAAGCTCGTCTCGAACTTCCTCGCCAACCAGATCGAGATCCTCGAGCTCAAGGGCCGGATCCAGAACGAAGTCAAGTCCGAGATGGACAAGACCCAGCGCGAGTACATCCTGCGCGAGCAGCTCAAGGCCATCCAGCGCGAGCTGGGCGAGGACGACCCGCAGCAGGCCGAGATCAACGAGCTCCGCGACAAGGTCGAGGCCGCCGGCATGCCGGACGAGATCAAGGCCCGGGCGATCAAGGAAGTGGACCGGATGAGCCGGATCCCCTCCGCGTCGCCCGAGGTCGGTGTCATCCGGACGTATGTCGACTGGCTGATCGGTCTGCCCTGGAACGTGGCCACCGACGACAACCTCGACATCAAGGAAGCCGCCCGGATCCTCGACGAGGACCACTACGGCCTCGAGAAGATCAAGGAACGCATCCTCGAATACCTGTCGGTGCGGACGCTCGCGGACGAGATCCGCAGCCCGATCCTCGCCTTCGTCGGCCCGCCCGGCGTGGGCAAGACCTCGCTGGGCAAGAGCATCGCCCGGGCGATGAACCGCAAGTTCGTGCGGATGAGCCTCGGCGGCATCCACGACGAGGCCGAGATCCGCGGCCACCGCCGGACCTATATCGGCGCGCTGCCCGGCCGGATCATCCAGTCGGTCAAGACCGCGGGTTCGAACAACCCGGTGTTCATGCTCGACGAGGTCGACAAGATCGGGATGGACTTCCGGGGCGACCCGAGCTCCGCGCTGCTCGAGGTCCTCGACCCGGAGCAGAACAACACCTTCCAGGACAACTACCTCGAGGTGCCGTTCGACCTGTCGAAGGTGCTCTTCGTGGCCACCGCGAACCTGCTCGATCCGATCCCGCCGGCGCTCCGCGACCGGATGGAGATCGTCCAGCTGCCCGGCTACACCGAGCAGGAGAAGATCGAGATCGGCAAGCGATTCCTGGTCCCGAAGCAGATGAAGAACCACGGGCTCAAGGACAAGCACATCGCCATCACCGACGAGGCGATGACCGAGCTGGTCCGCTCGTACACGCACGAGGCCGGCGTTCGGAACCTCGAGCGCGAGCTGGCCAACGTCATGCGCAAGGTCGCCCGGCAGGTCGCCGAGGGCCGCAAGCGCAAGACCGTCATCGACCCGAAGAAGCTGGCCGACCTGCTCGGGCCGCAGCGCTTCGAGTACGGCGAGCTCGAGTCCGAGGACCAGACGGGCGCCGCGACCGGCCTCGTCGTGACCGAGGTCGGCGGTGACGTCATCGCCATCGAGGTCACCCGCATGGAGGGCAAGGAGGACTTCATCCTCACCGGGCAGCTCGGCGAGGTCATGCGTGAGTCCGCTCGCGCCGGCCTGTCGTGGACACGGGCGCATGCGCCCGAGCTCGGCATCCCGCGCGAGATCTTCGAGAAGAACACGCTCCACATCCACGTCCCGGCCGGCGCCATCCCCAAGGACGGCCCGTCGGCGGGGATCACGATGGCGACCGCGATCGTCAGCGCCCTGACCGGCATCCCGGTCCGCAAGGACGTGGCGATGACCGGCGAGATCACGCTCCGCGGTCGGGTCCTCCCGATCGGCGGGCTCAAGAGCAAGATCCTGGCCGCCCACCTGTCGGGGGCCAAGATCGTCATCCTGCCGAGGAAGAACGAGAAGGACCTGCGGGACATCCCCGACGAGATCCGCAAGTCGATCAAGCTCATCCTGGTGGACTCGATGGACCAGGTGCTCGAGGCGGCCCTTCGGCGCAAGCCGAAGGCGCTCGCCGCCGAGCCGCCGAAGATCGTCAAGGGCGACGACCCGCTCGACCCCGAGCCGGACAAGCAGCCCACCGTCCGCCGCAGCAACTTCCCCCCGACCGACCAGCCGCCGGTCGTGGTGCGGCAGCCGTAAGGGCCAGGCCCGCCTATGGCGAGCAGCGGTCCGGGCGCGGCGCCCGGCCTGGACTACAAGGATTACTACGCGGTCCTCGGCGTGCCGAGGACCGCGTCGCAGGCTGACATCAAGAAGGCCTTCCGCAAGCTCGCCCGCCAGCATCATCCCGACGCGAAGCCCGGCGACACCGCCGCCGAGCGCCGGTTCAAGGAGATCAACGAGGCCAACGAGGTCCTGAGCGACCCGGCCAGGCGCAAGCAGTACGACGAGCTCGGGGCCAACTGGGAGGCGATCAGCCGGGCTCGGCAGGCCGGTGCGGCGGGCGGCGCGGGAGCGCCGTTCGGCGGCTTCGGGGGCTACCCCGGCGGCAACGTCCGCTACGAGTTCCACACCACCGCCGACCCCGGCGAGTTCAGCGACTTCTTCCGGATGTTCTTCGGCGAGGAGGCGATGGGCTCGGCCGGCGCCTCACCGGCATCCGGCGGTCGCGGATCGCGGCCGACCGGCGGCCTCGGCTTCGACGACATCCTGAGCGGGATGGGGATCGACGGCCAAGCCGCCCGGACGGCCCAGCGGCGCCGGTCGCGCCCCGTCGCGCCGCCCACCCACGAGGCGCAGGCCGAGATCACGCTGTCCGAGGCCTACCACGGCACCACCCGCCTGGTCGAGGTCGACGGCAAGCGCCTGGAGATCAAGATCCCGCCGGGCGCCGACACCGGGACGCGGATCAAGCTGTCGAAGCGGGGACCCGGCGGCGGCGACCTGATCGTCGTCGTCCAGCTCACGCCAGATCGGTCGTTCGTCGCGCCGCGGCGCCGATCTCGAGCGGGAGCTGCCACTGACCCTCGAGGAGGCCCTCCTCGGCGGCGAGGTCAAGGTGCCCACGCTCAAGGGCAGCGTCCTGCTCACGATCCCGCCCGGCACCCAGCCCGGGCGGACGTTCCGGCTGACCGGCCAGGGCATGCCGCGGTTCAAGGCCGACGGCTTCGGCGACCTGTACGTCAAGGCCCGGGTCGATCCTCCCGACCGGCCTGTCCGACGAGGCGCAGGCGGCCGCCCGCGCCTTCTTCGACCTCGTCCACCAACCCGACCCACGCTGAGCCAGCTCCCGAACCGATAAGCGAGACCGCCATGCAACTCGACCGATTCACCCAGAAGGCCCAGGAAGCCATCATCGCCGCCCAGGCCACCGCCCAGCGGCTCGACAGCCCGATCCTCGACGCCGAGCACATCCTCGCCGCGCTGGTCGAGCCCGACGACGGCGTCCCGGCCGAGACGCTCCGGCGGCTCGGCGTCGACCTGCCCGGGTTCCGCGGCGAGCTGGCGGCGATCCTCGCCCGGCGCGCCCGGATCCAGGGCGGCTCGCTGTCGATGGATCCGCGCGCCCGGCGCGTCATCGAGCTGGCGGAGGCCGAGGCGCAGGCGGCTCGGCGACGAGTACGTCTCGACCGAGCACCTGCTGCTCGCCGTGGCCGAGGTCGGCGGCGAGGGCCAGGCCCTGCTCGAGGGCCACGCGGCCGGCCGGGAGGCCCTCCTCCAGGCGCTCCAGAGCGTGCGCGGCGGCCAGCGCGTGACCTCGCAGAACCCCGAGGGCACCTACGCCGCGCTCGAGAAGTACGGCCGCGACCTGACCGCCGAGGCGCGCGCCGGCAAGCTCGACCCGGTGATCGGCCGCGACGAGGAGATCCGGCGGGTCATCCAGGTCCTCTCGCGGCGCACGAAGAACAACCCGGTCCTGATCGGCGAGCCCGGCGTGGGCAAGACGGCGATCGCCGAGGGCCTCGCCCAGCGGATCGTCCGCGGCGACGTCCCCGAAGGGCTCAAGGACAAGCGCGTGGTGTCGCTCGACCTCGGCGCGCTGATCGCCGGGGCCAAGTTCCGCGGCGAGTTCGAGGAGCGGCTGAAGGCCGTGCTCAAGGAGATCAAGGACGCCGAGGGCCGGGTGATCCTGTTCATCGACGAGCTCCACACGGTCGTCGGGGCCGGTGCGGCGGAAGGGGCGATGGACGCCTCCAACCTGCTCAAGCCGATGCTCGCCCGCGGCGAGCTGCACACGATCGGGGCGACGACGCTCGACGAGTACCGCAAGCACATCGAGAAGGACGCCGCCCTCGAGCGGCGCTTCCAGCCGGTCCTCGTCGACCAGCCGACGGTCGAGGAGACGATCAGCATCCTGCGCGGGCTGCGCGAGCGGTACGAGGTCCACCACGGCGTGCGGATCACCGATTCCGCGCTCGTCGCGGCGGCGACCCTGTCCGACCGCTACATCAGCGACCGCTTCCTGCCCGACAAGGCGATCGACCTCGTCGACGAGGCGGCGTCCCGGCTGCGCATGGAGATCGACTCGATGCCGATCGAGATCGACGAGCTCGAGCGCCGGCGCATCCAGCTCGAGATCGAGCGCGAGGCGCTGCGCAAGGAGTCGGACGACGCCTCGAAGGCGCGGCTCGAGGCGCTCGAGAAGGAGCTGGCCGACATCGAGGAGCAGGCCGGCGCGCTGCGCCAGCGCTGGGAGGCGGAGAAGGCCGCGATCGCCGCGATCCGCGCCACGAAGTCCGAGCTCGAGGCGCTGACCGACGCGGATCGAGCAGGCCGAGCGCGAGACCGACTACGCCACCGCCGCCGAGCTCAAGTACGGGACCCTCAAGGAGCTGACCGACCGGATGGCCGAGCAGGAGGCCGCGCTCGCGGCGCTGCAGGGCCCCGGCTCGCTGCTCAAGGAGGAGGTCACCGCCGACGACATCGCCGAGATCGTCGGGGCGTGGACCGGGATCCCGGTCAACCGCCTGCTCGAGGGCGAGACGAACAAGCTCATCCACATGGAGGAGCGCCTCCACGATCGCGTGGTCGGGCAGGACGAGGCGATCCAGGCCGTGTCCGACGCGGTCCGGCGCGCCCGCGCCGGGCTCAAGGACCCGCGCCGGCCGATCGGCTCGTTCCTGTTCCTCGGCCCGACCGGCGTCGGCAAGACCGAGCTGGCGCGTGCGCTGGCCGAGTTCCTGTTCGACGACGAGCAGGCCATGGTCCGCATCGACATGAGCGAGTACATGGAGAAGTTCGCGGTCTCGCGGCTGATCGGCGCGCCGCCCGGCTACGTCGGCTACGACGAGGGCGGCCAGCTGACCGAGGCCGTCCGCCGGCGGCCGTACCAGGTCGTCCTGCTCGACGAGATCGAGAAGGCGCACCCGGACGTGTTCAACGTGCTGCTGCAGGTGCTCGACGACGGCCGCCTGACCGACGGCCAGGGCCGCACGGTCGACTTCAAGAACACGGTCATCATCATGACCAGCAACATCGGCAGCACGGCGATCGCCGCGAGCGGCGCACGCTCCGGCGATTCCGCCTACGAGTCGATGAAGCAGGAGGTCACCGAGCTGCTCCGCGGCGCGTTCCGGCCCGAGTTCCTCAACCGGGTCGACGAGGTCATCGTCTTCCACGCCCTGACCGACACCGACCTGGAGCGGATCGTCGACCTGCTGATCGCCGACCTCGACCGGCGGCTCGTCGCGGCCGACATCGAGCTCGAGCTGACGCCCGGCGCCCGGGCGCTGATCGTCCGCGAAGGCACGGACCCGGCGTACGGCGCGCGGCCGCTCAAGCGGACGATCCAGCGCCTCGTCGAGAACCCGCTGGCGCGGGCGATCGTCGCCGGCGAGTTCAGGGCCGGCGACCGGTGACGGCGGACGCCGACGTGGTCAACGGCACGCTCGTGTTCTCGACCGCCTCGGCGACCGTGGTGACCGAGGGCCGGGCCAAGCGCGACGCGCGCGGGCCCGGCAGGTCGAGCCCGGCGCCGCCGCCGCCGGTCGGCAGCGGCGACCTGCTCGAACTCGCCGGCCGGCGCCAGGCGTGCGGTTCGACCTCGTCCTCGAGCGCCTGGCGTCGCTGCCGCGATCCGTTGCCGGCTCCCGGCCGACGTCCTGATGCCGGTCATCGTCGGCGGCATGGAGCACCGGCCGCCACCGACCCCGCCGCCCGGGACCGCAGCGGGCGCCCGGCCGCGGGTGCTCGTCCTGGTCTACCCGGACGACGACGGCATCGCCCGGATCGTCCTGACCGAGCGCGCGACCCGCGACGGCCATCACAGCGGCGAGGTCAGCTTCCCGGGTGGAGCCGCCGAGCCGGACGATGCGGACATCGCCGCGACCGCGCTGCGCGAGGCGGCCGAGGAGATCGCGCTCGACCCCGTCGCGGCGGGCGTCCGCGTTCTCGGCCAGCTCGACACGTTCTGGATCCCGGTCAGCGACTTCGAGGTCCACCCGGTCGTCGCGGTGGCGGAGCGTCGCCCGGTCCTGACCGCGTCGCCCGCCGAGGTCGCCCGGATCGTCGAGCCGCGACTCGACCGCTTCGTCCCGGACGGCGCGATCGTGATCGTCGAGCGGACGATCCGCGACTGGCCGCTGCGCTACGGCGCGTACGACGTCGACGGCCTGTCGGTCTGGGGCGCGACCGCGCGGATCCTCAGCCAGCTCGGGGCGGTCGTCGCCGGCTAGGCGGCCGCGGCGCCGAGTCTCGGAACTGCCACCGGCCACCCGGCGTCTACGGGGCGGCCCGACGACGCACCTCGTGGCGTCGCTCCGGGACCTGCGGGTCCGCTGTGCCGGCCCCGCCCATGTCGGCCGGGAGTCCTCCCCGGGACTCCCCGCAGGGAGGTTGCGCGATGCGCAAGCGGCTCCTGTCCCTGGCGACGGTCGCCCTCGTGGCGTCCGCCTGCAGCAGCTCGTCCGCGCCGAGCGGCGGCTACGTCCAACCCCCGGACCCCGGTCATCACCAGCCGAGCTCGGCCCCACGCTGGCCGGCGCCGTCGCCGTACGACGGCACCACCTTCGAAGACCCCGGGTCGAACCCGGTCACCGACACCGACGAGGATCGCGTGTCGACGTTCGCGATGGACGTCGACACCGCCTCGTACAGCATCGCCCAGCGCTTCGTCGACGACGGCAACCTGCCCGACCCGGCCAGCATCCGGGTCGAGGAATGGATCAACGCCTTCGAGCAGGGCTACGAGCCGCCGCGCCAGGCCACGTTCGCCGTCCAGGTCGACGGCGGCCACGACCCCGTTCGGCGGCCAGGGCGACGTCCTGCTCCGGATCGGGATCAAGGCGCGCGACATCGTCCGAGCGCGCCCGGCCCGCGGCGGCGCTCACGTTCGTCATCGACACCTCGGGGTCGATGGAGCGCGAGGGCCGGCTCGAGCTGGTCAAGGATTCGCTGCGCAAGCTCGTGCTCGCGCTCGGCGAAGGCGATTCGATCGCGGTCGTCGCGTTCAACGACAGCGCGCGCGTCGTCCTGCCGCCGACCCGGGCGACCGACGAGGAACGGATCCTCCGTGCGATCGATGACCTGCGGCCCGGTGGCTCGACCAACGTCGAGGACGGACTCCGGCTCGGCTACGGGCTGGCCCGCGAGACGCTCCTCGGCGACGGCGGGATCGACCGCATCGTGCTCGCCTCCGACGGCGTCGCCAACGTCGGGCTGACCGACGCGGACGGCATCCTGCGCCAGATCCGCGACGACGCCGCCGCCGGCATCGAGCTCGTGTCGGTCGGCGTCGGGATGGGCAACTACAACGACGCCCTGCTCGAGCAGCTGGCCGACCAGGGCGACGGCTTCTACGCCTATGTCAACGACCTCGGCGAGGCCCGCCGGCTGTTCAGCGAGGACCTCGTCGGCACCATCCAGAGCGTCGCGCTCGACGCCAAGGTCCAGGTCCGCTTCGACTCGGACGTCGTCGAGTCGTACCGGCTGATCGGCTACGAGAACCGCGCGATCGCCGACCACGACTTCGGGGACCCGAACGTCGACGCCGGGCGCGATCGGGGCCGGCCACGCCGTGACGGCGCTGTACGCATTGACCCTGCGCGAGGATGCGTCGGGTCGCGACCTCGGCAGCGTCGGGCTGCGCTGGACCGAGCCGGACGCGTCGCGCGAGTCGCGTCTCGACCGGCCGATCCGGGCCGACGACCTGGCCGATCGCTTCGACGACACACCACCGACATTCCGGCTCGACGCCATCGTGGCGGCGACCGCCGAGGCCCTCCGCAGGACCGAGGCGTCGGGCGACACCGACCTGCGCGACGTGCGCCGGGAGGCGCTCCGGATCGAATCCGACCTGCCGGGGACCGACCAGGTCCACGACTTCCTCGAATTCCTCGATCGGGCCGCCGAGCTCGGCGGCTAGGAGGACGGTCGGCGTGCTGCGGCGGCCCGGGCTTCGGCCCGGGCCGCCGCCCGCGTCAGGCGGGCTCGCCCTCGTCCGGGTCGGTGTTCGGCCGCCGGTCGGTGCGGGCGGCCAGCTGGCCGATGCCCCGGTCGACTGGCAGGTCGCCGCGTTCGTCACCGCCGCGCGCCAGGACCGTGCCCGGTCGTCCGATCCCGCGAACTCGACCACGAAGGCGCGCATCTCCGAGTGCTCGGTCCAGGCCGCGTGCGGGATGTCGGCCGGCCAGACGGCCGCCTCACCGGCGGCGATCCGGGTCCATTCCTCGCCGACGCTCACCCAGCCGCCACCCTCGACGACGACGAGGTAGGTCGTGTTCGGGTTCGAGTGCGGCTCGATCCGGGCATTGCGGGCGAAGGCCAGCTCGGACACGATCCCGCGCCCGTCCGAGTGGATGACCTGGCCGGTCAGCCCGATCGAGCCGGGCGGGCCGTCCGGGCGCCGATGGCCGACGCCGAAGCGGCGGATCTCGATCGGCACGGGGAGCTCGCTACCGGCGCCGGCGTCGCTGCCGCTGGCGGGCGGGGGCGGGTCGCTTGCGGATCGTGGCCTCGGGATCGGCGAACTTCTGCTTGGTGAAGTAGCGCTCGCGGGCGAGCCGCGTCTCGTACGCGCGGAGGAACGGCGGGAACCGCACGAAGCGGATCCAGACGAGCGTCGCGAGCCCGATGATCTCCGTCCCGAGGACCAGGAAGTAGTCGAACACGAACAGCGATTCGATGATCAACAGGCTGAACGTGATCAGCCCGGCCCACCACAGCCACTCCCACATGTCGAGGTAGGGCGGGTGGCGCTTGAGGGCCCGCGTCCGGACGTAGTAGAGGATCGACGAGGACCACCAGGAGCACGAGCGAGGCGATCCAGGTCGGATGGAAGATGTCCGGGAAGTTGTCGTGGTTGAAGGCGGTGAAGAGGTATTCCCAGGGGGCAAGGGTCACGTGACGGCCTCTGGTTCGCGTGTGGATCGGCGCCCGGAGTATGCCATGTCAGGCGGTATACTCGGCCGGACTGGTGCGGCGCCGTCGCGACCGTCCGGGGACGCCCACGGCCCACCCCGCTGACCCTTCGCAAGACCACGGGATCGGGAGGAACGCCCGGGTGCGAGCCCTGCTGTCGGTGGCGAATCGGGATGGCATCGTCGTGCTCGCGCGGGACCTGCTCGCTCTCGACGTCGAGGTGTACGCCACGGACGGCACGCGCGAGCACCTCGCGGCCGAGGGCGTCGAGGTCACGTCCGTCTCCGATCTCACGCAGGGCGAGCCGGACGTCGGCGGCCAGGTCAAGACCTTCCACCACGCGGTCTATGCCGGGATCCTGGCCCGCCGCGACGTCCCCGCCCAGCTCGAGGAGCTGCGCGCGCAGGGGATCGGCCTGATCGACCTCGTCGTCGTCAACGTCAAGCCGTTCGCACCGGCGATCGGGGTCAAGGTCGTCGGGCTCGACGAGGCGATCGAGATGATCGACGTCGGCGGGGCGGCGCTGCTCGGCGCGGCGGCGCGCAACGCGGCCGGCGTCGCCGCCGTGGCCGACCCGACGCATTACCGCCAGCTCGTCGCGGAGCTGCGCGAGTTCGGCACGGTCAGCCCGGAGACGCGGGCGAAGTTCGCGGCCGAGGCGTTCAGCACGGTCGCCGCCTATCACGCCGAGATCGCGGCCTACCTCAACCAGGTGTCGCGGCAACACGTTTCCGCGTCACCTCGCGCTGGTCCTCGAGAAGGTCGACGACCTGCGCTACGGGGAGAACCCGCACCAGCACGCCGCGTTCTACCGCGAGACGACGCACCGCAGCGGCACGCTCGCCGACGCGACGCGACTGCAGGGCGAGATGCCGTCGTTCAACAACCTGCTCGACCTCGACGCCGCGTACCGGATCGCCCGCGACTACACGGCGCCCACGGTCGCCATCGTCAAGCACACCGATCCGGTCGGGCTGGCGTCGCACGACGAGCTCGTCGAGGCCTACCGCCACGCCCTCGAGACCGACCCGGTCGCCTCCTTCGGCGGGATCGTCGGGGTCAATCGCGAGCTCGACGGGGCGACGGCGCGCGAGATCGCCGCCAACTCGTACGAGGCGGTCGTGGCGCCCGGCTTCAGCCAGTCGGCGATCGGGATCCTGCGCGGCAAGCCCGGGCTCGAGCTGCTGGCCATCCCGCCCGATCCGACCGAGGGCATGCGCGACTACGGCATCGCCAGCCTCGACTTCAAGCGCGTCGCCGGCGGGTTGCTGGTCGAGAGCGTCGACGACCTCGGGCTCGATCGCGGGCGGCTCCAGGTCGTGACCACGGCGGCGGCCGACGCTCGAGGAGCTGACCGACCTGCTGTTCGCCTGGCGCGCGGTCCGCCACGTCCGCTCGAACGCGATCATCCTCGCGCGCAACGGCGCGACGGTCGGGATCGGGGCCGGCCAGGCCAGCCGCCAGGTGTCGCGTCGAGATCGCGGTCCGCCGCGCGGGCGATCGGGCCAAGCTGGCGGTCATGGCGTCCGACGCGTACTTCCCGTTCCCGGACGGGATCCAGGCTGCGGCCGGCGCCGGCGTGACGGCGATCATCCAGCCGGGCGGCTCGATCCGTGACGAGATGGCGATCGAGGTCGCGGATCGGCATCACATGGCCATGGTCTTCACAGGACGCCGCCATTTCCGTCACTGAACCGCGTCCAATCGAGCCGCCGACCGAGGGACCACAGCCCATGGAACAACTGCTCGCGCTCGAGATGATCCGGGTGACCGAGGCGGCGGCGATCGAGTCGTCGCGGTATATGGGTCGCGGCGAGAAGGATGCGGCCGACGCCGCCGCGACCGAGGCGATGCGCCGGACGATGGACGAGATCGACTTCGCCGGGCGGATCGTGATCGGCGAGGGCGAACGTGACGAGGCGCCGATGCTCTACATCGGCGAGCGTGTCGGTCGGACGGGGGCCGGTCGCGACGACGTGCCGCGGGTCGACATCGCGGTGGACCCGCTGGAGGGCACCAACCTCGTCGCCCACGGCCAGGCCGGCGCCATCACCGTCCTCGCCGCATCCGAGGCCGGCGGCCTCACCCACGCGCCCGACACGTACATGGAGAAGCTGTGCGTGGGACCCGTCGCGGCCGGCCAGGTCGACATCCGCGCGACCCCGACCGAGAACCTCGGCCGGATCGCCAAGGCGCTCGGCCGGAAGGTCGGCGACATCACCGTGGTCATCCTCGAACGTCCGCGACACGACGACCTCATCGGCGAGGTCCGCCAGGCCGGCGCCCGGATCAAGCTCATCGGCGACGGCGACCTGTCGGCGGCGATCTCGTGCGCGGTCTCGGGGACAGGCGTCCATGCCGTCATGGGCACCGGTGGCGCGCCGGAGGGCGTCATCACGGCGGCTGCGCTCCGCTGTCTCGGTGGCGAGATCCAGGCCCGGTTCCGCTATCGCAGCGACGAGGAACGCGAGCGCGGCGCGCGGATGGGCCACGGCGACGAGGACAAGGTCTACCTCACCGATGACCTCGCGCCGGGCGAGAACCTGGTCTTCGCGGCGACCGGCGTCACGGCCGGCGACCTCCTCCAGGGCGTCCGCTTCTTCGGCGGCGGGGCCCGGACCCATTCGCTCGTGATGGCCTACCAGGCCAAGCAGGTCCGCTTCGTCGACACGGTCCACATGTTCGATCGCGATTCGCCGCCGCGGGTCCGGCTCTAGGCCGAACCGCTCGCAAGGGCGATGCGAAGCACCTCCGCCACGCGCCAGGCCTCGTGGTAGGTGTTGTACAGCGGGACCGGCGCGAGACGGATGATGTCGGGGGCGCGGAAGTCGGCGACGACGCCGTCCGCGGCAAGCCTGGCGAGGACCGCATCGGCGGCGGACGCGCTCCCGAAGCGCAGCGACAGCTGGGCACCGCGCCGAGCCGGCTCGCGCGGCGTGATGACCTCGACCCCGAGCCGGCCGAGCGGCGCGAGCCGCTGCTCGAGGTAGCCGGTCAGCCCGATCGAGCGCGCCCGCAGCGCCGGCATCCCGATCTCGTCGAAGATCGCCAGCGACTCCGCCAGCGCCGTGAGCGCCAGGACGGGGTTGGTCGAGGCCTTCCAGCCGGCGGCGCCCGCGTCGGGCACGAACCGCTCGTCCATCGCGAACCGCCGGCCCGGCGCCTCGCCCCACCAGCCGGCCAGCCGCGGCACGAGCGGATCGGCGTGGAACCGTTCGTGGACGAACATCGCGCCGACGCCGCCCGGCCCGCCGTTCAGGTACTTGTAGGTGCACCACGCGGCGCCATCGACGTCCCAGTCGTGGAGGTCAGCTCGACGTTCCCCGCGGCGTGGGCGAGGTCCCACAGCACGAGCGCGCCCGCCGCGTGGCCGGCCGCCGTCAACCGTTCGATGTCGAGCGCCTCGCCGGTCGCGAAGTTGACGCCGCCCAGGAGCAGCACGGCGAGGTCCGGGCCGTGCTCGGCGATGGCGGCCTCGAGGTCGCCGGTCCGGAGGAGCGGCCTCACCCGACCGTGGCTCGACGACGACCAGGTCCGCCTCCGGGTCCAGCCCGCGCGCGACGAGGTGGCTCGTCAGGGCGTGCCGGTCGGACGGGAAGAGCGGGCCGTCGGCGAGGATCCGGCGGCGGCGCCCAACCGGCCGGAAGAACGAGGTGAGCAGCAGGTGGAGGTTGACCGTCAGCGAGTTGAGCAGCGCGACCTCCGCCGGTCGTGCGCCGACGATCCGGGCGAGCGGCTCGCGCAACGCGTCATCGAGCGTGAACCATGGCCGGTCGCCCTCGAAGAACGCGTCGACGCCATGCTCGGCCCAGCGGTCGAGCTCGGCGGCCACGGCCGCGCCGACGGATCGCGGCTGGAGCCCGAGCGACTGGCCGGCGAAGTAGATCGGTGGCGGGCCGCCGGGCTGCGCCGGCGAGGTCGGCAGGCGGAACCGGTCGCGGACCGCGGTCAACGGGTCGGCGGCGTCGCGCGCGAGAGCGTCGGCCTCCGGGTGCGTGGCGTCGGTCACCGCCGGATCGCCCGTCGCGTCGTCAGCCCAGGCGCAGGTTCGGCAGGACCTCGCGCCCGAAGACCTCGATGAACTCGGCCTGGTTGCGCCCGACGTTGTGGAGATGGACCTCGTCGAAGCCCATGTCGACGTAGCGCTGGATGTGCTCGGTGTGCTTCGCGAGGTCGCTCGAGATCAGGACCCGGTTGGTGAAGTCGTCGGGCCGGACGAGCTTGGCGATCAGCGCGAAGTCCTCGGGGTTCTTGATGTCCTGCTTGGGGAATGGCATCCCGCCGTTCGGCCACTCGCGCATGGCGTTGTCCATGGCCTCCTCGTCGGTCGGCGCCCAGCTGACGTGGACCTGCAGGAGCTTGGGCGTGGTCGGCTTGCCGGCCTCGCGCGAACCGTCGTCGCACAGCTCCCAGAGCCGCTTGATCTTCTCGTCTGCCGCGCCGACGGTGATCATCCCGTCGGCAAACTTGCCGGTTCGCTTGGCGTTGACCGGTCCGGCCGTCGCGACGTAGATCGGGACAGGCGTCTCGGGGCGGGTGTAGAGCTTCGCGCTCTCGAGCTTGAAATACGTGCCGCGGTGGCGGACGACGTCCCCGCTGAACAGCCGCTTGATGATCTCGACCGCCTCGAACAGCATCCCGCTGCGCACGCCGACCTCCGGCCACTCGCCGCCGATGACGTGCTCGTTGAGCGCCTCGCCGGCGCCGAGACCGAGCCAGAAGCGGCCGGGATACATCGCGCCGAGGGTCGCCGCCGCGTGGGCGATGACGGCCGGGTGGTAGCGGAAGCCCGGGCACGTCACGGCCGTCCCGAACGGCAGGCTCGTCCGCGACCCGAGGGCGCCCATGAACGCCCAGGCGAACGCGCTCTGGCCCTGCTGGGGCGTCCACGGATGGAAGTGCTCGCTGACCATGAAGCCGGCGTCGAAGCCGGCGCCCTCGGCGGCCGCGCACAGGTCGAGCAGCTCGGTCGGGTGGAACTGCTCGAGCATCGCCGCATAGCCGATCTTCGTCATCGTCATGTCTCCGGGAGCGCAGCTGGGCGGCTGCGGGCCGGTCGAGGGTAGCATCACGCCATGAATCGACCCCGACCGCCCCGGATCGTCGGTCCCGCCGCGATCCTCATCGCCGCCCTGGTCGCCGGCGGATGCGCCGGGACCGCCACGTCGAGTCCGTCGGCGGCGTCCGCCGTGCCATCGACCGCTGCGTCGAGCGCACCCAGCGGCGCACCACCGACCGCGCCATCGGTCTCGCCGAGCAGCGCCCCGTCGGCTGCCGCCACGCCCGTCCCGTCGGACGGACAGACGGCCGGCCAGGCCCGCACTGACGCCTGGGGCATCGAACAGGTCTGGGTCCCGGCGGGCACGTTCACGATGGGCACGGATGCCGCCGCGATCGCCAAGCTCAAGGCCGCCAAGCCGCCGTCCTGGGTCGCACCCGCGCTCGACGCCGAGGCGCCGGCGCACGAGGTCGAGCTGACCCACGGATTCTGGATCGACAAGACCGAGGTCACCACCGCCGCGTTCGACGCCTTCGTCGACGCCGGTGGCTACACGAACCAGGCCCTCTGGTCGGACGAGGGCTGGGCCTGGCTCGAGGGCAAGGACGCGACCCGCCTGCCGCTCCATTGCCAGGGCGACGTCCCCGAGCACCCCCGGATGTGCCTGACCTGGTACGAGGCCGAGGCCTATGCGGCCTGGCGCGGCGGCCGGCTGCCGACCGAGGCCGAGTGGGAATACGCGGCCCGGGGCGCCGACTCGGCCGTCTACCCGTGGGGCGACGCATTCGACATCGACCTGGCCAACGTGATCAACAGCACCGGGCCCAAGCCGGTCGGCAGCTACCCCGCCGGCAAGAGCTGGGTCGGCGCGCTGGACATGGCCGGCAACGCGATGGAGTGGGTCGCGGACTGGCTGGACGCGGGCTACGACGCGACCAGCCCGGCGCAGGATCCGACCGGCCCGACGAGCGGCACGGTCAAGGTCGAGAAGGGCGGCTGGTGGGGCAGCAATGAGTTCGTCGCCCGCTCCGCCTATCGCCACTACGAGGACCCACCGACGTACGGCGACCACCACATCGGGTTCCGGATCGCCTCGCAGTGAACGAGCCGACGGTCGTCGCGATGGGCGGCGGCGGGTTCTCGATGGAGCCGGACAATCCGCTCATCGACGACCACGTCCTGGGCCTCGCCCGGGCGTCACGCGGTCGCGAGCGGCCACGGGTCTGCTTCCTGGCCACCGCCAGCGGCGACTCGCCGGTCTACATCGCCACCTTCTACGCGTCGTACGCGCGAAAGGCAGAAGCGTCCCATCTCGCCCTGTTCATGCGGACGGTCGATGACGTCGAGGCGTTCCTGCTCGACCAGGATGTCATCTACGTCGGCGGCGGCAACACGGAGAACATGCTGGCCGTCTGGCGCGTCCACGGCGTCGACCGTGCGCTCCGCCAGGCCTGGGAGTCCGGGATCGTGATGACCGGGTTGTCGGCCGGCTCGCTGTGCTGGTTCGAGACCGGGACGACCGATTCGTTCGGCGGGCTGGCGGCGCTGTCAGCGGGGCTCGGCCTGTTGCCGGGCAGCCATTCGCCGCATTACGACGGCGAGCCGAACCGCCGGCCCTACTACCAACGGCTCGTCGGCGAAGGCCGGATGCCTGGCCGGGTATGCCGCCGACGATGGCGCCGCGCTCGTCTTCCGCGGCACGGAGCTCGCCGAGGTCGTGACGTCGCGTCCCGACGCGCATGCGTATCGAGTGGAGCGCGGCGCCTCGGGCGAGGCGGTCGAGACGGTGCTGCCGGGCCGCTACCTGGGCTGAGCCGGCGTCCAGGCGTGCCGGCGGCCGTCCCACGTGGCGATCGGGCGGACCGCCGTCGGGGCCTTCGATGGAGGCCCGCGCCCGTCGCGCGCTCTCGACGGTCCGGCCCCAGCCGGGCGGCACGAGCCCGGGCGCCAGGTCGGCCAGCGGCGCCAGCACGAACAGCCGCGTGTCGGCCGCCGGGTGCGGCACGACCAGCAGGCGGGCGGCCTTGGCCGGATCCGTGTCCGCCTCGATCGAGCGCGCGGCCGGCGGGCCGGTCGACTGCGATCCGCGCCCGACCGAAGACCAGCAGGTCCAGGTCGAGCTCGCGCGGCCCCCAGCGACGGCGGCGACGGCGACCGAAGTCGCGCTCGAGATCCTTGAGCGCCACGAGCAGCGCGAGCGCCCCGGTCGCCGGGTCCGGGCCGGCCGGGACATCGAGGGCGACGACGGCGTTGCGGAACTCGGGCTGGTCGGTGACGCCGACCGGCGCCGTCGCGTACAACCGCGACACGCCGCGCAGCCGCACGCCGGGCAGGTCGGCCAGCGCGTCGACCGCCGCGGCGAGCGTCGCCGCCGCGTCGCCCACGTTGGCGCCGAGGCCGATGTACGCGCGGACGTGGCGGTCGGTCACGTGGTCCCTCGGTGGCGCGCGTGCGAGACTCCGGGTCTCATGAACCCGGTCAGCGTTCGAATCATGCACCCGGCGGCCGACCCGGGCGCCGGCCCGCTCGAGCGCTGGGTCGCGACGGCCCGGGCGAGCGCCGCGCGGCGGCACGAGACCGGGTTCCGGTCGGTCGGCGCGGACGACGTCGCGGTCGTGACCGGGCCGGCGGGCGCCATCCCGTTCGGGGCCCGGCTCCGCGAGCTCGTCGCCGCGCGGCACGACGGGGGTCTCGTGGTCCTCGGCTCGGGCGCGATCCCGCTCGCGACGAGGTCCGACCGCCTGGCGTTCGTCGCCGCCGCCGGGGCCGGCGATCGGCGGGCGCTTGCCAACAACCGATATTCCGCGGACGCCGTGGCGATCGCCTGCATCGAGAACCTCCCGGCCATCCCCGACCTGCCCGCCGACAACGCCGTCCCGCGCTGGCTGGCGGAGGTCGCCGGCTACCGCGTGGACGACCTGCGGCGGACGCTGGCGGCTGGCGATCGACGTCGATTCACCGCTCGACCTCGTGCTCCTCGGCCAGGGCCGCGGCGACGCCGGTCGACCTCGCGACCGTCGAGGATCGGCTGATGGGGGTTCGGGCCGTCGCCGCCGACCGCCGCGCCGAGCTCGTGCTGGCCGGGCGTACCTCGGCGGCGACGCTGGCCTGGCTCGAGCGACGTGCCGCCGCCCGGGTCAGGGCCTGGGTCGAGGAACGCGGCCTGCGCGCAGCGTCGCGTCTGGCACAGGGGGACCGCGATGCAAGCGCCACGACCCCGGGCGCCGGCCAACGTCCGCCGGCGAGCCTCCTCGGTGCGCTCCTCGAGCGCGACGGACCCGGCGTCGCTTGGCGGCCTGCTCGCCAGGTTCGGTGACGCGGCGATCATCGACACGCGCGTCCTGCTCGCCCACCGGCTGGGCGCCGACGAGGCGGGCTGGCCGGTCGCCGAGGATCGCTTTGCCTCGGACCTGCTGCTGCCCGACGCGGTCAGTGACCCGTGGCTGCGCGAGCTCACCGCATCGGCCGCGGCCGCGCCGATCCCGGTCCTGCTCGGCGGCCATTCGCTGGTCGGCCCGGGCGTCCGGCTCGTGGTCGGGAAGCCGCTGCGGGTCCGACCGTGGACGTGACCCCCGGGATCCGCCGCGATCCGCCACCCGACCTCGATGCGGTCGGCGAGGACGAGGCGCTCGTGGCCCGGATCCGCGACGAGATCGAGCGCGACGGTCCGATGACCTTCGCCCGGTTCATGGACCTCGCGCTGTACGACCCGGATGGCGGCTACTACCGGGCTGCGGCCGCGCGCCCGGGCCGCGAGGGCGACTTCCTGACCGCCCCCGAGGCGCACCCGATCTTCGGCGCGACGGTGTCGCGCGCCGTCGCCGACGCCTGGGACCGCCTCGGGCGGCCCGATCCGTTCGTCATCCGTGAGCACGGGGCCGGGACCGGGGCGCTGGCGCTCGCGATCCTCGACGGCCTCGCCGCAGAGCACCCCGACCTGGCGGCGATCGTGCGCTATGAGCCGGTCGAGGTCGACCCGCGCCGCCTCGCGGCGCTCGCCGAGCGCCTGGCCGCGGGCGGCCACGCGTCGCGGCTGTACGCACCGGACGGGACCGGAGGCGCCGGTGACCGGCTTCGTCATCGCCAACGAGGTGCTCGACGCGCTGCCGACCCATCGCCTCGTGCAGCGCGACGGCGTCGTGCGCGAGGTCCGCGTCGGCGTCGATGCCGCGGGCGTTCGTCGACGTCGAGACCGAGCCGTCGACGCCGGCCCTGGCCGCCCGCCTCGCGGACGAAGGCGTTCGGTTGCGCGACGACCAGCGCGCCGAGGTGTGCCTGGCGATCGCAGCCGTGGATCGAGCGGGCAGCGGCCGGGCTTCGACCGCGGCGTGCTCCTGCTGATCGACTACGGCTACCCGGCCGCGGAGCTGTACGACCCGGTCCGTCGCGGACAGGGAACGTTGCGCGCCTACCTGCGCCATCGCGTCCACGACGACCCGTACCTTCACGTCGGCCGCCAGGACCTCACCGCCCACGTGGACGTGACCGCCGTCGAGCGCGCCGCCGCGGGTGCCGGGCTCGACCATCTCGGAACGACGACCCAGGCCGAGTTCCTCGTCGGGCTAGGCGCCGAGGACCTGTTGCGAGCGATCCAGGCCGACCCGGCGACGACGATGGAGACCTATCTCGAGGTCCGTTCGGCGGTCATCCGCCTGCTCGATCCGGGGGCGATGGGTCGCTTCCGGGTGATGGCCTTCGGGCGAGGCTGGCCGGCCGGTCGCGCCGCTCGCCGGGCTGGCGTTCCGCGGCCCGCGCTGACGACCGGCACGGCATCGTCCGCCCCGACCCCACCAGACCGCAGCGGACCCCACAGGACCGCATCGAACTAGGTCGATGTACCTATTGCTGCGCGGCGACGGCGCGCGGCACGATTCATTCCGGGTCGGGCACGACCTGACGGGGAGTGGCCAGCGAACCTGCACGCGCGCTCGGCGCTCGCCACTCCCCACTCCCATCCTGCGGGCCCTCCCGGTCCATCGCCCGCGCCGTTCCCACTGATAGAATGCCGACAGGGCAGATTCGCCTGTCCGTGCACGTGCGCGTGCTCACCAGGATCCTCGGGCAAGCGGCGCCCCGCCCGGGCTCCGCGCCCGAAAGGGAGTTCGGTTGACCGGCATCTGGTACGTCGTGGGGTTCGCCTTCGCGGGGGTGTCGTTCGTGTTCCTCACGATCGGCGCCGCGTGGCTGGTGTCCCATCGCAACCGCGGCGACGTGCACAAGGGCCTGCCCTACGAATCGGGCATCGACACCTTCGGCGACACCCACGGCCGGTTCGGCCTGTCGTTCTACATCTACGCGTTGCTGTTCGTCGCCTTCGACATCGAGGTGGTGTTCATCTACCTCTGGGCGATCGCCTTCCGCGACCTGCTCCTCGGCGGCCTGGTGAGCATGGTCATCTTCATCGTGATCCTGCTGCTCGGCCTGGCCTACGCCTGGCGCAAGGGGGCGTTGACGTGGCGATGACCAAGGACGGCCGGGGCGGCCGGCGAACCGGCACCGGCGGCCCGCGGACGGGCAGCGGCCCGAACCTGCCCGCGGTCCGCGACGAGGCCGCCGACGTGCTCGCCCCGATCATCGTGCCCAACACGCTGTGGCAGGCGGCCGACCCGGAGGCCTACGACGGCGGCCAGGAGAGCGACGTCACCCACCTCCGCGAGTACGCGGCGAGCGGCGCGGGCCGGCGCGACGACGGCCGCTGGGGCGGCGTCCTCGAGGTCATCCCGACCAAGGCCGACTACGTCCTCGACCTGATCCGGATGAACAGCCTGTGGCCGCTGCTGTCGGGCCTCGCCTGCTGCGCGATCGAGATGATGTCCACGGCGACGTCGAAGAACGACATGGACCGCTGGGGGATGTTCCCGTTCCGGGCCAGCCCGCGCCAGGCGGACGTGCTCATCGTGGCCGGGACCCTGACGACCAAGATGGCCGGCCCGCTCGTCCGCTTGTGGGAGCAGATGCCCGAGCCCAAGTGGTGCGTCGCGATGGGCGACTGCACCTGCTCGGGCGGGCGCTACAAGCGGAGCTACGCGACGGTCGAGGGGATCGACCGGGTCATGCCCGTCGACATCTACGTCCCCGGCTGCCCGCCCCGTCCCGAGGGCCTGATCTACGGGATGATGAAGCTCCAGCAGCTGGTCAAGGAGCGCCGCGGGCACTGGCCGGACCGGGCGATCGGCCCGACCGTCCCGGAGGACGTCTAGGCGTGGACCGCCAGTTCAAGGGGCGCCTGGAGGCCCGCTTCGGCGAGCAGCTGACCGGGCCCGTTCGCCAGCGCCACGACGAGACCGAGATGCGCATCGGCGCGGGCGACGTGGTGGCCGTGCTGACCGCCCTCCACGACGAGCCGGCCTTCCGCTTCCAGTTCCTGAGCGACCTCGCCGGCGTCGACACCGGGCAGGTCATGCAGGTCGTCTACCACCTGTGGAGCGACACGACCGCCGACTGGCTGCGGGTGACCGCGGACGGCCTGTCCCGCGATGACCCGCGCGTCCCGTCGGTCACCTTCCTGTGGAAGGGCGCCGAGTGGATGGAGCGCGAGGCCTACGACATGTTCGGGATCACCTTCGAGGGCAACCGCGACCTGCGTCGGATCTACATGCCGCCCGACTACCAGAGCTTCCCGCTGCGCAAGGACTTCCTCCTCCCCGACGACGCGGCTCGATCGCCGGGCGGAGGCGTGCGCCCGATGGAGCGCACGCATGACCCGCGCAACGCCCCCGCCACGGCGCTCGTGCGCCGGACCCCCGCCTGACGGAGCCCGATCCACCGCGATGACGACGACGACCGGCCGCCAGTCCACCGACGACCCCCGGGTCACGCTCGACCGCGACCTCGGCGTGTTCGAGCCGGTCCCGCCGTACCCGCCGCGGACCGAGCGCGAGGCCGAGTTCTACACCCTCGGCGACGGCGAGATGTTCATCAACATGGGCCCCCAGCACCCGTCGACCCACGGCGTGCTGCGGGTCGTGCTCAAGCTCGACGGCGAGAAGGTCGTCGACCTCGATCCGGTGCTCGGCTACCTCCACCGCGGCGTCGAGAAGCTGTGCGAGAACGCCGACTACCACCAGGCCATCTGCTACACGGACCCGCTCGAGTACGTCAGCTCGCTGTTCAACGAATGGGCGCCGGTGCTCGCGTTCGAGAAGCTGATGGACGTCGAGGTGCCGCGGCGGGCCGAGTACATCCGGGTCCTCTCGTCCGAGCTCAACCGGATCGCCAGCCACGCCCTGTTCCTCGGCTGGATGGCGCTCGACCTCGGCGGGCTGACGCCGATCCTGTGGTCGTTCATCGAGCGCGACGAGATCGTCGACATGCTGGCGGCCCTGACCGGCCAGCGGATGCTGTTCAACTACTTCCGGATCGGTGGCGTCAACGGCGACCTCAACCACGAGTTCATGAGCCGGCTCGGCGACTGGATGGGCAAGGCGACCGAGCAGATCGAATCCGGCAACGCGCTGCTCAACGAGAACGAGATCTTCGTCCGCCGGATGCGCGGGCTCGGCACGATCGACACGGCGACGGCGCTGCGGATGGTGATGACCGGCCCGAACCTGCGGGCGACGGGCGTGCCGTTCGACATCCGCCGGGCGCACCCGTACAGCGTCTTCCCGGAGCTCGAGTTCGACATCCCGACCCGCTCCGAGGGTGACTGCCTGGCGCGCTACCTGCTGCGCATGGACGAGATCAAGCAGAGCCTGCGGATCATCGACCAGTGCCTCCACAACATGCCCGACGGGCCGGTCATGGCCAAGCTGCCGCGGCTCCTCCGGCCGCGCCCGGGCCGGGCCTACGCCGCGGTCGAGGGCCCGCGCGGCCAGTACTCGACCTACGCCATCAGCGACGGCACCGACCAGCCCTTCCGGATGCGCATCCACGACCCGTCGTTCATCCACCTCCAGTCGGTGGGCTTGATGATGCCCGGCCACCTCATCGCCGACACCATGGCGATCATGGCCAGCCTCGATCCCGATCATGGGCGGCGTGGATAAGTGAGCGGCAGGTACTGCCTCGCGCGCCGTCGGACGAGTCGAGCGCAAGGCGCCGGTGAGCACGCGAGCGAGCGCACGCCAAGGTGCGTGAGCGAACGCGCGCAGACGGCAACGCGGCGATCGGCCGTCCCACGGCGCGCTGAAGTGACCGCCAAATGACCGTCGTCAGGAGGTCGTGGAACCGGCTGACCTTGCCGGGCAAGGTCATCTTCACGGTCGTGCCGTTGCTGATCGTGACGACGGTCGTCGCGGTTGCGGCGATCGTGCTGGTCGGGCCGGCGGTCATCGACATCCTCGCCGCCAACCTGCCGATCGTGCGCTTCGTGGTGGCGGCCACGGTGATCCTGCTGATCACCGTCCCGATCGCGTTCCTGATCATCTACATGGAGATGAAGGGCATCGCCCTGATGAACCTGCGGATCGGGCCCGACCGGGTCGGTCCGTACGGGTCGCTGCTGTCGGTGGTCCACGGGCTCAAGGTCCTCATGAAGGAGGACTTCACCCCGACCGGCGCCGACCCGATCGTGTTCACCTGGGCGCCCGTCGTGACCTATCTCGCCAGCGTCATGACCCTGCTGGTCATCCCGTTCGCGCCGGGCCTGTTCGGCCAGGACCTCAACCTCGGGCTGCTGTACTTCTTCGCGATCGGCGGGCTGTCGGTCGTCGGGCTGCTGATGGCCGGCTGGTCGAGCTACAACAAGTACTCGCTGCTCGGCGGCCTCCGGTCGGCGGCCCAGGTCATCAGCTACGAGATCCCGCTGACGCTGTCGGTCGTCGGGATCATCCTCATCGCGGGGACGCTGAGCCTCAACCAGATCGTGCTCAACCAGTCCGGCTGGTTCAGCAGCTGGTACGTCTTCCAGCAGCCGCTCGGGTTCCTGATCTTCTTCATCGCCGCGACGGCCGAGGCGAACCGGACCCCGTTCGACCTGACCGAGGCCGACTCGGAGATCGTCGCCGGCTTCGCGACCGAGTACTCCGGGATGCGCTTCGGGTTCTTCTTCTTCGCCGAGTACGTCAACGTGTTCATCATCTCGGCGCTGACCGTGACCCTGTTCTTCGGCGGCTGGAACGCGCCGTTCCCGTGGCCGTGGCCGGTCGAGCTGTCGCTCAACCCGGGGCAGCTGGGCATCGGGCTGCTGATCCTCGTGGCGGTCGTCCCGCTGATCCTGACCTTCCTGTTCGCGGCACCGCTCTGGATGGCCAGCGCCCGGATCAAGGGGTGGCAGGCGCTGCTCGGCGGCTTCGTGCTGGCCAACCTGTTCGTCGTCGCGATCGTCGGCGCGGTCGCCTACATCGGCATCGAGTGGGTCGCCGGCATCCTGTGGTTCCTGCTCAAGACGTTCACCTTCGTGTTCATCTTCGTGTGGATGCGCGGGACGTTGCCACGCGTCCGGATCGACCAGCTGATGGACTTCGCCTGGAAGTGGCTGCTGCCGGCGTCGCTGCTCAACCTGGGCGCCACCGCGGCGGCCATCGTCATCGTCGAAACCGTGAGGCCGTCCTGATGAGCATGGTCCCGGGCCTCGGCATCGCCAAGGGCATGGCCCTCACGCTGCGCCGCTTCTTCGAGCCCAAGGTCACGGTCATGTACCCGGAGGACCGGCGCGACCCGCCGCACAAGTTCCGCGGCCGGCTGCAGCTGCTGTACGACGAGTGGGGCACGCTCAAGTGCGAGACCTGCTTCCAGTGCGCACAGGCCTGCCCGATCGAATGCATCGACATGGGCGGGATCGACACCCGCGGGCGCTACCACGTCCACTGGGGCGCGCCCGAGACGTACGGCGAGCGGCGCGAGGAATCGGCGCTCCGGCGATCCGGCCGGACGGTCCCCGACCCCGCCTACCGGCCGTTCGCGCCGGTCGACATGGCCGCGCTCGACACGATCCTCGAGGACTACGACCACGACCCCGCGTTCATGCTCCAGATCCTCGAGGCGACGCAGGCGGCCTACGGCTACCTGCCGGTCGCCGCGCTCAAGCGGATCAGCCAGGTGACGGGCGCCTGGTACGCGATGATCTACGGGACCGCCAGCTACTACGCCCACCTCCGGTTCGAGCCGGCCGAGGCGACCGTCCAGGCCGCGGCGGTCGACGCCCACCGGCCGGCCGAGGCGACCTACCTCGCCGCGCTCGACGCGTCGCTCGGCCGGATCCCGACGCCGCTCCCGGCCCGCCACCAAGCCGGCCCGGGCCTGACCGGATGGCCGCCCTGCTCAAGACGCCCAAGACCTGGCCCAGGATCCTCCTCGCGCGCGCCGCCGCGCCGGACCCGACCGACCTCGACGCCGCCACCCGCGATGGCGCGTTCGATGCGCTGCGCCGGGTCATCCGCGACCTCGGCGGGACCGCGACGATCGCCACGATCGCCAGCTCGGGGCTGCGCGGGCGTGGCGGCGCCGGGTTCCCGGCAGCGGACAAGTGGCGGACCGCCGCCGGGACGCCCGCGCCGCGCCGCTACGTGGTGGTCAACGGCTACGGCGCGGACCCGGCAACCGGCACCGACCGGTACCTGCTCGAGCACGATCCGTTCGCCGTCCTCGAGGGCGCGGCGATCGCCGCCTTCGCGATCGGGGCAAGCGAGGTCATCGTCGCGGTCCGGGCCGATGCGACCGAGGCCATCCGCCGGCTCGAGGCAGCGATCGGCGCCGCCGAGGAAGCGGGCTTCGTCGGCTTCGACGTCCTCGGCTCCGGGCACGACATCACGGTCACGGTCCGGCCGGTCCAGGGCGCCTACATGCTCGGCGAGGAGACGGTCCTGCTCAAGGCCCTCGAGGGCAAGCGCGGCCAGCCGGAGCAGCGCCCGCCGCATCCGGCCGAGGTCGGCCTGTTCGGGATGCCGACCGTCGTCCACAACGTCCAGACCGTGGCGGCCGTCCCGTGGATCATCCGCAACGGCGCCGAGGCCTTCGCCGCGATCGGCGACCCCGACTGCCCGGGCACGATCCTCGTCCAGGTCCGCACGCCGGCCGGCGACGGCATCGCCGAGGTCCCGCTCGGGACGCCGCTGCGCGAGGTCGTGGCCCTCGGTGGGCGGCTCCCGGCGGCGCGCTCGATCAAGGCCGTCCTGGTCGGCGGCCCGTCGGGCGGCCTGCTCCCGCCGGACCTGCTCGACACGCCGTACGCCTTCGCGCCGCTCCGGGCGGCCGGCGCGCACGTCGGCTCGGGGTCGGTCGTCGTCGCCGACGACCGGGCATGCATCGTCGACCTGGCCCGGCTGCTGACCCGCTTCTGCGCCGGCGAGGCGTGCGGCAAGACGATCCCCTGCCGGATCGGCACTCGGCGGCTGGTCGAGATCGCCGATCGCGTCGTCGAGGGCCGGCCGCGCCCGACCGATCCGACCCTGCTCGAGGACCTGTCGGCCGACATCGTGGCCTCGGCGCTGTGCGACCACGAGCGCCTGACGACGCTCCCGCTGTCGAGCGGGATGCGATACTTCCGGTCCGAGCTGGACGAGCACATCCTCCACAGCGCCTGCCCAGCCGGCGTCTGCCATCCGATCGCGGTGGCCGCCGGTGCGATCCCATGAGGCGACCGACGACGAATGGCTGACCTCCTCACGCGCCCCGACAGCCGCCCCGAGCTCGAGCCCGCGCGCGAGCCGGCGACGCTCGCCGAGCGCCTGCTCGACACGCAGGCGCCGCAGCGGCCGCAGTCGTCGACGCGCATCCGGATCGAGGTCGATGGGCGCGTCGTGGAGGGCTTCGAGGGCCAGACGATCCTCGAGGTCTGCCGCGACAACGGGATCGAGATCCCGACCCTGTGCTACGAGCCGAAGCTGCCCGGCTTCGGCGCCTGCCGGATGTGCGTCGTCGAGGTCGAGGGCGAGGAGCACCCGCCGATCTCGTGCTCGCGGGTGTGCGAGCCGGAGATGAAGGTCCAGACCCAGACCGAGGAGGTCCGCCGCCTGCGCCGGACGAACCTCGAGCTGATCTTCAGCGACCACAACGCCTACTGCCTGCCGCCGTGCCAGAACAAGTGCCCCAGCCACATCGACATCCCGGGCTTCCTCAAGGCGAACGCGGAGGCCGACTGGCGCGAGAGCACCCGGATCTTCAAGCGGACGATCCCGTTCCCCAGCGTCCTCGGCCGCGTCTGCCCCGCCCCGTGCGAGGAGCATTGCCGGCGCGACGAGGTGGACGAGGCGATCGCCATCCGCGACAGCCACCGCTACGCCGGCGACCAGGTCCTCAAGGCGATGCTCGACGAGGGCGTCGACCCGCCGCTGCCGTACGAGCGCCAGGCGCCGTCGGGCCGGACCGCGGCGGTCATCGGCTCCGGGCCGGCCGGCATGGCCGCCGCGTTCTACCTGCTGCTGGCCGGCCACGACGTGACCGTCTTCGAGCGCGACCCGGCGCCCGGCGGGATGCTCCGCTACGGGATCCCGCAGTACCGCCTGCCCAAGATCGAGGTGCTCGAGGCGGAGTACGAGTCGGTCACCCGGCTCGGCGGCAAGATCGTGTGCAACGCCGGGCTCGGGCGCGACTTCACCCTCGACGACCTGACCAACCGGGGCTTCGACTCGGTCGTGGTGGCGATCGGCTGCTACGACACGAACAAGCTGGGCATCCCCGGCGAGGACGCCGCCGAGGTGCTCGACGGGCTCGAGTACCTGCGCACGGCGACGCTCGGGCTGCCCTACCCGGAGCACGTCGGCAAGCGCGTCGTCGTCATCGGCGGCGGGTTCACCTCGATGGACTGCTCGCGGACGTCGGTCCGCCAGGGCGCGTCCGAGGTCACGCTCGTCTACCGCCGCGACATGAAGGACATGCCCGCCGCGAACGAGGTCCACGAGGCGATCGAGGAGGGCGTCACCGCCATCTTCCAGGCCGGCCCGGTCCGGGTCATCACCGACAAGAAGGGCGCCGTGACCGGGGTCGAGTTCATCCGGATGGCGCTCGGCGAGCCCGACGCGTCAGGCCGGCGCCGCCCGGAACCGTCGCCCGGCACCGAGTTCACGGTGCCCTGCGATCGCGTCCTGCTGGCCATCGGCCAGGGCCCGGAGCTCGACTGGCTCGGCCAGCCCGGCAACGAGGGACCCGAGAAGACCAAGCAGTGGCGGCTCAAGGCCGACGCGGTGACGTTCGAGACCGGGCGGCCGGGCGTGTTCGGCACCGGCGACGTGCGGATCGGCGCGGCGACGGTCGTCCAGGCGGTCGCCGAGGGGCGGCGCGCGGCGTACGCGGTCGACGCCTTCCTCAAGGGCCTCGACCTGGCCGCCATCCGCACCCGCCAGACGCTCGCCGAGCCGCAGCCCGAGTTCCTGTCGATCGTGCCGTTCACCAGCGAGGCCAAGACGCCGCGCTACCGGATGACCGCGCTCGAGGCGGACGAGCGCAACGACAACTACATCGAGTACGAGCTGCCGTACACGCGCGAGGCGGCGGTCGCCGAGTCGACCCGCTGCCTGCAGTGCACCTGCGAGGCGATCGGGTTCTGCGACCTGCGCCGCCTGGGGATCGAGTACGGCACGACGCTCCAGACGCTCGAGCCGCAGCACCACCAGGGCGCCGGCTTCCGGAGCGTCACCGAGAACCGCTTCACCGGCGTCAACCACGACTACATCCGCGACGACTCGCACGCGTTCATCCTGCGCGAGCCGTCGCGCTGCATCGACTGCGGGCGGTGCGCCCAGGTCTGCGCGGAGGTCGTCGGCGCGGCGTGCTACGACTTCATGCGGATCGGCTTCGACACGCTGGTCACGACGCCGCTCGACATGAGCCTCAACGACACCCCATGCGTGTCGTGCGGGCGCTGCGCCGAGACGTGCCCGACCGGGGCGCTGATGCCCAAGCCGCGCGTGCTCCAGAAGTACGAGGTCGACGAGAGCCGCTGCATCCTGTGCGGCATCTGCGTCGATGCCTGCCCGTACGACGCGCTGCGCGACGGCGCCGACATCGAGCTCGCGCACACGAGCCGCGAGGAGCCGATGATCGACCTCATGGCGATCGCGGCGATCGGGCGCGAGACCGAGGTGACGTACATCCGCCGCGAGCGCGACTGGGCGACGCGCGCCGCCGCCGAGGGGCGGCTCGTCGACACGTCGCGGATGCTGCCGATGCTCCCGCCGACCGTCACCGGCGTCGGCGGCAACGGGCACGGAAGCGGCAACGGGCACGGGCATGGGCACGGCGCCGGAACGGCGGTCGTCCCCGGTCACCACGAGTAGGCCGGCGTCGTGGTCCGTCGCCTGATCGGGATCCTCCTCGGCCTCGCGATCCTCGGGACCGTCGCCGGGATCGCCGCGCTCATGCTCCTGTTCCTCGGCCAGGACTGGACCGACGCCCTGCTCTGGATCTTCGCTGCGGTGATGATCGGGTCGGGGCTGCTCGTGGTGACGATGCGCGACATCATCCGCTGCGGGCTGGCGATGATCGTGTGCTTCGGCGCGCTGGCCGGGATCTACGTGATCCTCGGCTCGCCGCTGCTCGCCGCGGCGCAGGTCATCGTCTACATCGGCGCGATCAGCGTCCTGATCCTGTTCGCGATCATGCTCACCCAGACCAAGGACGCGCCGAGCCGGCTGGTCTTCCAGACGCAGGCCGTCCCGGCCGCGATCGCGTCGATCGTCATCGCCGTGGTCGTCGCGCTGGCCATCGCGGCCACCGACTGGGGCGAGGCTGCGGAGCGGGTCCGGGTGACGACCGACAACCTGTCGACCGTGCTGTTCAACGAGTTCGTGCTGCCGTTCGAGATCATCAGCGTGCTGCTCCTGGCCGCGGTCATCGGCGGCGTGTTCCTGGCCAAGCGCGAGCCGGGCGGCCCGTCGTGAGCAACTCGCTCGACGCGTACCTGATCCTGGCCGGCCTCCTGTTCGCCATCGGGTCGTTCGGCTTCCTTGCCCGGCGCAACGCGATCAGCATGCTGATGTCGATCGAGCTGATGCTCAACGGGGTCAACCTGTCGATCGTCGCCTTCGGCGCGTTCATCCCGAACCTCGGCGCGCAGGGCTCGGTCATCGCGCTGATGGTCATCGCCGTCGCGGCGGCCGAGGCGACCGTCGGACTGGCCATCGTCATCGCGATCTACCGCAACAAGAAGACCCCACTCGTCGACGAATACGACGCGATGAAACAATGATGTGGCGTCAATTCGGCGCGCCGTGGGACGCCCCATGCGAGCGTTGCCGGCTCCGCCGGTTCGCTCACGTAGCGTCGGCTACGCTCGCTCCCTTGCTCCCCGGCGCCTTCGCCTGGGATCGTCCGACGGCGCGCAAGGCAGTTCGGAGTGAGCGGGTTCGAAGGGCTGATCCCGTGGCTGGTCGTCCTGCCGATGGCCGGGTTCCTGATCACCGGGCTGGTCGGGCGGCGGCTGGGCAAGCAGGCGCACTGGCTGCCGGTCCTCGCGATCGCGGTGGTCTGGGTCATCGCGATGGGCCTGGTCTACGACGTGCTGACCGAGGCCGCGCCGCTGCTGCCGGGCTCCGAGACGACGCACGGCTACGAGATGCACTGGTTCACCTGGATCCCGGCCGGCGACTTCGTGGTCGAGGTCGGCTTCGTCATCGACGCGCTGACGGCCTGCCTGCTGATCGTGGTCACGACCATCGGCCTGCTGGTCCACGTCTACTCGATCGGCTACATGAGCCACGACCCGGGCTACTGGCGCTTCTTCGCCTACCTGAACCTGTTCATGTTCAGCATGCTGCTGCTCGTCCTGGCCAGCAGCTTCCTCGTCGTGTTCGTGGCCTGGGAGCTGGTCGGCCTGTCGAGCTACCTGCTGATCGGGTTCTGGTACCGAAAGCGCAGCGCGGCGCTGGCCGCCAAGAAGGCGTTCATCGTCAACCGCGTCGGCGACGTCGGGTTCGCCCTCGGGATCATGCTCATCTTCGTCAGCCTCGGCACGCTCGACATCCGCGAGGTCATCGAGCGGATCGGCGAGCTCGACCCGACGGTGATCATGGTCATCGCCCTGCTGATCTTCGCCGGGGCGATGGGCAAGAGCGCCCAGTTCCCGCTCCACGTCTGGCTGCCCGACGCGATGGAGGGCCCGACCCCGGTGTCGGCGCTGATCCACGCGGCGACGATGGTCAACGCCGGCATCTACCTCGTCGCCCGCACCAACCCGATCTTCGCGTACGCCTCGGACGCGCTCGTCGTCGTCGCCGCGATCGGGATCTTCACCGCCATCCTGGCCGCCTCGATCGCGATGACCCAGACCGACATCAAGCGGGTCCTCGCCTATTCGACGCTCAGCCAGCTCGGCTACATGTTCGCGGCCTTCGGGGTCGGCGCCTGGACGGCGGCGATCTTCCACCTGATGACCCACGGCTTCTTCAAGGGCCTGCTGTTCCTCGGCTCAGGATCGGTCATCCACGCGGTCCACGAGGAGCAGGACATGCGCCGGATGGGCGGCCTGTCGCGGAAGATCCCGATCACCTACGTGACGATGCTCATCGGCTCGCTGGCGATCGCCGGCATCCCGCCGCTGGCCGGCTTCTTCTCGAAGGACGAGATCCTCGGCGAGTCGTACAAGCTCGGCTTCTACTGGGTCTGGGCGATCGGCTTCCTGGTCGCGGGGCTGACCGCGTTCTACATGTTCCGGCTGATGGGCATGACCTTCTGGGGCGTCTTCCGCGGCCCGAAGGAGATCTGGGACCGGATCCACAAATCCGCTCCGGTGATGACGATCCCGCTCATCCTGCTGGCCATCCCGTCGGTCTTCCTGGGGATGTACCTCGGGCTGCCGCTCGGTGCCAGCCGGATCCAGGAGTGGCTGGCGCCCGTGTTCGAGGAGGGCGAGGCGATCCTCCACCACGGCGAGGCCGAGCCGGCCTACCAGCTGTTCGGGATCGACGGCGTGCTGATCATCGCCAGCGTCACGATCGCGACGATCGGGCTGGTCATCGCCTGGCGGCTGTTCGGGGTGGAGTTCGGCCCGTTCCGGCTCGGCGCGCTACCGGAGCGCGTTCGCGAGCTGACGGCGCGCGTCCCGTTCCTCTACCGCGCCTCGCTCAACAAGTGGTGGTTCGACGACCTCAACCACCTGCTGTTCATGGTCATCGGCGGACGGATCGCGGCCGCGATCTGGTGGTTCGACCGCGAGGTCGTCGACGGCACCGTCAACGCGATCGGGGCCGGGACGATTGACGCCGGACGGGGGCTGCGCCAGGTCCAGACCGGCCGGGTCCAGAACTACGCCCTGGGGATCGCGATCGGGCTGATCGTGATGGCCGGCTCATACCTGCTGCTGGCGCGGGGCGGCTGAGTGGACGTCAGCACGATCCCGATCCTTTCCATCGTCGCGTTCCTGCCGCTCGTCGGTGCGATCGCGGTGGCGATCCTGCCGGCCTCGGCCGCGCGCGGCGTGGCGCTCGGGTTCGCGCTGCTGACCTTCCTCGTGTCGCTCTTCCTGCTGATCGGCTACCTGCCGGGCCGGCTCGGCTTCCAGTTCGTCGAGACGCTCGACTGGATCCCCGTCTTCGGGATCCAGTACAAGGTCGGCGCCGACGGGCTGTCGATCGCGCTGGTCGTGCTGACCACGCTGCTGACCTGGATCGCGCTGCTCGCCAGCTTCAAGCCGATCCAGACCCGGATCAAGGAATACATGATCTCGTTCCTCGTCCTCGAGGTCGGGATGATCGGCGTGTTCATCGCCCTCGACACGTTCCTGTTCTACATCTTCTGGGAGATCGTGCTCGTCCCGATGTACCTGATCATCGGGATCTGGGGCGGCGCCAACCGGATCTACGCGACGATCAAGTTCGTGCTCTACACGCTGGTCGGCTCGCTGCTGATGCTGGTCGCGATCCTGGCCACGGCCTATGCCTTCCAGCTCGGCCACGGCGGCTCGTGGACGGGCGCCTTCGACTTCGAGCAGACTGCGCGACTACGCCGCGACCAGGCGGGTTCGTCGGCGGGCTCCAGCTGGCCGCGTTCCTGGCCTTCTTCCTGGCCTTCGCGATCAAGGTCCCGATGTTCCCGTTCCACACCTGGCTGCCCGACGCCCACACCGAGGCGCCGACCGCCGGATCGGTCATCCTGGCCGCGATCCTGCTCAAGCTGGGCGCGTACGGCTTCATCCGCTTCGCGATCCCGCTCTACCCGGACGCTGCCGAGACGTTCGCGCCGGCGATCATCGTCCTGTCGCTGATCGCGATCATCTACGGCGCGATCGTGGCCCTCGTCCAGCCCGACCTCAAGCGGCTGGTGGCGTATTCGTCGGTCAGCCACATGGGCTTCGTGACCCTGGGCATCTTCGTGTTCACCGAGCAAGGGATCCAGGGCGCGATCCTGCAGATGATCAACCACGGCCTGATCACCGGGGCGCTGTTCCTGCTGGTCGGCGTGATCTACGAGCGCACCCACGATCGGACGATCGCCAAGATGGGCGGGCTGTCGTCGCGGACGCCGGTCTACGCGGCGTTCTTCGGGTTCTTCGTGTTCGCCTCGGCGGGGCTGCCCGGACTGTCCGGCTTCGTCGGCGAGTTCCTGGTGCTGGTCGGCACGTTCGAGGTCCTGCCGTACGCCGCCGCGATCGCCACGTTCGTGATGATCCTGGCCGCGGGCTACCTGCTGTACATGTACGGGCGGGTCGTGTTCGGTGAGCTGTCCGACTTCCTCGACCGGCTGGGCGACCACCTGACCGACATGACGCCGGTGGAGATCCTGACGCTCGTCCCGCTCGGGACGCTGGTGGTCGATCTTCGGCATCCAGCCGGGGCTCCTGCTCAACCTCGTGACGACCACCGTCAACGAGACGCTCGGGGCGGTCCAGCCCTCGTCGCCGATCGAGATCCCGGCGAGCGTCACCATCGGGTTCCTGGTCCTGGTCCTCGTGCTCATCGTCGCGCGCATCGGTTGGGTCCTCCTCCGGCCACGGCGCGCGACGTTCACGCCGGAAGGCGGCACGGCCCATTGAATTCGCAGGACATCGTCCTGATCAGCCCGATGATCGCCGGCGTGCTGACCGCAGCAGCCATCCTCATCGTCGACCTCATCCGGCCGGGCAAGCCGTCGGTCGCGGTGGGCGTGGCACTGGCCGGCCTGGCGATCACGGCGATCCTGACCATCGCGGTCGGGAACATGCCCGGGACGGCCTACGGCGGCACCTACAAGGTCGACGCGCTGACGACGTTCCTCGACGTCCTGTTCATCGCGGTCATCGCGATGACGATCCTGTTCGGGCCCGACTATCTCGTCCCGCGTGGGCTCCCGGTCGCGGAGTTCGCCGCGATCCTCGTGTTCGCGATGACCGGCGCGATGCTCATCTCGGCGTCCGCCGACCTGCTCCTGCTGTTCCTCGGACTCGAGCTCATGGTCCTGCCGGGCTACCTGCTGGCGGGCTTCCACAAGACCGACTCGTACTCGACCGAGGGCGCGATCAAGTACTTCCTGCTCGGCTCGTTCAGCTCGGCGATCTTCCTGTTCGGGCTGGCCTTCACCTTTGGCCTGACCGGGACGACGAAGATCGACGGCATCTACGACAGCCTGGCTTTGGTGGTCGCAGGGCAGGCGCCACTCTCGCCAGGGCTGGCGATGGGCCTCGCCTTCCTGACCACGGGGGTCGCGTTCAAGATCGCGGCCGTGCCGTTCCACTACTGGACACCTGACGCCTACCAGGGCTCGCCGACGCCGATCACGGGCTACCTGTCGGTCGGGCCCAAGGTCGGTGCCTTCGCGCTGATCCTGCGCCTGTTCGTCGAGGCGCTCGGGCCGCTGTCCGACTGGTGGATGCCGGTCATGATCGTGCTGGCCACGCTGACGATGACCCTCGGCAACCTCGTAGCGCTGACCCAGGACAACGTCAAGCGGATGCTCGCCTACAGCTCGATCGCGCACACCGGCTACATGCTGGTCGGCCTGGCCGCCTGGGCCGGCGACCCGCAGAACCGCTCGGACGGGATCCAGGCCCTGCTGTTCTACGGCGTGGCCTACGCGTTCATGAACCTCGGCGCGTTCGCGGTCATCGCCGCGCTCCAGAAGCGCACGGGGGTCACGTCCAGCCTGGGCACGTTCGCCGGTCTGGGCCGGCGCGAGCCGCTCCTCGGGGTGCTGATGACGCTGTTCCTGCTGTCGCTCATCGGCATCCCGCCGACGGCCGGCTTCTTCGCCAAGACCGAGATCATCCTGGCCGCGGTCGAGGCCGGCGGCCCGCTCACGATCCTGGCCATCATCACCGTGCTCAACGCCGCCGTCGCCGCGTTCTACTACCTGCGGGTCGTCGTCTACATGTTCATGCGCGACTCGCCGAGCGAGGCGCCGGCCCTCCGCCACGGGGCACTGCTGTGGGGCGGGCTGGCCATGGCCTCGGCGTTCACGATCCTGCTCGGGCTGTTCCCGACGGGGCTGCTCGACGCCGCGGGGCAGGCCGCCCAGGCGATCGTGGGCACGATCCCGAGCTGACCTAGCTGCAGTTGACCGGCTTGGCCACCGGGTTGGCCTCGGCATGGTCGGCCGGTTCCTGCGACAGGGGCTCGGCGACGACCTGCAGCTTGGGCATCGGCCCGACGCCCTCCGAGGTCTGCAGCCAGAGCTGCTCGGTCTTGGCCGCGAACGGGGCGTTGAACGCACTCGTCGTCGGCACGTGCCGTCGCACGTCGGTGATGACGTACAGGAAGCGCTGGTCGTCGTTGGTCCACAGCTCCACGACCATCCCGATCATCTTCTTCCCGTTCTGGATCTTGGACTGGTTGAGCAGCGGGAGGAACATCCCGGTGCGGGCGTGCGCGTAGAGGTAGGTCGCCTTGCCCTCGCCCGGCTGCCCGAGCCGTGGATCGTCGTACCACATCGCCACGTTGCAGGCGGGGTAGCTCGTTTCGGGGCGGATGACCGCGAGGTCGATCTTGAGCGCGGCGATGCGCACGCGGGTGGGCACCCGGTTGGCCGGGATCTCCGGGATCCCCGACGCCGTGGGCGGCGCGGAGCCGAGCGGCGGCAGGGTGATCAGCGGGCTCGGCGTCGACACCACGGCGAGCGGGGTCGCCGTCGGCCTCGGCGTTTCCGTGTCCGTCGGCAGCGGATCGGCGGCGACCGGTGTCGTGTACGACAGCAACCCGCCGGCGAGGAGCGCGACGCCGAGCGCGGTCAGGCAGGCAGGCACGATCCTCGTGCGGATACGGTCGAGAACGGCGCTCATCGGATCGGCATCCTACCAGCGGTCCCCGCAGACCGCCGCCAGCCGCTCGTACTGGTACGCTCCGGCCCATGTGGGCACGCCTGTCGATCGTGGCCGGCCTGGTGGTCGGTGTCGTCGTCGCGGGGCTGGTGCTCGGGGGGATCCTCGCACTCGCCCCCGAACCGCCGCCGCCGTCGACGCCTGCCCCCACGACCGCGCCCGCCACGAGCACCCCGCTGCCCACCGCCAGCGCCGCGCCGTCCGCCTCGGCCGTCCCGTCGACATCGGCCGCCCCGTCCGCCAGCGCCGCTGACGCGCCGTTCCACATCGGCGAGGCGGCGCCGCCCCTGTCGGTCCCGAAGGTCGGTGGCGGACGATCGCCGGGGGTGGACGTCAAGCCTTGAGCGGTCGTCGGCCGGCGGCTGCGCCCGCGAACGGACGCGCGCTCCCGACCGCGGGGAGTCGCGCGGCCATCGCCGAGATCGCCGCGCTCGCCGGCCGTCCCGGTCGGCTGCTCGTCGTGGCCGACTTCGACGGGACCCTGGCCGAAGGGTCGCGCGACCCCGGCGCGACCACGATCGTGCCGCTCGCCCGGCGAGCGCTGCGGCGCCTGGCCCGCCTCGCCGCCGACCGGCCCGACCGGCTCGCGGTCGCGATCCTGACCGGCCGGACCGCGGCCGACGTCGCCGCGCGGGTCCGGGTCGGCGGGATCACCTACCTCGGCGATCACGGGCTGCAGGCGGGGACATACCCGCGGGGCGGCCGCCCGTCACGCATCGTGACCACGTTCCGGGCCGGGCACGAGGCGTCGCTCGGGCCCGCCGAGCGACTCGCCACGCGGGTCCCCGAGGTGCTCGGCCGGCCGGGCTGGCTGTACGTCGAGCGCAAGGGCCCGTCGGTCGCCTTCCACGTTCGCCAGGCCGACGACCGGGTGGCCGCCAGGGCGGCGGTTGAGGCGGCCATCGCCACCGTCGAGCCGGAGCTGCCGGCGCACGACCTCGCGCACTACCGCGGACGGCTGGTGGTGGACCTCCGCCCGCGGACGGCCGGCGGCAAGCGCGAGGCGGTCGAGGAGCTGCTCGTCGACGGTCCAGCCGTCGACGGTCGTGGCCTTCGGCGACGACCTGAGTGATGCCGACGGGTTCGCCGTGATCCGTGCCGCGCGCGACGCCGGGACGATCGACGGGCTGGCGGTCGCCGTCACCGGGCCGCACGGGATGCCCGACGAGGTCCGCGCCGCGGCCGATCTCGTGCTCGACACGCCGCACGACGCGGCCCGTGCCCTGTCGGCGCTCGCGTCCGCGCTCGAGCGTGCCGCGCGAGCGCTCGCGGGCTCCCGAGCGGCCGGGCCGCGCCCGGGTCGCGGGCGCTAGATCCAGTCGATCTTGCGCAGGACGACGGCCGCCGCTCGCGGCCATGCACGACGATCACCGCGGTGATCGCCCAGAAGCCCGCCGCGCTGCCGCCACCCACGCATTCGCCGTCGCCTCGCTCATCCCGAAGATCCCGGCCGATCGCGCCGATGCCGGCCAGGATCACGGTCACGCCGGTCAGCCGCTTCATGATCACCGACAGGTTGTTGTTGACCTGGGTCAGGTAGACGTCGAGCGTCGCGGACGCCAGCTCGCGGTAGTTGTCGAGCTCGTCGGTCAGGCGGATGACGTGGTCGTAGATGTCGCGGAAGTAGACCAGCTCCTCCGGGTCGATCAGCGCCTCGTCGCGGTTGGTCAGCTGGTTGAACACCTCGCGGATCGGGCTGATCGCGCGGCGGACCTGGATCAGCTCGCGCTTGAGCTTGAACAGCCGCTCGACGGTGTCCGGCGTGGCCTTCCGGACGACCTCGTCCTGGACGTCGTCGATGGCGTCGCCGATCCGGTCCGCGAACGGGAAGTAGCCGTCGACCAGGTCGTCGGCGATCGCCCACAGGAGGTGGTCCGGGCCGCGCTTGAGGATCGGCGCCACGCCGCCCGCCAGGTGGTGCGTGGCGCGCGGATCCCAGTCCGTGTTGTGGACGGTGAGCAGGTAGCCGCGACCGAGGACGACGTCGAGCTCGGACGCGACGACCGTGTCGCCGTAGCTGAGGTGGAACAGGACGATGTGGACGACACCGTCGGTCGTCTCGATCTTGGCCCGCTGGTTGCCCTCCAGCACGTCCTCGACGATGAGCGGGTGGAGCCCGAGGGCGTCACCGACCTGCTTCGCCTGCGTCGGCGTCGGCGCGACGAGGTCGACCCACACGGCAGCGTCGGGTCGACGGAGCAGCTCGGGCAGCTTGGCCAGCGCGCTGGCGCCTTCGCTCTCGCGGGCGGTGTCACCCTCGACGGTCACGACCCGGATCGTGCCCGGCTGGCCGGCCACCCCGACCGCCACCTGGCGCTGGACGCGGACGCCGAGCGGGATCATCGGATCCGCGTCAGAGGGCGACCCCGGGCTCGGGGGTTTCGCGGCCATTCGCGTCGGAGCCTCCGGCGGTCCCCTCGGTCGCGTCCGTCGCGGCCGTCACGTCATCCAGCATACGCGTCCGGCTTCCCCGCCGGCCGCCGAGGGCCAGCGCCGGCGGGATGGCCACGGCGGTCACCGCGGCCGCGACCAGGAACAGCCCGACCATGATCGAGGCGGCCTCGCGCGAGGCCCAGTCCTCGAGCGCGCCGACGACCTGCGGGTCGCGCAGCGGCCGATCGCGGAGCGCCTCCGGGATGAACTGGCGGTAGGCGTCGGACGAGGCGTAGACCTCGACGTACAGCCGGTCGATGGTGGTCGAGCCGTAGGCGGTCAGGATCGCGAGCCCGACCGCCATCCCGAGCATCCGCGCGACGGTCACGATCGCCGACGCCGTGCCAAACGCGCGCCGGCCGGCCGCCTCGACCGCCGCGGTCGAGCGCGGCGTCACGGTCAGCCCGAAGCCGAAGCCGAACGCGGCCAGCGAGAGTGCGACCGATTCGAGGCTGGATTCCGGTGTCCACGACGACATCGCGACCAGCCCACCGATGCTCAGCAGCAGCCCGCCGACGGCGACCAGCTGGAGGGGAATGAACCGGACGATCAGCCCGGACACCAGTGCCCCGAGCGCGGTCGCTCCGGCCAGCGCCCCGAGCGCCAGCCCCTGGTCGCCGGGGCCGCCATACAGCACCCGGTCCACGAACACGGCGGCACCGATGATCGCGGTGGCGAAGCCGTAGCCGGTCAGCAGCGAGACGAGCGTGGCCGAGCTGAACGGCACGCTCCGGAACAGCCGCGGATCGATGAACGGGTCGTCCGTCCGCAGGCCGCGGAGCACGGCGATCGCCGAGGCGACCACCGCTGTCGCGAGCAGGACCACGGTGACCACGACCGGGTCGACGCCGGTGCCGGCCACCTCGGTCGTGCCGATCAGGGTCAGGCCGATCAGCCCGGCGACGAGCGCGACGCCGTACAGCGCGGCGCCGAGCAGGTCGATGCGTCCGGGCCGGCGTGGCGAGTCCCAGCCGGGTGCGGCGGCCCAGGCCAGGGTCAGCGCGATGATCCCGATCGGGATGTTGAGGTAGAACACCCAGCGCCAGGCGGGCGCCAGGACGGCCGTCATGGCGTCGCTCACGCCCGCCGAGGCGAGGGCGTCCTCCGGGTGGACCGAGGCGATGATGGCGGCCCCGATGACCGGACCGGCGGCCATCCCGAGGAACGTCAGCGCGCCGACGACGCCGAGCGCGCGGGCGCGCGCCGCCCCGCCGAACAGGTGCGCGGCGGCGGCCGTCCCGACCGGCACGAGGACCCCACCACCGAGCGGCCTGCACGAGGCGTGCCGCGATCAGCTGGTCCATCGTCTGGGCGGCGCCGGCCAGCGCCGAGCCGACGATGAACACCGTCAGCGCGCCCATGAACAGCCGCCGAACGCCCCACAGGTCGGCCAGCCGGCCGGCCATCGGCATGGTCAGGATGTAGACCAGCAGGTAGCCGTTGATGATCCAGCTCGCCTTGCGCAGCTCGACCCATGCCGAGCCGGCACTTGGATCGGCCAGGTCGGCCAGGATCGACGGCAGCGCCACCGCCGTGACCATCAGCTCGAGCCCGGCGAGGAACACGCCCGCCCCGATGACGGCGAGCAGCACCAGGGTCGAGCCGCGGGTCATGGGCCCAAGTCTACGGAGCATGGCCGCGCGACCGGGCAAGATACCGGCATGGCCTCACGCGATCCGGCCGGCTCGACGCCCGATGGACCAGTTCGCCTCTCGACCGATGACCTCGCCCTGCGGCTCGGCGTCGGTCGGGAGCGCGTGGCCGAGCTTGCCGAGGCCGGTGCGATCGAAGCCGACGATGGTGGACGGTTCGACCCGGGCGACGTGCACCGCGTTCGGTTGCTGCTGGCGTTCGAGACGGCCGGCGTGCCGATCGAGGCGCTGCTCCGGGCAAGCCGTGCCGGGCGGATCAGCCTGCGCTACTACGACCAGCTCCATCCGACGCCCGGTCCCATGTCAGGCCGGTCGTACGCGGAGTTCGGGGCGTCGCTCGGCACCGACGCCGCCCACCTGTCGCAGCTCTTCGCGGCGTTCGGCCTGGCCGAGCCCGAGCCCGATACCCAGCTGACCGTGGAGGACGAGCGCGTCGTCGCGTTGATGGCCGAGACCGTCGCCGCGACCGGTCAGCCGGACCTCGCCCTGCGCGCCATTCGGCTGTTCGGCGATGGGGCGCAGCGAGCCGCCGACGGCGCGCTCGGGGTGTACGGCGAGGCGGTCGGCCGCTTCGACGGCGACGTGCAGGGCCTGCCCGTGGACACCGTCTTCGAGCGGCTCCTCCAGCCGTGGGCCCGGTTCGCCCGCGAGTCGACGACGCTCGCCGCGTGGCTGGCCGGCCACCACCTGCGCCGCGCGATCGACGACTACAGCGTCACGCAGACCGAGCGCGTCCTCGAGGACGCCGGGTTCGTGGCGGCACGCGCCGGCGTCCTGCCCGCGGTCGCGTTCGTCGACTTGACCGGCTTCACCCGGTTGACCGAGGAGCGCGGCGACGACGCGGCGGCGGCCGTCGCCCTGCGCCTCGGCGACGTCACGGTTGACACGGTCCGCTCGCACGGCGGCCGAATCGTGAAGCTGCTGGGCGACGGCGTCCTGGTCCGGTTCGACGATGCCGTCGCGGCCATCGACGGATCCCTCGACCTTCTGGCGGCGCTCCCCGCCTCCGGCCTGCCGTCCGCGCACGCGGGTGTCGCCAGCGGTCCGTTGATCGCCCGCGACGGCGACGTGTTCGGTCGGACCGTCAACCTCGCGGCACGCATCGCGGATGCCGCGCCCGATGGCCGCCTCTACGTGCCCGAGGTCCTCGCCTCGACGCTCGCACCGGGCCGGTTCGTGCTGACGCAGGTCGCGGGGGCGTACCTGCCGGGCATCGGCGGCGTCGACCTGGTGGACGTCGCACGCGCCGCGACGGAGGGTCAGCCTGTGCCGTCGAGCACGACGCCCTCGAGCCAGCGGTAGGCCGACACCCACCGATCTCGCCGGACGACGGACCCGTCGGCGGCACGGACGGTCCGCTTGACGACCACGGTCATCCCGTCGCTCCGGACCTCGACCCGGCGATGCTCGCCGCGGGGTAGCGAGCTCGTCCTGACGTGGCGGTCATGTGCCTTCTGACGGCCGCTGACCGCCGGCTGGCTGAACGCGACGGTCCGACCGAGCGCGTTCGGTCCGTACAGGTCGACGCGCGCGATGCCCGGCGTGCTGACGGTGCGAACGACGATCGGCTCGGTCGTGTCGTTGCGGAAGGCCATCGATTGCCGGAAACCGTCGCCCTTCGCGACGGCGGCATCGAGGCCGAGCGGGTACTTCGCCAGGTAGCCACTGTGGCTCGTCCGCTCGGTGATCTGGAGCCCGGCCCGGGCGGCGGCGTTGAACAGCGCGGTCGACACGGTGCAGATCCCACCGGCCAGGGCCCCGTCCGGGTCGATGCGATGACCGGTGATGATCGCGCCGCGCCGATAGCCGGTCCGGCGCGATACCTCGCCGATCGCCTGCCAGAACTCGAGCGTCGCGCCCGGCCGGACGACGCGGCCGTCGAGCCGTTCGCAGCGGGATCGCGATGTTCGCCCCGTTGCCGTTGCCCGGCCCGACGACGTACGCGACGGTCCAGCTGCCGAGGAGGACGAGATCGGGTTCGAGCGACCCGGCGGATCCAGCCGGAGGGGTCGGCGGCGTTGCCGCGATCGGGCCGCCGGCGAGGACCTGAGGTGGCAGCGGCGCCGGCGACGGAACGGTCGGCGCCTGGCTCGCGGCCGGAGCCGCGACGGGGCTCGGTGGTGCGATGACGACACCCGGGGGCGCGGCGGCCGGCCGACGGTCGTCGCCCGGACGGGTCATCGCCGCCATCGTGGCGGCGCCGCAGACGACCCCCGCGAGCACGGCCACGATGGCCAAGCGTGTTTCGACGAGGCCGGCCGTTGCGTTCCGTTGCAGTCCATTGGATCGCCGACATGGTTGCTGACTCCAGGCATCGGAGCGGATTGGTGGCGCGTTCGCGGACGTGGTTCGCAGAGCTGTCGCCGGGATCGACGAAGAAGGGGTCCGAGGGAGGGCGAGCGAGCGGCGCGACGCCGATCCTCGCCGCCGTTGTTCGATTACGGCTGGTAGAGCACGGCGGACGTGACGGTGACGCCGCCGGAGCTGCCGATGTCGATGCCTCCCACGATCAGGACGCGGCCGTCGTTCAGCAGGGTCGCCGTCGCCCCTTCGCGGGGCGTGCCCATCGAGCCGATCGCGGCGAATGACCGTGCGGCCGGGTCGTACAGCTCGGATGAGGACAGCACCCGCCAGTTGGATCCGTCGCTCCAGTACCCACCCGCGATCAGGACGCGTCCGTCCTGGAGCAGCGTCGCCGTCTGCTGCTGCCGGCCTTCCTGCATCGAGCCGGCCGCGCTGAACGTGCCGGATCTCGGGTCGTACAGCTCGGCGCTGACACGGACGGAGTCCTGCGGCGTTCGGCCCCCGAGGATCAGCACGCGCCCGTCCGCGAGCAGCGTCGCAGTGTGGAGCCAGCGGCCGAGTCTCATGGAGCCGCTCGGGCTGAACGTTCCGGTAGCCGGGTCGTAGACGTCGGCGACCTTCCCTGCGGTGCTGGTCTCGCCACCGTTTCCCACGACGAGGACGCGACCGTCCTGGAGCAGGGTCGCCGTATGGCCGCGATGGGGCGTGCTCATCGAATCGGTCTTGCTGAAGGTTCCGGTGGCCGGGTCATAGATCTCGGCGGTCGCCAGGAAGGCATCAACCGCGGCCGTCCGATATCCGGCAAGCCTGATCTCGCCGGTCGCGGCCGTCGGCCCTGACAGACCTCCGGCGATGAGCACGCGGCCGTCGGCCAGCAGCGTCGCCGTGTGCTGCGAGCGGGGCGCCGCCATCGATCCGGTCGGGCTGAAGGTGCCGGTCGTCGGGTCGTAGAGCTCCGCAGACGCCCACATCCCGTCCTGGCCAGCCGCCGCGCAGTTGTAGCCGCCCGCGAACAGGACGCGTCCATCGTGGAGCCGAGTCGCGGTCGCGCTGGCACGCACCTGCGCCAGCGATCCGGTCGAGCTGAACGAGCCGGCCACCGGGTCGTACACCTGTGCTGCGGTGTTGCAGCCCCCGGCGAAGAGCACGCGGCCATCGGCGAGCAAGGCAGCTGTCTCGCCGAGCGGACTGTCATCGCCGCTCACCGGCGAACCGGTCCAGCTGAACCCGCGAGCCAGCGCGGGCGTCGGCGTCGGTATCGGCGTTGGCGCCGGCGGGCCGACCGCGACCGCCGTGTCGGGAGTCCATGGCAGGGGCGCCAGCGCCGAGCCTCCGACCGGCTGCCACGCCGGGTGCAGCGATCCGAGGTCCCCGACGGCCACGCCGAGCGCTTCGGTGGACAGCGATCGGGCAGCATTCGTCCCATCGGGGTCCATCGTCCAGAGACCGGGGGCGTTGCCGGTCTCGATGAACAGGATCCGCCCGTCGGGCGTCCAGCTCGCTCCCGTCGCGGCGCCGTCGTCCGTCAACCGACGGACATCCGACCCGTCGGGGCGCATCGTGTAAACGAAGCCGACGTCCGTGATCGATCCGTCGGATGTCTGGCGCGGTGAGATGAAGACGATCCGCGCACCGTCGGGCGACCATCGAGGGTTCTGCGCCGCGAGGGTGGTGGGGCTTACCTGCCGCAGGTTCTGGCCGTCGCTGTCGACCACCCAGATGGCCGAGAGCGTCTCCGGGAAGGGCCCGCCGTCGGGCTTCGAGCCGTACGAGTAGAACGCGATCTTCCCACCGTCCGGCGACAGCGTCGGTGCGCCTCCGCCCCTCGGTGAGGTCGAGCTCAGCTCGGCGACCACGCCGCTCGTGAGGTCCATCGTGACGATGGCCTCCGCGTAATCGGACCCGTCGGACGAGCTCCGGACGAAGACGATCCGCCGCCCATCATCGGACATTGAGATCTGGGAGTCGTTCTGGCATGGCGCGACGCAGCCGGTGTCCGCCGGTTGGCCGGGGCTGCCGTCCGTGTCGGTCACGTACAGCTTGTCCTCGTCCTGGTAGACGAGGCGGGCGCCGTCGGACGACCAACCAACGAGGGTCTGCCTGCCGGAGCCGGTCTGGAGCTCATGGGCGCCGCCTCCGGCCGCCTCGATCATCCAGAGGCGGAGGGTCGGGCAATTCGTGATGCGCCGGAAGCTGGTGCACTTCCGTTCCGGTTTTTCCACCAGCCGGGTGAAGGCGATCAGGCCGCCCGCCCGCAGGTGCGTCGTCGGTGACGGCGTCGCGGGCGGGGGCGGCGACGTGGATGGCACCACCGCCAGGTCGGACGGTGACGGCGTCACCACGGACGTGAAACGCATGAGCCCGGCACCCGCGGCCAGCCCGCCACCCACCACCAGGACCGCCGCGACGGCGAGCAGCGTGAAGTTCCGACGGCGGGCGATCGGGCGCAGCGGCATCGGAGTCGAAGCAGGGATCGCCATGATCCGTTCGCGCATCTCGGCCGGCGCCCGCTCGCTCTCGCCGACCTCGGCCGCGTACCAGGCTCGCAGCCGCTCTTCGAGCTCTCGATCGGTCATCGGACGGTCCCCTTGATGTCGGCCGCATCGATCGAGTCGTGCAGTCGCTTCAATGCGTAGTGGAGGCGGGACCGGACCGTCCCGGCGGGCACGCGCAGCTGCGTCGCGATGTCCTCGACGGTCAGATCGCGATAGAAGCGCAGGGCAATGACGAGCTGGTGGTCGGGCGACAACGCCCCGATCGCGGCGCCGAGCACATGGCGATCCTCGGCATGTCCGGCGTGGTCACCGGTCACGAGCGCGACCTCCGCCGAGATGTCGGTCGCCTGCCGGCGCGTGGAGCGCAGGCGGTTTCGACAGGTGTTGACCAGGATGCGATCGAACCACGGCTCGAACCGGGACGGATCGCGCAGCGTCTCCCATTTCCGCCACGCCTGGACGAACGCGTCGTGGGTGGCGTCCTGGGCCTCCGTCTGGTCACGCAGGATGGCGCGAGCCAACCGGTAGGCCCGATCGAGGTGCTCGTCCGCCAGGCGGACGAAGGCGGCATCTCGCCGGGTCGCGTCGCGGACGTTCGCCGGTGCGCGCTCTGCCACCTCGATGACCTCGGACGATTGGTTCACGCTCTATATGACACGTCAGCCCGTGCGAACGTTCAAACGAGTCTTGACATCGGCGCAACAGGCGTCCTAACATCAACGGCGATTGATATAAACCGTGGTTGATGTGACCACGAACCCCAGCCGGAGACCCAGCCCTGTCCCCCTCCCCCGCCCGGGTCCGCGGCACGATCGCCGCGGCCGTCGCCCAACCCGAAGACCTCCGCCAGCTGCGTGCCTTCCACAAGGTCATGGCCGACGTGAACCGGTTGCGCATCGTCCGGCGCCTGGCGTCCGGCGAGGCAACGGTCGCCGAGCTGATCGCCCACGTCGGGCTGAGCCAGCCGCTCGTGTCGTGGCATCTCGGCCGGCTCCGCGCCGCCGGCGTGGTCGTGACGCGTCGCCAGGGCCGCGAGACGATCTGCCGCCTCCGCGAGGAGGCCTTCACCGAATTTGCTGCGCACGAGCGGGCGGTCCTGGGAGTGGTGGGCTGACGACATGTCGATCTCGAACGAATTCCGCGGCCGGATCAAGAAAGTCTTCGAGCCGATCGCGCTCGGGATGGGCCGCGCGGGGTTGACCCCGAATGGGCTCACGCTCATCGGCTTCGGGATCTCCATCGCCGGCGCGGCGCTCCTTGCCGCGCAGCTGTGGGTCGTCGGCGGCGTCGTCGTCTTCGTCGGTGGTGCCTTCGACATGTTCGACGGCACCCTCGCCCGGGCGACCGGCAAGGTCAGCCCGTTCGGCGCGTTCATGGACTCCGTGTTCGATCGCTGGGGCGAGGCCATCGTCTACCTCGGCATCGCCTGGGGTGCCGTCCTCGCCGGGGAGGACATCGTCGCGGTCCTCGCCACGGCGGCGCTCGGTGCCGCGTTCATGGTCAGCTACACCCGGGCCAAGTCCGAAGGGCTCGGCTTCTCGCCGGGCACGGGAATGGCCGCCATCGGCGTCATGCCACGCGAGATCCGGCTCGTCGTCCTGAGCCTCGGCCTCATCCTCGCCGGAGCGGCGGCCAACCTCAACATCCTGTCCGCCGCCCTCGCGATCATCGCGATCGGCGCCGTCATCACCGTCATCCAGCGGATCCTCCAGACACGCAGCCAGGCCGAGTCGGCCACCACCACGCGCCCCTAAGGAAGAACGGAGACCAACGTGGCAACCAACGGCAAGAACGGCAAGGGCGGCATCACGCCAAGCAACACCTGGGCTGGCGCCGGCCGCCGCAAGGACGGCAAGATCCGGGTCGCCATCGTCGGCGTCGGGAACTGCGCCAGCAGCCTCGTCCAGGGCCGCTACTACTACGAGGACGCCAAGAAGGACGACTTCGTCCCGGGGCTGATGCACGTCGACCTCGGCGGCTATCACGTCCGCGACATCGAGTTCGTGGCCGCCTTCGACGTCGACAAGAACAAGGTCGGCAAGGACCTGTCCGAGGCGATCTACACGAAGCCGAACAACACGTACGTCTTCCAGCAGGTCAAGGAGATGGGCGTCAAGGTCGAGCGCGGGATGACCCACGACGGCCTCGGCAAGTACCTCAGCCAGATCATCGAGAAGGCGCCCGGCCCGACCGCCGACATCGTCGAGCATCCTCAAGGAGCGCGAGGTCGACGTCATGGTCAGCTACCTCCCGGTCGGGAGCGAGCAGGCCACCAAGTGGTACGTCGAGCAGGCCCTCCAGGCCGGCGTCGGGTTCATCAACGCGATCCCGGTGTTCATCGGCCGCGAGCCGTACTGGCAGCGCCGCTTCGCAGAGGCCGGCCTGCCGGTCATCGGCGACGACATCAAGAGCCAGGTCGGCGCGACGATCAGCCATCGCGTGCTGACCCGCCTGTTCATGGACCGCGGCGTCCGCCTCGACCGGACGTACCAGCTCAACTTCGGCGGCAACACCGACTTCCTCAACATGCTCGAGCGCGAGCGCCTCGAGTCCAAGAAGATCAGCAAGACGAACGCCGTCACCTCGATGCTCGACTACGAGATGGATCCCGACGACGTCCACGTCGGCCCGAGCGACCACGTGCCGTGGCTGCTCGACCGCAAGTGGTGCTACATCCGGATGGAGGGCACGACCTACGGCGACGTGCCGCTCAACGCCGAGCTCAAGCTCGAGGTCTGGGACAGCCCGAACAGCGCCGGCGTCATCACCGACGCGATCCGCTGCCTCAAGCTCGGCCTCGACCGCGGGCTCAAGGGCACGCTCGTCGCCCCGTCGAGCTACTTCATGAAGAGCCCGCCGCACCAGATCCACGACGACATCGCGTTCAACCGCGTCGAGGCGTTCATCCGCGGCGACGACAACGAGACGCTGGTCGGGACCGAGGCGCCGGTCAAGAAGACGGTCAAGCGACTGGCCGGCACCAAGGCCAAGGTGGCCACCGCCGCCAGGTGACGTCGCGCGAACGGCGGCTCGAGGCGCCCCACCGACGCGGCCCGACGACGCCGCGGATCGTCGAGCGCCTCGGGGTCGCGGCCTACCGGGCGACGGCCTGGCTGCTCCACGTCCTGCCCGTCCGCTTCTCGCGGTCGACGCTCGGGGTCATCACCCGGGCTTCGTACCTCGGCTGGCCGGGCCGGCGGCGCTGGTCGAACGCGAACTTCGGGCACGTCCTCGGCCTGCCGCCCGACGACCCACGCGTTCGCCGGCTGGCGCTGCGTGCCTACCGCGAATACGGGCGCTACCTGGTCGACCTGATGCGGCTGCCGAGCCTGTCGCCCGACGAGATCGAGACGTTCGCCGGGGACCTCGATGACCACGAGGTCGAGATCCGGCAGATCCTCGACGGGGCGCGTGGCGGCGGGCTGATCCTGACCGTCGGGCACATCGGCAGCAACGAGGCGATCGCCGCGCACATCGCCCGGCGCGGGCTGCCGATCAGCGTGGTCGCCGACGACAGCTCGTTCCCGGAGCTGTTCGAGCTGCTCCGCGTCCAGCGCGCGAAATGGGGCGTCACGCTCATCCCGTGGCGCAACCTGCGCGCGATCTACGGCGTCCTGCGCCGGCGCGAGATGCTCGGGCTGCTGATCGACTGGGGCTACCGCAGCGACGGGATCCCGGTCCGCCTGTTCGACGCGTGGACGACGGTGCCGGCCGGGCCGGCAACCCTGGCCGCCAAGACCGGGTCGCGGATCCTGCCGATCTCGATCCATCGGGACCGCGACGGCGTCTTCCAGGTCTCGCTGCAGTCGCCGATCGACGTCCCCTCCACGGACCCGGCCGAGCTCCAGCGGGCGAGCCAGGCGATGGCCGACGCGCTGGCGGACGCCATCCGCGGCGCGCCCGAGCAGTGGTACAGCTTCAAGCCGCTGTGGCCGGCCGGCGCCGCCGAGGGCACGGACCTCGAGCGTCGCGCCCGGATCATGCAGGCGGGCCAGCCCGACCCGGGACCCGGACGCGGGCTGCCGCCCGACGAGGCCGACGAGGCCGCCGCGGAGCGCGAGGCCACGGCCGCAGCGACCGAGGCGCCTGCCGAGCCCGTCGCCGAGCCCGCCGAGGCGGCACCGTGACCATCCGCGGCCGCCTGCTCTTCGCTGCCTCGTGGCTCGCCTGCCGGCTGCCGGAGCGGCCCGCCTTCCGCGTTGCCGGTCTTGCCGGCGACCTGTGGTATCGCGTCGCCCCGGGCCGGGCGGCCCAGGCGCGGCGCAACCTCCGCCGGGTGTGCGTCGCGCTGGCCGAGTCCGGTCGCGGGTCTCCCGCCGTCCGCGCCGCCGCGACCGACCCGCAGGCCCTCGAGCGGCTCGTGCAGTCGGCCTTCCGCCATGCCGCCCGGTACTACCTCGAGGTGGCGCGCAACCCCGCCGTGACCCGCGAGGACGTGGCCGAGCGCCTCAAGCTCGACACCCCGGAGGTGATCGCCGAGGCGGTCGTCCCGGGCAAGGCGGTCCTCTTCGTCGGCCTCCACCTCGGGTCGGTCGAGCTGGCCGTCCTGTTCCTCGCCTTCCGCGTCGGCCAGACCGTGACGCCCATGGAGACGCTCGACGATCCGGGCATGCAGGCCTACTACGAACGCACCCGCGGCCGGGACGGCATTCGCCTGGTCAACCTCCGCGAGGCGCGCCGGGCGCTCCTCCAGGCCCTGCGTGACGGCATCCCGGTCGGGCTCGTCGGCGACCGCGACCTGACCGGCGGCGGAACGACGATCCCGCTCTTCGGCTATCCCGCGACGCTGCCGATGGGCCCGGCGATGCTGGCCGTCGAGAGCGGCGTACCGACCTATGCGCTGACCGTGCGCCGCGCGAGCCGTGGCCAGTACCGGGGCCGGGTCCTCCCGGTTGACGTGCCGGTCGACGGCACGCGGCGCGAGCGGGTGGTGGCGACGATGCACAACCTGGCCGCCGCCTTCGAGGAGCTCATCGCGGACGCTCCCGACCAGTGGTGGGCGGTCTTCTTCCCGATCTGGCCCGACCTCGAGGCCGCGGCGGCTTCAGGGGCCGGTGGGACCACCGGTCCAGCCACGCCGCCAGCGGCCGCAGCGGGCAAGTCGGCCGCCTCGCGCGCGACGGCGGCGCCGGCCGACCCAGGCTCGACGGGCGCCGCGGCATGACCGACCACGCCGAGCGACGCGGGCGCGCCGACCTGCACATCCACACCCTCGCCAGCGACGGGACGGCCGGGATCGAGGCCATCCTCGAGCACGTCGAGCGGCAGACCGATCTCGACGTCATCGCGATCACCGACCACGAGCGGATCGATGCGGCCGTGGCCGCCCGGTCGCTCGCCCGCGACCGCGGCCTGCGCGTCGAGGTCGTCGTCGGCGAGGAGGTGACGACCCTCGGCGGCCACCTGCTCGCCCTGTTCGTCGATCGGCCGATCCGGCCGTACAAGACGCTGCGGACGACGATCCTCGCCGTGCACGACGCGGGCGGGCTGGCCATCCCGGCCCATCCGCTCGTGCCCTACCCGCTGTGTGCCCAGGGCTGGATGCTGCGTCGCCTGCTGGACGACCCGGACCCTGCCGCCCGGCCCGACGCGCTCGAGACGTTCAATCCGACGAGCCTCGGCAAGCCGTGGCACCACCGCGTCGTGCGCTTCGCGGACCAGCACGGGCTGGCCCGTGTCGGCAACAGCGACGCCCACGCCCTGGCCGCGATCGGCACCGGCTGGACGACGTTCCCCGGTCACGACGCTGCCGACCTCCGCCGCGCGATCGAGAGCGCGAGCGACCGACCACGGGGGCGACTTCCACGCCACGGCGGGCCAGCTCGGCACCTTCGGGCAGCAGCTCCGCAAGCGCAGCCGCGACCTGCGCGACGAGCTGGGCGGCCGCGTCCGACGCGACGGCACCGGCCGCGATCACGGCTATCCCGGCGGCCGCCTGCGCCCGCCGCGGTTCGAGACCGGCGACGTGCCCGAGGCAGGGCCGCGATGAAGATCGGCCTGGTCTGCCCGTACATCTACCCGGAGTCGGGCGGCGTCGCCCAGCACGTCCGCTACCTGTACGAGAACCTCCGCCTGCACGGCCACGACGTGCGGATCATCACCGCCAGCCACGGCCCGCAGCGGGCGTCGGAGGGCGACATCCTGCGGATCGGCGTCGGCTTCAGCATGCCGACCAACGGCTCGGTCGGGACGCTGACCTTCTCGCCGCGCTATCTCAGCCAGGTCCGCGAGCTGCTGGAGCGCGAGCGGTTCGACCTGCTCCACTTCCACGAGCCGTTCGTGCCGTTCCTGTCGCTGTTCCTGCTGCGCGAGTCGCGCAGCGTCAACGTAGCCACCTTCCACGCCTACGCCGGCTTCTCGCCGTCGTACGAGCTCGGCAGCCGGATGATGCGCGGTCACGCGGCGCGGCTCCACGGCCGGATCGCGGTCAGCGCGGCGGCGCGCCATTTCATCGACCGCTTCTTCCCCGGTGACTACAAGGTCATCCCCAACGGCGTGGACGTCCCGCGCTTCGCGGCCGCGGTCCCGCTGGCGCGCTGGCAGGACGGCGTGCCGAACGTGCTGTTCGTCGGCCGGCACGAGCCGCGCAAGGGCCTGCTCGACCTGCTCAAGGCGCACCGGCTGCTGCGGCGGACCGGCTTCGAGAACCGGCTGCTCGTCGTCGGCTCGGGCCCGCAGGAGCGCGAGGCGCGGCGGTACGTGGCCACGCGCGGCCTCCAGGAGGTCCACTTCCTGGGACGCGTGACCGAGGGCGAGAAGGCCCAGCTCTTCCGGACGGCCGACGTGTTCGCCTCCCCGGCGACCGGGGGCGAGTCGTTCGGGATCGTGCTGCTCGAGGCGATGGCCGCCGGCGCGCCGATCGTCGCCTCGGACATCCACGGCTACAAGGGCGTCGTCCGCCGTGGCCGCGAGGGCCTGCTGGTCCCGCCGCACGAGCCGAAGGAGCTGGCCCGGGCGATCGGCCGGCTGCTGTCCGATCCCCCGCTGCGAGCCGAGATGCGGGCCGCGGGCCGGGAGCGCGCCGAGGCCTTCAGCTGGCCGCGGGTGACGGCCAAGGTCGAGGACTACTACGGGTTCGTCATCCGCCGGCTCGCGGCCGGCGGCAACCTGCCCGAGGACTTCCGCTCGCCGATTCCTCAGGCGCCGCCACCGCTCCGGGCCAGGCCCTCGGCATCGTCCGGACAGCCCGCCCTCGGCGGTCCTCTCGGCGAGCGCCAGCCGCCAGACCCAGGCCGAATAGGCGACGACCACGCAGGTCACCGTCAGGGCGATCAGCAGGAGCGCGAGCATCGGCGTGAACAGCGGCGTGTCGGTGGCGCGGGTCACGGTGCTGACCGGGAACTGGAAGGCGTACAGGTAGGTCGGCAGGATCCCCTGGTACGCCGCAACCACCGCGGACGGCAGCGGCAGCGCGCTGATGTTCGGATACAGGATCGCGAACCAGGCGACGACGGCGACGCCGAGGCCGACCACGAACCGCCGCGCGTCGCGCGAGGCGAGGATCTGCAGGCCAAGGTAGGCCAGCGGGATCCCGATCACGAGGGCGATCGGCTCGACCGGGATGCTGGTCAGCTCCAGGATCGTCGTGTCGGGCAGCAGCGACGCCCCGACCAGCGCCAGGGCCACGACGATGCCGGTGACGACCAGCGAGCGCAGCCCGGCGGTCATCCGTCCTTCGTCAGGCGCCTCGCCGTCGGACGACTCGAAGGCGAGGAAGCGGAAGATGATCACGATCAGGCCGACGCCGACGACGACCGCCTGGGCCGCCGTCCGCAGCGTCAGGGTGAAGTCGGGGATGACCGCGGGGCAGGCGGCCGAACCCGCGTTGACCGATTCGACCCCGACGATCGCGCACAGCGGCCGGTGGAGCAGCCACAGCCCGGCCGGCGCGACGATGGCGATCGCCGCCGCGATCCGGGCCAGTGCCCAGGTGTGGCGCGATGCGCCGTGCCACAGCTCGGCGGCGAAGTAGGCGAGGGCGAGCACGACGAACGGCAGCGCCGTGTAGTAGTGGTACTGGAACGCGGCTCGATCGATCCGCGCCCACGGGATCCACTGGGCCGCGAACCCGATCGCGATCAGCGTCAGCGCCAGGCTCCGACGCTTGAACGCCATCCAGGCCACGAAGGCGATGGCGGGGATGCCCATCCACCAGATGACCAGGCTGCCCGCGTCGTACAGCGCAGCCGAGGTCCCGGCCGCGAGGCCCTCCTGGTAGAACCACACGGGCTTGAGGTTCATCGGCCAGGCCCACCAGGGCGAGGAGGCCGGGTGCGCCGCGGACAGCGTGTTGTGGTAGTTGTACATCCGGGCGGTCAGGTCGAGCAGGGTCTCGCCGGTATGGCCCGGCGGCCAGCCGGGCACGATCTGGTTGGGCGGGTTCTGGACGAACGCCCACGGGATGTACGAGATGACGTACACGATCACCGGCAGGGCGACCAGGCAGACCGCCATCCACGCGACCGGGATGCCCGCCAGCCAGCCCGGCCGCAGCCAGCCCTCGGCCGGTTGCCCGGGCGGCTCGAGCAGCCGGATCGGATCGTCGGCCGGTGGCGGCGCTGCGAGCGGCCCGAACCCCCAACGGCCGGCCAGCCAGAACAGGCCGACGACGACGATCGAGGCGGACGCGAGGGCGATCGCGACGAGCAGCGGCGTGATCGCCAGTGACCCGATGACGAGCTCGCTGTCGAGCCGGCCGGTCGCCAGCGCTCCGAAGAAGACGAGCGCCCCGAGGGCGACCGGCGCCCCGACGGCGAACCGCATCTCGTCGTCGGTCCAGGCGATCGGGTGGATCACGGCCACGACCACGGCCAGCAGGGTCAGCGCGACCATGATCAGCAGGAACGTCAGGTTGCCGAACCCGGGATCGGTCGCGCCCGCGGCGGCCGGTACGCTGATGGCCATGTACCCGAGCACGGTCGTCAACCCGATCATGCCGAGGATCGCCAGCACCCGCCCGAGCGCGCTGCGGACGAGGATGAGCAGCACCAACGCCCCGATCGCGTAGGCGGCCACCCACTTGCTGGCCAGGGCCAGCCCGAGCAGGACCCCGATCACCGGCATCCCCACCCAGAACGCCGCCCGGCCGCGCCACCAGCCCGTCCACAGCGCGGCGAAGACGGTATACGCGGCGATGATGAACAGGCCGACGTACACGTCATTCATGCCGATCCGCGACTGGACGAAGAACATTCCGTCGGCGATCACGAACAGTCCGACCAGGGCGGCCACCGAGCGACGCTTGAACAGGATCCGGGCGAGCAGGTACAGCAGCGCCGCGGTGATCGCCCCGGCGATCACGCCGGGCATCCGCCAGGAGAAGGCATGCGACCCGGTGTCGATCGCCTGCGACGTCCCGTCCGCGTCGAACACCAGGAGCTGCTGGCGATCCTCGGACGGATACATCGGGTTGAAGTCCGCGGCCCACGCAACCGGCACGAAGCCGTCCGGCAGCCGCGCGTCGGCGAACACCGCGGGCGGGTTGCCGACCGGGTCGACGACATAGACCGTCCACGGTCCGGCGTCGGTCGCGTCCGGCGCCAGGCCCAGGATGTGGATCATCTGGCTCGCCTCGTCATAGGCGACCGAGGTCCCGGGCCCGGGCAACGGATTGTTGCCCTGGTTCACCGGACCGTTGTTCGCCCCGTCGCCGCCGACGGTGATGACGTCGTAGCCCGGGTCCGTCTCGGTTCCCGAGGTCACGTACAGCTTCGGGTTGTCGAGGCCCGTCGCCAGCGCCAGGCCGTGGGCCCCACCGACGAGCGGGACCGTGCTGACCAGCTCGCCGCGCTCCGCATCGATGAACGTGACGCCGTCGGCGGTGGCGACTGCGGTTCGCGTCACGTTGTCGACGCTGATGCCCGGCAGCGTGCCTTCGGTGATCGCGGCATCGAGCTTCTTGCGCGTCTCGCCACTGCCCGGGTAGCCGAGCACGACCGTGGAGCCGGGGGCCGCGTCCTCCAGGCGTTGCCGGTAGGGCGTCGCCGGGCTCGACAGGATGGAGGTCAGCTTCGAGGCGACCGCCGACGGATCGTCGACGACGTCGATCGTGGCCACCAGCGCGTTCCCGCTCCCGCCCGGACCGATGTCGGCGATCCCGGGCAGGTCGAGCGACCCGACCGTGGTTCCCGTGACGAGGTCGACCGAGGTCAGCCGATCGTCCGAGGCGGCGACCAGCTGGCCGCCCTCGGCCACGAACAGGTGCGTCACGGGATGGTCGACGGTCACCAGCTCGACCGGCGCGAGGTCGGCGCCGGCCTGTCCGACGAGATCGAGGTCGATGGTGGCCAGCCGGCCGTCCTCGTAGCCCACGACGAGCTGGTGGCCGGCATCGTCGATCGCCAGCGCCGTGGCGCCGGGTGCCGGGCCGACCGCGATCGGCTCCCGCGTGCGGAGGTCGAAGACCCGGATCTCGGATCCCGTGGCGACGAACAGCCGCTCGCCGGCGCGGTTGCCGGGCACGTCCTCCTCGGTCCGCCGCGGCTCGACGGCCACGGCGCGAACGGGCACGTCCAGCTCGCTCGTGGCGGCCACGTCGTCACCGCCCCACAGCACGATCCCGCCGGCCATGACGTACTTGGCCAGGTGCGGGTGGGTCCACTCGTAGATCTCGTGCGACAGCCCGTACCGCCACGACTGGAGGAACTCGGTCGCGGTCCGGGCGTGGTAGACCTCGTCGAAGTGCATCTGGTACGGCTCGGCCAGCCGGAACGTGCGGAGCACGAGCGTGCCGACCACGAGCAGGATGAGCAGCCACAGGTCGAGCCGGTCGAGCCGTCCCCCGCGCTCCGATCGGAGCATCGCGCTGCGGTCCGGCCGGATCGGCGCGTCGCCGAGCCGGGCGCGGAACCAGCCGAGCACGCCGACCTCGTCGAAGGTCGGCCGGGTGGACCAGGTCGGCAGGGCGACGGCGGCGGCACCCGCGGCTGCAGCGCCCGACGCCACGGGGACGGCAGCGGCCGGGACGGTGCCCGCCAACGCCGGGACTGACCGCTCGGGATCGGCATCGGTGTTCGCGGTCCCGAAGGCGTCCGCCGCTCATGGACGGTGGTGGCGGGCGCGCCGCCGCCGGAGGGTGACCCCGTCGCCGACTCCTCCGCCTCGAGCGCCGCATCGTCGAGCGACGCCGCGGCCAGCTCGTCCTCGAGGCGCTCGCGCGCACCGGCCCGCAGCTGGACGAAGGCCCACGCGAACGCCGCCGCGTGGAGGACGGAGAACAGGACTACCCCGGCCTCCGAGCGGATCGCCGGCCCGATCCCGAGCCAGTCGGCGATCGACGGGTTGTCCGGGTAGAGGGTCGTCAGGACGACGTACATGTTGGCGAACGTCGCCACCGACAGGACGATGTAGGCCACGCGCCAGCGGACCGAGATCGCGGCCAGGATCACCCCCATCGCGAAGAACGGGTAGCCGTAGCGCTCATGGACGCGCGTCGGGACCACGAAGAAGGCGAGCGCCAGGACGGCCAGCCCGACGAGCAGGGTGAGCCGGTCCGGCCGCCGGGCGACCACCAGCAGGATCAGCGCGATGGCCGCCAACAGCAGCGACGTGCCGATGACCACCGCCGGCAGCGGCCCGAAGACGGCGGTGCCCGACCCACAGTCGGTCGCGGTCCCCGCGTAATCGCACACCCACAGGCCCGCGTTTGCCAGGCTGTAGCCGAGGTCGCCCGGCAGGAGCGCCCAAGGGTTATAGGCGTTGACGGTCAGGTACGGGTAGCCGCCGGCCGCCACGGCGACCTGCTCGAGGAGGCCCGACGAGATGAACGGCGGCTGGCTGCTGAGCTCGACCACCGACAGGCCGAACGGGAGGCACAGCACCACCGCCGTGACGAACCCGGCCAGGCCCGTCGTCAGGATCCGGACCGGGTGGCCGGTGCGCTCCGCGTCGCCGTGACCGCCGGCCGGCCACAGCGCTCGCCGGATCGTGACCACCGCCACGATCGGGATGAGGATGCCCGAGCTGCGGCTTGATGATCGCCGCGATGACGGTGTAGATCGCGGCTCGTTCGGGCCGGTCCCGCCACAGCTCACGCAGGCCGAGGAGCACGAACACGACGCCGAACGAGTCGGCCTGCCCCCAGACGACGCTGTCGAACCACGAGATCGGGTTGAGGACCGCCACCGCGGCCGCCGCCAGCGCCAGGCGGTCGCGACCGCCGAGCTCGCGGACCATCGACCATGCCAGCCAGCCGATCGCCAGGTCGGCCAGGATCGGCGGGATCTTGATCAGGTCGCCGACCCCGCCGGCCGCATTGCCGACGAGCCCGATCAGCCACAGGACGTAGAGGTAGCCCGGCGTGTAGTCGTGGAAGAAGTCGCGGTCGTAGAAGCCGTTGAGGCCCTGCGAGGCGAGGTTTGACGCCCAGAATCGGAAGGCGTTGAGGTCGACCTCGAAGCCCGAGCCGGGGAGCAGGCGTGCGATGATGAGGCGGAGGACGAGACCGAGCGCGAGGACCACGAGGACCGCGCCGACGGCTCCCAGGGTCCCGGTCAGCCGCGTCGGCGCTCGCGTGCCTCGCTCGGTCCCGCCGGTTGCGGGGCCAGTCACCGGGAACGGCTCCTGAACGAGCGTGGAAGGTGGGCCGGAGCGTAGCACAGGGTCGCCGGCGAGGCCGCGGGACGGACATCGCGACCACCGATCCGCCCGCCGCGGGCATCAGTCGTCGTGCCGCGGTGGTGACCGGGCTCGCGCTCGTGGCGGCCGCCCTGGCGGTCTACCTGGTGACCTACGTCGACCGCTACTACGACCACTTCGTGTGGCAGGCGGCTGCGTTCCTCGAGGGGCACGCGGCGATCCGCTATCCCGTCGAGGCCGCCGCCGGCCTGAACGGCAACGCCTACTTCCAGGACGTCCTCCCGATCGCGACGAGCGACGGCGTGCCGCGCGGCCTGCTGCCGTTCCCGCCGCTGCCGGCGCTCGTCCTCGTGCCGTTCGTCGCGGTCTGGGGCCTCGCCACCAACGACCAGCTGTTGTTCACCGTCCTGGCGGCGGTCGATGTCGGGCTCGCCTGGTGGATGCTCGGGCGGCTGCCGGTCGGCCCGGCGGTCCGCCTCGGGACGACCGTCTTCTTCGCCTTCGGGACCGTGTTCTGGTACACCGCGCAGCAGTCGACGACCTGGTTCCAGGCCCACGTCGTGGCGGTCGGCCTGACGTTCCTGGCGATCGGGCTGGCGATCGGCGCGGATCGCGATGCCGCGGCGAGCGGAGCCGGACGGCCGTCACGGGCCCACCCCACGATCCGCCGGTCGACCCGCCCCGGGCCTCCCGCCGACGCCGGCCGCCGTCGATCGATCGCCGCCAGCTCGCGGCCGGGTTCCTGTTCGGGCTGGCCTGCACGGCGCGGACGCCGGTCGTCCTCGGGGCGCCGTTCTTCGCGTTCGTCGGAGCGGGCGCGGATTGGCGTGGCCGCGCCTGGTCGGCCGGCCTGGGCGCCGCCATCCCGATCGTGGCCCTGCTCGCGTATGACCTGATCACGACGGGTCAGCTGATCAGCCCGGCCTACGACCACCTGTACCGGCTCGAGGTCGCGGGGTACGGCGCTCTCGGCTACCACGCCGACTGGGGCATCGAGGACCCTCGCTATCTCGTCCAGAACCTGGGCATCGCGGTCTTTGGCTTGCCCGACCTGCTGCCGACACAGGTGCCGGACGCGCTCGGCGTCAATCGGGTTCCGCTGTGCGTCGAGCCCGGCGCGGCGCGCGGGCTATTCGATGCCGCGTGCCCGCTGGCCGTCCCCCGAGACACCGGGATGAGCGTGCTGCTGACGAGCCCGGCGTACCTCCTGGCCCTCCCGATCCTCGGAGCCTTCGGGCGCAGCCGGCTGGTCACGGGCGCGCTCATCGCGGTCGTCGCGATCGCGCTGTTCGACCTGATGCACTTCAGCCAGGGCTGGGTTCAGTTCGGATATCGCTTCAGCAACGATGCCGCGCCGTTCGCGCTGCCCCTCGTGGCGCTGGGTTTCGAGCGGCTGGCCGTCCGGCGCAGATACGGCATGCTTCTGGGCATGACCCTCGTCGTTTTGTCCCTGGCGATCAACCTGTGGGGCGTGCTCTGGAGCGTCGCGCTCGGATGGTGATCGGGACCAGGCTCGCGGCCTCGTCGGCCGTGGCGGTCGTCGCGTTCGTCGCGGCCTGGCTGGCGATGTTGCCAGGCCTGGCGTTCTGGGACACCGGCGAGCTGCAGGTCGTCGCGCCCGTGCTGGGCACCGCCCATCCGACCGGCTTTCCGACCTACGTGCTGCTCGGCTGGCTCGCCTCCGTCCTGCTCCAGCCATTCGGCGAGCCGGCCTTCCGGATGAACCTGTTCTCGGCGCTCTGCCTGGCGCTGGCGGCCGGGGTGACCGTCGACCTCGTCCGGCTGCTGACCGGTCGGATCGTGCTCGGGATCGCCGCCGGCGTCGGGCTTGCCCTCACGCCGATCGCCTGGACGATCGCGACCCACGCCGAGGCGCACACGCTCCACGTCGCGCTCGTCGCGATCCTGCTCTGGCTGCTCGTCCAGTGGGACGCGCGTGCCCGCCGAGACGAGGGCGTGGCCGTGGCGGTGGCCGCGCCGGAGCTCGCACGCCCGAGTCCGTGGCGACGTACGACCGAGCTGTGGCCGCGATCGACCGCGGGGACCGGTTTCTCGTCGCGGCGGCGGTCGTCTTCGGGCTGGCCGTCGGCAACCATTCCCTGACGCTCCTGCTGGCCATCCCGGTCGGGCTGTACGTCCTCGCCGTCGATCCCGGGATCTGGCGGCGTGGCCGCCTCGTCGCTGGCCTGCGTGGCCGCCCTGCTCCTGACCGTCACGCTCGTCTACCTCGAGCTCCCGCTGCGTGCCGGCCCGTTTCGCGCGCCGCTCGTGTACGGCACGCCCGACACGTGGGACGGCTTTCGCTACATCGTCCTGGCCGAGCAGTTCCAGGGCAGCCTGTCCGACCCGTTCGGCAACCTGCCGGGCAAGTTCGGCGAGCTGGTGTCGCGGACCGTCGCCCAGTTCGGGATCCTGGCGCCGCTCATCCCGGTCGGGTTCGTGGTCACGGTCCTGCGCCGGCCCCGGTATGCCCTGCTGACCGGCAGCGCCGTGGCCATCACCTGCTTCTTCGCGGCGTCGTACGTCAACGCCGACATCAGCCGCTACTACGTCGGCCCGGCGCTGATGGCCTGGACGTGGCTGGCGATCCTCGGGGCGGCCGTCGTCGACGTCCTGTCGAGCGGTGACGTGGCCGCGCCCACCGACGGCGCGCCGGACAACGACGCGGCGACCGGCGACGCGCCGACCGACGGCGACGCGCCGAGCCCGGGCCGTCCGGCCACCGCCCGACCAGTCGGCGGCCTGATCGCGCTGCTCATCGGGATCGCCCTCGTCGTCCCGACCCTGGCTGACGCCCCGCTGCGCTTCAAGGCGCTGGACATGAGCGGCCGGCGCGAAGCGATCATCTGGACCGACCACGTGCTCGACGTCATGGAAGACCACGCCGTGATCCTCAGCTGGTGGAGCTACTCGACGCCGTTGTGGTACGCCCAGAAGGTCGAGGGGCGACGGCCGGACATCGCGATCGTCGACGATCGGACCCGGTTGGACGAGAACCTCGGGAGCATCACCGATGTCATCGACGCCAACCTCGGCCGCCGGCCCGTCTACGTGATGCGCCTCGACCCGCGCGAGCTCGCGCTGCTGGCCGAGCGCTACGACCTCGACTACATCGACGGAAAGGACGCCAGCGCGCTGACCCGCGTCATCGGGTTGAAGGCGGCGGCCTCGTAGGTCGGGTGCGGGCGCGAGGCCCGCGGCCGCCCACCCGTCTAGCTCGAGCGGCTCTCGCCCTCGGCGTCGACGTCGAGCGAGTTGACGAAGTCGCGGAACACGTCCAGCCGCGGGTCGACGATGTTCTCGCCGGTCGCCTCGAGCGTCGAGCCCGCCTCGCCCTCGCCCTCCCCGGTCAACCCGTCACCGCCGAGGGCAGCCTGGTCGAGCACGGCCTCGGCCGCGAAGATCCGCGTCGAGGAACGGACGGCCAGCGCCAGGGCGTCGGACGGCCGGGCGTCGACCTCGACCATCCGGCCGTCGCGCTCGAGCACGATCCGCGCGTGGAACGTCTCCTCGGCCAGCTCGCTGATGACGACCCGGTCGACCCGGGCGCCGAGCTCCTCGAGGGTCGTGGCGAACAGGTCGTGGGTGAGCGGCCGTTCCGGGGTCAGGCCCTGGAGCTTCATGGCGATCGCGCTGGCTTCCCACGGGCCGATCCAGATCGGCAGGTACCGGTCGCGGCCCGCCTCCTTGAGGATCACCACATGGCGGCTCGAGAGCATGTGGACCCTGACGCTCTCGACCTCCATCTCGACCAGGCCGTCGTCCATGGCGCGATTATCCCACGGCGGGCGGGGCGGCCGGCCCTCGCAGGCGGGGGACGGCGAGCATGATCAGGCGGGCCGCCACGGCGCCGACCACGAAGCCGCCGATGTGGGCGAAGAACGCCACGCCGCCACCGCTCTGGACCGCGCCGAGCGAGGTCAGCCCGTCGATCAGCTGGAGCACGAACCAGAAGCCGAGGACGATGATCGCCGGCACGTCGATCAGCTGGTAGAAGAAGCCGAGGAACACCAGCGACGTGACGCGCGCCCGCGGGAACAGCACGAAATAGGCGCCCAGCACGGCCGCGATGGCGCCGGACGCCCCGATCGTCGGGACCGTCGAGGTCGGGTCGATGGCGACCTGGGTCAGGCCGGCCAGCGCCCCGCCCGATCAGGTAGAACGCCAGGAAGCCGGGGCGGCCGAAGCGATCCTCGACGTTGTTGCCGAAGATCCACAGGTACAGCATGTTGCCAAGCAGGTGGAACCAGCCGCCGTGCAGGAACTGGCTGGTCACCAGCGTCGCCGTTTCGACCGAGACGACCTCGCCCGCCTGCCACGCCGCAGTCAGGTCGGCCGGGACCACGCCCCAGCGGGTGATGAACGTGTCGAGCGCGGCCTCGCCGCCGCTGGCCAGCAGCCCGAGCTCCCAGGCGAACGCGACGAAGCAGGCGATGACCAGGGACAGCGTGACGTACGGCGTCCGCCGGGTCGGGTTGGCGTCCCGTAGCGGGATCACGGGGAGTGCCCGGTCAGGGCTTCTTGGTGGGCTTCGGGGTCGCCTTGGGCGGACTGGTCGATGGCGCCGCCGACGGACTGGCGCTCGGTGTCGGGCCGCCGTCCGGGACCGCGACGAGGACGGCCTCGTTGATCCCGTTGGCGGACAGCCAGACCAGCGTGGACGGGGTGTCGTCGGTCCCGGCCACGACATACATCGCCCGCATGTCCGACCAGTCCTTGAGGCCGCCCGCCAGGCGGTACTGGGCGCTGTACTTGCCGTTCAGCTTGTCGAGGGCCACGACCCGGCCGTTCGGCTGGTCGTAGGCGTAGATCAGGCCGGCTCGCCGCTCCGACCCCGAGGTCACGAGCGAGTACTGCGGAGCCGGCCGGAGCGACGTGTCGTCCGGCTTGTCCGCATCCCAGCCCTCGTCCTTGCCGCTGACGAACCGGAGCAACGTCCCGTGGTCGGTCGCAAACAGGTCACCGTCGACGTACGTCGAGGTCATCGCCGACACGTCGCGAGCGGTCGTCAGCCAGGGCGTTGACTTGCCCGGGAAACCGCTGCCGTCGGCCGACGGCGCGTACGCCCGGATCTGCTGCTCGGACGGGTCGACGATGTACAGGTTGTAGAGCCCGCGCGTCCCCGGTCGCAGGAACGTGTTGATGCCCATGATGTCGTCGCCGAGCGAAGCCGACTCGAGCAACGTCACCTTGGTCAGGGTGCCCTTGCCGCTGTCGTCGGCCGGCCGCCAGCGCCACAGGATGTTCTTGGCATCGAGGATCAGCAGGTCCTGGCCGCCGGCCGCGAGGAAGCGCGGGGCGGCGACGGTGCCCGACTTGTTCTTCTGGCCGTTGCGCACGATGACTGCAGCCGTCTTGGTCTTGAGGCTGTAGCGGATGACCGCCTTGGTCGAACGGTCGATGGCGTACGGCACGCCGTCGGGGCCGCGGACCAGCGCGCCGAGGTCCACCGGCGCAGCCCCTTCGGCCGGCTTGAACGCGATGAGCGGCGTCGACTTTACCGGGACCACGCCGTACAGCCGGTCGAGCCCGGCCACGGCCTGGGCCTGAAGCGGCGCCAGGACCGTGGCGCTCACCCGGGCGCCGGCCGCGATCGCGAGCTGCTCGTGGGCGTGCTGCAGGAGCTTGAGGGCCTCACCGGGTGCGTCCGCGATCAGGTCGATCCCGGGGCCGCTGACCTTGGCCAGGTCGGCGCGCGCCTGGTCGAGCGCCTTCTGCCCGGCGTTGACCGAGCTGATCGCCTGCTGCGGGGCGTTCCCGCCGAAGGCGTACACGCCGAGGCCGAGGGCGCCGACGACGATGACCAGCGCGAGGATGGCGAGGGCGGCCCGTCGCTGCGTCTCGCGCCGCGAGGCGAGCGGCGTGACCCGCCGGTAGGCCGGCTTGCGACGGGGCATGACGTCCTGGACCCGGCCGACGACGCGCTCGAGCGCCCCGCCCGCCGCCGTCTTGGCGTTCACGGCGACGGCGCTCATCGCCACGCCGGCCGCCTGGACGTTGTCGGCCAGCGGGATCGGCGAGCGATCCGGGGCGCCGGCGAGCGGCTCGGCCGGGCGGACCGGGACGAGCGCCCGTGCCCGGCTGGTGGACGACACCTCGGTCGCCTCGAACGCGATCGCGCCGTCACTGCCCGAGCCCTCGGCCGCCACGAACCGGTGGTGGAGGTGCTCCATCGCCGACTGCGGGTGGAGGGTCAGCATCGCGTCCTTGAGCTCCTCCGGCGCCCAACCGGGCGATGACGTTGGGCGAGACGAGCACGAGCGAGTCGCCGACCGAGATCTCGCCGCGCCACACGTCGGGCTCGAGGGCGCCCGATGGCAGGCCACGCTCGCGGTGCGGGTCGGGCAGCGTCGACAGGCGGGCCTGACGGATGAGGTAGGCCTCGGCCGGACCGACGGTGGCGACGTACATCTCGCTGCCGCGGACGACCGCGACGCCGATCCCGATCGGCCCGTTGCCGTCAGGCGACTTGAGCCCGAGCCGGTCGGCCTGGTGGGCCAGCCGCTTGTTGGCGGTGGTGATCGCCTTCTGGAGGCAGACCCGGATCCCGGCCGACTCGTCGTAGTAGTACTCGTTGCGGATCGTCTCGGCCGCGAGGCGGGTCGCCTCGAGCGCGTGGCGCGACGAGATGCGCGAGGTCACCAGCAGATACAGGTGCCCCTTGGAGCGCGCGACGGAGCCGACGCTCGGCTCGACGACGACCAGCGTGTCGGGGGAGTCGGGGAGGCGGTCGTGTTCGGCGACGACGCCGAGCTTCATGTGGAGCCGTACGGCCATCCGGGCCTCTCGTGTTCGTGCGGACCCTACGGCCCGGGGGGTCGCGGGGACGGGCGGACGAGGCTCGATCGGGCTCGGCGTTCGGCTGTCACCGCGATCGTCGCCTCGGAGGTGGCTGGCAGGTGAGCGGGATTATAGCCGGGGACTCTCGCGTCGGACGTGGACCCGGATCTGACGGGCGCCGACGCCTCCCGGCGCGGCCGCAAATGCGGCCAGAAGCTCGGTCGCACGGAGGCGCAGCTCCTGCGCGACGATCGGCGCGTCGGCCTCCACGTCGAGCGTGGTCCCGTCCAGGCGGACCACCCGGCACGCCCCGGCGGCGGCCGGCACGCGCTCGGCGACGAGCGCCTCGAACGTCGCGCCGGCACGCGACAGGCGGAGCTCGTCCTCCAGCCCGAGCGCACGGGCGGCGTCCGGGATCAGCTCGCCGAGCCGGATCATCGGCCGTCGCCGCGGCCCGCTCACCGCGATGCCCCGACGTCGGCCGGGACGAGCCGGGCGCCCGACGGGTCGAGGCGGACCTCCCAGGCCGTGGCGATGGCCAGCAGCTCGGGGTCGAGGTCGTCGCGCGTCGTCGTCGTGACGAACGCCTGCGGGAGGGCCGCGATCCGGCGCACCAGGTGCGACCGTCGTTCCGGATCGAGCTCCGAGAAGACGTCGTCGAGGAGGAGCAGCGGTGGCCGGCCGTCGAGCGCGGTCACGACGTCGAGCTCGGCCAGCTTGAGAGCCAGGATCGCGGTCCGCTGCTGGCCGCGGGAGGCGAACGTCGCCAGGTCGCGTCCGTCGAGCTCGAACACGAGGTCGTCGCGGTGCGGTCCGACCAGCGTCGTCCCGTTCCAGACCTCCTTCTCGGCGGTCTCGACGAGCCGCCGGGCGAGCGCGTCGCGCGGCGTCTCCCCGGGCTGGGGCGGCGCGTTCGTCTCGTAGCGCAGCGCAAGCCGGCCGGCCGCGGCCTCCTCGGGTGCGATCTCGGCGTGGGCCGCCGCCAGCGGGCCGGCGAGGACCTCGAGCAGCCGGCGCCGCTCGGCGACGATCGCGCCCGCCGGTGTCGAGGAACGCGGCGTCCCAATAGCGCAGCTCGGCGCGCGAAGCGCCGTCCTCGCGGATCGAACGGAGGAGGCTGTTCCGCTGCTGGAGGGTGCGGCCATAGGTCGACAGCGCGTCGGCGTAGGCCGGCGAGCCCGCCGCGGCCAGCTGGTCGATCACCGCCCGGCGGAGCGACGGCGAGCCGGCCACCAGGAGCATCTCCTCGGGGGCGAACAGGACGGTCCGCAGCAGCCCGGCCAGCCCGCTGGCCCGTCGCGCCAGGCCGTTGACCCGGATCCGCTTGCGACCGGCGCTGCCGCTGCCCGCCCGGACGATCGCGACCTCGATCGTGTCCTGGCCGACGCGGCCCTCGATCCTGGCCAGCTCCGTGCCCCAGCGGATCAGCTCGCCGTCGGTCGCGGTCCGGTGCGAGCGGCCCCAGGCCAGGAGGACCATCGCCTCGAGGAGCGTCGTCTTGCCGGCCGCGTTGGGGCCCCACACGATGTGCGGGCCGGGACCGAACGACGCCTCGAGCGACGCGTAGCCCCGGAGGTCGAGCAGGCTGATCGTCTCGAGCAGGGTCGTGATGGGCCCGGTCGCGCCGGGCCGGCCTCCGGCTGGGTGGGCTAGGACGTGGTCCGCACGGGCATGACGACGTGGATGTACTGGTCGTCGCCGATCGGCTTGAAGACGCCGGGCGACAGGGGGCCGTTGAGCTCGAGCCCGAACTGGTCGGCCCCGACGTTGGTCAGCACGTCCGCGAGATAGCGGGCGTTGAACGCGATCGTCGTGCCGTCGCCCTCGACCGCGGCCTCGACCTGCCCGACGTGGTCGCCGACCTCGGCGTTGGCGCTGACCGTGATCCCGGCCTCGCCGTCGGCGCGCGACCTGGAGCTTGACGATGTTCGCCGACTCGTGGGCGATGAGCGCGGCCGGGCGGACGGCTCGCAGCAGCTCTTCGCGATCGAGCACGGCGCGCGTCGTGTGGCTGGTCGGCACGACCTGCTGGTAGTTCGGGAACTGGCCGTCGATCAACCGGCTGACCAGGTCGATCCCGTCGAGGTGGAACAGGATCTGGTTCTTGCCGGCGGCGAGGACGACCTCGACCGGGTCGTCGACGTCGGCCAGGATCCGGGCGAGCTCGTTGAGCGCCCGCGCCGGGATCACCACGCTGGTCTCGGGGACGGCATCGAGGATCGCGATCGTCTTGACCGCGATCCGGTAGTTGTCGGCCGCAGCCAGCGTGAGCTGGTCGCCCTCGAACTTGGCCAGGACGCCGGTCAGGATCGGCCGGGCCTCATCACTGGCGGCCGCGAACGTCGTCTCGGCCAGCGCCTGGCGCAGGACGTTCTGGGCGATCCGCGTCGTGGGTCGCTCGCCGGCCGCCCCGATCGCCGGGAACTCGTCCGCGTCGATGCCCTTGATGTGGGTCTGGAACCGCCCGCACCGAAGGTCGAGCAGGTCGCCGGCCTGGAGCTCGAGATCGACCCGGTCTCCGCCCGGCAGGGAGTTGACCAGGTCGGTCAGCAGCTTGGCCGGGACGGTGGTCGCCCCATCGGTGTCGATCTTGCCGGGGACCCAATAGGTGATCCCGATCTCCAGGTTCGTCGCCGTCAGCTTCAGCCCGGCGTCCTCCGTCTTGAGCAGGACGTTGGCCAGGACCGGCAGGGTGCTCCGGTTGGACACGGCGCGACTGACGACGGACAGGCCGCGCGCCAGGTTCTCCTGCATGACCGAGAGTTTCACGTTGGGCTTCACTCCACGCTGCGGGTCGGTGGATCGAACGGCCGCGGCCGGCGATGGGATGGACGGGGCACGCGATGTCGTCGGCCTGGTCCGCGGGGTTGTCCCAGGGTCGTGGGTATCTTCCCTCTATCTTCTCATCTAGTCATCACCGTAGTAATGCTGTGGAACCGGTGGACGGCCACGCTCCCGCCCGCTCGTTCGGGCCGTGGACGATTGGCGGGCCGTGGTGGATGGGCGAGCGCTGCCTGCGGGCCGGCGTGGGGACGCGCCGTGGACGATCGGTCGCCCCGGCGGCGGGCCGGCCCGAGACGCCCGAGCCGTCCACGAAGGATGCCGACACCAGGCGGCTGGAGCGCCGGGATGTCCACAACGGCACCCTGTTTTCCACCGGAATCGCGTGGTTATCCACAACAGGGACCCCTGGGAGACGCCCGGCACGCCCGGATCCGTGCCCCGACCGATCGTCGAGGACCCGGTCAGTCGGCGTAGATCAGCTCCCGGACCGCGGCGATCTCGCGGCGCAGCTCGTCGTTGACGGCGACCTCGCGATTGATCTTGTCGCAGGCGTGGAGGACGGTCGAATGGTCGCGCCCGCCGAGCTCGGCGCCGATGCGGAGCAGCGAGACGTCGGTCTCCTCGCGCATCAGGAACATCGCGATCTGGCGCGGGACGACGATCGCCTTGTCGCGCTTCTGGCCCTGCAGGGCGTCCATCGGCACGCTGTAGTACTCGGACACGACCTTGGCGATGCGCTCCGGCGTCACCTGGCGCTTCTTCGGGTTATAGAGCACGTTCGAGAGCACGGCCTGGGCGAGCTCGATGCCGATCGGCATGGCGCCCATGCTGGCGTAGGCCACGATCCGGTTGAGCGCCCCCTCGAGCTCGCGGATGTTGCTGACGACCTTGCGCGCGATGAACTCGATGACGTCCGACGTGACCGGGACGGCGCCCTCCTCCGCCTTGGCCCGCAGGATCGCAATCCGCGTCTCGAGGTCCGGGGCGGTCAGGTCGGCGATGAGCCCCCATTCGAACCGGCTGCGCAGCCGCTCCTCGAGGGTCAGGATCGCCTTGGGCGGCCGGTCCGAGGACAGCACGATCTGCTTGCCGTCCTCGTGGATCGCGTTGAACGTATGGAAGAACTCTTCCTGCGTCCGTTCCTTGTCGGCGATGAACTGGATGTCGTCGATGAGCAGCAGGTCGATCCGCCGGTAGCGGGCGCGGAACTCGTCGATCTTGCCCTGCTGGATCGAGGCGATGAACTCGTTGGTGAACTTCTCGCTGGTCGCGTAGACGACCCGCTTGCGCGGGAACTTGGCGATGACCTGGTTGCCGATGGCATGCATCAGGTGGGTCTTGCCGAGGCCCACCCCGCCGTACAGGAAGAGCGGGTTGTAGGCATGCCCCGGGCGCTCCGCGACCGACAGGCTGGCCGCGTGCGCGAGGCGGTTGGCCGACCCGACGATGAAGTTCGAGAACGTGTAGCGCGGGTTGATGTAGGTCGTCCCGCCCTCGCCGCCGACGCGGGTCGGCTCGACCCGGACCGCGGTCGAAGGACTCGGGCTGCCGCCGGCGCCATTGCCCGCGCCGTTGCCGTTGCTGGCCGCCGGAGCGACGGTCGGGCCGGCGTGCTCCTCCGCGCGTGGTGCCGATGACGAACTCGACCTGGACGCTGTAGCCGACGATCCGGGCGAGGGTCTGGCTGATCAGCGAGCGATAGCGCGACTCGAGCCAGTCCTTGGCGAAGCCGTTCGGCACGGCGATCCGGAAGCGCTGCTCGTCGACGTCCACCAGCTGGGTGTCGCGCAGCCATGTCTCGAAATTCGCCGGCGAGAGCGAGACCTGGAGCTCTCCCAGGGCGGCTCGCCAGACTTGCTTCGCATCCATTCGTCGATGGGATCCTGCGCTGCGGTCGGTCGGATGATGGGTAGCGTTGACCACGGTTGGGAATCGAGAGCCGGGGGTCCGCGCGCGTCTTGCACTTGCGCTCGTGGCACCGGCCGACGACGTTCCCGAGGATCCTGGTCGGGCTTCCTGGGGATCCCTTCGTACGTCTCCGGCGCCGAGGGCCCGGAGAGGATAGCACCGCCCGGACGGCTGCCGCAAGGCGATTTTGGCATACTCCCCAGGGGTATCGCTGCGTGACGCGGCGCGCGCTCCGGGCGACGCTCGCCGCGGCCAGCATGGGGACGTGTCGGCCGTTTGACACCCCCGTGAGCGCGACATATCATCCGCCGGACGACGACGCGCCGTGCGCTTTCGGGCGCCAGGCGCGTTGTGTGCCTTCAGGGGAACAGACAGACCGTCCCCGAGGCCGGATGGAGAGGATCCCGGACAGCCCAGATGAAGCAGACCTATCAGCCGAAGAAGCGACACCGCGCCAAGGAGCATGGCTTTCGCGCCCGAATGAGGTCGGCCGGCGGCCGGCGCATCCTGGCAGCTCGCCGAGCTCGCGGTCGAAAGCGGCTGACAGCCTGACCGTCGGGCGCGGCGCACCCTTGCCGCGGCTCGTGATGCTCTCCCGCCCGCAGGATTTCGCGGCGCTCCAGGGAAGCGGGACCACCAGGTCCCACCCATTCCTTACCGCCCGGTTCCGGCGGACCGATCTCGAGACGACCCGGTTCGGGCTGTCGACCGGCCGAGCGCTCGGCGGGTCGGTGGTTCGCAATCGTGTCCGTCGCCGGCTCCGCGAGGCGCTCAGGGTGATGGCGCCCTCGTTCCAGCCCGGCTGGGACGTGCTCATCATCGCCCGGCCCGCGATCGTCGAAGCCGACCACGACACGCTGGTCGGGGTTCTGCGCCGAACCCTCGTCAAGGGCGGCGTGCTCGGAGGCACCGCAGGGTGAAGCACCTCGGGATCGGGATGATCAGGCTCTACCGGATCGTCTTCGCCTGGATGCCGTCGAGCTGTCGATATGAGCCGACCTGCTCGCGCTACACGGAGCAGGCGATCGAGAAGTACGGGCTCCTCAAGGGGGGCTGGATGGGGATGCGGCGGATCGCCCGTTGCCATCCATGGGGCGGGAGCGGCTATGACCCGGTTCGCTAGCGAGGCGCCAAGCACGTGACACTCCGTCGGCTCCCGTGGGACCGGATCGCCTTCCTCGGCCTGCTCGTGCTGGTCGTGCTCGTGGTGGCCGCCTGCGCGACCCCCGGGGCGCCCGGAGCGTCGGGCGGGCCCGGCTCGCCGGTCCCCTCGCCGTCCTACGCGCCGCCGCTCGAGCCGGCCCAGCCCGGGGCCGACCCGATCAGCTTCCTGGCCTGGCTCTTCACCCCGATCTTCAAGGCGATGTTCATCGTCCTGGTCGGGATCTACGACGTCCTTCGCGGCCTGGGCGTCCCGGCCGCCATCGGCTGGGCGATCGTGGCGCTGACGCTGATCGTCCGGACCATCGTGATCCCGCTCTATCGGCGGCAGCTCGTGTCGCAGCGCCGGATGCAGCTGCTGCAGCCCGAGATCAAGGAGATCCAGCGGCGCTTCAAGGGCGACGCGATGAAGGCCCGGCTCGCCCAGCAGGAGCTGTTCAAGGAGCGCGGCATCAGCCCGCTGGCCGGCTGCCTTCCGCTCCTCCTGCAGATGCCCCTGCTGTTCATCATCTACTCGGTCATCCAGAACGGGCTCACCAATGTCGACCCGACGGCGATGCTCGACGTGTTCGGCGTCCAGGTCGTGCCCCTGACCTGCAACAACATCAACCCGGCGACCGGCGTGCCCGATGCCGCGCTGGGCCCGTGCATCGACACCGTCATCCCGTTCCTCGGCACGTCGATCGACGTCAGCCAGCCGTCGACGATCTTCACCGTGACGATCGTCGGCTTCGCGCTCGGGATCAGCATCCTCGCGATCGCGTCGGCCGCCCTGCAGCTCGTCCAGTCGAAGATGATGCTGCCGCAGACGCGGCCCGAGGACGACGACCCGAACACCAAGATCCAGCGCCAGACGATGCTGCTGCTGCCGCTGATCTCGGTCGTCTACGGCGGGTTCCTGCCGGCGGGCCTGTTCATCTACTGGATCACCGCCACGATCTTCTCGATCGTGCAGCAGTACCTGATCGTCGGCTGGGGCGGGATGTTCCCGCTCTTCGGCTGGACGCCCGGTTTCGCCACCGACCACACCCCGCGGTTCCCGGTGTCGATGCCACCACCACCAGAGCCAGGCAAACGCGCGGCGATCCTCGACGACGCCGACAAGAAGACCACGGCCGACAAGACGATCCGACCCGTGAAGAAGGGTCGTCAGGGCCGACGAGGGAGACGACGCTGACATGAGCGAGTACCAGGAGTTCACCGGCAAATCCGTCGAGGAGGCACTCAAGCTCGCGCGCGAAGCGTTCGGGGCCGAGCTGAACGACCTCGACTTCGAGATCCTGACGCCGGGCAGCCGCGGCGTCCTGGGCATGGGCGCCGAGCCCGCCCGGATCGTGGCCGCCCCGCGTGCCGCGCTCGGTGGTGCCGCGCCGAAGCGCGACGCGGCCGCCGCCGTGCCGCTGCCCCCGCCCCCGGCCCGCCCGCGTGAGGACCGGCCCCGCGACGACCGCCCGCGACGCGACGACCGGCCGCGCGACGACCGACCGCGCGAAGCGGCACCCCGCGACGCCGCGCCGGCCGGCGCGACCCCCGCCGACGCGGCCCCGCGCACGACCGGCCCCGCGACGACCGGCCCCGCGAGGATCGCCCGCGCCGCGACGACCGGCCCCGCCGCGATGACCGGCCCGCGCCGCGACGACCGGCCCCGCCGGGACGACCGCGCTCCGGCCCAGGCCAGCTCGGGTGGCCTGACCGCATCGGAAGCCGCCGAGGTCGCCGCCGCGCGTGGCTCGCTGGCCGCCGAGCGAGCCGACCTCGAGGCCGCCGAAGCCTCGCCCGAAGCGCTCGCCGCCGGCAAGGCGATCCTCGAGCGGCTGATGGAGCACCTCGGGTTCGACGTCCGCGTCGAGGTCGAGACCGGCGAGACGAGCCGGCTGAACGTGGTCGCCGACGGCGACGAGAAGGACGCCCTCGGGGCCCTGATCGGGCGCAAGGGCGAGCGCCTGTCGGCGCTGCAGCACCTGGTCAACCTGATGCTCTCGAAGGAGATGGGCAGCTGGACCCGCGTGCTCGTCGACGTCGAGGACTACCGCGGGCGCCGCGAGCGCCAGCTCCGCGAGCTGGCCGACCGGGCCGCCGCGCGCGTGGTCGAGACCGGCAAGATGCTCCAGCTCGAGCCGATGTCCGCGCTCGAGCGGCGGTGGATCCACCTGTCGCTGCGCGACCATCCCGGCGTGGCCACCCAGTCCATCGGCGAGGAGCCGAACCGGCGGGTCGTCCTCGTTCCGCGCAACGCCGTCTGAGGCACCACGGCGTCACGCCGGCCCTTGCGAGGCCGTCGTAGAGCCGCCATTCCGGCCGCCCCCGCGCCGCCCTGATAGGATGTCCGCCCGATCATGACCACCGCCAGCGAACCGATCGACGTCCTGAGCGACGACACCGCCCCCGCCGCGGGCGAGTCCCGGCGCACGTCGATGCGCGTCCGCTTCGCGCTCGCATTTGGGGTCGGCTTCGTCGTCACCCTCCTGCTCGGTGTCGGCGCGTTGTACGCCTACGACCAGCAGTACACCGGCCGTGTCCTGCCCGGCGTCCACGTCGGGACGGTTGACCTGTCCGGGCTGACCCCACCCTCCGCGGCCTCGCGCCTGCTCGATACGTACGGTGGGCTGTCGAACGGCAAGGTGGTCGTGAACGGGCCGAACGGCCCCGTGGTCATCACCTACGAGTCGCTCGGGCGGACGCTCGCCACGGACCAGCTCGTCGCCGAGGCGATGGCCGTGGGTCGGGACGGCAATGCCATCGACCGTGCCGTTGCGACCTCCCGGACTGCGATCCGGGGCGTCACGATCGCGCCCCGCATGACGTTCGATGCCGCAGCGCTGGCGACACGCATCAACCAAGCCGCCGACGGGCTGGAGGTGTCGGCCCTCGAGGCGTCCGTCGCGGTCGGTGACGACCACACCTACTCCGTCGTCTACGGTCGAACCGGCCGCACCGTGGACGCGGGCGGTGCGATCGCCGAGGTCACGACCGCCCTGGCCTCGTTCGACGCCCCTGCCGAGATCGACGCCGACCTCGCCACGACCACGGTCGAGCCGACCGTGAGCACCGACGACGCGACCGCGGCCAAAGCGGCTGCCGACCGTATGACGGCCCCCATCACGGTGGCGGTGAGCGACGAGGAGGTCACGATCGCGACCGACCAGCTTCGCCCGCTGGTCACGTTCGGCCCGACCGCGGACGGCGGGAGCATCACGCCGGCCTTTGACGAGTTGGGTCTCGACCGGATCCTCGAGGCGCTTGCCCCGAAGGTCGACCGGCCCGCGCGGGACGCCGGCCTCAAGATGGTCGGCGGACACGTCGTCACCACCGTCACCAGCCGCGAGGGCCGAACGCTTGACGCCGCCGGCATGAAGGCCGCGTTGATCCGCGAGATCGGGGCCCGCCAGGCCGGTGCGGCGGCATCGCCGGTCGCCGCCGTCGTGACGGCCGTCGACCCGAAGCTGACCACCGAGGACGCCAAGGCGTTCGCTCCCAAGATGAAGATGATCAGCGACTACAGCGTCTTCTACTGGGTCATCATCAACAACCACTGGGGCGGGAACATCGAGGGTCCGGCCACGGTGATCAACGGCACGGTCGTGCCGGCTGGCGCCAAGTTCGACTTCTGGAAGGTGGTCGGCGACCTGCACGATGCACCCGGGACCGGGCCCGGGAACGCGATCGAGGGCGGGAAGATCACCGTCACCGGCGCGTTCGGCGGCGGCATCTGCACCACGTCCACGACGCTGTTCAACGCGGCGTTCCGGGCCGGCATGATTCCGCTCGCCCGACAGAACCACAACGAGTTCATCTCCCGCTATCCGGCTGGCCTCGATGCCACCGTGTGGATCGTCGGCAAGGCCAAGCAGACGATGAGCTTCAGGAACGACACCGAGTACCCGATCCTGATCACGCGGACCGTCACCGGCAACAGCAGCAAGCGGTGGCTCACGTTCAAGATCTGGAGCGTGCCAAACCACCGGAAAGCCACGATCACCAACACGGTGATCCAGCCTGGCGAGCGCGCGGTCCACAGGACCGTGGAGGATCCGACGAAGCCGGTGGGATACCGCTTCTTCAACAACGAGGCAGTGAACGGCGCCAAGGTGTGGACCACGGTGACGATCTACGACCACGGCAAGGTCCACTGGAAGAAGCGCTACTTCTCGAACTACCCGGCGGTCGACGGTGTCACCGTGGTGGGGACCGGTTGACCTGAGGCGCCCGGCCCGCCCAGACGCGCGGGCCAGCGCTCACCCCAGGCTCCCCGCTGGCGCACCTCGGCCAAAAGGTGCACCATCAGGGACGTCCGCTCGGCCTGACCTACGCCGGTCGTCGAGCCACTGGATCGCGTCGAAGCTGCAGAACGGGCACGGCCGCGATCCCGGAACAGCCGTACAGGGAGGCATATCCATGTTGGGACGGATCGTCCGATTGGCCATCGTCGGCTGGATCGCGAGCATGATCGCGGCGACGATCGCCGCGCTGTCGGTCAAGCGAAGCATGACCCCGACGACCGACGAGAGCGCCGACGAGATCGTCGCGGTTGCGATCTTCGGCCCGCTCGCGTTCCACAGCACGTCGCGACAGTTCCGCGGCGGCCAGCTCGAATGCTGGTACGGCGGCGGAATGCTCGACCTGCGCGACGCCGAGCTGGCGCCGGAAGGGGCGACGCTCAAGGTCCGCACCGTGTTCGGAGGCGGCCAGATCCTCGTCCCACCGACGTGGAACGTCGTCACCCACGTGCGTGGCATGGGCGGCATCCAGGACGTCCGTCCGGCGCAGGGACACAAGGCCACGGATCCGGAGCTGGTCATCGAGGGCCTCGTCATCGCCGGCGGCTTCGTCGTGACCTCGCAGCCCATGGAGGACGAGGCGAGCTGGCGCGAGGGCATGGCCGGCCAGAAGCAGATCGGCGACTCGACCGTCGCCGACACGCCCGAGCCGTCCCTGTCGGTCGAGTCCGATTCGACGGCCGATCCAGGAACCACCACCGAGCTGACACCCGCGACCTGACCCGGGCCGGCAGGGTCGGTCAGCCCGCCCGGCTGACCGTTCGGTCAGCCGGCGAAGGATTTCCTGCGGCTCGTCGGCTGCACCCAGTCAAGGACGGCGAGTCCACGAGCTTGTCCAGGGTGGCTGGCGCGGTCAGCTCGCCGCGGCGAGACGCGTCAGGATGCGACCGGCGATGTGGCGGTGCCCGGCGTCGGTCGGATGGATTCCATCCGGCCCGATGAAGGCGTGATTGGCGCCCGCGAACCACCGGTCGTCCAACGGGTCGATGAAGATGGCCCCGACCGATGCGGCCTTGCGGCGGAGGTGGTCGCGGAGCGTCAGACAGCGGACGGGCGGGTTTCCGTCCTGCCAGATCGGCGCGACGATCACGAGCACGGCATCGGGCAGTGCCTGATGCAGCCGGTCGATCACGTCGTCCGCCGCCCTGCCGGTTGCCGACGCGGACCAGCGTGAATTGTTGTGCCCACCGGCGATGAACACCACGTCCGGCCGCTGCCGGATCGCCGCCGAGACGCGCGATCCGATCGTCTGGCCGGTCCAGCCGGGATTGAGGAACCCGGTCCCGGCGACGGCGAGGATAGCGGTCGACCAGTGTTCCGCCCGGCCCACGATCGCCGGCCAGCCACGGCCTCCCAGCCCGGCCCCGTTCCAGCCGGTCGTGTACGAGTCGCCCAGGAAGACCGCCTTTCCGCCGGTCCGAAGGCGTGACGCGACCGAGGCCGTCGCTCCCGCAACGGAACTCGTGACCCACCTCGCGCTAGGTTGAGCGACTTGGATGGCCGGGCGGACAGCCGGCAGGTCCGATTGGATCCAATCGAAGATCCGGCCATCCGGGCCCGATGACGAGCGTGTCGCGGTCGATTCGCCGCCGGCCGTTGCAGCGGCCCCGGACGCCTCGTGGACGACACCCCGGACCTCGCCGTCGTATCGCGGGGTCGTTGGCTGACTGGGGACCAGAGTCGCAACAGCGCCGGCGAGAAGCAGGACGAGGGCGCCGGATCGACCTCGTCGACGGGGGCTGTGCGCTGGGATGCGGGGCATGGGGTTCCTCGTGCCTGGCTCGACTGGCCCGGCGAAGGCGAAGTCTACCGCGATGGCCCATATGAACCGCTGCGCGCCCGATAAGGGGTCATGGCGCCGTGCCCGGTTGCCTGCGAGCGTTGCAGGTGACGCCGTCAGGGCCGGATCGGCCCGGACCGCCCGCGTACATCGAGGGGAACGCCGGTGCACACCTTCGCGAGGCGCCTGTTCTCGCCGGCATCGCTCTCGTTCCTGGTGGCCATCGTCCTGTTCACAGCGTCCGCGGCCGGCATCGCGAAGGTCGCGGCCGCCGGTCCAGCCATGGACCGGGAGAGCCTGTGGACCCAGCGCTGCCTCGCCTGGGAGCGGATCACGACACCGAACACCGCATGCGTGTACGGGGACAGGACGAGCCGAGTCGTGGTCGCCCTCGTCGGCGATTTCCACGCGTCGCACCTCTTCCCCGCCATCGACCAGATCGCCAGGGCGCGCCACTGGAAGCTCGTCGTCATGGTCAAGGTGTCGTGCGGCTTCCTCGACATCCGGATCCGGAACATCGCGCTCGGCCGCGAGTATCGCGAGTGTGCGACCTGGAACAGGAACGTCGTCGGCATGTCTTGCCGTCCTGCGGCCGGCGCTGACGATCGTCGCCATGAGCCGCCGGGCGGTTCACGCGGTTCGAACGGTCGACGGCAGCGATGCCGCCAAGGGCCGATCCCTGGCCCGGATGATCGGTGCCGTCCCGGGTCCCGTCACGATCGTGGTCGACGCGCCATTCGCCCGCGTCGACGTCCCCGCCTGCATCGCGAACCGCTCTGCGTCGGCCTGCGCCATCCCGAGGAAGGTCGCGCTGTCGTCAGCGCTCGGTTCCATCGAGCGGGTCGCCGCGTTGTCCAGCGGCGCGGCGCTGATCGACCTGACCCGCGCGACATGCGCCTCCTGGCGGTGCCCGGTCGTCGTGCGTGGCATCACCGTTCTTCCGGGACATGGAGCACTTCACCGCCACGTTTTCCCGCCGCGTTCTCGGAAGCCCGGGCGGGGTGCTGGACGTCGCCCTCGTCCGGCTCCTGCGCTAGGCGGGCCGGCGGCCTCGCGTGACCTCGCCGGAGCCCGCGCGCTCCCCTGACGGCTTCCGTCGGACATCGAGGGTATGCGCGGGCTGGCGGTCGCCATCGTCGTGCTCTTCCACGCCGGCCGGCTGGCGTGATCGGCGGCTTCATCGGTGTCGACGTGTTCTTCGTGATCAGCGGCTTCCTCATCACCGGCCTGCTCGTCCGCGAGCTACGAGCGACCGGGCGGTCGGCCTGCCCCAGTTCTATGCAGGCGGGTGCGGCGCCTCCTGCCCGCGGCCGTCGCCGTGCTCGGCGTGACCCTGGTCGCGCCCTCAACGTGGTCGCGCCCTCGACCGGCCATCGGGGTCGGGGGCGACGGCGCCGCTGCGGCGCTCTCTATTGGCAATGTCCGCTTCGCGCGGCCGCAGGCGACTACTTCGCCAACGGGCCGCCCCGTCGCCATTCCTGCATTTCTGGAGCCTCGCGGTCGAAGAGCAGTTCTACATCGTCTGGCCGGCCTGCATCCTGCTCGCGGCGCGCGGCCGGCAGTCGCCCGACGCGTCGGTGCCTCCTCGCGTCGTGCCTCGCGCTCGTTCGGGCCAATCTCGTGGTCACGACGCGGCCGCCAACTGGGCGTTCTACTCGCTGCCCGACGCGCGCCTGGCAGCTCGGTCTCGGCGGCCTGCTCGCCGTCGGCTCGCATCGGCGCTCGCGCCGGATCCCCGGGCCGATCGTCGGGCTGGCGGCCGGCTCGGCCTCGGCGGCATCGCCTGGCGGCCGTCACCTTCGACTCGAGCCTGGCCTATCCGGGGACGGCGGCGCTCCTGCCGAGCGTGGGAGCGATGGCCCTGCTCGCCGGTGGCTCGCGACGGTTCGGTCCAGGGCGCCTGCTCTCGATCCAGCCGATGCGGTTCCTGGAAGGATCAGCTACTCGCTCTATCTCGTTCACTGGCCCATCTTCGTGCTCGCGCCGGTGATGATCGGAGCGGAGCTCGACGGCGTCACGATGGTCGGCCTGGTTGGCCTGTCGGTCGCGGTGGCGTACGTCAGCTGGGCGCTCGTCGAGACCCCGTTCCGCAACGGCCGACCATGGTTCGCGATCCGCCCGGCGCGCACGCTGTCGCTCGGCTTCGCGGCGGTCCTCGCCGTCGTGGTCGTGGCCACCGGTCCGTCGCTCGGCGTCCCGCCCATCTCGACGGTGGCAGCCGGCGCGCCAGCCCCGGGCGCGAGGTCCGATGCCGTCGTGGAGCGTTGGGTCGACGAGTCTCCATCCGCAACGGCCGCCTCGCCGGCCCGACCGGCACGCCGACGCAGCCCGCCGTCGCGGCGCCGGCAGGAACCGAGGCTCCGGGTGCGACCCCGCCGATCACCGCGGCCCGGGCCGACGTCGTGAACCGTGGCGCCCTGCCGGCGACCGTCCAGCCAGCCCTCGCCGCGGCGCGCCGGGACGAGGAGCGGCTTCGGGCCGACCGATGCCTGGCCTTCGAATCCGCCACGAAGCCACCGAACTGCGTCTACGGCATCAAGGACGGGGCGTTCACGGTCGCCCTGGTCGGTGATTCGCACGCGGCGGCGTGGTTCCCGGCGCTCGAGCGCCTGGCGAAGCACGAGGGCTGGCGGCTGGTCACGTTCGTGAAGGTCTCCTGCCCGTTCATCGACCTGCGCGTCCGGAATGCCGCGCTCAAGCGCGAGTACCGCGAGTGCGCGGACTTCAACGCCGCAACCCTCGCGCGACTGCAGACCGTCCGACCTGACCTGACGCTGGTGTCGATCAGCCGGATCGCCATCCGCCCGGTCGACAGCCGCGACGACACGGTCGCTGCCAAGGGGGCGGCCATCGGTCGGATGCTCGCCCGGCTCCCGGGCAGGACCGCGATCATCGTGGACACCCCGGATGCCGGGCGCGACATCCCGGCCTGTCTCTTGGCGCACCAGGACGACGTGGCAGCGTGCGCGATCCCGCGAGCCGCGGCCTTCCGGGATAGCCTCGGCGACGTCGAATCGGTCGCGGCGAAGGCAGGCGGCGGAGGACGGATCGACCTGACCGCACGAATCTGCGTCGGCGGCGAGGCGTGCCCGGCTGTGGTCAACGACATGATCGTGTACCGCGACGCGGACCACATGACCGCGACCTTCTCGCGTTCGCTCGCCCCGGCGCTGGGGCTGCCATCCGGGACCAACTCGACGATTGACGTCGAAGGCCCCGCAGCGACGCGTGTGCTGCGGGGCCTCGAATCGATGTTCGGTTGGTGGAGATGGGGGAGAGTCGAACTCCCCGTCCAGAACCCTTCGCCGGAGACCACTACGAGCGTGTCCGATGGTTTGTCGTCGACCGTCCGGACGAACATCGGCACCCTGCCGGACGGTCCAGTCACGTGCCCCTAGATCGGGCTTGACTCCGGACTACGCGACGCTTGTCCGGATCGCAGTCTCGCTGAGTGACGCTTCCACCATCCGCGAGACGGAGATGGCTTCCACGCTCACCTTACTGCCTAAGCAGCGAGGGCGAGAGTCGACTGGCGGTTGCCAGGTACTTCGTTTTGCTGCCTGATTAACGAGGCCTGAGCAGCATCCTCGGCTCGCGTTCCCCGGTAGCCAGGCCCTGTCGAAACCACACATCCCCACAGGTCCGAGTACCGGCTCGGACGGTGGATGGTATCACTCATCCGTCGTGGCCAAAGAGGACCCTGTCCGGCGCGAGCGCCCGCAGCCGGGCGACCGACGCCCGATACGCGGCCGGATCCCAGGCACTCGCCTCACCGGACTGGCCCGTCTCCGGCGTCCCGGCCCACTCGGCCCGGGTGTACAGCGCCTGGCCGACGAGGACGGTCCGGCCATCCTCCCCATCGACGACGAGGGACTGGTGGCCGGACGTGTGGCCCGGGGTCGGGATCAGCCGGACGCCCGGCAGCAGCTCGGCGTCGCCGTCGTGCTGAACGTATTGGATGCCCGGCGCGTCCACCCAGCCCGGGATCGTGTAGTCCGGCTCGTGGGCGGCGGCCCACTCGGCCGCCTGGACGTGGATCGGGATGCCGGGCAGCACGCCGTTCTGGCCGCAGTGGTCGAAATGGAGGTGCGAGTTCGCAGCGGCCACGACGTCGTCGAGCTCGATTCCGGCGGCCCGGAGCAGCTCGGGCAGGGCGCGGACCGTCGGCCGGTAGGCCGCCTCGATTTCGGGATCGCCGACGCCGATCCCGGTGTCGAACACCACGACGCCGTCGGGATGGACGACCGCGAAGGCCATCACGATCCCCGGTCGCCCGGCGAGGGGGCTGCCATCGGGGTGCACGAAGTCGGCGACATGGAGGGATTCGACCCGGATCGCGGGCGGGCGCGGCATCGTCCGATGGTAGACCGACGGCTTCCCCGGACGGGACCAAGGGGCCATGGGACGGTATCCGGCCGCGCTGCTAAGGTTGACCCTGGCCGAACCTCCTCGCGGAGGACGGGGGACCCACCCTCCCTGGGGCAAATCGCGACAAGCGACGGCGGACCCAACGCCGAGCCCGACAGCTCACCTCGCAGGCCGAACGGGCCGTTTCGAGGTACGTGGTGTTCCGGCCGTCATTCCACCCATCGGCGCATCAGCGCGCGGTCGGGCGCAACCTCGCGTTCGATCTCGTCGGTGCGATCGGGGTCGGGATCACGGTGGCCCTGATCACCACCCTGCTGCCCACGATCGCCCGCCGCGGCGGGCTCGAGCCGATCGGCCTCGCCGCGCTGGCGGCCGCGCCGTTCGTCGCCAACCTGCTGAGCGCGTTCGCCGGCCGGGTGGGCCCGCGCTCGCCGCGCCAGCTGGCGCTTGCCCGCGGGGCCGGGGCCGCGTCGCTGCTCGTCCTCGCCGTCGTGGCCTCGGCGCCGGTCCTCATCGCCGTCTCGTTCGTGTACTGGCTCAGCCTGTCGATGAGCAGCCCGTTCCAGCTCCGGCTGTGGGGCTCGATGTACCCGGCGCGGGTGCGCGGCCGGGTCGTCGGCGCGCTGGGATCGGGCCGGGCGGCGGCCGCGGCGCTGTCGGCGCTCGTCGGCGGGGTGGTGGCCGACCAGCTCGGTGGCCTGACCGCGATCACCCTGGCCGGGGCAGTCGGCCTCGTCTGCGCGCTGGCCTACGCGGGCCTGCGCGCGCCCGATGCCGCGCGGCCTCCGTCGTTCTCCGCCCGTGATTCGATCCGGGCGCTGCGCGAGCGCCCGGTCCTCTCGCGGATCGCCGTCGCGCAGGGGTTCTATGGCGGCGGCCTGATCGCGGCGATGCCGTTGTACGCCATCGTCAACGTCGACCGGCTCGACCTGTCCCTCGCCGACGTGGGGATCATCGGGATCCTGACCGCCGGCGCCACGACGCTGTCGTTCCTCGTTTGGGGTGCCGTGGCCGACCGGCGCGGGCCGCTCGTCGCGATGCGCCTCGGCAGCATGCTCGGGCTCGGTGCGCTGATCGCCTACGCCTTCGCGCCGGACGTGGCCGTGCTGTGGGTCGCAGCCGTGGCAGCAGGCGCGGGCAGCGCGTCGATCGACGTCGGGATCGCGGCGGTCGTCAGCGACCAGACCTCGCTCTCGTCGCGCGCCGCGGCGATGGCCGGCTGGAACGCGATCACGGGCGCGCGCGGGATCGTCGCCGCGTTCACGATGAGCGCCCTCCTCCAGGTCGGGCTGGTCGACGTCACCAGCGGGCTGCTGCTGTGCGCCGCGATCTCGGGCCTCGGCGTGGTCCTGTACGCGCGGGCCGGGACGGAACCGGCTCCCGCGCGAACCCCGCCCTCGGCCGTCATGGTCGGCGGACCAGTGCCGACGCCCTCGCGGATCGGGCGGGCGGTCGCCGGGCTGCGGAGCGCGACCAGCCGCTGAGGTTCGCGGTCCGCGCCGCGCCGGATCGCTACGATGGCGTCGATGCGCCTGACCCCCTGGGAGGAGGAGCGGCTCCTCGTCTTCACTGCCGCCGAGCTCGCCCGGCGCCACCGCGCGGCCGGGCTGGCGCTCAACGCGCCCGAGGCGATCGCGCTCATCTGCGACGCGATGTTCGAGGCCGCCCGGGCCGGCGCGAGCTACGCGGACGTCGAGGCGGCCGGGCGCGCAGCCGTGGCCCCCGGCGAGGTGATGCCGGGCGTTCGCGAGCTGGTCGACGACATCCGGCTCGAGGTGCTGATGGACGACGGCACGCGCCTGGTGTTCCTCGTCGACCCGCTCGGCGGCGACGGGGCGGGCGACGGTGACGGTCCCGGGGCCGTGCGGCAGGCCGCGGCCCCCGCAGCCGGCGCCGCGTCGCCCGAGCGCGAGACCCTCGAGCTGGTCGTGCGCAGCGAGTCCGAGCGCGTGATCCGGGTCAGCTCGCACTTCCCGTTCGATCGCGTCAACCGCCGGCTCGTGTTCGACCGCGCCGCCGCGCACGGCTTCCGCCTCGACCTCGCCGCCGGCGAATCCGAGCGCTGGTCGCCGGGCGAGACGCGGACCGTCCGGCTGGTCCGGTTCGGTGGCGAAGGCGGCGAAGCGTGAGCCCGCTCTCCCCTGCCGAACGGCTCGCCCGCTACGGGCCGACCGCCGGCGACCGCGTCCGGCTGGCCGACACCGACCTGTGGGTGACCATCGCCGAGGATCGCCAGGCCCCGGGCGACGAGCCGTTGTGGGGCTATGCCAAGACGATCCGCCCGCGCTCGGCGCAGGGCCGCCCGAGCCCGTCCGAGCTCGACCTGGTCGTCGCCGGCGTGCTCGTGATCGACCCGGTCGTCGGCGCGGTCAAGGCCGACATCGGGATAAAGGACGGGCGGATCGTCGGCGTCGGGCGGGCCGGCAACGGCGCGATCAGCGACGGGATCGAGCTGCCGATCGGGCCGCACACCCAGCCGATCATGGGCTACGGCCTGATCGCCACGCCGGGCGGCGTCGACAGCCACGTCCACATCGCCAGCCCGGCCCTGTTCCCGGCCGCGCTGAGCGGCGGCGTGACGACGATCATCACGGCCGGCTTCGTCGAGCCGCCGTGGGCGATGGAGCGGGCGCTGCTCGGGATGGACGGCTGGCCGCTCAACATCGGGCTGCAGGCCGGGGCGCGCGGCGAGGACGACGGCGCGTTCGACGCGCTGCTCGACGCCGGCGCGTGCGGGTTCAAGATCCACGAGGACTACGGCGCCTACCCGGAGCTGATCGACCGCGTCCTGCGCTTCGCCGATTCCAACGACGTCAGCGTCGCGCTCCACACCGACGGCCTCCACGAGTCAGCCGAGCTCGAGGACACCGTCGCCGCGATCGCCGGGCGGACGGTCCACGCCTACCACGTCGAGGGGACCGGCGGCGGGCACGTGCCCGACCTGCTCGGCCTCGTCCGCGAGGCGAACATCCTGTGCTCGTCGACGACGCCGACGGTGCCCTACGGGGTCAACGCCGGGGTCGAGGGCTGGCCGATGATCATCCTCAACCACGGGGCGTCGTACGCCGTGGCCAGCGATCGGGAGCTGGTCGCCGAGCGGGTCCACCCCGCCACGATGGCCGCCGAGGGCCCGCTCCACGAGCTCGGCGCGATCGGCATCGTCAACTCCGATTCGCAGGGCATGGGCCGGATCATGGAGACGGTGCGGCGGTCGATCCAGCTCGCCGACGCGATGCGGGCGTGGCGTGCGACCGAGGCCGGCCAGGGTCATCCCGGGTTGCCGGCCGAGCCCGCCGATCCGACCGATTCGACCGAGCGCGTCCTGCGCTACCTCGCCAAGGCGACGATCGAGCCAGCCATCACGCACGGGATCTCGGCGCACGTCGGCTCGCTGGCACCGGGCCGGCTGGCCGACATCGTGCTCTGGAAGCCGGCCTACTTCGGGGTCAAGCCCGAGCTGGTGCTCAAGGGCGGGTTCCGGGCCTGGGCCCCCGTCGGCGAGGGAAATGCCACGGTCAAGCGAGCAGAGCCGACGCGCTACCAGGCGGACTGGGGCGGGACCGGCCGGGCGGGCGCCGCCGGCATCGCTGACGTTCGTCTCGGAGCGCGGCGCGGCCGACCCCGACCTGGTCCGGCGGCTGGCGGCCGGTGGCCGGACGGTCGTCCCGATCCGCAACGCCCGTGGCCTGACCCGGGCGGACCTCGTCCACAATCGCGCGACCGCCCCGATCGAGATCGACCCGGTCGACGGCCGGGTCACCCTGGCCGGCCGGCCACTGGCGTCGGAGGCCGTGACGGAGGTCCCGCTCAACCGGCGCTACTGGCTGCGCTGAACGAGGCGACCACGCCCGCACGGCCGGCCGTGGGCTATGCTGCTGACCTCGAGATCGGGACCGGCCCAGGGGTTCCCGACACGATGGAGGGGGATCGACCATGCGCACCCGTCTTCTGATCATGGCGGCCGTCATCGCCGCCGTCGCCGCGGCTTGCTCGTCAACTGGTGGCGGGTCGGCCGGCGCGTCGAGTCCGTCAGCCGCCTCGTCGGGCGCCAGCGGGCTGACCGGCAAGGCCTGGCAGCTGACCGCCATCACCACCAAGGTCCCGGCGTTCCAGGGCGTGGTCCCGGCCGCCGACCAGGCGAAGCTACACGATCGAGTTCAAGCCGGACGGAACGTTCTCGGCCAAGGCCGACTGCAACCAGGTCGCGGGGGCCTACACGACCACGGCGTCCGGCGGCATGACCATCACCCCCGGACCGTCGACGATGGCCATGTGCCCCCCGGAATCGATGGGCAGCCAGTACGTCGCCGCGCTGTCGATGGCCGCGAGCTACAAGATCGAGATCGGCGAGCTCACGATCACGTCGTCGGACCAGGGGACGCTGCAGTACAAGTGACGAGCGCCTGACCTACCCCCAGATGTCCCCGACGGTGAAGCCGTCGGGGAACGGATCGGTGGGATCGACGACGTAGGTCGCGAAGCCGGTGATCCAGGCCTGGCCGCTGATCGTCGGGACGATCGCCCGGTACGGCCCGACGGTGGTCTCCTCGACCACCCGACCGGTGAACACCGTGCCGAGGATGCCCTCGTGACGGAACGCGTCGCCGACGCCCAGCTCGCCACGGGCGTGGAGCGTCGCCATCCGGGCCGACGTGCCGGTCCCGCACGGTGAGCGGTCGATCGCGCCGGTCCACGTCGCGGGCCGGTCCCAGTCGAGCGTCCCGGTCGACACGGTGACGACGTTGCGCCGGCTGTTCGCCGGAGTCGTGCGGCGGCCCCGACAGCTGGCCGATCGTGATCCCCGCGAAGCCGGGCTGCTCCGGATGGACGACCGGCAGCTGCTCGTTGGCCGCCGCCTTGATCATCTCGGTGATCCGCACGATGTCGGCGCCTTCGTCCGGGCTGAGCCGGAGTCCGAACCGGCCCGCGTCGGCGATGACGTAGAACATGCCGCCGTAGGCGACGTCGACCTCGACCGTGCCGAGCGTCGGGACCTCGACCGCGGCGCCGATGTGCGTCGCGAAGGCCGGCACGTTGCGGAACGTGACCGCCGTGACCTTGCCGTCGGCGCACTCGGCCCGCACCCGGATCAGCCCGGCCGGCGCCTCGAGCGTCAGCTCGGTCACCGGCTCGGTCATCGGCAGCCGCCCGGTCTCGAGCAGCACGGTCACGACGCACATCGTGTTGGTGCCGGACATCCCGGGGTACTCGACCTGCTCCATGATCACGTAGCCCGCGTCCGCCTCCGGGTTCACCGCGGGCAGGACCAGGTTGCAGTTCGCCGCCGGGTAGCCGCGCGGCTCGCGGAGCATGCGCAGGCGGAGGTCGTCGCGATTTGCCTGCAGCCAGGTCATCGCCTCGAACATCGTCGCGCCCGGCACCGCGTCGACCCCGCCGACGATCACCCGCCCGGGCTCGCCGCCGGCGTGCGCGTCCACGGCCTCGATGACCGGCCCGATCCGGAGGCGCCCCGGGACCTCGGCCACCGCCTAGCGCCCTCGCTGCGCGTCGGCCAGCTCGCGCGCGACGTCGCGCCTGGCCTCGCGCTCGGCGATGTCGCGACGGCGATCGTGGAGCTGCTTGCCGCGCGCCAGGCCGAGCTCGATCTTGGCCCGGCCGCGCTCCGAGATGTACAGCCGGAGCGGGACGATGGTCTGGCCCTTCGCCTTGGTCCGGCCGAGGAGCTCGTCGATCTCGGACCGGTGGAGGAGGAGCTTGCGGATCCGCTTCGGCTCGTGGTTGTAGCGGTTCCCGCCCTCGAACGGCGCGATGTGGGCGCCGACCAGCCACGCCTCGCCGCGCTCGACCCGGGCGTAGGCGTCGGACAGGTTGGCCTTGCCCGCGCGGAGCGACTTGATCTCCGTGCCGGTCAGGACGATGCCGGCCTCGAACGTCTCGTCGATCGTGAAGTCGTGACGGGCTCTTCGGTTGAGTGCGACGGTGATCTCGTCGCCCATGGAGGGCTCCTTCGGACGGTGTGGGGCGGGGTCTCGGCGGCCCGGCGCTGGGCGCGCCGGCCCGGGCGCACGAACGCCGGCCCGATGCGGGCCGGCGTCCGAGTTGCTTACCCACCCACAGGGTGTCCGACTAAACGGCCATCTCCTGCGAGGTGGTGCAGCTACGCGTACTGTCGATCACTGCACATCACCTCCTTTCGTTCCCTCGAACCGTACTAGATGCGCGTGCGGTGTGCAAGAGCACGTCCGCTGGCGCCGTGCAGGCGGTCAGGCCGCCGCCCGAAGCGCCGGACCCGACGCCGACCCGGTCAGCACCTCGAGCGCCCGGTCGAGCGTGGGGTCGGTGCCGGCCGGGACCGGCTCCGGCAGCGTCACGACGACGTCCGGGGTCAGCCCGACCTGGTGGATCCAGCGCTTGTCGGGGGTCAGCCAGCGGGCGACGGTCAGCTTGAAGGCTCCGCCCTCGCCGCTCAGCTCCTGCCACTGCTGGACGGTGCCCTTGCCGAACGACTGCTGGCCGACGAGCGTCGCCCGCTTCGAGTCCTGCAGCGCCCCGGCCACGATCTCGCTGGCCGACGCGCTGCCGCCATCGATCAGGACGACGACCTCGATCTTCGGGTCGGTCGCCACGCCGCCGCCGAGCGCCGGCGTCGGGGTCTGGTTGCCCTTCGCGTCCTGCTCCCAGAACAGCACGCCCGAGCCGATGAACTGGCTGGCGATCTTCCGCGCCGCGGTCACGTAGCCACCGGGGTTCCCGCGCAGGTCGAGGATCAGCTTCGTCCGGCCGGCGTCGAGGTGCGCCTGGAGCGCGGTGACGACCTCGTCGGCGGCCGCGTCGGAGAACCCGGCGACGGCGGAGGTAGCCGACGCTGTCGCCGGCGAGGGCCTTGCTCACGACCTCGCGGCTCTGGACCACGTCGCGGGTGATCGGCACCGACCGCCGCACGCCCGAGCCGCGCTCGATCGACAGCGTCACGGTCGAACCCTTCGGCCCGCGGATGCGGTCGCGCGCGCCCTGCATGGTCAGCCCGTCGAGCGACATGCCGTCGACCGACAGGACCACGTCGCCGGCGAGCAGCCCGGCCCGCTCGGCCGGCGAACCGGACAACGGCTTGGTGACCACGAGCCGGCAGGCGGCCCCGAGCGGCGTGCAGCCTTCGGTGCCGTCCGGCGCCTCCGTCGCGATCTCCGCGCCGATGCCCTCGAACTGGCCGTTGATGCCCTGCAGGTTCTCGCGGTACTGCGTCGAGCTGAGGTACTCGGAGTACGGGTCGCCGAGCGACTTGATCATGCCGTCGATCGCGCCGTTGACCAGCGCGCCGCGGTCGACCTCGCCGCCGGCGTACCGGTCGTTGATCGTGTGGTAGGTGTCCCAGAACGGCTGGAACGCTGCGTCGTCCGAGGCCGGCGTCCCCGGCTGCGAGGAGGCCTGGGCGCCCAGCGTGTAGCCGGACATGAACAGCGCCGAGCCGGCCAGGATGGCCACGAGGCCGATCGACAGGGCCGAGGAACGGGACGCGGCGGCGCGGTCCGCCGGATCGGGCGCGACGGCGACCGGGAGGGACGCGACGACCGGTCGCGGCGGAGCTGGCGGAGCGGGCTGAATCGAGCGTGGCTGGCTGCGTCGGGCTCGGGGGTCTCGGGGTCGGCTCGATCCATCGTTCAGTCCGTCCTGCGTGCGGCGTCCCGTGGGGAAGGGCGCAAGGGTACAACGGGTTTCGACGGAGGGTCCCGCAGCCTGTGGTCCTGGGCTCGCGCGACGGTCGTCCCGTCGATTCGATGGCGCCTCGGGCGGCGTCCCGAGCGGCGATTCCGCGGTGGCCGCGGGCTCAGCGGATGAGGTAGGTCCGCACCGACAGCCACGAGCCGAGGATCCCGAGCCCGATCCCGGCGCCCATGCACCAGCGCGACCAGGTCGCGCGTGAGCGAGCCGAACTGGAGCGGCAGGACCCGGAAGAAATCGGCCATGAACGCGCTCAGCGGGTTGGCCACGGCGGCCAGGATCGCCAGCGTGGCGAGCGACGCGAGCAGGCCGACGAACGCGCCCTCGAACACGAACGGCCAGCGGATGAACGCATCGGACGCACCGACCAGGCGCATGATCTCGATCTCCTCGGCCCGCGCGAGGACCGCCAGCCGGATCGTGTTGATGATGATGAACAGGGCGATCACCCCGACGATCACGAGCAGGACGGTGCCGGCCGTGCGCAGCAGGTTGGTGACGGTCAGCACGCGCTCGACGAGGTCCTCGATGTTGATCACGTTGCGGACGCTCGGATCGGCGCGCAGCGCGTCGCCGACGATGCGCACGCGCGACGGGTCGACCAGCTTGACCTCGAGGCTGGCGTACAGCGGGTTGGCGTCGAGGTAGCGGGTCAGGTCCTCGCGGCCCTGCGCCTGCATCGACACGCGGAAGCGCTCGAGCGCCGCGTCCCGGCTGACGTAGGCGACCGACGGCCACCTCGGGCATCTCGCGCAGCTTCGCCTGGAGCGCCTCGATCTGATTCTCGGTCGCGTTCGTCTGCAGGTAGGCGACGACCTCGACCTTCTGCTCGGTGAACTGGAGGCCGGCCAGCAGCCCGGTCTGGATGATCCAGAAGCCGGCGAGCAGCAGGAGCATCAGGACCATCGTGGCCGTGGCGGCCAGGCTCATCACGGCGTTGCGCCAGAAGCCCTGCCAGGCGCGACGCATGCTGAACAGGACGAACGAGATCACGGTCGGTCAGTCCTCGCGGTGGTAGGCGCCACCGACCTCGTCGCGGATGATCCGGCCCTCCTCGAGGGCGACCACCCGCTTGCGCAGCGCGGTCACGACCTCGGCGTTGTGGGTCGCCATCATGACCGTGACGCCGAGCTCGTTGATCCGCAGCAGGAGCTGCAGGATCTCCCAGCTGATGAGCGGGTCGAGGTTGCCCGTCGGCTCGTCGGCGATGATCAGGCGCGGGTCGTGGACGAGCGCCCGGGCGATCGCCGTGCGCTGCTGCTCGCCGCCCGACAGCTGGTGCGGGCGCTGCTGCGCCTGGGCGGTCAGCCCGACCAGCGCGAGCACGCGGTCGACCGCCGGCCGGATCTGCCGACGTGGCGAGCCGGTCACCTCGAGCGCGAAGGCGACGTTCTCCCAGACCGTCTTCGACGGCAGCAGCTTGAAGTCCTGGAAGATGATCCCGATCTTGCGCCGCATCTTCGGCACCTGGCGGCGGCCCAGCCGCGCCACGTCCTCGCCGTCGAGCACGACCGCGCCCTTGGTCGCCACCTCGTCGCGGATGAGCAGCTTGATCAGGGTCGACTTGCCGGCGCCGGACGGGCCGACGAGGAACACGAAGTCGCCCTCGGGGATGACCAGGTCGACGTCGCGCAGGGCCAGCTTGCCGTTGGGATATTGCTTGGTGACGTCGTGCAGGACGAGGACGGCCCGTTCCTGCTTGGCGTGGTCGCGCGAGCGCCCGAGGACCCGGCTGCGCAGGGATCGGGCAGCGCTCGGGGCTGGGGCGATGGTCACGTTCGGCTCCGCGGGTGGGTCGTGCGGCGGGTTCGGCGTCGCGTCATCGCGACGGCCTCGACTCCGTCCGCGGGCACGGCTGGGGGAGCCACATCGGGACCGAGGCTACCACCCGGCCCCAGGTCCGGCAAACCTTCCGGCAAACGGACCGGATGGTGCCCGCCGCACCGGACCATCGGGCGTCGTCCGGTCACAGGAGACCCGGCGAGTTCGGCACGTAGCGCGAGAAGTCCGCGAACGGGCGGTCCCAGCACAGCAGCACCGGGAACTGCTCGAGCCGGAAGCCCGCCCGGAGCGCCGGCACGAGCGCCCGATCGGCGTGCCCGCCGATCCAGATCGCGAACGACCCGCGGGGCACGACCGCGGAGGTGAGGTGACCGAGGACCGGGCCGAGCAGCGCCTCGTCGCGGACGGCGATCGGCCCGACGCGGCCGGCCTCGCCGGCGTAGCCGTAGCCGACGGCGGACCCGTCCGGTCCGCGGTACAGCCAGCCCCGCCGCGATTCGCTGCGGAGGAAGCGGTGGTCGGCCGGATGGGCGAACCCGAGGAGCTCGCGGTCGAGGCCGTCGACGGCGTCGACCAGCAGCCGGTGGCCCAGGCTGTCGGGATCGCCGCCGGTGCGCGTGCCGTCGGCGCCGTCGCGGTCCGCGGACTCGGGCGGCCCGGCGGCGATCTCGTCGAACGGGATGGCCGTGACGCCGGACGGCAGCTCGCCGAACGCCTCCGGCCGCTGCGGCAGCCCGACCAGGTGGAGCAGCGGCATGCGCGGCACGACGTCGTAGGTCGCGTACAGCGCGTTCGAGATGGGCTGGGCGCTGTCCGTCGCCGTCGCGCGGACCGAGGTCCCGTCGGCCGGCATCACGCGGGCCAGCAGCTCGCGGCCGAGGCCGGCCCCCTGCCACTCGGGCAGGACGAACAGCATCGACAGGTACCACAGCCGTTCGCGCACCACGGCCGAGGCGAACGCGACGACGCGCTCGCCGCGCCGTCGGGGACGGTCGCCACGACGAACCGGTCGGGGTCGGTCGACCGCGTGTGCGCGAACAGCCGGCTGACCGGGTGGAGCTCGTCGGGCATCTCGCCCTGGCCGAGGCGGACGATGTAGTCGTTGATCGCGTCGCGCCAGATCGCGGCGCAGGCCGGCAGCTCGTCGGGGCGGGCCGGCCGAATTGTCGCGCCGGCGACGGCCGGCCTCGGGCGAGTCGGGTCGCCCACCTAGGCCGCGCCCTCCTCGCCGATGCTCCGCTCGAGCTCGGCCTGCATGAACGCGTCGAGGTCGCCGTCGAGCACGGCGCCGGTGTTGCCGGTCTCGTACGACGTCCGGAGGTCCTTGACCATCTGGTAGGGGTGGAGCACGTAGCTCCGGATCTGGTTGCCCCAGCCGGCCTCGACGTGCTCGCCCTTGAGCAGCCGGACCTCCGCCTCCTTCTCCTCGAGCGCCCGCTCGAGCAGCCGGGACTTGAGGACCTTGATCGCCATCTCCTTGTTCTGGGTCTGGCTGCGCTCGTTCTGGCTCTGGGCCACGATGCCGGTCGGCAGGTGGGTCAGCCGGACCGCCGAATCGGTCTTGTTGACGTGCTGCCCGCCGGCGCCCTGCGAGCGGAAGGTGTCCACCCGGATCTGGTCCCAGTCGAGCTCGATCTCGACGTCGTCGTCGGCCTCGGGCAGGACCTCGACCAGGGCGAACGTGGTCTGCCGCCGGTTCTGCGAATCGAACGGGCTGATCCGGACCAGCCGGTGCACGCCGCGCTCGGCGCGCAGCCAGCCATAGGCGCGCCGGCCGTTGACCGCCACGGTCACGCTCTTGAGCCCGGCCTGCTCACCCTCCTGCTGGTCGAGGATCTCGGTCGGGAACCGATGCCGCTCCGCCCAGCGCAGGTACATCCGCAGGAGCATCTCGGTCCAGTCGGTCGCCTCGGTGCCGCCGGCGCCGGCGCTGATCGACAGCAGCGCCGGGCGCTCGTCGTACTCGCCGGCGAACAGGAGCGCGGTCCGCTCGCGCGAGAAGTCCGTCTCGAGCGAGGCGTGATCGCGTTCGAGCTCGGCCTCGAGCTCGGCGTCGGGAGCCTCGTAGAGCAGCTCGACCGCGGCCAGCAGGTCGTCGGCGCGGGTCAGCAAGGCGCGCCACGTCTCGATCTCGCTGCGCAGGCCGTCGGCCTCGCGAAGGACCTTCTGCGCGCTGCGGCCGTCGTCCCAGAACCCGGGTGCCTGGGTCAGCGCCTCGAGCTCGGCGACGCGCGCTTCCTTGGCCTCGAGGTCAAAGATGCCCCGAGGTCGACCGGATCCGATCGGCCAGGTCGCGGATGGCGGACGCGTCCACCTAGTTCCGGCCCTGCAGATCCTGGAGCAGGATCGGGCGCAGCTCGATGAGCCGCAGCGCGGTCTTGCTCCGGGCGACGACGGGGTTGACGCACGGACAGTAGGAGTTGTGCGGGCACACGCCGCAGTTGCCGTCACAGTCGAGGGCCGCGGCGTAGCTGCACGATCGGCAGTCACGCTCGCAGGCGATCAGATCGACGAAGGACGCTTCCTCGGCCTGCTTCACGGGCTCCCTCTCTGTGCTGGGGGCAAGGGCCTTCGGTGACCGGCGTAGGATCGGGGAGGCCCTTGGGCGGGCCGGATATCGGCGGGTTTTGGCACAGTATACGGGGCCAAACCCCTATCGCCAAGAGGGAAATCGGTTCCGGGCCAGGCTGGGCCACCTGAGGGAACGCTCAGGGCGCGCGACCGACCAGGAAGTACTGGACGAGGGCGCAGCAGCTCGTGGACCGTGGCGTCCGCGCGGCTGCATCGGATCGCGCTCGATCGGGCTCGTGCCGGTCGGCGATCCCCAGGCCGTGATGCCGTCGTCGGCGGCCATCCGCAGGACGCGCAGCATGTGCGGTCGATCGGACACGAAGACCGTCGACTCCGAGCCCGTTGGCGCGCAGGATGTCGCCGACGGCGCGGATCGATCGAGCGTCGTCCGGCTGCGGTCCTCGACGAGGATCGCCTCCGCCGGGACGCCGCGGTCGATGGCGAAGGCGCGCGCGGCCGCGGCCTCGGTCGTGCGATCGCCGTCGGCCTTGCCGCCGGTCACGACGAGGCGCGGCGCGACACCCGCCCGATAGAGCTCGATCGCGTGATCGAGCCGCGCGGCGAAGACCGGCGACGGCCGGCCGTTGTACTGGGCGGCGCCCATGACCACGATCGCGTCGGCCGGCCGCTGCTCGTCGCGCTGGCCCTGGGCCCAGACGCGATACGTCGCGTAGCCGGCGACCGCGGCGATCCCGAGGCAGCCGATGATCGCGACCCCCAGCAGGTCGCGTGCCATCGAACGATGCTTCACCGTCGGTTCGGACGCCTCGCGGACGGGTCCGGTCAGCGACCGTGACACTTCTTGTACTTGGCGCCCGAACCGCACCAGCACGGGTCGTTGCGCCCGATCCGGGCACCGCTCGGGGTGAACCCCGGCTTGGGCCCGCCAGCGGCCGGGCCGCCGCCGCCGCTCGAGACGGCTCGTCGCCGAGCGATTCGCGGACCTGGCGCGTGGCCGGCGCCGCCGGTCCGCCCCGGAGCACGGCCGAGCCACCGGCGGCGCACCCGCCGCCACGCCGGCCGGCACCTTCGCCCCGCTGGCCACGGTGGCCGCGGCCCCGGCGCCGGCGCGTGACCCGTTGCCGCCGGTCAGCGACGCTGCTCCCCGGGCGAGCGAGGCGGCCACCGCCGGATCGCCGCCGGCCGCCTCGGGCGGCTGGCGAGTGACCGTCACCCGGAAGATCGACGAGGCCACGCCATGGCGGATCAGCCCGCGCAGCTCCTCGTACAGCTGGAACGCCTCGCGCCGGAACTCGTTGAGCGGGTCCTGCTGGGCGTAGCCGCGCAGCCCGATGCCGCGGCGCATGTCGTCGAGCTCGGTCAGGTGCTCGACCCAGAGCGAGTCGATCGTCCGGATCAGGACGAGGCGCTCGACGGTCGTCCAGTCGTCGTCGCCGACCTCGGCGGCCTTGGCCGTCGAGGTGCTCGTCGGCGAGGTCGCGGATGTGCACCGCGATCGCGTCGCGGCTGCCGAGCATCCCACAGCTCGTCGGCGGTCGTCCCGTCGCCGGTCAGGCCCATCGCCTCGAGCGCGTGCGGCCAGCCCCTCGAGGTTCCACGCCTCGGGATCGTCGCCGACGAGGTGGGTGTCGACGAGCACGTCGACCTCGTCGTCGAGGAAGGCCTGGACGGTCTCGGTCAGGTCCTCGTTGTGGAGGACCTTGTCGCGCTCGGCGTAGATCGTCTCGCGCTGCTTGTTGATCACGTCGTCGTACTCGACGACGCGCTTGCGGATGTCGAAGTTGAAGCCCTCGACGCGGCTCTGGGCCGACTCGATCGTGCGCGACACGAGGCGCGACTCGATGGCCACGTCGTCCTCGAGCCCGAGGCGCTCCATCAGCCCGGTGACCCGCTCGCTGGCGAAGCGCTTCATCAGGTCGTCCTCGAGCGACAGGTAGAAGCGCGACGAGCCGGGGTCGCCCTGGCGGCCGGCGCGGCCGCGGAGCTGGTTGTCGATCCGCCGCGAGTCGTGCCGCTCGGTGCCGATGATGTGCAGGCCGCCGGCCTCGACGACGCGCTCGTGGCCCTCCTCGGTGATCGCCTTCGCCTCCGCCAGCGCGGCGTCGCACGTCTCCTTGTCCACCTCGGCGGGGTTGAGGCCGCGCTTGTGGAGGGCCTCCGACGCGAGCCCGGCCGGGTTGCCGCCGAGCAGGATGTCCGTGCCACGGCCGGCCATGTTCGTCGCGATCGTCACCGCGCCGGCCCGGCCGGCCTGGGCGACGATGCCCGACTCCTTCTCGTGGAACTTGGCGTTGAGGACCTCGTGCTTGATGCCGCGCCGCTTGAGCATCGTCGCGAGCATCTCCGACTTCTCGACGGTGATCGTGCCGACGAGGACCGGCCGGCCGGCCTCCTGCATCTCGACGATCTCGTCGATCAGCGCGTTGAACTTGGCCTGCTCGTCGCGGATAGACGAGGTCGGCGAAGTCGTCGCGGATCATCTCCCGGTGGGTCGGGATGGCGACGACCTCGAGCTTGTAGATCTTGTGGAGCTCCTCGGCCTCGGTCATCGCCGTGCCGGTCATGCCCGACAGCTTGTCGTACAGGCGGAAGTAGTTCTGGAACGTGATCGTGGCCAGGGTCACGCTCTCGCGCTGGACGCGCAGGCCCTCCTTGGCCTCGATCGCCTGGTGGAGGCCCTCGCTCCAGCGCCGGCCCGGCATCTGGCGGCCGGTGAACTCGTCGACGATGACGATCTCGCCGTCCTTGACGATGTAGTCGCGGTCGCGCTTGTAGAGGGCGTGCGCCCGGAGCGCCTGCTCGAAGTGGCGGGCCAGCCGCGGGTCGGCGTCGTACATGTTGTCGACGCCGAGCCAGCCCTCCATCTTCTCGATCGCCCTCCTCGGTCGAGGAGACGGCCTTGTCCTTGAGGTCGACGAAGTAGTCGCCGCCCTCCTCGTCGCCCTCGGGTCGGGCCTTCAGGCGGGGCACGAGCCGGGCGAAGGTGAAGTACAGGTCGGCCGATTCCTCGGCCTGGCCGCTGATGATCAGCGGCGTCCGCGCCTCGTCGATGAGGATGTTGTCGACCTCGTCGACGATCGCGAAGCTGCGCTCGCGCTGGACCCGCTGGTCGAGCTCGAGGACCATGTTGTCGCGCAGGTAGTCGAACCCGAACTCGTTGTTCGTGCCGTAGGTGACGTCCGCGGCGTACGCCTCGCGCCCGCGTGACCGGGCGCAGGTTGAGCAGCCGCTCGTCGGTCGTCGGGTAGCCGGGCTCGAACACGAACGACGCGTCGTGGGTGATCATCCCGACGCTGACGCCGAGGAAGTGGAAGATCGGGCCCATCCACTGCGGGTCGCGCCGGGCGAGGTAGTCGTTGACGGTGACGACGTGGACGCCGCGACCGGACAGCGAGTTGAGGACCGCGGCCAGCGGCGCGACGAGGGTCTTGCCCTCGCCGGTCCGCATCTCGGCGATCTTGCCCTGGTGGAGGACGGCGCCGCCGATCAGCTGGACGTCGAAGTGGCGCATCCCGAGCGTCCGCTTCATCGCCTCGCGGGTCATCGCGAAGACCTCGGGGAGGACGTCGTCGAGCGCCTTCTGGAGCCGCTCGTTCTCGCGCTTGCGGCGTTCCTTGCTTCAGCTCGCGGCGGCGCTCCAGGTCCGGGTGGTGGAGCTCGTCCTCGGACGGCTCGTCGGGCACGGCGGCCTCGTGGACCTCCTCGCGGAGCTCGGCGAACGCGGCGCGGATCTCCTCGTCGGTCAGGGCCTCGAATTCGGCCTCGAGGGCGTTGGTCTCGTCGACGAGCGGTTGGAGTGCGTCGGATCTCGCGGTCGTTCGAGTCGACGAACTTGGAAAGGAATCGCATAGCCGGTGAAGTATAGGGGAGGTCGCCCGGCGATCCCCTCGGCCGGTCAGGCCGGGACGGCCTTCCAGAAGCCCGATGCCGTAGCCGACGACGAGCACGAGGAACGTCAGGCGCCAGGCCGAACCAGAACAGGATCGAGCGGAACCGCGACGTCGGGTTCATCTCGGGGTTCTTCAGCGCCGGCAGCCGGTCGCCCTCGAGCGACGTGCCCCAGCGCGGCGAGTGGAGCTGGGTGCGCCAGTCGGCGTCGGCGCGCGGGGTCGGCTCGAGGCCGCCTTCGCCGTCGGGTCGGTGGAGCTGAAGGCTCATCGTTCTCCTGCCTGGACGGATGCGGCCAGCGGGTCTCGTGACGGCTCGTCGTCCGCCTCGTCGTCGCGGGTGTCGATGGTGCCTTCGGCGCCGTCCTCCCAGAGGAGCATCTCCTGGGTCAGCGAGACCTCGCTCGAGAACAGCGCGCCGACCGACTCGCCGCGGTGGATGCGCTTGATCGCCTCGCCGATGAGCGGCGCGACCGACAGCGTCGTGATCTTGGGGATGCGCTTGCGCTCGGGCAGCGGGACCGAGTCGGTCAGGACGACCTCGCGGAGGCTGGACGCCGCGATCCGGTCGATCGCCGGGTCGCTCAGGACGCCGTGGGTGGCGCAGGCGTAGATCTCGGTGACGCCCTCGCGCTCGAGCGCCCGGACGATCTCGACGAGCGTGCCGGCCGTGTCGATCTCGTCGTCGACGATGATCGCCCGCTTGCCGCGCACGTCGCCGATGACGTTCATCAGCTCCGCCCGGTCGAGGTTGCCGACGCGGCGCTTCTCGATGATCGCCAGCGGCGCGTCGAGCAGCTCGGCGAACGTCCGGGCGCGCTTGGCGAACCCGAGGTCGGTCACGACGACCGGGTCCTCGATGTGCTTGTGGCGGCAGTAGTTCGACAGCATGTGGACCGCGGTCAGCTCGTCGACCGGGATGTTGAAGAAGCCCTGGATCTGGCCCTGGTGGAGGTCCATCGTGAGGACCCGGTCGGCGCCGGCGACGGTGATCATGTCGGCGATGAGGCGGGCCGTGATCGGCACGCGCGGCTGGTCCTTCTTGTCGGACCGGCCGTAGGCGTAGAACGGGATGACCGCGGTGATCCGCCCGGCGCTGCGCGCGCTTGAACGCGTCGATCATGATCAGCAGTTCCATGATCGACTGGTTGACCGGGTGGCTCGTCGGCTGGACGAGGAAGACGTCCTTCTCGCGGACGTTCTCGAGGATCTTGACGAAGATGTTCTCGTTGGCGAACTGGAAGACCTCGCGCTTGCCCGGCTCGATGCCGAGGTAGCGGCAGATCTTCCGGGCGAGGCCCGGGTTCGAGTTGCCGTGGTAGATCTCGAACTGGTCCGCGTACAAGCCCGCCGCCTCCCGTCCGCCGAAGCCGAGAACGCCGTCACGACGGCTTCATCCGCCGCTCCCGGGTCGGTCGGGCTCGCGCCGTCCGTGCCGGGGGCGCCATCGTCGCCCATGCCGTCCTGCTCCGCAAGTCCGGCGCGGAACGCGGCGATGGCCACGACCCGGTCGCCTTCGGCGAGGCGCATCACGATCACGCCGCGGGCGCTCGACGAGTAGCGGTTGATCGTGTTCGTCTCGGTCCGGATCGACCTGGCCGCTGCGCGCTGATCAGGAGCAGCTCCTCGTCGGCCTCGGTGACCTGCTGGACGGCGGCGACGTCGCCGGTCTTGCGGCCCTCGAGGGAGATCAGGCCGACGCCCTGGCCGCCGCGGTGCTTGCGCCGGAACTCGGTCAGCGGCACGCGCTTGCCGTAGCCGGTCTCGGTCAGCACGAGCAGGTCGCTGTCGGGCTGGACGACGCTCATGCCCACGACCGAGTCGCCCTTGCGGGCGAGCCGGATGCCGATGACGCCCGCGGCGTCGCGGCCCATGGCCCGGACCTCGGTCTCGGCGAAGCGGGCGAGCTTGCCCTGGGCCGTGGCGATGATGACGTCGTCCTCGCCGGTCGAGACGTCGACCCAGGCGAGCTCGTCGTCGTCGCGCGAGGTGATCGCGCGGATCCCCGACGAGCGGACCCTCTCGAACTGCTCGAGCGGGGTCTTCTTGACGATGCCCTTGCGGGTGGCCAGGACGAGATACGAGCCCGGCGTGAAGTCGGGCAGCATGATCGTGGCCATCGGGACCTCGCCCGACTCGACCTGGACGCCCGGCAGGTTGATGATCGGGATGCCCTTGGCCTGGCGGCTGGCATCGGGGATGGCGTGGACCTTGGCGCTGAACACGCGCCCGCGGTTGGTGAAGAACAGCGCCCAGTCGTGCGTGTTGGCGACGAGCAGGTGCTCGACCGCGTCCTCCTCGCGGGTGACGTGGCCGATGATCCCCTTGCCGCCGCGGTGCTGGCGACGGTACGTCGCGACCGGCTGGCGCTTGATGTAGCCGCGGCCGGAGATCGTGACGACGACGTCCTCGTCGGCGATCAGGTCCTCGTCGGTCATCTCGCGGCTGACGTCGTCGGCGACGCGGGTCCGGCGCTCGCCGGCGTACTTCTTCTTCAGCTCGGCCAGCTCGTCCTTGATGATCTGGCTCACGCGGGCCGGGTTGGCCAGGATGTCCTCGAGCTCGGCGATGAGCTGGATGACCGCGAGGTACTCGTCCTCGATCTTCTTGCGCTCGAGGGCGGCCAGGCGGGCGAGCCGCATGTCGAGGATCGCCTGCGCCTGGAGCTCGGACAGGTCGAAGCGGCGTCATCAGGTTGGACGCGGGCGAGCGTCGACGTCGGCCGACTCGCGGATCGTCTTGATGACCGCGTCGAGGTTGTCGAGGGCGATCTTGAGGCCCTCGAGGATGTGCGCCCGGGCGCGGGCCTTGCCGAGGTCGAACTCGGTCCGGCGGCGGATGATCTCGCGCCGGTGGTCGATGTAGTGGACGAGCACGCTGCGCAGCGGGCAGCGTCTGCGGCTGGCCGTCGACGAGCGCGAGCATGTTCATGTTGAACGCGAGCTGCATCGGCGTGTGCTTGAACAGGTTGTTCAGCACCTTGTGCGGGTTGGCGTCGCGCTTGAGCTCGATGTAGATGCGCATCCCGTCGCGGTCGGACTCGTCGCGCAGGTCGCCGATCCCGTCGATCCGCTTGTCCTTGACCAGGTCCGCGATCTTCTCGAGCAGGCTGGCCTTGTTCACCTGGTACGGCAGCTCGGTCACGATGATCGCGGTCCGGTCGCCCTTGACCTCCTCGAACGCGACCTGGGCGCGCATGACGACGCGGCCGCGGCCGTGGGCGTACATCTGGCGGATCGCGTCGACCGTCTCCCACTCGCCGGTCAGCAGGTTGCGCTGCTTCTCGAAGCGGAAGATCGTCCCCCCGGTCGGGAAGTCCGGGCCGGGGACGTACTTGCACAGGTCGTCCGAGGTGAGGTCCGGGTCGTCGATCAGGGCGATCGTGGCGTCGGCGATCTCGCCGAGGTGGTGGGGCGGGATGTTCGTCGCCATCCCGACGGCGATGCCCGGAGCTGCCGTTGACGAGCAGGTTCGGGAGCTTGGCCGGCAGGACCGACGGCTGCTTCTGCGTGCCGTCGTAGTTGTCGACGAAGTCGACGGTCTCCTTGTCGATGTCGGCGAGCATCTCGCCGGCGATCGCGGTCAGCCGCGCCTCCGTGTAGCGCATCGCGGCCGCGCGCGTCGCCGTCGACCGAGCCGAAGTTGCCCTGGCCGTCGACGAGCGGGTAGCGCATCGAGAAGTCCTGGGCGAGCCGGACGAGGGCGTCGTACAGGGCGATGTCGCCGTGCGGGTGGTACTTGCCCATCACCTCGCCGACGATCGCGGCGCACTTGCGGTACGAGCTCGTCGCCGACAGGCCCATCTCGCCCATCGCGTAGAGGATCCGGCGATGGACCGGCTTGAGGCCGTCGCGGACGTCCGGCAGGGCGCGCGACACGATCACGCTCATCGCGTAATCGAGGTAGCTGACCCGCATCTCGTCCTCGATGCGGATCATCGGATGTCGCCCAGGTCGTCAGTCACGGTCGGTCACTCCTGTCGGATCAGGTGGCGGCGCACGCGTCGGAGGTCACAGCGGCGGCTCGGGATGGGCGGGGATCGGGCAGATCGCCGAAGCGGGCGGCGGTCTCGGCGCCGCCTCGGAGGTGGCCGGCGCGCCGGGCGCTTGCGGATGCCGGCGAGGCGGTCCGGAGCTCGTCGGCGATCGGCCGGGTCGAGCTTGGACAGCGAATCGCGGATGACCCAGGCGCGGTGGCCGTCGCCGGTCGTGGCCGCGCGCTCGGTCTCGGCTCGAGGGCCGCCGTCGGTGGCCGGCGCGATCGACCGTCGTCAGCGAGCGGTAGGCCCAGGACAGCGCCTTCTGGACGTCCGGCTCGGCGTCGCCGATCAGCTGGCCGAGCAGCGGCAGGGCGGCGGCCGCGACTCGGGATCGCGGCCGCGCCGCCGCTCGCCATGCGGTCATCGTGGCGATCGTCGAGCCGACGAGCCGCCGCTCCCAGCGCGACGGGCTGTAGACGAGCTGCTCGAGCTCGGCCCAGCGGTAGGGCTCGGCGGGCGATGCCCTTGCCGTACGGATGCGCCAGCGAATCGACCGTGATCCAGTCGCCCGCCTCGCGCGCGGCCCGGCGGAGGAGCTGCCAGGTCCGCTCGGTCTCGGCTGTCCAGCGTCCGCTCGAGGAGCCCGAACGCGAACCAGCGCGGCTCGAGCTCGGGCTCGCGGAACAGGCGATCGGCGAGGAACAGCAGCGGCGTCGCCCGATCGCCGCGCGTCGCGTTGCGAAAGCCGCGCTGCACGGCGGCCAGCAGCGGCCAGCGAACGCCGTGGACGTCCCCGATGCCGGGCGCCACGCGTTGTTGGCCGTCGAGGTAGTCCGGATCGGCCAGCCCGGCGAGGCCGCGCGGTCAGGGCGCTCGCGAACGCGTCGGGGTCGTTGGACAGGTCGGCGAGCGATTCGCCGAGCGCCTCGGCGGCGTCCCGATGGGCGGCGACGAACCCGACGGCCCGCGCGGTGACCTCGCTGCCGGCTCGGCGCCGTCATCACGCACTCCGCCACCGATCACGGGCCGGAACGCCGTACCGCTCCTGCAGGAAGCGCTTGCGCTCGCGCGTCCGCCGCGACGTACACGCCGGTCGCCGTGGCGAGCTCCTCGCCGGTCGACGAGTCGACGATCCGCCCGGCCGTCTCGACGATGCGGCGACGGTCGCGCGTGACCCAGCCATCGGCGCGGATCGCGCGTCCCGACCTCGACCGGCCGGCGGAACTCGACCGACATCCGCGCCGTGACACCCCAGTTGTCCTGGCCGACGAGGGCCCAGGCCATGACCTCGTCGAGGATCGTCGACACGATCCCGCCGTGGGCGATCCCCTCCCAGCCCTCGAACCGCGCGGTCGAGCGTCAGCTCGGTCCAGGACCGGCCGGGCTCGACGTGATGGAGCAGGCCGAGGCCGTTGCGGTTGAGCGTGCCGCAGGCGAAGCAGTTGTGGGGCGCGAACTCGAACCAGCCGTCCGGTGTCTCGATCGCCTGTCGAGCGACCTCAGACGTCAAGGTTCTGGACCTTCCGTGCCTCGGACTTGATGAAGTCCTTGCGCGGCCCGACCTTCTCGCCCATGAGCATCGTGAAGATCTCGTCGGCCAGCGACGCGTTCTCGCCGTCGACCTGGAGGAGGGTCCGCGTCTCCGGGTTCATCGTCGTCTCCCAGAGCTGGTCGGCGTTCATCTCGCCGAGGCCCTTGAAGCGCTGGACCGACAGGTTCTTGACGTTGAAGTCCTTGATGACCTTGTCGCGCTCCTTCTCGGACTGGGCGTACCTGGTCACCTTGCCGGTGCTCACCCGGTAGAGCGGCGGCTGGGCGATGTACAGGTAGCCCTCGTCGATGACCTGGGGCATGTGCCGGTAGAAGAAGGTCAGCAGCAGGGTCCGGATGTGGGCGCCGTCGACGTCGGCGTCGGTCATGATGATGATCCGGTGGTAGCGCAGCTTCAGCGGGTCGAAGCTCTCGCCGATCCCGGCCCCGAGGGCGATGATCAGCGGCCGCACGTTCTCGCTCGACAGGATCTTGTCGAGCCGTGCCTTCTCGACGTTGAGCAGCTTGCCGCGCAGCGGCAGGATCGCCTGGAAGCGCCGGTCGCGACCCTGCTTTGCCGAGCCGCCGGCCGAGTCGCCCTCGACGAGGTACAGCTCGCTGCGGGCCGGATCGCGCTCCTGGCAGTCCGCGAGCTTGCCGGGCAGTGACATGCCGTCGAGCGCGCCCTTGCGGATGACCAGGTCGCGCGCCTTGCGGGCGGCCTCGCGCGCCCGCGCGGCCGTCAGGCACTTCTCGATGATCCGGCGGCCGTCGGCCGGGTTCTCGTCGAGGTACTGGCCGAGGCTGTCGGCGACCGCCGTCTGGACCTGGCCCTTGACCTCGGCGTTGCCGAGCTTGGCCTTGGTCTGGCCCTCGAACTGGGGGTCGGTCAGCTTGACGCTGATGACCGCCGTCAGGCCCTCGCGGACGTCGTCGCCCGACAGGTTGCCGTCCGCATCGCTGGAGCACGCCGGCGCGGCGCGCCCAGTCGTTGAGCGAGCTCGTCGAGCGCGGCGCGGAACCCCGTGACGTGGGTCCCGCCGTCGACGGTGTTGATGTTGTTGGCGAAGGCGAGGACGTTCTCGGTGTACGAGTCGTTGTACTGGAGCGCGACCTCGACGGCGGTGCTCGCCTTCGCGCCGCTCGACGTAGATCGGGCGGGTGTGGAGGACCTCCTTGTTCCGGTTGAGGTGCCGCACGAACGACTGCAGGCCGCCCTCGAAATAGAACGAACGCTCACGATCGATCCGCTCGTCGGTCAGCGTGATCCAGACGCGCTTCGTGAGGTAGGCCGACTCGCGGAGCCGTTGGCTGATCAGGTCGAACGAGTATTCGGTCGTCTCGAACATGTCGGGGTCGGCGATGAAGCTGGTGGTGGTGCCGCGTCGGGTGCCCTGCGGTCCGATCTTCTTGACCGGCCCGGTCGGCTTGCCGCGCTCGTACTCCTGGGCCCAGACGGACCCGTCGCGAGCCGATTCGACGCGCATCCACTTCGACAACGCGTTGACGACGCTGACGCCGACGCCGTGGAGGCCGCCGCTCACCTTGTAGCCGCCGCCACCGAACTTCCCGCCGGCGTGGAGGACCGTGTGGACCACCTCGAGCGCGTCCTTGCCGGTCGAGTGCTTGCCGACCGGCACGCCGCGACCGTCGTCCCGGACGACGACCTTGCCGTCGGCGTGGATGGTCACGTTGATGGTCGTCGCCTGGCCGGCCATCGCCTCGTCGATCGAGTTGTCGACGACCTCCCAGATCAGGTGATGGAGGCCGCGCGCGTCGGTCGACCCGATGTACATGCCGGGGCGCTTCCGGACGGCCTCGAGGCCCTCGAGGACCTGGATGCTCGCAGCGGTGTAATCCGAGCCGGGGGCTCCGGCCTTGGTGCGCTTCGGCCGGCTGGCTGGTGGCGTCGCCACGGGCTGGGTCCTGGCTTCCTCCGTCACGCGGTTCCTCCGGTCAAACGTTCGTAGAGGCGACCGAGCTCCTCGTCGCTGTAGTACTCGATGACGATCCGGCCGCCGCGCCGGGATCGGGCGAGGCTGACCTTGGTGCCGAGGCTCCGGCGGAGGTCCTCCTCCACCCGCTCGAGGTCGGGATCGAGACGCCTCGCCGGCGTTGCCGCCGGATCGGGCTTGGGCTCGCGCAGGCGTCGCACGAGCTCCTCCGTCTGCCGGACGCTGAGCTCCTGTCCGAGGACGGAGTCGAGCACGCGATCCTGCAGCTCGGCGGGCAGTCCCCCGAGCGCCCGACCGTGGCCCTCGGTCAACCGGCCGTCCGCGACCGCCGCCTGCGCGCCGGGCGCGAGGTCGAGCAGGCGCAACGTGTTGGCCACCGTCGATCGGGCGCGCCCGACCCGCGTGGCGAGATCGTCCTGGGTGAAGCCGAACTCATCGATCAGCTGGCGATAGGCATCGGCCGTTTCGAGCGGGTCGAGATCCTCGCGCTGGAGGTTCTCGACGAGGGCGACCTCGAGCTGCTCCCGGTCGGCGAGCTGTCGGACGACGGCCGGCACGCGATCGAGCCCAGCCAGCTGGGCGGCTCGGAGGCGTCGCTCGCCGGCGACGAGCTGGTAGCCGTCGATGAGCTCCGTGACCACGATCGGCTGGAGGACGCCGTGCTCCGTGATGCTCGCGGACAGGCCAGCCAGCCCATCGGGGTCGAAGCGCTTGCGCGGCTGATGCGGATTCGGGCGGATCCGCGAGATCTGGATCTCGATCGTGATCGGCTGACCACCGGATCGCTGCGGGATGAGCGACGCGAGGCCGCGACCGAGGCCCTGGGCTCGCTCTGGTCTGACCGTCATGAGACCGCCCTCGCACCAGCCAGATCCGCGTCCTCCGACTCGTCTGCGCGGGCTTGCAGCTCGGCGGCGAGCGCGGCGTAGGCGATGGCGCCCGTCGAATCCGGTGCGTAGCGAGGGATCGGCAGACCGTGGCTCGGCGCCTCGGCCAACCGGATGCTGCGCGGGATGACCGTCTTGTAGCACGCGCTCACCGAGATAGCGCCGCGTCTCCTGGGCGACGTCCGCGGACAGCTTGGTTCGGCCGTCGTACATCGTCAGGACGACGCCGTTGATCGCCAGATCGGGGTTGAGGTGATCGCGAATGAGCTCGAGTGTGGCCAGCAGCTGGGTCAGTCCTTCCAGGGCGTAGTACTCGCATTGCAACGGGATGAGCACGGAATCGGCGGCGGTCAGGGCATTGACGGTCAACAGCCCGAGCGACGGCGGACAATCGACCAGGATGTAGTCGTAGTCGGCGGTCACGCCGCCGAGCAATCGCTTGAGGCGGCGCTCCCGGCCCTCGACGGGCGCAAGCTCGACCTCGGCGCCGGCGAGCTCGATTGCCGACGGCACCACGTCGAGACCCTCGTGCGGACCCGCCACGATCAACTCGTCGATCGGCACGCCATCCACGATGGCGTTGTAGATCGAGCGCTCGATGATCGAGCGATTGAGGCCGAGGCCGCTGGTGGCGTTGCCCTGGGGGTCGAGGTCGACGACGAGAACGCGCTCACCCGAGAGGGCGAGGTAGCTCCCGAGGTTCACGACCGTCGTGGTCTTCCCGACGCCGCCCTTTTGGTTCGCGCAGGCGATCGTCCGGCCCACTCAGGGCTCCGTTCGGGGTTGTCTCACGATGCTTGATTCTACCATCGACGGCCTCCGGCTCGGGGTTGTCGGTGCCGAAAGACTGATCGAGAGCGATCAATCCGTGCGTAGCTGCGAATTGTGCCAGCGCTGTTTCACGTGAAACGAGCGTTTGAGCGACGGGACGAGGGTGCGGATCGTGCTCGTGGCGCCCTCGTTGCGTGGCGTAGCGGCCGTAGGTCCCGGGTGGCCCAGCGTGCCTCGACGATGGCCTGCGTTCCAAGTCGCGACCAGTCCAGCGACAGCCCAACGGGCGCCAGGCACGCTTCGTTTCACGTGAAACGTCCCGATCGACCCATGACGAACGGACTGTCGCAGTTCGTTGCCCGGAACCGACGGTCGTGGGATACTGCGCCGGAGGTCGCCGCCGTCCGACCGGACCCGAAGGACCGTGCGGGCGGGCACGACCTTAGGCCAGTTCGCCGAGGATCGACTCGCTCCATGACGCTGCTCCTCGCCGCGGTCGGTGCGACGCTGACGGCCTTGCTTGAACTGTCCGTGGGCCCGTATCTGCGGGTCGGAACGGCGCAACCGCATCTCGTCCTCGTTGTCGGGATCGTCGTCACGGTCGCGCTCGGCCTCGAGGCAGGCCTCGTCTGGGCCTTCGTTGGAGGCCTCGCACTCGATGTACTCGTACCACGTCCGCTGGGGTCGACAGCGTTCGCGCTGCTCCTGTGCATGGGAGCGACCGCGGTCCTTGCCCGGTATTTCGTCCGCTTCCGCCTGCTCGTACCAATCCTCGCAACCCTGCTCTTGAGTCTGGTCTTCTCGATGATCCTGTTGGTCGCCTTCAACGCCCTCCGGACCCCGATCCAGGTCGAGGATCCGGTCGCCCTGTTCCTGCCGGGCGTGGTCTACAACACCATCCTTGCCGCGGTGATCGGCCCGCTGGCGATCTCGATCCATGATCGTCGGGCCGAGGCCGAACGGATGGACTGGTGACCGCGTTCCTCGACGAGCGGCCGAAACCGGTCCGCAGCCTCTCCCGGTTCCTCACCTTCGCCCTCATCGCGGTCATCGGGATCAGCGGCCTCACCGCTCGGCTGTTCTACCTCCAGATCGTCGACGGTGGACGGCTGGCGACGCTGGCCACGCGAAACCGCACCGTCCTCGAGCCGATCGTCGCTCCGCGCGGCGTCATCTATGACCGCAACGGACGCCCGCTCGTGGCCAACGTTCCGACGTTCGTGGTCAAGCTTCGTCCTGCCGACCTGCCGCTGGCCGAACGACCGGTCGTGGTGGACCGGCTCGCGGCGTTATTGCGCATGCCCGTCCCCGACATCAACGCCGCGATCGACGGCAACCCCGGGTCCACGTTCGACCTCGTCCGAATCGCGAGTGACGTCGACGAGATGACCGCCCGGCTCATCGCCGAGGCCGGCTACGAGCTGCCCGGCGTGGAGGTCGTGATCGAGGCCCGTCGCCAGTACACCGACGGGCCGCTGCTGTCGCAGATCCTCGGATACACCGGTCCGGTGTCCGGTGAGCAGCTCTCCGAGCTCAAGAACGTGGGGTACCTGCCCGACGATCTCATCGGCAAGGCGGGCATCGAGTCGGTCTACGAGAGCGCGCTCCGTGGCGTCTATGGCAGCGAGAGCGTCGAGCGCGATGCCCAGGGCCGGCGCAAGCAGGTCCTCCAGACCATCTCCGGAGCCCAACCGGGCAATTCGCTCACCTTGACGATCGACACGAAGGAGCAGGGGTACGCCCAGAAGGCGCTCACCTGGGCGATGCGCGAAGTCGGGATGAAGCGCGGCGTGGTCATCGTGATGAACCCCAGACCGGGGAGGTCGTGGCGATGGTCAGCCTCCCGACGTACGACAACAACCAGTTCGCCCACGGCATCAACAACGCCGACTACGCCGAAGCTCCTCAACAACCCGGACAAGCCGCTGCTCAACCATGCGATCCAGGCGCACTACCCGCCGGGCTCGACCTACAAGCTCGTGGCCGGCACCGGCGTGCTCGCCGACAAGAAGATCACCGACCGCACGAAGGTCGCCGACGCGTGGCTACCTGACCCTCGGCGGGACGCGGTTCTACGACTGGAACCATCGCGGCTTCGGACCGTGCGACATCTATTGCGGGTTCGGCCACTCGAGCGACACCTTCTTCTTCCAGATGGCCGGAAAGCTCGGGGCCGATCGGCTCGGCTACTGGGCCAAGCAGTACGGCTTCGGAGCCCCGACCGGCATCGACCTGCCCGAACGAGGTCGCGGGGATCGTCCCCACGAACCAGTGGAAGCAGTCGACGCTCGGGGCGCCGATGTTCGGCGGCGAGACCTACCAGGCGGGGATCGGGCAGGGCTACGACGTGGTCACGCCGATCCAGCTGATCAACGCCTACGCGGCCCTGGCCAACGGCGGGACCGTCTATCAGCCGCAGCTCGTCCGCGAGATTCGGGGTCCCGACGGCTCGGTCGTCCAGCCGTTCCAGAAGAAGGTCCTGCGCAAGATGAAGGTGCCGGCGAGCACGCTCAAGATCATGCGCAATGCCGCCCGGAGCACGGTCCTCCTGCGCCACACGTACAACCTCGTCGACCTGCCGATCAAGGTCGCCGGCAAGTCCGGAACCGCCGAATTCGGGACGCGCGACAGGCAGGGGCCGCCTGCCCTTCCACTCGTGGTTCGTCGGCTTCGTGCCCGGTGACCCGCGGCACGGCTCCTTCAACGACACCGACTCGCAGCTCATCGTGCTCGCCTTCGCCTACGACTCGCGGACGAAGGGCAACGTCGCGACCGAGATCGTGAAGTACTACATGCAGCTCCACTTCGGGATCAAGAAGGATTACCGGCTGCCGGACCTTCTCAAGCGCGGCAACTTCTACCAGAGCAACTGATGGGCGTCATCCGAGCCGAGCCCGCACGCGTCACCGACTGGGCGGCCAAGTCGGTCGGAGCCGCATGGCGCGCGTTCGACCTGCAGCTGACCACGTATGCCGCACTGCTCGTCGCGATCGGCCTGGTGATGGCCTACACCAACAGCGTCGAGGCCGGGACGGTGCCGCTCGAGGCGGGCACGACGTTCAGCCGCGGGCTGATGTGGGCGGCCATCGCCGTCACCGTGTTCATCACCGCGACCGTCTTCGACTATCGCTGGCTGAAGACGCTGGCCTGGCCGATCTACGGCCTCCAGCTCGGCCTGCTGGTCCTGACGCTGGCGATCGGCAGCGGCGTTGGCGGATCGGCCCGTTGGGTGTCGATCGGGCCGCTGACCTTCCAGTTCAGCGAGATCGCCAAGATCCTGATGATCATCGTCCTGGCCAGCTACCTGGCGGCCCGCGGCGGCAGGCTCGACTCGCTGGCCTCGATCGTCGGAGCCTGCCTGCTCGTCGGTCCGCCGTTGCTGCTGGTCATGCTCCAGCCGGACCTCGGCACGTCCCTCGTGTTCGGGGCGATCCTCGCCGGCATGCTCTGGATGTCGGGCGCCAGCCTCCGCTGGCTGGCCCTCCTGGCCGTCGGCGTCGTCGCGATGGTCCCGGTCGCGTGGACGTACCTGCTACGCGACTACCAGAAGCAGCGCCTGACCGCATTCATGGATTCCAATCCCGATATCCAGGGCGCCGGCTACCAGCTCCACCAGGCCCAGATCGCGGTCGGATCGGGCGGGCTCGTCGGCAAGGGCCTGACCAACGGAAGCCAGACCCAGGGAGACCTCCTGCCGGTCCAGGCCACCGACTTCGTGTTCGCGACGCTCGCCGAGGAGCTGGGATTCATCGGTGGCGTCGTCCTGTTCGTGCTGTTCATCCTGCTGCTGTGGCGCGTCCTCGTCGCGGGGTGGCGCTCGCGCGACGTGTTCGGGACGCTGTTCGCGGCCGGCGTGGCGTCGATGATCCTGTTCCAGCTGATCGTGAACATCGGGATGGTCCTCGGGGTCATGCCGATCACCGGCATTCCGCTGCCGTTCGTGACCCACGGCGGCGCCTCGCTCGTGAGCATGGCCGCCGGCCTCGGGATCCTGCAGAGCATCAACATCAGACAGACAAAGGCCGCCTGGTGACGGCGACGCGACGACGGCTAGACTCGGCCATGGACAGCCCGCTGGGGATCGTCGCGATCCGCAGACGAGTCGGGGGACGCGAGCCGATCGGCCATGCGTCGTCGGTGGTGGCGGCCGACGACGAGCGGAGCGGGTGAGCGGGCGATTCGTCTGCCCGGCATACGTCGGTCTCGGTCTGCGTCAGCTGCTCGGGATCGAGCCGCTGATCGTCCAGCGCGACGACGAACTGCTGGTCGTCATGCGCCGGGCGGCGGCCCGGCCGGAGACCCGCCTGATCGGCGTCGTCGACGACCGGGCATGCTCGTCGGCGTCCTGCCGATCCTCCGGCTCGCCGAGGCCGTCATCGGCCGGGTCGTACCCGAGGCGCTCGCTGACCGATATCGCCGACGCGGACGACGTCGCGCGGTTCGGCCACGCGATCGAGGCACATGACGGCCGGCGACGCCATGATCGGACCGGCCGTGATCAGCCCGGAGGCGACGATCGACGAGGCGTTCCGGGTCATGCACGCACGCCACCTGTCCGGGCTGTACGTGGTCGATGCCGCCGGCCGGCCGACCGGATACCTGGACCTGCTCGAGCTGGCGATGCCGTACGTCGAGGCGCTCGAGGCCGACTCGCCACCGAAGTCGACCTAGACGGTCGTGGACCAGGCCCTGGCGCTGACGCGCGCTCGATCTTCGTCGTCACCTACGGGTTGATCGCGACCGAGCGGATCGACAAGACGATCGCGGCCCTCCTCGGCGGCACGGTGGTCGTGGTCGTCGGGATCATCGACCAGGAGGAGGCGTTCGGCGCCATCGACCTCAACGTCATCTTCCTGCTGGCCGGGATGATGATGCTGGCGGCGATCCTCCGACGGAACGGGCTTCTTCCAGTGGCTGGCGATCCGGTCCGCGAAGCTCGCCGGCGGTGAGCCGTTCCGCCTGCTGATCGTCCTCTGCATCGTGTGCGCAGTGCTGTCAGCCTTCCTCGACAACGTCACGACGGTCGTCCTGCTGGCACCGGTCACGCTCTACCTCGCGCCGCGTCCTGCGGGTGTCGCCGGTGCCCTTCCTGATCAGCGCAGATCCTCGCCTCGAATATCGGCGGCACGGCCACCTGATCGGCGATCCGCCGAACATCCTGATCGGGTCGGCCGCCGGCCTCGGCTTCCTCGAGTTCCTGGCCAACATGGGTCCGATCGCCCTGGCGATCCTGGTCGTGTTCATCCTGGGGACGCGCGGTGCTGTTCGCGGCGCGACATGGACGTCCACGAAGACGTGCGCGACGCCGTCCTGGCGCTCGACGAAGCGCGAGGTCCTCACCGATCTCCGCCTGCTGCGGCTCAGCCTCGTGGTCATCGGCGCGACCATCGTCGGGTTCATCGCTGGCGACCCCGCTGGGCCTCGAGGCCGGGACCATCGCGCTGCTCGGCGCCGCCATCCTGCTGCTGCTGTCGGGTCTCGAGGTCGAATCGGTCCTGCGCGAGGTCGAATGGCCGACCCTGTTCTTCTTCGTCGGCCTGTTCATGCTGGTCGAGGCCGTCGTCCACGTCGGGCATCATCGACAGCCTCGCCGATGCCCTAATCGACCTGACCGGCGGCGACGCTGACGGTTACCACGATCGGCTTGCTGTGGCTATCCGGGGTCGCGTCGGCGATCATCGACAACATCCCGTACACGGCGACGATGATCCCGGTCGTCCAGCAGATGGGCGCAGCCGGCCTGCCGATCGAGCCGTTGTGGTGGTCGCTGGCGCTGGGAGCCTGCCTGGGCGGGAACGCGACGATCGTCGGCGCGTCGGCGAACGTCGTCGTCGCAACATGGCGCGGGCGAGCCGGCCACCCGATCAGGTTCATGGCGTTCCTGCGCTACGGGCTCCTCGTCGCCGTGGTTTCGCTGGTGATGTCGTCGGTGTACCTGTACTGGCGGTACCTGACCTGAGGCGCGGACACCCGCTACGCGTTGGCTCCGCGAGCGTCCGGCTAGCGCCGGCGGTAGAGCCCGTGCCGGTCCGACGCCTCGGTGGCGGCCGATCGTCGTCGGCCCGAGGTCCGCAGGAGGTCGTCGATCTCCTGGCGATAGTTGCGCCCGATCGGTGCCCGGTCGAGCCATTCGATGTACTCGAGGTCGTGCCGCGCGACCTCACCGAGGGACCAGCCCGCATAGCGCCCGAAGTTGAGGACCGTCCCGGACGGGCGCCCGGGCGGCGGCCCCGCGGCCCCGTGCCCCTCGGCCTTGCGCATCGAGTCGTCGTATCCGCTGCCCTCCGAGGACCGACCCGAGGTCCAGTCGGGCGAGACGACGTCGGGCGGTGGCTGGGGCGGCGCAGCGGCGGGCCCCGCCTTCGAGGTCGATCCGCGCGGCGGGGTGGACGGCCGGCTCGCGGACGGCGCTGCGCCCGTGGGCGTGCTCGACGCCGGGTTCGCCGCCGCCGCCGCCTCAGTGGCGCGGCCGCGGTCGAACGCCTGCCGCGCGGCCGGATCGCCGATGAGCTCCCACGCGGCGTTGATCGCCGACATGCGTGCCGCGGCCTCGTCGGTCGCCGCCAGGTCGGGGTGGTACTTGCGCGCGAGCCGGCGGTAGGCGGCCTGGATGACCTCGTCCTCGGCCTCCGAGTCGACCTGGAGGATCTTGTAGGGATCGATCCGGTCAGCCATCGCCGGGTCCCATCCCGATCGGCGTCAACGATGCGGCTAGGGCGGCCGGCTCGTCGGGGCTGAGCCGCCGGAACAGGTAGCGCACGACGTCGCGGAAGGCGGCCGTGACCGGCAACGCCAGGATGGCTCCGAGCAGGCCGGCCAGCGAGCCGCCGATGATGATCGCGAACACGACGGCGGCCGGATGGAGCTGGACTGCGTCGCCCTGGATCTTGGGCACGAGGAAGTTGTTCTCGACCTGCTGGACGAGGAAGTACAGGATCAGGGCCGCGAGCACGGCGGCCGGGCTGACCGTGGCCGCGAGCAGCACGGCCGGCACCGCCGAGATGATCGGGCCGATGATCGGGACGAGCTCGAGCAGCCCGGCGATGACCGACAGCAGGACGGCGTAGCGCCCGAAGATCGGGAAGAACTGGCTGAGCACGATCAGGCCGACGAACGTCGCGATCCCGACCGCGAACCCGAGCAGGATCTGGCCCCGCACCCACTGGCCGAAGTCGCGCTCGACCGTCTTGATCACGGCCCACGTGTCGAACCGCCACGTCTCGGGCAGCCCCTTGTCGAACGTCGCGACGAGGGTCGTCTTGTCCTTGAGGATGTAGGCGACCCAGACCGGCAGGATGAAGTAGGCGAACACGGCGCCGAGGAGGCTGCCGGCACCGGTGATCAGCGGCAGCAGCACGGACAGGTCGGCGCCGCCGCCGCCCGCGCCGCCCTGCCCGATTCCGGCCAGCATGCTGTCGATCCAGTCGCGGATCGCCACCGGGATCTCGAGCCGCTGGTAGAACTCGCCAAGGCGGCGGAGCTGCTCGTCGAGCTGTGCGGCGAGGACCGGGAAGTCCTCGACGAAGCGCACGAGCTCGTTGACCAGGGGCGTCAGCGTGAGGGCAAGGAACTCGATCAGCAGGACGATCCCGACCACGTACACCACGAGGATCGCGAAGAGCCGGGGAAGGCCGCGACGGACGAGCCAGCGGACCGGCGGGTCGAGCAGGTAGACGAACAGCAGCCCGAGGATGAACGGGCGGATGCTGTCGCGCGCCATCCACAGGACCAGGCCGGCCACGATCCCCGCGACGATCAGGACCGCGAGACGCGGTGACAGCGGGACGAAGCGCGAATCCGTCGGCCCGGCCAGGGCGTTGACGAACGGCGGGGGCGGAAGCGACGCCGACCAGCGGGCCAGCGGGTCGGGATGACCCTCAGCGACCGACGGCGCGGGCTCGTCCATGGTGCCGCAGACTACCAGACGTGGAACGGCCCTCCGAACCAGGCCCGGGGACGATCGCCGGCGGCGGGCCGGGCGACTCGCTGACGGCCGTCGCGCCGGCGGCCGGCACGACCGATGCGCCGGCACCCGCGACGGCCTCGGTCGCGCGACAGCGCTGGCGGCTCGTGCTCGCGCGTGACGCCGGGCCCGGAGGCCGTCACCGGGCGCGAGCTGGCCGTGGCGTGGGACGACGCGATCGAGGAGACCGGGCTGCCCGTCCACCGGCCGGCCGGTCGGAGCCGGGCGCGCATCGCCTTCGGGGCGCCGGTGCCGGCCGCCATGGCCCTCGAGCGCGAGCTGGCCGACCTCGTCCTCACCGAGTTCGTCCCGCGCTGGCGAGTGCGCGAGGCGCTCGACGGCCGGTTGCCCGACGGCTGGCGGCTGGTCGACCTGTACGACGTGTGGCCCGGCGCCCCGGCACTCGCCGGCCAGGTCGTCGCAGCCGACTACCGGTTCGAGCTCGACGGCCAGGACCCCGATGCCGTCGCGAAGGCTGCAGCCGGCCTGCTGGCCTCCGACCACCTGCCGCGCGAACGGCGGAAGGGAACTGACACCGTCGAGTACGACCTTCGGCCGCTGCTCGCGGACGTGGCGATCAGTTCGGCCGGCCCACCGGTCGTCGTCCGGGCACGGACACGCTTCGACCCGGTCCTCGGCACCGGCCGCCCGGAGGAGGTGGTCGCCGCCCTCGGCGACCGGCTCGGCGGTCGCCCTGGAGCCACGTTCGATCGTCCGGGAGCGCGTCCTCCTCGCCGATGACGATCTCGAGAAGGGCCGCGATCCAGCGCTCGATTGACCGGTTCGTGCTTGGCGCCGTATGCTGTGCGTTCTGCGCGTCGGCACCGCCGCGCGCCTTTTTCACGTCCGATGTCGCGGTCGTCGCGCGCGGCCGCACCACTGAGACCCTGAGGATCCATGTACGCAGTCATCGAGACCGGCGGGAAGCAGTACCGCGTCGAGGTCGGCACCGAGCTCCAGGTCGAACTGCTCGACGCCGAGCCGGGCAAGACGATCACCATCGATCGCGTCCTGCTCGTCGCCGACGGCGACGAGTCGACGATCGGCCGTCCGCTCGTGGCCGACGCCACGGTCAGCGTCGAGGTCGTCAGCCAGACGCGCGGACCCAAGCTGATCTCGTTCAAGTACCGGCCCAAGGCCCGCAGCCGGGTCAAGAAGGGCCATCGCCAGGAGCTGACGGTCCTGCGCGTCGCCGACATCACGCTCAACGGCAAGAGCGCCGCGAAGTCGGCCGAGCAGGCCGAGAAGCAGGCCAAGACCGAGCGCCAGCGCGCTCGAGGAGGCCGCCGTCGCGCAGGCCGCCCGCGACGCCGAGCTCGCCGCCAAGCTGGCGGTCGGGACCGAGGCGCCGGCGACGACCAAGAAGCCGGCCAAGGCCAAGGCCGAGCCCGCCGAGAGCGAGTCGGCCAGCGAGTCGACAGCAGCGAAGACCGAGGCGAAGGCCGAGCGAAGCCGGCCGCCAAGACGGCCGACCAAGACGACGACGAAGACCACCGCCAAGCCCGCGACCAAGGCCGCAGCGCCGAAGAAGCCGGCAGCCAAGGCCGACGCCGACGCGAAGGCGGACGCTCCCAAGCGGACCCGCGCCACGAAGAAGGACGAGTAGACCCGATGGCCCACAAGAAGGCAGGCGGCAGCGTCAAGAACGGTCGCGACAGCGTCGGCCAGCGGCTCGGCGTCAAGGCCGGCGACGGCCAGCTCGTCAGCGCCGGCTCGATCATCGTCCGCCAGCGCGGGATGACGTTCCTGTCCGGGCCCGGCACCGGGCTCGGGCACGACTACACGGTGTTCGCGACGGTGACCGGCAAGGTCAAGTTCGAGCACGCCACCAAGTCCAAGAAGCGCATCCGGGTCGAGGCGGTCGAGACGGCCGCCACGAGCGCATAACCATCCCGGAGTAGCCGGCGACCACCGGCTGGGCCACGGCCCGGCACGGACGGCGTCGGAGGAGAGCACCAGTGAAGCCCGATATCCATCCCAAGTATTACGAAGCCAAGGTCCATTGCGGCTCGTGCGGCACCGAGTGGACGGTCGGCTCGACCCGACCGGAGCTGCGCGTCGACGTCTGCGGCAACTGCCACCCGTTCTTCACGGGCAAGCAGACGATCATCGACACGGCCGGCCAGGTCGAGCGCTTCCAGAAGCGGCTCGAGCGCCAGGCCCGCACGTAGGACCGCGCCGACCACGGCCGCGGGCCGGAACGAACCATGACGGCGGGCCATCGGCCCGCCGTTTCGATTCCGGCCGGATCCGCCGCACCCGGTAGACTGCCCGACATGCCCACCTACACCTACGGCGGCCAGGCGCTCATCGAGGGCGTCCTGATGCGCGGTCGCGACGCGATCGCGGTCGCCCTGCGCCATCCCGACGGCGGCATCGTGTTCGCCACGGAGCGGCTCGACGCCGGGCTTCCACGGGACGCGCTGGTCGAAGTGGCCGCTCGATCCGCGGCCTCGTCGTCCTGTACGAGACGCTCGTCGTCGGCACGCGCTGGCTGGTCCGCAGCGCCAACGTCCAGGCCGAGGAGGAGGGCGTCGAGCTCGGCAAGGGCTCGATCATCGTGATGCTCTCGCTGACCCTGCTGGCCGGCGTCGGGATCTTCTTCCTGCTGCCCCTTGTTCATCGCCTCGGTGACGACCGCCAACGTCGAGAACGGCTTCGTCCAGCACCTCGTCGAGGGGCTCGTCCGGGTCGGGATCTTCCTCGGCTACCTCGTCCTGATCGGTCGCGCCCCGGACATCCGCCGCGTGTTCCAGTACCACGGCGCCGAGCACATGACGATCCACGCCCTCGAGGCCGGCGATCCGCTGACGGTCGGTGCGGTCCGCAAGTACCCGACCGCGCACCAGCGCTGCGGCACCGAGTTCCTGGTCGTCGTCATCATCCTGTCGATCTTCGCCTTCTCGCTGGTCGGCCGGCAGACGCCGATCGTGATGGTCGTCAGCCGGATCCTGCTCATCCCGGTGATCGCGGCGGTCGGCTACGAGATCCTCCGGTTCGGCGCCCGCCATCGCGCCAACCCGCTCGTCAAGGTGCTGCTCTACCCGGGCCTGCTCGTCCAGATGATCACGACGAAGCAGCCGACCGACGACATGATCGAGGTCGCGATCGTGTCGATGGAGCAGGCGCTCGTCGCCGACGGCGAGTCCGTGCCGGAGGGCTCGGGCGAGTTCGAGCAGCGACCGATGCTCCTGCCCGAGGCGGCCGCCGCGACAGCAGCCGCCGGCCAGGAGCGACCGCGTCGCAGGTCGCCGCCGCCGGTCCCGCGCGCCACCGCGGCACCGGCCGCCGGGAGCGTTCCGACCGATCCGCCGCCCGGTACGTGAGCGACCTCGACGCCAAGCTGACCGAGGTCGCCGCGCCAGTACGACGACCTCCAGGCCGAGCTGACGCTCCCGGAGACCTCGCAGCGACCCGGCCGCCCTGCGCCGCCTCGGCCAGGAGCTGGCGCGCCTCGAGCCGGTCGTCGAGGCCTTCCGCCGCCTCGAGGCCACCCGGGCCGAGCTGGCCGGCGCCCGCGAGATGCGCGACACCGCCGAGGCCGACGAGGAGCTGCGCGCGATGGCCCGCGACGAGATCGACCGGCTCGAGGCCGACGAGACGCGCCTCCTCGAGGAGCTCAAGGTGCTCCTCCTGCCGCGCGACCCGAACGACGACCGCGACGTCATCCTCGAGATCCGGGCCGGCGCCGGCGGCGACGAGGCGGCCCTGTTCGCCGCCGAGCTCTACCGGATGTACCTCCGCTACGCCGAGCGCCACCGCTTCACGCCCGAGCTGCTGAGCCTCAACGAGACCGGGATCGGCGGGATCAAGGAGGCGATCGTCCAGGTCCACGGCGACGGCGCCTACAGCCGGCTCAAGTTCGAGGGCGGCGTCCATCGCGTCCAGCGCATCCCGGCGACCGAGTCGTCGGGGCGGATCCACACCTCGACGGCGACCGTCGTCGTGCTGCCCGAGGTGGACGAGGTCGAGATCGAGATCGACGAGGAGCGCGACCTGCGGATCGACGTCAAGCGCGTCGTCCGGGCCCGGGCGGCCAGTCGGTCAACACGACCGACTCGGCGGTCCGCGATCACCCACCTGCCGACGGGGCTCGTCGTCGAGATCCAGGACGAGAAGAGCCAGCACAAGAACAAGGCCAAGGCGATGGCCGTGCTCCGCTCGCGGCTGTACGACCTCCAGCAGCAGAAGCAGCGCGAGGCCGATTCGGCGGCCCGGCGGTCGATGGTCGGCGCGGGCGACCGCTCGGACAAGGTCCGGACCTACAACTTCCCGCAGGACCGGGTCACCGACCACCGGATCGGCAAGACCGTGCACAACCTGCCGGGCGTCATGGACGGCGACCTCGACGACCTGATCGACGCCCTCAGCATGGCCGACCAGGCGGACCGGCTCGGTCGACGGGGCCGGCTGACGGCGCGACGGGCCGGCGTGGCGGGCCGCCGCCCCTGACCGGCGCGCTGCTGCGCGAGGGCACCGAGCGGCTGCGCAGGCTGCCGGCTCCGAGACGCCCCGGCTCGACGCCGAGCTCCTGCTCGGCCACGCGGTCGGCGTCGGGCGGACCGGCGATCGTGGCCCATCCCGAGGCGCCGGTCGGCGCGGACGCCGCGGCGCGCTACCGGGCGGACCTCGAGCGTCGGGCCGCCGGCGAGCCGGTCGCCTACATCCGCGGGATCAAGGAGTTCTACGGCCTCGCCTTCAGCGTCGACGCGCGGGCGCTCATCCCGCGGCCCGAGACCGAGCGCCTCGTCGAGCTCGCCGAGGCCGAGGTCATGCGCCGGCTCGGGTCGCGGACCGGCCGGCGACGCGCCGCTCCGGATCGTGGACGTCGGGCACGGGGAGCGGCGCGATCGCCGTCGCGCTCGCCGTGGCGCTGCGCGGCGCGAACGCCCTCGACGCGGTCGAGATCCTGGCCGACGGATGTCGTCGCCGGACGCGCTCGACCTCGCCCGCGAGAACGCCGTCGGGCACGCCGTCGGCCGACCGGATCGCGTTCGCCGAGGCGGACCTCCTGCCCGCCGGCGACGCGCCGACGGCGCTGCCGTTCGACCTCGTCCTCGCCAACCTGCCGTACGTCCGGCACGACGCGATGGCCGGGCTGCCGCGCGCGACCTCGTTCGAGCCGGCCGCGGCGCTCGACGGTGGCGCCGACGGGCTCGAGGTCATCGGCCGGCTCGCTCGACCGGCTGCCCGGGGTGCTGGCCGCGGACGGCGTCGCCCTGCTCGAGATCGGGGCCGACCAGGGCGAGGCGATCGTCGAGCTCGTCGCGGCGCGGCTGCCGGGCTGGTCGTGCGAGGTGGTCGCCGACCTCGCGGGCCTGCCGCGCGTCGCACGGATCGCGCGCGGCTGAGGGCCCGCCCGCGCATCGGCAGCGTCGGCGGCGGCAGTCGGGCAGAATCGGCGCGTGCCCATCATCCGGTCGCCCGACCCGATCCTGCCCGTCGGCCTCGTCGCGCTCGACATCGACGGGACGCTCGTCGGCGACGACCTGGACATCGGTCCGGACACGCGGGCGGCGATCCGGGCGGCCCGTGCGCGCGGCGTCCCGGTCAGCCTCGTCACCGGCCGGATGGTCTCGAGCGCGCTGCGCTTCGCCCGCGAGCTCGAGCTGGACACGCCGATCGTCGGCTACCAGGGCGCGCTCATCCGCGAGATGCCGGCGCGCGGATTCGATCCGCCCCGGGCGGCTGCTCGTCCACACGCCGCTCCGCGCGGAGGTGGCGCGCGACGTCGTGCTGTGGACGCGCTCGGTGGGGCTCGACCCGCACCTGAACCACCTCGAGCGGTTCATCGTCCGCGCGGACGACCCGCGCGCCGACGACTACAGCGCGTTCATGGGCTCGAGCCCGCAGCTCGAGGACGACCTGGTCGCGTCGATCCGGCACGCCGGTGACCAAGGTCATGGCCGCCGGCGAGCCGCCGCTGCCGACCGAGGTCGCCGCGGCGGCCCGTGCCCGCTTCGCCGGTCGTGCCGACGTCACGGTCAGCCACCCGCGCTTCCTCGAGTTCGTGGCGCCGGGCGTGTCGAAGGGCCGGGCCGTGCGCTGGCTGGCCCGCCGGCTCGGGTGTCCCGCTCGGGGCGACGCTGGCCATCGGCGACCAGTGGAACGACATCGAGATGCTGGCCGAGGTCGGGCACGGGACGGCAATGCCGACGCGCCCCGGCCGAGGTCCGGGCGGTCGCCCGCTACATCGCGCCGCCGCTGGCCGAGGAGGGCGTCGCGCGGATGATCGAGGCGCTCGTCCTGGCGCGACCCGCCGACGCCCGCGCGGCCTCGGACCGGCTGATCGCCGACGCCGCGGGCCAGGCGCGACGCCGAGGCGGCCGTCGTCGAGCCCGTCTCCGCATGACCGTCCGGACCGTGGCCGACGACGCTGCCGGACGGGCGTCGGCCGTCGACGTCCTGCGCGCCGGGGGGATCGTCGCCCTCCCGACCGACACGGTCTACGGCATCGCGGTGGCGCTCGAGACGCCCGGCGGCATCGAGCGCCTGTTCGAGGTCAAGCGACGCACGCCCGGCAAGGGCATCGCGCTGCTCCTCGCCGACGCCGGTCAGGCCGCCTCGATCGGGGTGATGACCCCGGCCGCCGACGCGCTCGCCGCCGCGTGCTGGCCCGGCGGGCTGACGATCGTCGTCGCGCAGACGGCCCGACGTCGCCCTGCCGGCGGCGCTGACCGGCGGCCTCGCCACGATCGGGCTGCGCGTGCCCGACCACGCCGCCCCGCGGGCGCTCGCCCGCGAGGCCGGGCCGTTGCCGACGACGTCCGCCAACGTCTCGGGCTTGCCGGAGGCCACCGATGCCGCCGGGATCGTGGCCCAGCTCGGGGACGGGGTCGACCTGATCCTCGACGGCGGAACGGCGGCAGGTGGCCCGGCCTCGACCGTCGTCGACTGCGCCGGCCGGACCCCGGTCGTCCTTCGACGTGGTGCGATCGCCGTCGAACGCCTCAACGCGGTCCTGGTGGCGGCCGGCCTCCCCGGCGACCTCGAGGTCGCCCGATGATCCGCGGGCTGACCGGCCTCCTCGCGGCCGCGCTGGCCGCCCTGGCCGCGGGCATCGACAGCCTCGATGGCGACGCGGAGCTCGTGCCCGTCTTCGTGCTCCTGACGCTGGCCGGCGGTGTCGTCGCGTGGGCCGCCCAGCCGCCGTTCACCGGGCCGCGCCGCGCCTCGTGCAGGTGATCGCGGTCGCCTGGGCGCTGGCGGGGCTCTGGGCGGCCGGCCTCCTGCTGGCGTTCCCCGGGTCGCAGACGGCGCCCGGACCCGAGCCGCTCTACCTCGGCCTGCCGGCCTCGACGTATCACGCCGGCGCCCTGCACGCCGGCGCCATCCTCGTCCTGCTCGGGGCGTTCGGGCCGGACCGCTGGTTCACGCGGGACGGCCACGACGACGCGGCCTGACGGGCGCCGACAGCCAACCTCGCCCGGAGCGGACCTCGTTCGTGGGAAGATAGCCAGTGGGCGCGCCGGCGGCGCGAGGGGTGGCCCGCAGCGGAAGGAGTCGGCCTCACGATGACGATCTCGCGCCCGCCCGGCCTGATGCTCGAATTGATCGCCGAGACCGATCCCGTCCTGTGGGAGGCGATGCTCGGCGAGCGCCGCCGCCAGCACGACAAGATCGAGCTGATCGCGAGCGAGAACTACACCTCGGCGGCGGTCATGGAAGCGCAGGGCTCGTGGCTGACCAACAAGTACGCCGAGGGCCTGCCGGGCAAGCGCTACTACGGCGGCTGCGAGTTCGTCGACGTCGCCGAGCGCCTGGCGCAGGACCGGGCGCTGGCGCTCTTCCCGGGCGCCGAGCACGTCAACGTCCAGCCGCACTCGGGTGCGCAGGCCAACATGGCGGCCTACTTCAGCGTGCTCGAGCCGGGCGACCGGATCATGGGCATGAACCTCGCCCACGGCGGCCACCTGACGCATGGCATGGCGCTCAACTTCTCCGGCCGGCTGTACGAGGTGCATGCGTACGGCGTCCGCGAGGACACCGAGCGGATCGACTACGACGCGATGGCCAGCCAGGCGCGCGACGTCCGGCCGAAGCTGATCGTCGGTGGCGCGTCGGCGTACCCGCGCCTGTGGGACTTCGAGCGGATGGCCGAGATCGCCGCCGACGTCGGCGCACTGCTGTTCATCGACATGGCCCATTTCGCGGGCCTCGTCGCGGCCGGCGTCCATCCCAGCCCGTTCCCGTTCGCGGACCTCGTCACGACGACGACCCACAAGACGCTCCGCGGCCCGCGCGGCGGCATGCTCTTCGGCCGCCGGACGCTGCGGGCCGGGCTCGATGCGGACGCGTTCCCGGCGGTCAAGAACGGCGCGGCCGACGGCGCCCTGGCCGCCTCGATCGACCGGACCGTGTTCCCGGGCATCCAGGGCGGTCCGTTGATGCAGGTCATCGCCGGCAAGGCCGTGGCCTTCAAGCTGGCCGCCGAGCCGGCCTTCCGCGACGACCAGCGGCGGACCGTCGACAACGCGCGGATCCTCGCCGAGACGCTCGCCGGGCGGGGCGCACGGGTCGTCTCGGGCGGCACCGACAACCACCTCATGCTCGTTGACGTGACGCCGCTCGGGGTGACCGGCAAGGAGGCCGAGCACCTGCTCGACGAGATCGGGATCACGGTCAACAAGAACGCCATCCCGTTCGACAAGCTGCCACCGAACACCGCGTCGGGCATCCGCGTCGGGACGCCGGCCACGACGTCGCGCGGGTTCGGCCCGGACGAGATGGAGGCCATCGGCCGGATCATCATCGATGCGATCCGCGGACGGGACGATGCCGCCGTCCAGGCCCGCCTGGCCGGCGAGGTCCGCGAGATCGTCAGCCGCTTCCCGGTCCCGGGGCTGCCGTCCGCGTGACGCAGCGCGAACGCACCGAGCGGCCGGCGACCGCCGCGCCTCGATGAACTTCATCTCCACCGCTGGCTCCGCCGTCGTTCCGATCCTGATCGTCTTCCTGTGCGCCGCGGTGCTCGCCCTCGTGCTGACCCCGATCGTCCGGCGGATCGTCATCCGCTACGAGATCGTCGACCAGCCGGAGGAGCGGCGGGTCAACGTGGTGCCCGTCCCGCGGGCCGGCGGCCTCGCCGTGTCGGCGGCGTTCCTGCTCGTCGCGGGCATCTTCCTGATCGTCAACGAGCAGATCGACCTGATCGCCGTCCCGGTCAAGATGCAGCCTTCCGCCGTCGCGGCGCTGTTGCTCGGCGGGGCGATCGCGGCCGGCCTCGGCGCGATCGACGACCTGTTCGACCTGCGCGCCCGATGGCAGCTCCTCGGCCAGGTCGCTGCTCGGCGTCGGTGCCGTCGCGGCCGGGGTCACCATCGACTTCATCGCCAACCCGTTCGGGCCCGGCGTCGTGCGCTTCGACGGCCGGTGGCCGCGGGCCTGACGATCTTCTGGGTCGTCGGGATGATCAACAGCATCAACTGGATCGACGGGCTCGACGGCCTGTCGACCGGCGTGTCGTTCATCGCCGCCGTGACGCTCGGCCTGATCAGCCTGACGTCGGAGGTGGGCCAGCCGCTGATCGCCGTCATGTGCTTCGCGCTGGCCGGCGCGCTCCTCGGCTTCCTGCGCTGGAACTTCCACCCGGCGACCATCTTCACCGGGACGAGCGGCGTGCAGTTCGTCGGCTTCACCCTGGCGATCCTGGCGATCCTCGGGACGGCCAAGGTGGCCGTCGCCCTCCTCGTCCTCGGCGTCCCGATCATCGACACGTTCTGGATCATCGTCCGCCGCCTGTCGCAGGGCCGCTCGCCGTTCACGCCCCGATCGGACGCACATCCACCATCGCCTGCTCGACCTGGGGCTGTCGCATCGGCAGACCGTGCTCGTGATCTACGGGATCTGCCTGGTCATGGCCGTCCTGGCGCTGCTGCTGTCGGGCACGACCAAGCTGTACGCGTTCGTCGGCGTGTTCATGGCCTTCGGGCTCGTCCTGTTCCTGCCGATCCAGGGCGGGTTCCGGCGACCCGAGGACCTCGATGCGGAGGCCTACGGCCCGAACCACGTTGCCGACGAGCAACAGGAGGACGGGCCGCGCGGCATAGGACATTCGGCGCTATGGCCAACGCCGAGGGGTCACTGGTAGGATCACGACCGAACCGGATCGGGCAGGCGATCGGGACCGTCATCGACGGTGCCGCCCCGAATTCCGGCCATCACGGTGGTGATCGATGCTTCCTCGTCGCCGCCTCTCCGTCCCGACGACGGCCGTGCTTGCCGGCGCTGCTCCTCGCGGCCCTCGCGCCGGCTGGCGTCGCGGCCGCCGGCCCGATCGCCGGGAACGACGAGTTCACGGTCGGCGTCAACGCCCTGCAGGCGACGCTCGACGTCCTGGCCAACGACACCGATCCGGACGGCGACTCGCTGCGCGTCATCGACGTGACCGAGCCGGCGCATGGCAGCGCCTCCCCGTCGATCGACGGGACCGCCGTCGTGTACGAGCCGGACGCCAACTTCCATGGGATCGACACCTTCGACTACCTGGTCGACGACGGCGCGCTTGGAACCGCCAGCGGAACGGTCACGGTTACGGTCAACGACCCACCGGTGGCGGTCGACGACCCCGGCGCTGTGTGCGGGCCGTCGAGCCCACCGGGTAACGAGCCATTCGGTGGCGCCTTCCCGCTTCCCGAGGACTACGTCGGCGACTTCCCGCCGACCGACTACTTCATCCTGATCTGCGGCCTGCTGGCCAATGACTCGGACCCGAACGGTGACCCGCTGACGTGGGAGATCTACACGGATCCCGCGCACGGCGACGTGATCAAGTTCGACGAGACGTTCTTCGGCTATCGCCCGGACCCGGACTACAGCACCCCGCCCGGCGACGAGCCCGGCGGCGAATGGATCTCCGACAGCTTCACCTACCGCGCATTCGACGGGCTGTCGTATTCCGAGCCCGCGACCATGCGCTACTGGGTCGCGCCGATCAACGACGCGCCGTCGTTCACGCCGGGCGGGGACATCTGGGTCGTCGAGGACAGCGGCACGTACAGCGCGACCGTGGGCGACCGACATCAGCCCGGGGCCGGCCAACGAAGCCGACCAGACCGTCAACTTCGAGCTGCGTGGCACCTCCGGGGTGGCGTATGGCGCACCGGGGCCGATCTTCGAGACGCTGCCGGCGATCGACAGCGACGGCACCCTGACCTTCACGCTGCAGGCCGGGCGTCTACGGTGAGGCGACCGTGACGTTCGGTGCCAGGGACGACGGCGGGACCCTGCCCGACTACACCCAGAACACGCGCACGCCGAAGGCCGACGACACGGCCGACGACGTGACCTTCAAGATCTTCATCGCCTCGAACGCGGTGGACGCTGCGGACGACGTCGTGGCCTTCCCCGAGGATCACGCCCCCAGCCCGTGGCTGATCCCGGTCCTCGTCAACGACACCTACCCGGCGGGCGCAGGCATCGACAGTGTCAGCCCGGCCGCCCTCGGCAGCGCGACGATCTCGGCGGACGGTCAGGCGATCCTGTACACGCCGCACCCCAACGCCAATGGCGAGGATTTATTCACCTACAGCGTGAGCGACGGCGTCGGTGGCGTGGACAGCGCGACCGTGTTCCTGTCGGTCACGCCGGTCAACGACGCGCCCGTGGCCGTCGACGACGTCGCAACCGTGGCGCGGAACGCCCCAGCGACCGCCATCCCGGTGCTCGGCAACGACGTCGACGTCGATGGCGAGAGCCTGCTGATCACCGCGAGGACCAGCGGCTCGAAGGGCCAGGTCGTGATCACCGGTGGCGGAACGGGGCTGACCTACCTGCCCAACAGGAACGCGACGGGCACGGACAGCTTCACGTACACGATCACCGACGCGGCCGGCGCGAGCGCGACGGCGACCGTGCAGCGTGACGATCCCGAAGCCCGGCCACAACCCCTAGGCGAGGGGTCGGTCGACCCGCGCCGACTAGGGCAGGTGCCCCGGTGGGCGTCATTGCGGACCTCTGGTAGCATCGCGCGGCGCTCCTGAGCACGAACGGGCGCTGCATCTCGGGGGTCAGCAGACCTGGATCTCAACACCGCGGTCGTCGTGATCGCCGTCATCGTCCTGGCCATCGTGGGCGCGAGGCTTGCCCTCGCTCGAATTCGGGCGACCGTGGCGGCACGTCCGACGCCGCCGATTCCTCGGATGGGCTGGGCGGCGTCGTCGACCGGTCGATCGGCATGTACATCGTCCGCCGGCTGGGCGGCCGCCCGACGACGGCCGCGGTCGATGTCCCGCCCCCGCCGGCCGCGTTGACCGCGGACGAGGTCGCCTACCGGATCGGGACGCCCGGGGCGCCCGTGCCGGACGATCGATGGGCGGAGCGACACGGCCAGACCGCCGCGGCCGTGGCGGCGACAGCAGTGACGCCGCGCGCAGCCCCGCCGGCACCGGCCACCTCCCAGGCGCCTGCGCCTGCGCCACGCCGCCGAGCACGCGAGGCGGGCGTGGCACTGGCCGGCCTCGCTGCCGTGGTCGTGTTCGCCGCTGCTTGTCTGGCCCGGTATGGGCGGAGGCGGGCAGCCAGGGCGAACATTCCTATCGGTTACGCGCGCGGACGTGTCGGCCAGCCCGAGCTTCCGGGCATCGCTCGCGGCGGTCGAGCCGACGCCGGCCGGATCGGTGGCCGCGGAGACGTCCGCCGCAACGGCTGCGCCTCCGACGGCGTCTCCCTCGGCCAGCCCACCCCGGCCCCGACCGCGAAGCCGAAGCCAGCGACGAGGCCGGCAACCCGGGCTGCGCCACGCCGACGCCCACCCCGACCCCGAAGCCAACCCCAAGCCCGCCAACCGACCCCCAAGCCGACCCCGACCCCGACGCCTGCGGCGCCACACGCGGTGATCGGTGTGTCGGCCTCATGCGTCGACGCGGGCGGCGGGACGATCGACTTCAACGGCGGCGGATCGACCGGCGAGACGGATTACGACTGGGACTTCGATGACGGCTCCGGGTCCGGGGCGGCGAACCCGAGCCACTCATTCGACGGCGGACAGCCGAGCTATACCGTGATCCTGACCGTGACCGGGCCGGGCGGCTCCAATTCAGCTTCGGTGGTGATCAGTGTCCCGTGCTAGTCGCTTTCGCCGACTCTCGACGCTGACCCTCGTCGGGGCGTTCATGGCCGCAATGCTGCCGGCGTCCGTCCTCGCCGCCGATCCCGTCGCGGTCGACGACACGTTCACGATCCCCGTGAACTCGGGCGTCACGAACTGGGCCGTGATGGACAACGACATCGGCACCGACCTTGACCTCCACGAGGAGCTGACGACACCGGCGCACGGCATCGCGTTCGTCAACGGCACGCACGTCCACTACACGCCGGACGAAGACTTCCACGGTACGGACACGTTCGACTACACGATCGAGGAAGGCGCGGTGACGGACGTCGGGACCGTGACCGTCATCGTCAACACCCCGCCGGTCGCGGTCGACGACCCCACGGCTCTCTGCGAGTCGCCGGGTGATCCTTCGGACTTCGGCGGCGGGTTCCCCGTGCCTGAGGACTTCCGCTTCGCCGGCCCGCCGGCGGACACGTTTCTCCTGTTCGGGAATTGCGCACTGCTCGAGAACGACACCGATGTCGACGGGGACACCCTCACCTACGAGATCCTCACCCAGCCGACGCACGGGGAAGCGGTCAAAGTCGACGAGGAGTTCTTCACCTACAAGGCCGACCCGAACTACGGCACGCTGCCGGGCTCGCTGCCGGGTGAGACATGGCAGCTCGACACGTTCACCTACCGTGCGTTCGACGGTCTGTCGTATTCGGATCCGGCGACGATGTCGTTCTGGGTCGCGGCCATCAACGACCGCGCCGACATTCACGCCCGGGTCGGCGACCGTGGTCGTCGCCGAGGACAGCGGCCCCTACAGCGCCGCGTTGGGCGACCAACGTCAGCCCCGGGCCATTCGGCGGAATCCGCCCAGAGCGGTGCAGTTCCTGCCCGACGGGCCGAACCCGGTGAACCAGGGCCTGCTCGACCTGTTCTCGGTGATGCCGGCCATCGACGCCGGCGGGAACCTGACGTTCACGCTGAATCCCGATGCGTCCGGTCTCGCGACGGTGACCTTCGTCGCCAAGGATGACGGTGGTTCTCGAGGACTACGGCCTGGCTTCGGGAGACATGGTCCCGCCGGACGACACGACCGACGCGTTCTCGTTCCAGATCGCCGTCAACGCGGACGACGTGACGACCGCCGACGACAACGCCGACGTCGCGCGAGGACGCGGCTGCCATCAGCCGATCGACGTCCTCGCCAACGACAAGTTCTCGCCCACCGCCACGATCACGGCCGTCACCCAGGGTGCCAAGGGAGTCGGTCCAGATCGCCGCGGATGGGCTGTCGCTGACGTACGACCCGAACACGAATGCGACCGGCTGCAGACACGTTCACCTACACCGCTGGAGCGACGGCCTCGGGAGCGAGGACACCGCGACGGTGTACGGTCCTGATCGGCGGCACGAACGACGCACCCGATGCGCGGCCAACGACGATGGCCTGACCGTCCCGGAGAGCGCCGGTCCGGTGGCACTGCCGGTGCTGCACTAACGACATCGACGTCGATGGCGAGGCCCTCCGTGATCGTCGCGAAGACGAACGCGAGCCCACGGAGTCGTCGACCATCACCGGCGGTGGCACCGGGCATGACCTACGACCCGGCCCAGCTGTACGTCGGGACCGATATCTTCACCTATACGGTCAGCGATGGGCACGGCGGGTCACGGACGCCGCGACGGTCCTCCTGACCGTCGGCGAAGGACACGCACCAAGCCGGTCGCCACCGGGCCGACCGAGGCGTTCTACGGCCAGACGGTCGGCACGTCCACGACGAAACAGCGGATCGCCTGGTCCGGATCGGATGCCGGGACCGGGGTCGCCAAGTTCCAGCTCCAGGCCAAGGTCGGAGGCGGCAGCTGGTCCACGAGTCTCGACTCCCGAGCGCCACGTCCACGTCGATCAACCGGACCCGACGCCGACGGGCGCGCTTACCAGTACCGCGTCCGGCAACGGACCGCGCAGGCAACGTCGGCGCCTGGGCGTACGGCCCGACGTTCACGCCGGGTCAGGCTTCCAGAACACGAGCGGTGACGGGGCGACGGGGGCCGGCGCCAACGAGAGCCACACGTATAGCCAAGGCGGTACGTACGCGGTGACCTTGACCGTAACGAATGAGACCAGCTCGGCATCCGATAGCCAGAGCTATGCGGTCAACCCTGAGCCGCCACGTCTGGTCGGGCTCGTCGAGCGCTCGCGCCACGCTGACCCGGAGCGTCCGCGACTTCGCCCTGGTCGCCACCAAGACGCCGAGCAGCGGGTCGGTCCAGGTCTGGATCGACGGGTCGCTGGCCGCCACGATCGACCTCCACAAGGCGTCGGCCAAGTACCGCAAGCTCGTCTTCTCGCGCCACTTCACCAGCCTCGCGACGCACACCATCGAGGTCCGCCCGGTCGGCAACGGGCGGGTCTACCTCGACGCCTTCCTGGTCCTCCGCTGACCGAGCGACCGGCGGCCGGCCACGGTGGCCTCTGCTATACTGCCGCGGCCGTGTCAGGTCGCCCATGATCGAGTCCGGCCGGGGTTGGGCCTACGTAGTCCTCTTCTCGGAGATCGGCATCTCGCTCCTGGTCACGACGCTGGTCGGCGTGCTCGTCGGCCATTGGGTCGACAAGCAGCTGGGGACCATTCCCGTCTTCCTGATCGTCGGTTTCTTCCTCGGCGCCGGTGCCGGGACCTGATGATCGTCCAGACTGGTCAGCCGGTTCCTGAAGACATTCGATAAGCCGGCCTCATGCCCGACCGGCAGATGAAGATCCGAGCGCGGCGTCGAGCCGCGCTCCTGTGTGTGGAGCAAGCGTGTCGAGCGAGCAGGACGTGACCCCCGAGGTCGCCGAGGCCACAGCACCGCGCCGCCCAAGTCGGGCGCGGGCTGTCGTCGCGCTGGTTCCTGATCATCGGCGCGGTCATCGTCTTCAACATCGTCGCGCTGATCCTCGTGCCGCCGTTCCCGAAGCATGGCGCCCCGGGCGACGAATGCCTCTTCCCGGTGTGCTTCATCGAGGGCACCCTCGAGTTCCCGGCCCCGCACGTGGTCTGGGCGCCCGAGGGATCCACCGCCCCGGCGGCGAACGAGCTGATCGTCTTCTACCCGAGCATCAGCTCGACGATCCTGACGATGTGGATCGTGATGGCGATCGTGCTGATCGTCTCGATCCTGATGGTCCGCGGCTCGAAGCTCATCCCCGGTCGTGGCCAGAACGTGTTCGAGTGGTTCTACGAGTTCCTGAGCGACTTCGGGATCGGCATCGCCGGGGCGGCGGCGCGCCCGTACATCCCGCTGTTCGCCGCCTTCTTCCTGCTCATCCTGTTCTGCAACTGGAGCGGCCTCATCCCGCCGGTCGGCCGCGATCGAGGAGCTGCGGGCCCCGACGAGCGACGTCAACATCACCCTCGGGCTCGCGCTGGTCAGCTTCCTCTACTTCGAGTTCCAGGGCTTCCGCAAGCTCGGCATCCGCGGCTATGGCGGCAAGTTCTTCCCGCTCTACGAGTTCAAGAACGGCATCGGCGCCGGGGTTCATCGCCATGTTCGTCGGGTCTGGTGGAGCTCATGCTCGAGTTCGTCAAGCCGATCACGCTCTCGATGCGACTCTTCGGCAACATCTACGGCGGCGAGGTGGCGCTCGGCGTCATCACCGCGCTGACGATCGCGTTCGTGCCCGTCGGCCTGCTCGGCCTCGAGGTCATGCTCAACGCGATCCAGGCCCTCATCTTCAGCATCCTGACGCTCATGTTCATCGTCCTCGCGATCGAGAGCCACGAGCACGAGGAAGGGCCACGTCGCCGAGGAGGCGATCGAGGCCATCCACGGGACGGAGCCGTCGACGCTCCAGCCCGCCCACTGACGCGCCAGCCACGGCGCAGCCCACCACCGGTCTCGATGATCCCGCGCCGCAGGTGCGGGGAGTAGGAGGAAGACACACGATGGATTACACAGGCGCCGGACTCGCAGCCCTTGGCGTTCTCGGCCCGGGCATCGGCATCGGCATCCTCGGCGGCATGGCCGCCGCGGCGATCGGGCGCAACCCCGACGCGGCCGGCCAGATCCGCGGCATCGCGATCATCCTCGCGGCCTTCGCCGAAGGCCTCGGCGTCCTCGCGATCGTCGTCGGCCTGCTCGCGATCTTCATCCAGCCGGCGTAGTCCACGGTGGACATCCTGGCCGTCGCCGCCGAGCGCGGGCCGACACGTCGTCCAGCTCGCCGCGGAAGAGGGTGAAGCGCGCGCTGTTCCAGGTCAACCTGTTCTGGGTGATCGTCAGCGCGCTCAACTTCATCCTCTTCTTCATCATCATCTGGTCGTTCGCGTTCAAGCCCGTGTCGGCCATGCTCGCCGACCGCAAGTCGCGGATCGAGCAGGGCCTCAAGGACGCCGAACAGGCCCGAAGGATCGCGAGAACGCGGAGGCCGAGCGCGTCGCCACGCTCGGCGAGGCGCGTCGCGAGGCGAACGACATCCTGGCCCGCGCCCAGAAGGTCGCCCAGGAGACGCGTGACGCGGACATCGCCGCGACGCAAGCGAGGAGCTCGAGCGGATGCGCGTGCGCGCGGCCGCCGAGATCGAGGCGGAGAAGGTCCGCGCGATCGCCGACGTCCGGGCCGAGGTCGCCGACCTCGCGCTGCTCGCCGCCGGCAAGCGTCGTCGGCGAGACGATGACCGACGATCGCCAGCGACGGCTCGTCGACGAGTTCCTGCGCAGCTCCGGCGTCGGCGGGTCGAAGAACTGATGGAGCTGCCTGATGGCCCGCCGCGACACGGCCGCACGGCGCTACGCCGAGGCCGCCTTCGAGGTCGCCGAGCGCGACGACAGCGGTCGAAGCGCTGGCGAGCCGAGCTCGACGCTGCGGCGTCCGATCGTCGCCGACGAGCGGGTCGGGCGGATGCTGGCCAACCCGGCCATCGCGCTCGAGACCCGGACCGAGATGGCCGAGTCCATCTTCGGGCAAGGTCGTCAGCCAGCCCGTGCTCAACCTCATCGGGCTGATGCTCCGGCGCGGCCGGATCGAGGAGCTGCCCCGCGTCGCCGCCGAGTTCCGGCGGCTCGACAACGCCCGCCAGGGCATCACCCTCGCCACCGCCACCAGCGCCGCGCCGTTGACCCAGGACGAGGTCCGGGCACTCACCGCGCGCGTCGAACAGTTGACCGGCGGTCGCGTCGAGCTCGACGTCCAGGTCGATCCCAGCCTGCTGGGTGGCCTGGTCGTCCGGGTCGGCGACCGCCTGATCGACGGAAGCGTCCGAGGCCGCCTCGAGCGACTGCGGAACCAGCTCGTCTCGGGCGCCCTCTAGGAGACCTGATGACCGATGGCCATTCGTTCCGACGAGATCACCAGCATCATCAAGTCCGCGATCGACGACGTTCGACTCCGGCGCCGAGACGCGCAGCGTCGGGACGGTCGTCGAGGTCGGCGACGGCATCGCCCAGATCTACGGGCTGTCCGGCGCGCTGTCGTCCGAGCTGCTCGAGTTCCCCGGCGGGCTGATGGGCATGGCCCTCAACCTCGAGGAGGAGACGGTCGGCGCGGTCATCCTCGGCAACGCCAACGCGATCAAGGAAGGCGACACGGTCAAGACCACCGGCCGCGTCGTCGAGGTGCCGGTCGGGGCCGCGCTGCTCGGCCGGGTCGTCGACCCGCTGGGCCGCCCGCTCGACGACAAGGGCCCGATCGCCTCGACCGGCCACCGGCCGGTCGAGCGGATCGCCCCGGGCGTCATCGTCCGCAAGTCGGTCGACACGCCGGTCCAGACCGGCGTCAAGGCGATCGACGCGCTGATCCCGATCGGCCGCGGCCAGCGCGAGCTGATCATCGGCGACCGGCAGACCGGCAAGACCGCGATCTGCCCTCGACACGATCATCAACCAGAAGGGCAAGGGCCTCGTCTGCATCTACGTGGCCATCGGCCAGAAGCTGTCGACCGTCGCCAACACGGTCGCCATCCTCGAGCAGTACGGCGCGATGGAGTACACGATCGTCGTCGTCGCCGGCGCCGAGGACCCCGCCCCGCTCCAGTACCTCGCCCCGTATTCGGGCGTGGCCATGGCGGAGGAGGTCATGGAGGCCGGCGTCGAGGTCCCCGGCCAGGGCCTCGTCAAGGACGCGCTGTGCATCTACGACGACCTCAGCAAGCACGCCTGGGCGTACCGCGAGATGGCGCTCCTGCTGCGCCGCCCGCCGGGCCGCGAGGCGTACCCGGGTGACGTCTTCTACCTGCACAGCCGGCTCCTCGAGCGGGCCGCCCGGATGAACGACGAGAACGGCGGCGGGTCGATCACCGCGCTGCCGATCGTCGAGACCCAGGCCGGCGACGTGTCGGCCTACATCCCGACCAACATCATCTCGATCACCGACGGCCAGATCTTCCTCGAGACCGACCTGTTCAACGCCGGCCAGCGGCCCGCGCTCAACATCGGCATCTCGGTGTCGCGCGTCGGCTCGGCCGCGCAGACCAAGGCGATGAAGAAGGTCGCGGCGCCGCTCAAGCTCGACCTCGCCCAGTACCGCTCCCTGGCGGCCTTCGCGCAGTTCGCGTCCGACCTGGACAAGGCGACGCGCGACCAGCTGACCCGCGGCGAGAAGCTGTCGGAGATCATCAAGCAGCCGCAGTACCAGCCGCTCGGCGTCGAGAAGCAGGTCGCGATCCTGTACGTGGCCACGACCGGCAAGCTCGACGACGTCCCGACGCCGCGCGTCCGCGAGTTCGAGAGCCAGCTTCTACCGCTTCCTCGAGACGGAGCGGCCGAACATCCTGACCGAGCTGGCCGAGACCAAGGCGCTCACCGACGAGCTCGCGGCGGCCCTCGACGAAGCGGTCGACGCCTACCGCCAAAGCTTCCTGGCGATCGCCGCTCGGACGGCCATGGCCGCGTTGTCGCTCCGCCGTTCGCTCACGCACCCCAAGGTGCGCTCGCCGCGTGCTCGCCGCCGCCATGGACTCGTCGAGCGCCGAGGTGAGCGCTGATGGCTAGCCAGCGGGACATCCGGCGGCGGATCGGCTCCGTCAAGAACATCAAGCAGATCACCCGCGCGATGCAGTTCGTGGCCGCGTCGAAGCTCAAGCGCGCCCAGGACGCCACGCTGGCCTCGCGGCCGTACAGCGAGAAGCTCGACGAGGTCCTGGCCGACCTCGCGGCCGTGCTCGGTGGCGAAGACCACCCGCTCCTCGCGGAGCGGAGCGGCGGCAAGCGCCTGGTCGTGCTGATCACGACCGACCGGCCGCTGTCCGGTCCGCTCAACACGAACATCGTCCGCTTCGTGGCCCGCGACATCATCGACAACACCGGGCGACCTCGCGGTCATCACCGTCGGCCGCAAGGGCCGTGACGCGATGCGCCGGGCCGGCGTGCCGATCGAGGCCCACTTCTCGACGTTCGGCGACCGCCCGTCGTTCGCCGACGTCCTGCCGCTCGCCCGCCTGCTGACCGACGACTTCCTGGCCGGCACGTACGGCCGGGTCGACATCGTCTACAGCCACTGGGTGTCGACCCTCGTCCAGCGCCCGACGCTCGACACGATCCTGCCGATCCCGCCGTCGGAGGACACCGAAGGCATCCCCGGCAACCAGTTCATCTTCGAGCCGAGCGCCTCGGCCGTGCTGGAGCAGCTCCTCCCGCGCTACGTCGCGACCCGCCTGTTCCAGGCGGTCCTCGAGGCCAAGGCGAGCGAGGAGTCGAGCCGGATGGTCGCGATGAAGAACGCGACCGAGAACGCCGAGGAGCTCATCGAGGACCTGACGCTCTCGTACAACAAGGTCCGCCAGGCCAACATCACCCGCGAAATGATCGAGATCGCGTCCGGCGCGAACGCCCGATGACGCCAAGGACGCAGGAGGCACCGACCCCATGACGACCGCCGCACCGGCCGCGACCGGCCGAGTCATCCAGATCACCGGACCCGTCGTGGACATCGAGTTCCCGGCCGGCGCAGCTGCCCGGCATCTACAACGCCGTCGAGATCGAGCGCGAGGGCATGGAGCCGCTGACCTGCGAGGTCCAGCAGCACCTCGGCAACAACTGGGTCCGCGCGGTCGCGATGACCACGACCGACGGGCTCGCCCGCGGCGTCAGCGTTCGCGACACCGGCGCGCCGATCACCGTGCCCGTCGGCGAGTCGACGCTCGGCCGCGTGTTCGACGTCCTCGGCCATCCGATCGACGGCAAGGGCCCGGTCGTACGCCGAGGTCAGCCTGCCGATCCACCGCGACCCGCCGGCGTTCGACCAGCAGTCGACCGAGATCGAGGTCTTCGAGACCGGCCTCAAGGTCATCGACCTGATCTGCCCGTTCAAGAAGGGCGGCAAGATCGGCATCTTCGGCGGGGCCGGCGTCGGCAAGACGGTCATCATCCAGGAGCTGATCCGGAACGTCGCCCAGGAGCACGCCGGCGTGTCCGTGTTCGCCGGCGTCGGCGAGCGCAGCCGCGAGGGCAACGACCTGATCGCCGAGATGACCGAGTCGGGCGTCATCGCCAAGACCGCCTTCGTGTTCGGCCAGATGAACGAGCCGCCCGGCGCCCGCCAGCGGGTCGGCCTGACCGGCCTGACGATGGCCGAGTACTTCCGCGACCAGGAGCGCCGCGACGTCCTCCTGTTCATCGACAACATCTTCCGCTTCACCCAGGCCGGCTCGGAGGTGTCGGCGCTGCTCGGCCGGATGCCGTCCGCGGTCGGCTACCAGCCGAACCTCGCGACCGAGATGGCCGGGCTCCAGGAGCGGATCACGTCGACCCGCGACGGGTCGATCACCTCGCTGCAGGCCGTGTTCGTGCCGGCCGACGACTACACCGACCCCGCGCCGGCGACGACGTTCGCCCACCTCGACTCGACGATCCGCCTCGAGCGGAGCATCGCCGAGCTGGGCATCTACCCGGCGGTCGACCCGCTGACCTCGACCTCGCGCGTCCTCGACCCGCTCGTCGTCGGCCAGGAGCACTACGACGTCGCCCGCGAGACGCAGCGCGTCCTGCAGCGCTACCGCGACCTCCAGGACATCATCGCCATCCTCGGCATCGACGAGCTGTCCGAGGAGGACAAGTCGACGGTCGCCCGGGCGCGCCGCCTCCAGCGCTTCATGAGCCAGCCGTTCTTCGTCGCCGAGGTGTTCACCGGCCGCTCCGGCAAGTACGTGAACATCAAGGACACCGTCGCCTCCTTCAAGGAGATCCTCGAAGGCAAGACCGACACGTTGCCGGAGCAGGCGTTCTTCCTGGCCGGCACCCTCGACGACGTTCGCGAGAACGCCGCCAAGCTGGGGTCTGAAGCGTGGGTCCTGTCGCCGGCCGGCCACCGACCCGCGCACCCTACGGCGCTGCGCCTAACGGGAGCGCATGACCGGCGGCCGGCCGGCGCCACCCGCCGTGCCTGGCACTCGTCGCGCACCCACCACCTCATTTGAGTGGAGTAGGTAGGGATGCCGCTCCTGCTCGAGATCGTGACTCCGGAGCGCCTCGCGTACTCGGACACGGTGGATTCGGTGCAGCTGCCCGGGATCGAGGGGGAGCTGGGGGTGCTGCCGCACCATGCGCCGCTGGTGTCGATGCTTGGGGTCGGGGAGCTGCGGATCCGGAAGGGTGGGGCGGAGGAGTCGTTCGCGATCGCGGGCGGGTTCCTGCAGGTTCGGCCGGATCGGGTCGTGGTGATGGCCGAGACGGCGGACATGGCCAGCGAGATCGACCTCGAGAAAGCCCAGGAGGCGCGTCGCGAGGCCGAGCGAGCGCTCGAGGGCGGGCGCCGACCGATGCCGTGGACCTGGCCGCCGCCCGAGCCCAGCTCCAGCAGGCGCTGCTGCGCATCCGCGTCGCCGAGCGCCGACACCGCGAGGGTCCGCGGCACCGCGGTTAGCGACCGTGCGTGTGAACTCGGCAGCGGCGCATGACTGACGCGCGGCCGTTCCACTGGGAGTACCACCCCGAGCCGGTCGCCCGGGAGGTCTTCCGCGTGGAAGGCGGCCGGCCGCTGAGCGGCACGGTCCCGATCAGCGGCGCCAAGAACGCCGCGCTCAAGCTGCTCGCCGCGGCGACGCTGACCGGCGAACGATGCCGGCTGACGAACGTCCCCGAGATCGACGACGTGCGCGCATGGCCGAGACGCTTGCGCGACCTCGGCGTCGTCGTCGACCACCCCGCCGACAACGTCTACGAGGTCGCCTCGGGCGACGTCGAGTGGCTGTTCGTGCCGCTCGAGGCGGCGGCCCGGATGCGCGCCAGCTTCATCCTGCTCGGGCCGCTGCTCGCCCGGTTCGGGCGGGTCATCATCAGCAACCCGGGCGGCGACCGGATCGGCCGCCGGCCGGTCGACCTCCACGTCGAGGCGATGCGCACGCTCGGCGCCTCGATCGAGTACCGCAACGGCTACTACTTCGCCACCTCACCGGGGCGGCTGCGCGGCGGGGAGGTCCGCTTCCCGTTCGTGTCGGTGATGGGCACCGAGAACGCGATGATGGCGGCGACCCTGGCCGAGGGCCACACGGTCATCCGGCCGGCCGCCCAGGAGCCCGAGGTCGACGACCTGATCGAGTTCCTGAACAAGATGGGCGCCGCGGTCGAGCGGACCTACCCCGACACGATCGAGGTCGAGGGCCGCAAGCGCCTGCGCGGCGCCGAGCACCGGGTGATCCCCGACCGGATCGAGGCCGGCACGTTCATCGTCGCCGCGGCCGTGACCGGCGGCCGGCTGACGCTGAAGGGCGCGACCGGCGACCACCTGGCGGCGTTCCTCGACACGGTCGAGCGGGTCGGCGTCGGGATCGAGCGCGGGGCGGACACGATCGTGGTCGACGGCTCGGCGCTCCTCGACGGCGGCTTCCGCGCCTGCGACATCGAGACCGCGCCGTATCCCGGGCCTGGCCACCGACCTCCAGCCACCGACGTCCGTCCTGCTCACCCAGGCGACCGGGGCGTCGCACGTCAACGAGACGATCTTCGAGGACCGCCTCGAATGGCTCAGCCGAGGTGCGCCGGATGGGCGCGACGGTCGAGATGGTCGACGCCCACCGGGCCACGATCACCGGGCCCGCCCACCTCGTCGGGGCGGAGGTCGAGATCGGCGACCTGCGGGCCGGCGCGTCGCTCATCCTGGCCGCCCTGGCCGCCGAGGGCACGACCACGATCCACGGTGCGCACCACGTTCACCGGGGCTATGAGAACATCGAGCGCAAGTTCCTGGACATCGGCGCCAGCATCTCGCGCTCCGCGGAAGGGACAGACGTCACCAACCCATGAAGATCGGCATCGACCTCGGCACGGCCAACGTCCTCGTCTACGTCAAGGGCAAGGGCATCGTCATCACCGAGCCCAGCGTGGTCGCCGTGTCCGACGACAACCGGATCGTGGCCGTCGGCGAGGAAGCGCGCGAGATGATCGGGCGGACACCCGGCAACATCCACGCCATCCGGCCGATGAAGGACGGCGTCATCGCCGACTACGTCATCACCGAGGCGATGCTCAGCCACTTCATCGGCAAGGTCCGCAAGGGCCGCGTCGGGTTCGGCAAGCCGGAGGTCATGATCTCCGTCCCGGCCGGCGTGACGAGCGTCGAGAAGCGGGCCGTCCGCGACGCGGCGCTCAAGGCCGGTGCCAAGGAGGCCTACCTCATCGAGGAGCCCCTCGCCGCGGCGATCGGCGCCAACGTCCCGATCAGCGGACCGTCGGGGAACATGATCATCGACATCGGTGGCGGGACGAGCGAGATCGCGGTCATCGCCCTCGGCGGGATCGTCGTGTCGCACAGCCTGCGCGTCGGCGGCAATCGCTTCGACGAGGCGATCGCGACGTACATCCGCAAGAAGTACAACCTGATGGTCGGCGAGCGGACCGCCGAGGAGGTCAAGATCGCGATCGGGACGGCCCTGCCGCTCGAGCGCGAGCTGACGATGGAGGTTCGCGGGCGCGACCTGATCGCCGGCCTGCCGCGGACGATCCCGATCACCAGCAGCGAGGTGATGGAGGCGATCGAGGCCCCGCTCCAGCAGCTGGTGGCCGCCGTCCGGTCCGTGCTCGAGCAGACGCCGCCCGAGCTGTCGTCCGACATCATCGACAAGGGCATGGTCATGTCCGGCGGCGGCGCGATGCTGCGCAACGTCGACAAGCTCCTGACCCAGGTCACCGGCGTCCCGTGCCACGTCGCCGAAAACCCGCTCAATTGCGTCGCCCTCGGAACGGGGCTCGCCCTGGAACACTTCGACTTCTTCAAGAAGTCGTTGGTCCAACAGGTCTGATGCGCGACCCGGGGCCCGTCGCCCGGCGCGCCACGCTCCCGGGCACCTCCGGCGCTGCGCCTAACGGTGCCCGTGCGCGCGTCGCGCCGGACGCCACCCGCCGGTCCGCGCTGATGCGGGCGTTCATCGACCTGCACTGCCACACGCAGGGGCAGCTTCGACTGCCTGTCGTCGCCTGCGGATGTGATGAAGGCGGCGGCCGCGCGCGGCTTGACGCACCTCGCGATCACCGACCATGACCGGATCGATGTGGCGGTCGAGGCCCGGGCGATGGCGCCCGAGGGGTTGACGGTGATCGTCGGGGAAGAGGTCAAGACGCGGGACGGCGACCTGATCTGCGTGTTCCTCGAGCGGGCGATCCCGCCCGGGCTGTCGGCGGTCGAGACGATCGCCGCGGCGCGCGAGCAGGGCGGGCTCGTCGGCCTGCCGCACCCGTTCGACCGGATGCGTGGCTCGATCCTCAAGGACGAATCGATGGCCGCACATCGTCGATTCCGTGGACTGGGTCGAGAGCCACAACGCCCGTGCCGTCGGCAAGGGCAACGAGCTCGCCCAGGAATTCGGGCTCGAGCGCGGGCTGCCCGGCATCGCGGTGTCCGACGCGCACTCGATCATGGAGGTCGGCGTCGCGTACGTGGCGCTCGACGGCGACCCGTCGACGCCGGCCGGCCTGCTCGCCGCGCTCCCGACGGCGGAGCTCGTCCCCGGCCGGGCGACGTACTTCGTCCGGCTCTGGACGCCGCTGGCGAAGGGCGTCAACCGGGTGCGCGGCAACGGCCGGATCAGGCCCGCCGGCGACCTCGCGCCGTCGTCCGAACCGGACCGGCCGGCATGACCGGGCCGGGTGGACAGGACCATCGGCCGGTGGCCGATGACGGAGCCGATCCGCTAGCGTCGGAGGCCATGGAGGCGAACCCGGCGCTCGACGCCACGATCCCGCGCCACGAGCCCGAATTCGCTCATCGAGGCGCTCGAGGACGAACCCACCGAGGTCGCGCCGCTGTCGCTCGGACAGCGGATGCGCCAGCCGCGGACGATCCTGTCGATCGTCGTCCCGCTCGGCGATCATCGCCTTCTTCCTGTACCTCAATCGCGACCGCCTCGCCGCGGTGCCCGAGCTCATCCTCCAGGCGAACCCGGCGCTGGTCCTCCTCGCGTTCGTGGTCTTCTACCTCGGCTTCCCGTTGCGTGGCTACCGCTGGTCGCGGCTGCTGCGCGAGACCGGCTTCGTCATCAGCGTTCGCAACTCGGTCGAGATCCTGTACATCTCGTGGTTCGTCAACTGCGTCGTGCCGGCCAAGCTCGGCGACGTGTATCGCGCCTACCTGCTCAAGATGAACAGCCCGGCGTCGCTCAGCCGGACGTTCGGGACCGTGTTCATCGAGCGCATCCTCGACATCTTCGCGATCGCGATCCTCGGCCTGGCCGCCGGGTTCTGGAGCTTCCGGAGCGGGCTGCCCGACGCGGTCCGCCTGCTGTTCGTCGTCGGGATCATCGTCGTCGTGGTCGCCGCCGTCGGCCTGTTCACGATGCGGAACTTCGGCCGGCGGATCCTCGAGCGGCTGCCGCTGCCGGCCCGGATCCTCGAGCTGTACGAACGGTTCGAGGAGGGCGTCTTCGGGGCCGTCGGGCTCAAGCACCTGCCGGTCCTGGCGATCCTCACCGGGCTGATCTGGATGACCGAGGGGCTGCGCCTGTACATCGTCGTCCTCGCCCTCGGCTTCGCCGACGTGAGCCTCGGCCTGTCCGGGGCGGTCTTCGTGGCGCTGATCGGATCGCTGCTCACGGCGATCCCGCTCAGCCCGGCCGGGCTCGGGTTCGCCCAGGCGGGCGTCATCGGCGTGCTGACCGTGGTCTACGGCATCCCGCTGGCGGAGGCGACCGCGATCACCATCCTCGACTGGGTCATCAGCGTGCTGTCGATCATCGTGATCGGGGCCGTCGTCTACGTCGTCTCGCCGATGCCGCGCGGCATGGGCCGGATCCCGCAGCCGCCCGCGACCACGTCGGTCCCGACCGCCGCCTGAGGGTCGGTCCACCGTGCGCGCCGGGTCAGGCGTTGCGCGATGGCCACGTTGCAATGCTCGATTGTCGAGCGCACGCTACCCTCGCGCCACGAGCGGCAGGGAGGGGCCGCGATCCGATCGCGAACGACGGACGTACCAAGGTCAGGGGGACCTCCGCGGTCGTGCCCTGACCGCACCGAGATTCACCACACCGAACCGACCTGCGGCTTGGTCTGGCGTTGTGAGACCGACGGTACCAACGGGTGATACAGACGCCCGTACGCCGCGCTCGATAGTTGGGCCATCGGACACCACGCAATCCAGCTCGATCAACGGAGCGCCCAGGCATCACATGACGACCCAGAACGGCCGAGCGTTCAACGAATGGCTGCGAGCCCAGCTCAAGGCCAAGAAGATGTCGCAGCGACAGCTGGCGCAGCAGTCGGGCGTCGACCATTCGACGATCTCCCGCCTGATCCGCGGTGATCGGATGCCGTCCCTCGGCACCGCCACCAAGCTCGCTCGCGGGCTTCGCGAGCTGCGCGACGACGCGGACACGCCGCAGTACCTCGGGCTGGTCGCAGCCGGCAACACGAACCCCACCGCGCGGGTCGAATACGCCCTGCGCGCCGACGAGCTGCTGAGCGAGCCGCAGGTTCGCCAGATCATGGAGTACTACCTGGCCGTGCGGATGCGCCGCTACGGCCGAGCCTTCCAGCCGACCGAGGTCAACGCCGGTGCCGATCGGGCGCCGGAGCGGAGCTCGGGCCGGACCGCCACCTCGGCCAGCCCGGTCGGGGCCGCGATGCGGGGCACCGTCAGCACGGTGCGACCGATCTCGCGGACCGCCGGCCGGGAACCGGGGCGTTACTGAGCATTCATCTGGGCACGACTCGGGTTCGCCCTCCACGACCCGGGTCTCGGGGACAGCGAACGCCGGCGTCTGGGGCGCCGGCGTTCGCGATTCCCGGCTAGTCCGCCGGGACTCCTGCCTAGTCCGCCCGGGCGATCGCGCCCCGGTAGACCGAGATCCATCGTCCGGGTGCCGCCTCGAACCGGTCGACCGGCTCGCCGAACCGGGAGGGCGGTGCCACCGTCGCCTCGGCGCTGCCGCCGCAGGGCGCCCCGATCGCGGTCTCGAACAGCTCGTCGCAGATGACGACCAGCGAGCCCGAGGCTGACGCGACGGGTCCGCTGCCGCGGTCGACGTGGACAGTCGCCCCGGCGCGCACGAGCGGGTAGCCATACGCCTCGGTCGACTTGAAGTCGGGCAGCGAGCGGAGGGTCAGCTCGCTTCCCGCGGCGGCCATGATCCGCACGGCCGCGCGGTCGGCGGCGGGGAAGCCGCCGTCGGGATGGACCGCAGGCGGCTGGCGCAGCAGGTTGAAGCCGACCAGCAGCCCGACGCCGACCACCGCGGCGACACGCCCCGGCGTGACGGCCCTCGAGGTGGCCGCGCCGGCACGCCACAGCATGGCGGCGCCGATCCCGACCAGCGTGAACACCATCGGATCGGCGAAGGCGTGGTAGTGGTCGTTGGGCAGGCCCGGAACGACCGTCGCGAGGCTCGGCGAACCGAACGTGAGGAAGCCGGCCGTCCAGAGCAGTCCCAGGCCGAGCCAGCGTCCCGCTTCCCGTTCGCGGATCGTGCCGCGGAGCGCAGCGGTGACGGCGATCGTGGCGACCGCGACCGTGGCGATCAGGGCCGCGATCGGCGCATCGGTGAGCAGGCTCGTCAGTGGCCAGGAGATCACGCGGACCGCGATGATCAGGAAGCGCCCCACGGGACCGGTGGCGGCCGGATCGCCTCCGACCCGCAGGTAGTCGAGCGCGGCGGCGACCTCGGAGAAGTCGTTCGTCAGCTCGTGGATGGCGAGCGGCAGGAACGACAAGACGACGATGGCCAGCCCGCCCAACCCGAACCGCCAGACCGACCGACGCTCGGCAGGGTCCGAGCGGCTCCGCGCGTCGGCCACGAGGAGCGCGCCGACGATTGGCAGCATGGTCACGCCCAGCACGTGGCATTGCATGGTGATCGCCGTGCCGAGCCCGGCGAGCAGCCACCAGCGCGGCCGGCCGGTCGACCACGCTCGCCAGGCGCCCGCGAGGGCGATGGCGCTCGACAGGGCGATCAGGTTCGGGTTCCAGATGAAGGTCGACTCGTCGACCGCTGATGCTGATACCGCCATGACCAGCCCCGCCACGAGCCCGGCCACGGGGCCGCCGATGTCGCTGGGCCAGCCACCACGTCACGAGCACGGCGGCGATCCCGGCCAACGCGATCAGGGCGGTCACGGCCAGCGGCGAGTCGCCGCCGGTCAGGTACGCGGCCGGGGCGAGGAGGTAGTAGTAGACCGCGCCGTGATGGACGTCGCCGATCGAGGTCGGGGGGCCGAGCAGCGGGCACGATCGCCGTCGCGGACCAGCGCGCGGAGCGTGAGCATGTCGTGACCCTGGTCCGAATCCCACGTCCCGCGCGTCGCAAGGTCGGGCAGGCGGAGGAACGCGGCGAGCAGGAGGAGACCGACCGGGATCGCCAGGACCAGGAGGCGGTTGCGGCTGGCGGCGGTCACGCCGCGTCACCGTCGGGGCCGGCCACCAAGACCTCGCTGGCCTCGCCGGCGCTCGGGCGACGGCTCCAGGGGCTCCTCAACCGGCGGGCCGAGCCGCGCCCGCCCGCTGACGATCTCCAGTGCCCCTGGCGGGAGCTCGGCGAGTGGTCGCCCGGCCGCGATGTCGTACGCCCGGCCGATGTTGATCGCGTCGTAGCCCTCGTCCATGCCCGGCGTCTCCAGGATGTACGTCGCGTGCCCGAGCGCCGGGTGGGTGAGCACGTGGCGGAGGCCGGCGACGCCGATCTGGCCGGCACCGAGGTGCTCGTGGCGATCGATCCGCGAGCCGAGCTCGGACTTCGAGTCGTTGAGGTGGACCATGACCAGCCGGTCGAGCCCGATCCGGGCGTCGAAGTCGGCCAGGAAGGCGTCCACCGCCGACGGATCGCCGACATCGATCCCGGCCGCCCACGCGTGCGCGACGTCGAGGCAGAAGCCGATCCGGTCGGCGGGCAGGTTGCGCCTGGCTGCTGCCTCGGCGATGGCGGCCAGCTCCGCCACGTCCACGCCGAGCCCGAAGCCGCTCCCGGCCGAGTTCTCGAGCACGATCCGGGCGGGGGCTTCGCCACGCTCGCCGCCCGTGCCGTCGACCTCGGCGAGGACCAGCGCAAGGCCGTCCGCGAGCCGCTCGATGCCGGCCGCCACCCCGCTGCCGCGGTGGGATCCGATGTGGACGTTGACGAACCGCGCCGCGAACCCGGGCGCGGCCCGGAGGTCGCTGGCCAGGACCTCGACCGAGCGCGCGAAGAAGTCCTCCTCGGGACCCGCGAGGTTGACCAGGTACGAGGCGTGGATCGCGACCGGATGGATGTCGAGCGCCACGAGCCGGTCGCGGAAGGCCGACCCTTCGCTGGGGGGCGCCGCGCGTCGCCGCCAGGCCGTCGGATTGTCGGCGAACACCTGGAGCGCCGTGGCGCCGATCTCGTGCGCGCGCTCGACCGCCTTGACCATGCCGCGGCCCAACGGCAGGTGGGCGCCGAGGCGACGTCCGTCGGGAAGCATCCGCGGCATGGTACGACGTGCGGACGCGCGTGCCTCGCTGGCCCGGTCGTTCGCGGCCGAGCAGGGACTACCGACGACCCGACGCGGTGCGCTCCGTGGCGGACGAGCCGTGCCCGCGGCCCTTCGTGTACTCGCCGCCGACGACGGGCTCGATCATGCCCAGGTCGCCGTCGTCGCGCTGGTACAGGATGGCGACCCGTTCGGTCTCGGCGCTGACGAACACGAAGAAGCGATGGCCGAGCTCCTCCATCCGCCCGACGGCGTCCTCCTCGAACATCGGCTCGATCGCGAAGCGCTTCACCTTGACGATCCGGCGCTCGCGCGGCGGCCCTTCCGAGCCGTCCGCAAGCTTGCGCAGGATCTGCTTCTCCTCCTCGGGTCGGGCCCGCAGGCGCGGCTTCTCCTTGTGGTCGACCGCCTGCCGCTCGACCTTGTCGACCACGTCGTCGAGCGCCTCCTGGTAGCTCGACCCGGTGGCGCGGCTGCGCAGCTGGAAGCCGTCGATCAGGAGGGTGACCTCGGCGAAGTGGGAGTCGGCGGCGCTGCGGTGCTGCTCGCTCCAGAGCTCGACCGTGGCGTCGGTGCGATCGTCGGTCAGCCGATCGATCCGCTTGAGCTTGCGCTCGGCGTAGTCGCGGACCCGGTCCGGGATCTCGGCGTTCTTGCCCTTGACGATCGTCCTCACGGATCACCTCCGGGGTGACAACCCAACGTTTCGGGCCAGTGCGTCCGACTCGCGTCGAGTATACGTCGGGGTCGGATCGGGGAGGCCTCGACCGCTCGGCTGGCGGTCGCATGGCCGCCCCGGCGCACCCAGCCGATCAGCGCTCGCGCGCCACGGCGATGGCCGACACCGCAACCGCGCCGGCCCGCTCGAGCGCGACGGCGCAGGCCGCCAGCGTCGACCCGGTCGTCACCACGTCGTCGACGAGCAGGACCCAGCGGCGCGGCGATGAGCGAACGGTGTCGCCGCCTCGCCGCGCCGCCGGATGGCGAAGGCGCCCGCCACGTTGGCCGCGCGCTCGTCGCGCCCGAGCTCGAACTGGGCGACCGTCGCGCGCGATCGCTCGAGCGCGACGGCCAACGGCAGGCCCAGGCGGTCGGCCGCCACGGCGGCGATGAGCGCCGCCTGGTCGTAGCCGCGGCGCTTCTCGCGATCGGCGTGCACGGGGACCGGGACGACGACCTCCGCGCCAACGCCGACCCGCGCCCAGCGCCGGGCGACCGCCGCACCGAGCGGCTCCGCCAGCCGGCGTTCGCCCGCGTACTTGAGGTCGTGGAGCGCGCGCCGGACCGGACCGGCGAATGGCGCGCACCAGTCGAGCTGGAGGAGCGGCGCCGGGAGCTCGGCCGGCAGCCCGATCGGCGTCCCGCCTGGCAGGTCGATCCGGGCATCGAGCGCCGGCAGGCATCCGTCGCACAGCGCCCGGCCCTCGCGCCCGCAGCCGGAGCAGGCCGCCGGGAACGCGAGGTCGAGGGCCGCCGCGGTGAGCCGTGCGAGGGCAACCATCGCGCCGATGATGCCCGCCGGCCCTGCACCGCGGCTCATCGAGTCTAGGATCGACGCGACGGAGCGAGTACGAGGAGCCGACGATGTTCGACTGGCTGTTTCGGCTGCTTGGGATCGGGCGCGGCAGCGAGGGACCGACCGGCCCGGGCGATCCGCTGTCGATCTCGCTCGACGGCGTCGCCTGGCGACCGGTCAGGACGCTGGCGCGCTGCGGCCCGTCGGATCCGTGCTTCGTGATGCGCGTGGACGGGGCCGGCGCACCCTCGCTCGTGTTCGGGGATGGCGTGCACGGCGCCCGGCCGCGGGACGGCGCGCACATCGTGGCGAGCTACAGTCCCGGACTGGACGGACTTCGAGGAGTCGGACCCCGGCGTGGCCCTGATGGAGCTGTTTGCGTACTTCGCCGAATGCCTCGTCGCGTACCAGGAGCGCATCGCCGGCGAGGCCTACCTCGAGACCGCCGACGGCCGCCGCTCGATCCGCGAGGCCTCGGACCTGCGGGACGCCTTCAACGACAGCCCCGAGCCGACGATCTGCCTCCGATTCCGGGCGAGGCCGCATCGCGCGACGACCTGACATGCGGCGTCAGGCCGGCGAGGACCGCCACGCCCGGCTCGATCGGCGCGAGGGCGACCAGGTCGCCGACCGCGGTCGAGGTGCGCTCGATCGTGCCGGCCGGCAGCTCGAGCACGCCGTCCGCGCCGCGCACGAGCGGGACCAGCCCGGTCCAGGCCTTGAGGCGCGGATGGACCGAGACGACCGGCCGTGTGCCGCCGTTGGCCGGATCGGGCTTGCCGAGGAAGACGGCATCGATCGGGAAGCGCATGAACATCATGTGGATGCCGTTCCCGGTCAGCCACAGACCTGCTCCGGGATCCAGGCTCGGCCGGCCCATCAGGCCCATGAACCGGGCCCACAGGCCATCGGCGACCTCGATTCGGGCGGCCAGCTCCGAGGCAGCGACTCTCGTTGCGTGCCGTCATCGTCGGCGGTCTCATGTCGTGCGACCCGTCCGGTTTCGGCTCCGACGCGTCGGAGCCTCGACCCTAGACGTTGAGGTTGAGGACGATGAGGATGATCGCCGGCCCGAGGATGACGATGAACAGCGACGGGAAGATGCAGCCGACGAGCGGGAACAGCATCTTGATCGGCGCCTTGGCGGCCATCTCCTCCGCGCGCTGCCGGCGCTCGATGCGGAGCTGCTCGGACTGGACCTGGAGGACCTTGGAGATCGACACGCCGAGCTGCTCGGCCTGGATGATCGCGCCGATGAAGTTGGTCAGCGGCACGACCTCGGTGCGCGGGACGATGTCGCGCAGCGCGTCGCGCCGGGCCTTGCCGACGCGGACCTCGGCCAGCGCGCGGCGGAACTCGTCCGACAGCGGGCCCTGGAGCTTCTCGACGACCTTGGCGAGCGCGGCGTCGAAGCCGAGGCCGGCCCGGACGGAGATCGTCAACAGGTCGAGGGCGTCCGGGATCATCAGCAGGATCCGCTTCTGGCGCTTCTTGACGCGCCGGCCGAGCCAGAACTCGGGGAGCGATGTAGCCGAACAGGGCGCCGATCGGGACCATCAGGACGCTGAGGAAGATCGGCAGCTTCAGGAAGTTGATGATGAAGAACAGGAAGAAGAACAGGATCGCGCCGATGATCGCGCCGACGGCCTTGATGCCGAGCCAGTCGGCGACGCGCATGTCGCCGGGGTTGCCGGCCAGCGCGAGGCGCTTCTCCGTCTTGTCGCTGAACGAGGTGCTCGTCATCCGCGACATGCGGCCGGACAGCCGGTTGGCCAGCGGGCGCAGCGTCCGCTCGGCGAACGGCTGCTGGAGCTCCAGCTCCTCGAGGTTCTTGGCCTGCATCGACCCGAGCTGGGTCAGGCGGGCCTGGACCGGGTCGACGGGCGAGCTGCCGGCGAGGCCGAGGACGATGAGCAGGATGCCGCCGGCGGCGACCGCGGCGATGATGATCGGCAGGGGTTCCATCGCCTAGACCTCGATGTCCACGATACGGCGGATGAACAGGAAGCCCATGAACATCATGAAGCCGCCGAACAGCAGGATGATCACGCCGGCCGGGAGCCCGAGGATGCCGGGCGGGTTGAGGAACATGGGCGCCATGAACCCCGGCGCGGCGATGAACAGGAAGGCGGCCAGGCCGATCGGCAGGAAGCCGACGACGTAGCCCGACAGCCGCTGCTGGGCGGTCAGCGTCCGGATCTCGCCCTGGATCCGGATCCGCTCGCGGATCGTGTACGCGATCGAATCGAGGATCTCGGCGAGGTTGCCGCCGACCTGGTGCTGGATGCTGATCGCGGTGGCCATCAGCTCGAGGTCGTCGGACCGCACGCGGCGGACCATGTTCTCGAGCGCCTGGTCGAACGGCAGGCCGAGGTTGACCTCGCGGATGACCCGCGCGAACTCGGTCGAGATCGGCGGCCGGGACTCGCGGACGACGAGCTCGATCGCCTGCAGGAACGACGAGCCGGCGCGCAGCGCGTTGGCGATCAGGGTGATCGTGTCGGGCAGCTGCTTGTTGAACGCGCCGAGCCGCCCGTTCCGGCGGCGAGCCAGCCAGAAGCGCGGCAGCAGGAAGCCCGACGAACCCGCCGACCAGCAGCAGGAGCGGCGAGCCCAGCGCCGGGATGACCACCGACAGCAGGAGCATCGCCACCGGGATGCCGACGATGGAGCCGGCCCAGATCAGGAGGAACTCGGACGGCTTGAGCTTCAGGTCGGCGCGGGCGATGTCGCGGGCGAGGTTCGCCCCGAAGTCACGCTGCTCGACGACCCGGTTGAGGCTGTTGAGGGTCTCGCTCGAGGCGATCATCCCGGCGACGCCGCCCTGCCCGGCCGCGCCCGCCTTCTTCTGCGCATCGGTGGGCTTCGCGGCGTAGCGCTCGAGCCGATCGGAGATGCCCGATCCGCCCGACGTGGCGATGCCGACCGCGATGAGCAGGATGCCCAGCGCGGCGACTCCGGCCACGGCGAGAATCATCGGATCCACGAGTGTTGTGCTCCTTCCCCGGGGCCTAGTACGTGAACCCGAACAGGCCAGGCGGCAGGTTGATCCCCATGACCTCGAACTTCTCGACGAACTTGGGCCGGATCCCGGTCGGCTTGAGCCGGCCCTGGATCTTGCCCTCGACGACGCCGGTCTGCTCGAACACGAAGACGTCCTGCATGACGATGACATCACCCTCCATGCCCTGGACCTCGGTGATGTTCACGATCTTGCGGGTGCCGTCCTTGAGCCGCGACTGCTGGACGATGAGGTCCACGGCCGAGGCGACCTGCTCGCGGATGGCCCGCAGCGGCAGGTCGACGCCGGCCATCAGGACCATCGTCTCGAGCCGCGACAGCATGTCGCGTGGTGAGTTGGCGTGGCCCGTCGACATCGAGCCGTCGTGGCCGGTGTTCATGGCCTGGAGCATGTCCAGCGCCTCACCGGAACGGCACTCCCCGACGATGATCCGGTCGGGCCGCATGCGCAGGGCGTTGCGCACGAGCTCGCGGATCGGGATCGCACCCTTGCCCTCGATGTTGGGCGGGCGCGACTCGAGGGTGACGACGTGCTCCTGGCGGAGCTGCAGCTCGGCCGCGTCCTCGATCGTCACGATCCGCTCGTCGTTCGGGATGAACGAGGAGAGGACGTTGAGGGTCGTGGTCTTGCCCGAGCCGGTGCCGCCCGACACGAAGATGTTGAGGCGCGCTTCGACGCACGCCCGCAGGAAGTCGAACATGTCCGCGGTCGCCGTGCCGAAACGGATGAGGTCGTCGACGGTGAACGGCGAGGCGGAGAACTTGCGGATCGTGATGACCGGCCCCACCAATGACAGGGGCGGGATGATGGCGTTCACGCGGGAGCCGTCGGTCAGACGGGCGTCGACCATCGGGCTGGACTCGTCCACCCGGCGGCCGATCGGGGCGATGATCCGGTCGATGATGCGCATGACGTGGTCGTCGTTCTGGAACACGACGTTGGTCAGCTCGAGCTTGCCCGACCGTTCGATGTAGACCTGGCGCGGGCCGTTGACCATGACTTCCGTGATCGACTCGTCGCGGAGCAGCGGCTCGAGCGGGCCGAGGCCGATGATCTCGTCGGTGATCTGCTCGAGCATCCGGACGCGCTCGGCACGGGTCAGGGCGAGGCCTTCCTCGTCGATGACCTTGCCGAAGATCTCCTCGATCTGGCGCCGGACCTCGACCTGGTTGGACAGGTCGAGCTTCGGGTCCAGGTCCTGGATGACCCGGTTCTGGATCCGGAACTTGACGTCCCGGAACGATTCCCGCACCGGCGCCTGGCTGGTCAGCCGGCCCGGCGTGGGCGCGGTCGGTGGCCCACCGGCCGGCGGCGCCGGCAGGTTGGACCCCGGTGCGGCCGGAGCCGGGGCTCCGGTGGTTCCCGGTCGAGCGCTCTCGATCCGCTTCAGCAGGGACATCGCCTACACCCCTTCTCGCCCCGAGGGGCTACTTCGTGACTGTGCTCAGCGCCATGCGAACAACGATTTCTTCTGCGTCGCCTTGCGGCTGTCGTCGGCACTCGCCTTCGACGCCCGCTCACCGACCACCGACCGGGCCAACCGGAGGATGTCCTGGGAAACCTGCGCCTCCCAATTCGACAGGAAGAACGGTACTCCACGATTCAAGGCGTATACCACGCTGCGTCCATCGCTCACGATCGTCTCGTCCACCTTCCGCCCGATCGAGTGCTCGACGTCCGCGACGCGGATCCCGAGCGCCGAATCGGCGCGGTTGAGGATGAGCCGCACCTTGCCGCTCTCGTAGCCGAGCTGCTCGGCGACCTCGAGGAACAGGCGCATGTTCTTGATGCTCGTGATTTCGAGACTGAGCATGGTCAGGATCACATCGGCCGAATCGAGGATGGCCAGGGTCGTGTCGTTGAAGAACGCCGTGCAGTCCACGACCACCAGGTCGTGGTTCATGCGCAGCGACTCGAGGACCTTCTTGACCCCGGCGGCGGTGATCATCTCGGCCGTCTCCGGCGTCGGCGGGGCGAGCAGGACGCGGATCCCGGCCGTGTGATCGATCAGGAACGTGTCGATCGAGTCGAGCTCCCCGACGTCGAGCTCCGGGATCAGGTCGGCGATCGACTTGCTGCGCGGGTTGAGGTTGAGCAGCACGCCGACGTCGCCGAACTGGAACGAGCCGTCCATGATCACGACGCGCTTGCCGAGCTCGGTGGCGGCGGCGACGGCCAGGTTGACCGCGACGGTCGTGCGTCCGACGCCGCCCTTCGGGCTGAACACCGCGACGACGAGGCCGGGCTCGCGGGCCTCGCCACCCGCCGAGGACGTCCCGCCCGACGCCGATCCGGCCGCGACCGGGGCCACGGCCATGCGGCTCTGCTTGTCACGCTCGCGGGCGCTGACCTGGCGGATCGATGCGGTCAGCTCGTCGCTGCTGAACGGCTTGACCAGGAACTCGCGTGCGCCGGCGAGCATCGAGCGGCGGAGGTAGTCCGCCTCGCCCTGGACGGACATCATGACGACCGCCGCGCCGGGTGCGCTGGCGGACAGCTGCTCGGTCGCGGTGATGCCGTCCATGTCCGGCATGTTGATGTCCATGAGGACCACGTCCGGACTCAGCCGAACCGCCATCTCGACGGCCTCGCGACCGGATGCGGCGGCGCCGACCACGTCGATGTCGCTCTCGAAGCCGAGCAGCTTCGTGAGGTGATCCCGGGTCTCGGGAATGTCGTCGACGACGAGGACACGGATCTGGTCGGCCATCTCGCTCTGGTTGGTCCTTGTGGTGCTACGCGTTGGCGGAGGGTGGATCGACCGTCACCGGCGACGGTGACGGTCGATGGCTTGCGGGTCGAAGCGGTTAGCGGGCCGGCGGGAGCGTCGGCAGCACCGGCACCGCGATCGTGGGCGGCAGGACGCCGTAGGTGTCGATGAGGGTCCGGAGCACGATGCCCGTCGTCTCGTCGAGCGGCGGCGTGACCGGCTGCTTGGTGACCGGGTCGATGAAGTCGTCGGGCGAGCGCAGGATCAGCGACAGGGTGAGCAGCGGGTTGGCCATCTGCTGGCCGTAGCGGATCACCTCGGACTGCTGGGGCGTGACCGCCAGGATCACGATCTGCTGGAGGTCGTTGTTGAGCGCGGTGCCGGGTCGCCGCGGGCGCCGCCGAGGGAGCCGGTGACGGCGCCCGCAGGGGGCGGAGCCGCCGGCGGCAGCAGCGTGCCGAGCACCTGCATGCCCTGGAGGATCAGCTTGACCGTCGTGCCCTTGGGGCCCGGGTTGGTGACGATGACCTGGTCTTCGTTGGCGGGGTCCCGGACGACCGAGGCGAACTGCTCCTCGGTCAGGGCGATGATCGCGTCAACGTAGTCGCCGGTCCTGATGACCGTGCCGACGCCGCTGGTCTGGTCGACCTTGACCGAGATCGCGCGCAGCCCGGCCGGGACCTCGACGTCGATGACCGTGCCGGACACGCCGGCGTTGAGCGTCGTCGAGGTGATCTGACCGCCGGTCGCGACCGGCTGGCGGGCGATCTCGCCGATGACCTGGGAGACGTCGGTGAAGGCGCCGGGGAGCTTGGCGCTCAAGGCGATGACCTTGGTCGTCACCTGGTCGGCCGCGATCCGGGTCGACAGCGGGATGTCGGCCGTCGCGACGACGACGGGTCCCTCGGTCGGCGACGGGCGGCGTGCTCGCGACTGCCGCGCCCTGCGAGATGATCAGGATGCCCGACGAAGGCGACGATCGCCAGGAACACCCCGATGAGCAGGACGAGTCGATTCGAGCGCTTCAAGTTGGTTCTCCCCGAACGAGCGTTGTGTGACAGGTGGCACCACTCTAGCACCGCCCCAGAGCCGCGCGACTATACCAAAGGCCTAGGACCATTAGGAAGAAACGGCAGGAAATCCTTCATGCTGCAAGGACGGCTGCAAGGTCGTCGCGGCGGCCGTTTCGCGGACGACGGCGGGCCCGAGGGAGGACCCCCGGCAGGACCGTGACGCACCACCTGGGCGCGACGGCGGGCCCCGGCGAGCGGGCGTCCGGACCCGGACATGGAACGGCCCGTCGAGCGCCGCTCGACGGGCCGAGTCGCGATGGGATCCGCCGGCTTACGGCGTCACAGAATTGAGGGTGCTGCCGACGATGCTCAGCTTGTCGCTGATCTGGGTGCCGAGATAGAGCAGGGCGACGATGGCGACGATGGCGATAAGAGCGAGGATGAGTGCGTATTCCGCGAGGCCCTGGCCGTCTTCTTCGGAACGACGGAAACGATCGATGATTGCGCGCAACCGGCTGAATGCGGTCATTCGGTTCACCTCCTTTCTCGAGGATGGTGCTGCAGCCGTCCCGGGCGAACCGGGTCCACTGCCAACATAGAGTCGGCGGTCATGGTGTCAATAGGCCGTTGGTGCGGGCGACGGCGTCCACGCACCATCGAATGAAGAAGCCGCCGGGCCTTGCGGCACCGGCGGCTTCAAGGTGATCAAGAAGTGACGGTCGACTAGACCGAGTCCCCGACCGTGCTCAGGATGGTGCTGACCTGGGTGCCGAGGAAGATGAGCGCGATGATCGCGACGATCGCGATGAGCGCGAGGATCAGCGCGTACTCCGCGAGACCCTGGCCGTCCTCGTCATGCCGGATGGACGAAATGAGAGCAATGAGCTGCGACATGTGTGTTGGTACCTCCTTTCCGTGCAATCTCCATGGCCGTGGCCACGGGTGACAGAGGCTACGGGCTCGTCCCGGGCGGTGTCAAGCACTCCGCCGCGGGAACCGTTGCATCGGTGACACAACGAAACCGCCGGCCCGAAGGCCGGCGGTTTCGTCTCATCACTGATGACCCGGAACTAGACCGAGTCGCCGACCGTGCTGAGGATCGTGCTGACCTGGCTGCCCAGGAAGATGAGGGCGATGATCGCAACGATCGCGATCAGGGCGAGGATCAGCGCGTACTCCGCGAGACCCTGGCCATCCTCGTCGCTGCGAAGCGAAGCGAGGAACGAGGTGAAGAGCGCCATGTGGCTGCCTCCTGGATGAGTACTCACCCCCAAACGAGGGCTGCGCCACCATAGCGACGGCGACCGAATCGCGACACTGGCCTGATGGTACGGGTCGGTACCGTTGCGTGGCCGCCCCGAATCAGGACCCGCGCTCCTCAGCCGCCCGTGGCGGCATCGATGGCGTTCGCGATCGCGCTCAGGATGTCGGCGACGGTCCCGCCGAACACCCCGAGGATCAGGACGGTGAACAGGGCCGTCAGGGCGAGGATCAGGCCGTACTCGACGATGCCCTGTCCACGCGACCGGCCCACGCCGTCATCCCTCGGCGGGCGCACCGGCCGGCGCGCAGGTCGGCGACGACCCGAGATGACGGATCCCTCGCCCGACAGCTCGGCGGGCAAGCCGAGGGTCGAGGCGCGGCCCTGGATCTCGCGCCAGGTGGACGGCGGCAGGACGACGATCGACTCGCGCCGGGCGGCCTCGGCGGCGTCGCGCGCATCGGCGCGGCGGTCCTCCATCATCGCCGCGAGGGCCGGCGGCAGGTCCTTGGTGGCCGGGGCATCGGGCGTCGCATCCGTGGCGGACCTGGGCGGCCGCCCGGGTGGCGGTCACGGTCGCCTCGACCTGGTCGGACCAGTCGAGGCGGATGACCACCCGCTCCGCGCGCGTCGTGAGGTAGGCCGCCAGCGCCTCGTCGACGATCCGGAACAGCCCGCTCTCGAGGTCCACCGGCAGCCGCCGGTCGGACCCATCGAGTCGAACTCGACCGGGACGCCCGTCCGCTGGCCGCGCTCGCGCGCCGATCGTCGCAGCGTGGGCACCAGCCCGAGGTCGTCGAGGACCATCGGCCGGACGTCGAAGATGAACGACTTCGTCGCCTCGAGCGTCTGCTGGACCATCGCCACCAGCTGGCGAACCTCGGTGCCGGCGTTGGCCGGCTCCTGGTCGACGAGCCGCTCGACGATCTGCGCCTGGAGGACGATGTTGGTCAGGCTCTGGGCCGGTCCGTCGTGCATCGCGCGGGCGATCTCGCGGCGCAGGTCCTCCTGGGCATCGAGCAGCAGGCGCGACACGGCCGGTGCCATGGCGTCTCCGGCGACGGCGCCACGGCCCGGCGCCTTGGTCGCTGCCACGGGCCGTCGCGGCCCGTCGCCGAGCGCCTGGAGCGCCTCGACGTACCCCGCCAGCGCCGTCGCGGTAGCGGCCGCAGCGCCCGCCGCTTGCCTTCGAGGACCTCGACCTGGGACTCCATCAGCGCGGATCGCTTGGTCACGAGCACGAGCTGGGCGTTGAGCTCGGCCGACACCGTGGGGTCGATCGTGGCGCCGGTGGCCTCGGCGGCGGCAGCGGCCGCCGTCAGCTTCTCGGCGGCGGCGGCCCGGCGCGATCTCGTGACGGGTCGCCTCGGTCGCCGCCTGGGTGACGAGGAGGTCGACCTCCGCGAGCTCGGCCTCGAGACGCGCCAGCTCGTCGGCCATCCGCCCGGCGAGCTCGGGCACGGTCGCTGGCTGGGCAGGAGGCGCGTCGTCGGTCATCGTCGGCAGGCTCATGGATGCAGGTGTCGGGGTGCGGTGCTCAATCCTCGGGCATCCGGATCCAGCCCTGGCGCATCGCGTACACCACGGCCTGGGTCCGGTCGTTGACCGACAGCTTGCGCAGGATGGAGCTCATGTGGTTCTTGACCGTCTGCTCGCTGATCGACAGCGCGTAGGCGACCTGCTTGTTGGTCATGCCCTGGGCGATGTTGTCGAGGATCTCCACCTCGCGGGGCGAGAGCGGGGCGAAGATCGGCGCCGCGTCCTGGCCGTAGACCGCCAGCTCGCGGAACTCCTTGAGGACGCGCGAGGCGACCGCGGGCTTGGAGAAGACCTTGTCGTTGATGAGGTACTCGCCGGCGACCACCCGGCGGATGATCGTGACCAGGTCGTCCGGCCCGACGTCCTTGAGGATGAACGCGGCGGCGCCGGCCTTGATCGCGTCGAACAGCGCGTCCTCGTCCTCGGTCTGGGCGAGCACGATGATCCCGGTGGACGGCAGCTCGCGCTTGATCCGCTGCGTCGTCTCGATGCCGCCGGGCGTGGGCAGGGACAAGTCCATGAGGATGATGTCGGGCGAGGTCTCGAGGGCGCGATCGATCGCCGAGCGCGAATCGTCCGCCTCGGCCACGATCGAGAAGTCGGGCTCCTTGCCGAGGATGTTGGCGATCCCCATCCGGAACAGGGCGTGGTCGTCGACGACGAGGATCCTCGTGATGTCGTCGAGCGCCCTCCGGTCGGGGCCGCCGCGACGGCGTTCGGGCCCGCTGTACTCCATGGCACTCATTCGCTCTCCTCTCCTCCCGTGGACGGTCCGGTCGGGATTGCCAGCCGGACGACGGTGCCGCCGTCCGGTCGGGATCGTACGTCGATCTGGGCGCCGATCAACTCGGCACGTTCGCGCATGAACTGGAGTCCGAAGTTCCGCCGGCCGCGAGCCTCGACGGAGCCGAGGTCGAACCCCCGCCCGTCATCGCGAACCTCGAGCTGCCACTCGCCGGCGTGCAAACGGGTGGCGACGACCACCCGCTCGGCGTCGGCGTGCTTGCGCACATTCTGGAGCGCCTCCTGGGTGACGCGCAGGACGACCGTCTGCTCGGCGTCGCTGAGGCCGTCGGTCGGTGCGGACAGCTGGCTCACGATGGCCAGCCCGCTCAGCGCCTGCATGCGCTCGATGGTGTCGTTGATCGCGCCGTCGAGGCCGAGCTCGTCGAGGAGCGGCGGCCGGAGCTGGCTGATGAACGCGCGGACGTCGCCCAGCTCGCGGCGCAGCAGCTCGCGCAGGTGGCGCAGCTCCGTGCGCGCGAGGAGCGGGTCGGATTCGATCACCCGCTCGATGGACTCGACCTGGAAGATCGCGTTGCTCAGCGCCTGGGCCGGACCGTCGTGGACCTCCTGGGCGAGGCGCGAGCGCTCGGCCTCCTGGGCCGCGACGATGCGTGTCTGCTCGTCGCCGACGAGCGAGGGTCCGCCGCCGTCCTCGGTGCGGAGTCCGTCGTAGCGGGTCTCGCGGGCATCCGGTTCGGCTCGTGCTGGCTCCATCGGACCCTGAGTATACGGGTCGGTTCTCACGGGCAGACGACCTCGTACGCCGAGACCTCGGCGAGCGGATCCTTGGTGCCCGCCGCTCCCGCCCACGGGCCGAGATCGATCGGGCGGAAGCAGTCGCTGTCGGGCGCGCCGGCCTCGAGGTCCGCCGGCCAGTGCTTGCCCTGTGGATTGATCAGGATCAGCAGGCGCGTTCCGTCGAACGACCGGGCGAGGTCGAGCACGTCGGTCGGCGGCTCGTTGGGGAGCGCCAGGGCCGGGATCCGCTGGGTCTCGGCCAGCCAGATCGGGAAGTTCGTGATGACCGGGCCGGCGCTGGCGTCGAGCGGATGGCCGGCCGCCGCCATGCGGACCGGCAGCTCGCGGAAGACCTGGGCGGTCCCCGCGGAGTCCTTCGCGAACGAGGCGAGGAGCACGACCGAGAAGAGCGTCGAGCCGAAGATCCCGAGCGCGGGCCCGAGCCAGGCCACGGGGTTCGTCCAGTCGCGCCGTCGCCCGATCCAGGCGATCAGGCTGTCCAGCGCGAACAGGCCGCTCACGACCAGCAGCACGTGGACCGGCCCGGCGCCGTGCAGGAACGTGCCCCACTGGGTCGCCGCGGGGAAGACGAGGCTGGTGAACAGGAACGTGATGACGCTGATCAGCAGCAGCGGCCGAAGGGCGAACGACCGCCAGATCCAGGGCAGCCCGCCGAGGCCGACCAGCGACATCGGAAGGCCCAGGAAGACCAGCACGTTGAGCAGGTTGTGGGTCAGGCCGATCCAGCGCAGCTCGAGCAGCGCGGCCGGCCCGATGGCGAGGTAGCGGGCCAGCGTCGGCCGATCGTGCCAGGCGAAGATGTCGAAGCCCGACAGGTAGAGCGCGTTCGTCGCCGCTCCGGCCGGCAGCGGGCTCCCGATGACGACCATGTTGCGGACCGCCCACGGCGCGAAGACGACGAGCGCGACGACCGCGACGACGCCGATCAGGCGCAGCCGCACGGCCGGCGGCGCGACGGTGGCGAACCACGCGATCGCCGGCCCAGATGAGGGCCAGCCACGCCGTCTCGTTGCGCGTCAGCGCCCCGAGGCCGAACAGGATCCCCAGCCCGATCAGCCGCGGGTCGGTCAGCCGGCCGCCGCGCGGGTCGCGCGCGATCCGGGTCATCAGCAGGCAGGCGCCCAGGACGAAGACGGTGAACGGCATGGTGGAGTCGGGCAGGGCCGAGTTGAGCAGGAGCGGCAGGTAGACCGCGGTCGTCAGCCCGACGCCGACGGCCACCGTCCGCGCCCGGCCGGGCGCCAGGCCACGTTCGGCGGCGATGTCCCACGCGAGGATCCAGGCCAGGACCGGCACCAGCGCGCCCATGAGCACGGACGAGACCTGGGCCGCCTGGAACGACGTGCCGAAGATCGCCATCGGGATGGCCGCGAGGAACGTCGGGAGCGGCATCCAGACCTCGAACGCCGGATGCGGGATCACGAGGTCCGGGGTGGCGAAGCTCCACAGCGCGTCGGTGACCAGCCCGCGACCCTCGACGAGATTGCGGGCGACACCGACGTAGTAGGCCGTGTCCTCCGGCTTCGGGAAGACGATGACCGCCGCGACAACGACGCGGACGACCAGCGCGACGAGGAACAGCAGCAGCCCGGTCAGGACCGCCTCGCGCCGGGTCACGAGCCGAGCTCCAGCGGATAGACGACGAGGCCGGCGATCCCGGTGCTCAGCGGCGGGCCCGACCCAGGCCGGCCGGTCGCCGGCCAGGATCGGCGCCGCGGCCGGCACGGATTCCCGTTCGTCGAGGACGAGCCAGGCGATGTCGTAGGCGCGCGCGACCTCGTTGATCGTGTCGATCGGATCGTTGACGAGGACCACGCCGCCGTGGTCCGACCAGTACTTCGTGGAGGCCGCGTCGATCGACATGACCCGGTCCGCGGCGCCCGCGCCGGCGCCGGTCAGGGTCGTGGCGACGCGCCTCCGCGCGCTCACGCCGATGCTGCCCAGGCCCCGTGGACCACGAACGACCCGGCGACCGCGCACACGACCGCGAAGGCGACGACCGCGCCGCCGAAGATCCGGCTCGCCGTCGCCGCATCCCACGACGACCGTCGGCGGGCGACCCAGGCCACGGCGACGTCGACGCCCTCGAGCGCCAGGATGTAGCTGAACGGGGCGAGCGCGATGGCCGAGTGGATGAACGTCCCGCCCGGGACGTGGACCGCCGACACGAGGGCCGAGAACGCGAACAGCAGCCCGGCGTACACGAAGAACGGGCTGAAGTCGCGTGACCGGCGGCGTGCCCAGCCGCCGATGACCATGAACGGTGCCAGCACGACCCCGGCCACGAGCGTGATGTAGATCGTCAGCGCGGCGATCAGGCCCTCGACCCGCGTCGCGAGCAGCGGGCCGATGCCCATGTCGAGCAGGTGTCCGAGCGTGGCCGGCGTCGTGATGCTGTTCCATTCCTCGATCGAGCGGATGAACAGGACCTTGCCCGACGCCGTCGACGGCGAGAGCGACCCGAAGACCGCCAGCTGGCGCGCCCACCACGGGGCCATGACCAGGGCGAAGACGGCGACGCAGCCCTGCGGCGGCCCCGAACGAGATCGCCGGCACCCGCGCGCCACCGGACCGCCAGGCACGCCATCGATCCCAGGCGAAGACGAGGCCGAGCGCGGCGAGGACCAGCAGGCCGTCGTTGCGCGACAGCGTCGCGAGGCCAGCCAGCAGGCCGGCCCCGATGAACGCCCGCGTCGACGAGCCGCGCAGGGCCCGGGCGGCCAGCCAGAGCGAGCCGATGACGAGCGGCTGGAAGAGCGAGAAGTTGTCCGGCTGGACGAGGTAGACGGCCGACAGCAGCGGGATGGCGGTCAGGATGCCGGCACCCACGGCGACCGAGCTTCGCGCCCCGAAGTCGCGCGCGATCGCCCACGTCAGCGGCGCCGCGATCGCGCCGAAGAGCGCGAACGGCAGCGCCGAGGCCCAGGCGACGTCGCCGAAGAGGGTCATGAACGGGACCTGGACGATCGACGCGAGGGGCATCCAGTGGGCGTTCGACGGGATCGGCAGCGTCGGGTCGGCCGGGATCGTGCCGCCCACCTCCGCGAAGATCCAGATGAAGTCGACGTTGAAACCGGTGCCGGCGTGGAGGCTCCGGGCTACGTCGACGTAGTACGCCGAATCGGGGTAGGCGGGGTACGGGAACTGCGCGATCAGCACCAACCGGACGGCGAGGGCGAGCCCGTATAGGACCAGGGGGATACGCACGGCCGGTGCAGCGTAGCACCGGGTCCCATCACGGCCGACCGTACGAAAGGGCCACCCGGGAGCAGCCCTAGGTCAGGCCGCGAGGGCCTCGGTCAGGCCCCGAGAACGCTCGGTCAGGCCCCGCGGCGCGCCACGAACATGACGTTGAAGTGGAGCAGCGAGTAGCCGAGGTGGAGGATCGTCCAGCCATCGAGCATCGCCCGGACTTCGTGCGGCAGGTACTCGTTGTGGAACGGCTCGCTGTGCGGGCAGGTGCTCGACAGGAACCGGAGCCGCCAGATCGCCGAGCGCGCCGGCACCGAGCCGATCAGCACGCCGTCGGGCTGCAGGACGCGCTTGAACTCGCGGATCGCCGTGGCCGGGTCGGGCACGTGCTCGAGCACCTCGGTGCACAGGACCGTGGCGAAGGCGCCGTCCTCGAAGGGCATCGACTCGATGTCACCCTCGACGACCCGATAGGCCGGCAGGCGTCCGCTGACGACGACGACGTTGCGCGGGTTGATGTCGATGCCGGTCGAGCCAGCGGGGAGATGGCGGAGGTTGAGCCCGGTCCCGCAGCCGGCGTCGAGGATCTCGCCGTCCGGGACGGCGTACTTCGCCGTCAGCTGGCGCACGACGCGCGCCCGGTTGCGATGAAAGAAGGCCTCGGGGCCGCGGATGTTGTCGGCGACGTCGACCCAGTCGTACGTCTCGACGTCGCGGTAGTAGTCCTTGACCCATTCGGACCAGGCCAGGGAACCCGGTTCGATGTCCACGCCGTGCGCGGCGTGATCGTGCTCTTTCATCTCTCCTCCGACTCGATGCGCGGCACCTCGAAGTGTCGATGCATCTCGTCTGCGGATTCGACTACCCGATAGTCACGTCCAGGGGCGGGCACCGGCCCATGGGCGTCCGGAGTCTACGCTCCCGCGCGAGCCGTCGTGCAGCAGCCGGATCCGGTTCTCGTCGTGCGGCTGGCGGGCACCGATCGCTAGCGTCCGGGGCCTGCGCGCAACCCCGGCGATTACTTCTTGAGCTTGAAGAAGGCGGAGATGCGACGACCCGTCGGCGAAGACGACCGAGCCGCGGAAGCACGATGTCGCGCGGTGACGTTCGGGGTCTTCCAGTTCTGGATGAACTGGCCGCCGTCGTAGCGGAGCGTCGTGCTGCCGGTGGTCACGAAGTCGAGCTCATCGACGGCGGTCGCGCCGCTCGGCAAGCTGCTGAGCTTGATCGCCTCGAACGAGCCGATCGCCGCCAGGCTCGTCTGCTCGACGGAGCCGGCGAAGACGTTGAACTTGAGCGGGATCGTGGAGCCGCCCTTGGCCGAGTTCCAGATGGTGGTCGCCGTCGGTGCCGGGCGACGGCCGGCGCCGCGACGAAGACCGAGTTCGGGACGCCGACCGGCTGGTAGAAGCCGCTGCCAGCCGCATTCCAGGGCAGGATCGACGCGGTCGTCGTGACCGGGAGTGCTGAGGACGTAGTTCCCGGCATCGGCGCCGGTCAGGCTGCCGCCGGTCAAGGGTCAGGACATACGGGCCGACCGAGGCGAACGGGAACGCCGTCGTCCCGCCGGTCAGCTGGACGACGTCTCCCGGGAGTACGCCGGTGAGCGACCGGCTGGTGATCGACGCCGTCGTCGTGCCGTCGAAGATCTTGTTCGGGACGGTGAAGAGGCCGGTGACGCTCCGCTGCCCAATGACGATGGCGGCCGTGCCGCTGTCGTCGGTGTAGTTGTTGGTGACGTCTGTGAACGTCCAGTTGGCCGTCCCACCCGGGACGTCCATGAAGCTCGCGCCGAGGTCGAGTCCGGCGAGCGTCTCGCCGAGCACGCCCAGGCAGCTGCCCGTCGCGCCATGCGGCAGCGCGTCGTACGTGTTGCTGTAACCGGTGATGGTGCAGACCGGGTCTGCCTCGCCGATGACGATGGCGACCGAGCCGCTGTCGTCCGTGTAGTTCCCGGTCACGTCGGTGAAGACCCAGGTGGCCGTGCCGCCCGGGACGTCTGTGTAGTCGGCCCCAAGATCGAGCCCGTCGAGGACATCGAGGGCGCCGCCGACGCCGGTGCACGCGCCCGTCGCGCCGTGCGCCAGTGCGTCATAGGTGCCGGTGTAGCCGTTGATGGAGCAGGTGGGATCGGCTTCGGTGATGACGATCGCGACCGAGCCGCTGTCGTCTGTGTAGTTGCCGGTCACGTCCGTGAATGTCCAGTTGGCCGTGCCGCCGGGGACGTCCGTATAGTCGGCCCCGAGATCGAGCCCGGTCAGGATGTCGAGGGCGCCGCCGACGCCCGTGCACGCGCCCGTGGCGCCGTGCGCGAAGCCGTCGTAGACGCCCGTGTAGCCGACGATCGACGAGCAATCGGCGGTCGCTTCGGTGATGACGATCGCGACCGAGCCGGCATCGTCGTTGTAGTTGCCGGTCGTGTCGATGAAGACCCAGCTCGCCGTGCCACCCGGGACATCTGTGAAGCTGGCCCCGAGGTCCAGCCCGGCAAGCGTCTCGAACTCTACGCCGGTGCATGCGCCGGTGGCGAGGTGCGCGAAGCCGTCATAGGTGCCGTTGTAGCCGGTGACGACGCACAGCGCGTTGGCCTTGTCGATCAGGATCGGGACCGAGCCCGCGTCGTCGTTGTAGTTGCCGGTCGTGTCGGTGAAGACCCAGTTGGCCGTGCCACCCGGGACATTTGTGAAGCTGGCGCCAAGGATCAGCCCGGCGAGCGTCTCCCCTTCGACCCCGAGGCAGGACCCGGTCGCGCCGTGCGCGGCGGCGTCGTAGATCCCGCTGTAGCCGTTGATGGTGCAGGTCGCGTCGGCCTTGTCGATCACGATCGCCGCCGTGCCCGAGGCGTTGTTGTAGTTGCCGGTCACGTCGGTGAGGGTCCAGTTGGCCGTGCCGCCGGGCACGTTCGTAAAGGTGGGGCCGAGATTGAGCCCGGCCAGGACGTCCGAGGGGCCTCCGACGCCGGTGCACGAGCCCGTGGCGCCGTGCGCGGCCGCGTCGTAGATCCCCGTGTAGCCGTTGATTGAGCAGGTTGGGTTGGCCCTGTCGATGACGATGGCCACCGAGCCGGAGGCGTTGTTGTAGTTGCCGGTCACGTCGGTGAAGGCCCAGTTGGCCGTGCCACCCGGGAAGTTCGTGAAGTCAAGTCCGAGGTCGAGCCCGGCGAGCGTCTCACCGACGACGCCCAGGCAGCTTCCGGTCGCGCCGTGGGCGGCACCGTCGTACACGCCCGTGTAGCCGTCGATGGTGCAGACCGGATCGGCCTTGTCAAAGACGATCGGGACCGAGCCGTCGTCGTCGTTGTAGTTGCCGGTGACGTCGGTGAAGCTCCAATTGGCCGTGCCGCCCGGGACGTCCGTGAAGCTCGCGCCGAGGTTGAGCCCGGCCAGGATGTCGGCAGGACCGCCGACACCGGTGCAGGTCCCCGTGGCGCCGTGGGCGCCGGCGTCGTAGATCCCGCTGTAGCCGACGATCGACGAGCAGTCCGGGGTGGCCTTGCTGATGACGATCGCGACCGAGCCGCTGTCGTCTGTGTAGTTGCCAGTCACGTCGGTGAAGGTCCAGTTGGACGTGCCGCCCGGGACGTTCGTGAAGGTGGCGCCAAGATTGAGCCCAGCCAGGACGTCCGACGGGCCTCCGACGCCGGTGCACGAGCCCGTGACGCCGTGCGCGGCGCCGTCGTAGATCCCGCTGTAACCGCTGATGGAGCAGGTCGGGGCGGCTCTACCGATGACGATGGCGACCGAACCCGAGGCGTTCTCGTAGTTGCCGGTGCCGTCCGTGAACGCCCAGTTGGCCGTGCCGCCCGGTACGTTCGTGAAGCTGGCACCGGGGGTTAGGCCGGTGAGGATGTCGGACGGACCGCCGACGCCCGTGCAAGTGCCGGAAGCGCCGTGGGCGGCGCCGTCATAGACGCCCGTGTAGCCGACGATCGACGAGCAGTTCGCGGTGGCCTTGCTGATGACGATGGCGGCCGAGCCCGAGGTGTTGTTGTAGTTGCCGGACACGTCGGTGAAGGTCCAGCTGGCCGTCCCGCCTGGCACGCTTGTGAAGCTGGCACCGAGGGTTAGCCCGGTGAGGATGTCGGACGGACCGCCGACGCCCGTGCAAGTGCCGGAAGCGCCGTGGGCGGCGCCGTCATAGACGCCCGTGTAGCCGGAGATCGTGCAGGTCGGATTGGCTTTGTTGATGTCCAGGGTGGCAGGCGTCGAGTCGCTGCTGGCGTTGAAACCGGTGCCGCCGCTGTATGCGGCCTCGATCGCGTACGACCCCGCGTTGACGCCCGTGAGCGAGAAGCTCGCACTCGCGTTACCACCGGTGACGGTGCCCGACGTGACCGACCCGATGGTCGTCGCGCCGTTCTTGACCGTGAACGTCACGGTGCCGACGCCGACGGCAGGTCCGCTGGCCGGCGATACGGTGGCATTCAGGGTGACCGACGCGGCGCCGTATATGGCGCTGGCATTCGACACGGTCGTCGTGGTGTTGATCGTCCCCGCCGTGACGATCAGGGTCAGCGCGTTCGAGGTCAGCACGGAGCTGCCCCCGCAGCCGGTCCCTCGCGATCCGGTCACCGTGAATGTGTACGTCCCGACGGCTGTGGTGGACGTTGTCGCAACGCTGAACGACGTGGTCGTGTCGGGGTCTCGCGGGACGGACAATGGATCTGACCCGAAAACTGGTGTCGCTCCAGTTGGGAGGTCCGCCGACACGCCGAGATCAAGGCTACAGATGTCCGTATTACCGACGGCTGTCACCGTGATCAATCCATAGACTGCGGTTGATCCCTGCTGAACCGTCCTGCTTGTTGGTGCCCCCACGGTCAAGGAATCGCGGATTCGAGTCCGTAAAGGACATCGTGACGACGCCTGAAAGGGCGCCCGTGGCCTCAACGGTGTAGACCGCCACGAACCAGTCGGGCAGGTTGAAGGCGTCGACGATGACGCCGTTGGTGTCGGCGATGGCGTCGGCGCGCCGATTCCAGGTGCTGCCCCAGTCGTCGTTGATCCAGAGCTGGACCGTTTCGCCGGGCTGCCAGCCGGAGCCGGTCAGGGTCACGAGCTCACCGGGGTGGTAGTCGTCCTTGTCGCTCGTGATGGTGGGTGGAGCGAGGGGTGCGGGCTCGCCGGTCGGTGCCGGGGTCGGTTCGGCCGGTGCGGGTTCGGTCGGAATCGGGTCCGGGGCGGGCGTGACGTCTGGGGTCGGCTCCGGCGTCGGTTCCGCGGTCGGCTCGGCCGTCGGTTCCGGGCTCGGCGGGTCGGACGGTTCGGTCGTCGGTGGCGCGGAGGCGCCCGGATCGTCGGTTGGGTCGGCTGCCGCGACGGGAATGGCTGCGAACAGGCTTGCCACGAGCATGGCGACCTGGAGCACGACGAGCAGCGTCATGCCGGAACGACGTAGGTGCCGACGATCCACCAGAGTCCTCACTTCCCCCGCACCCACCCTGGTTCGAGAACCAGCGGCGACCATGCGCGAGCGACGGACTGGGTGACGTCGACAAGCGGGCGATCGCGGACCGAGGTGGTCGGGAGAAGGATCCGGAAGAAATGAGTGCGGGCGATGACCGCGCTCGGGTCGTTGCGATGGCCAGGACGGGCACGTATTCAATTGTGTCGCGGGAGTTCCCGCGTCCCCTCTCGGGGATGACCAAACGTACTACCGATTCGCGTCAGGGCAAGCCCTCGCGACCGCCCCGATCCGCACGAAACCGCCAGCCAGCGCACAAGCCGGTGCAGCCGGGCACCACCCGGGCGCCATCGACGGTCATGGGTCGATGGTCGTGGGCACGGACGACCGAACCCCGCCGCCGACTACGATGCGGCGGATGGCCCGATGGATCGCCCTCCTGAGCTCTCGGCGGGTGCGCTACGTGTTCATCGCCGCGAGCGTGCTCGGCCTGGTCATCGGCCTCGACACGCTCGTCCTCCACCTCCGGCTCGATCCGCTCGCCGACGTCCGCGCCTACTACGACGCCGGCGCGCGGCTGAACGCCGGCCTGCCGCTGTACGAGCAGACCGCGACGACCAATGATCCGGGCTTCTACCGCTATCCCGCCGCTGCTCGCCGTCGCCTTCCGGCCGCTGGCGCTCCTCCCGTACGAGACGGCGGCACTGATCTGGGAGGCGCTGCTCATCGTCCTGTTCGTGGGCACGCTCGTCCGGCTCGGGCTGCGCAACCAGTGGACGTGGATCGTCACCGGCTGGCTGGCCGCACCGATCGCCTGGAGCCTCGCCATCGGCCAGGCGCAGGTCGCGGTCACGTTCCTGCTCGCGCTCGGGGCGCCGTGGGCGGTCGCGCTCGCCGGCCACCTCAAGATCCTGCCGGTCATCGTGGTGGTCTTCTGGCTCGGCCGGCGTGACTGGCGGGCGGTCGGGCGGTTCCTGGGCTGGTTCGTCGGGTTGACGGTCGTGACGTTCATCCTCGAGCCGGCGGGCTCGATCGCGTTCATCGGCTTCTCGGACCTCACCCAGGTCGGCGAGGTCCAGAACCTGTCGCTGTATGCGATCTCGCCGGTGCTGTGGGCAGCGTCGGTGGTCGGGCTGCTGGTCCTCGCGCTCCGCTACGCGCCGACTCGGGCCGGCTGGCCGCTCGCCGTCGCGGCCTCGGTACTGGTCACCCCACGGCTGCTGATGTACCAGCTGTCCACATTGCAGGCCGGGGTCCGCTCACCGGACGAACCTGCTCACCCCGATGACCCGTTGGACGCGCTCGGTGCAGGGGACGGCGATCCCAAGTCGCCATCTCCGGAGATGTGATCAGCCTGCCGCACTGACGATCCCGGATCTCGTGTCCGGCCCAGGTAGGCGAAGACTGGGACGAACAGCAAGGGCACGTCCTTCAAGCTATAGAGCCATCCGCCATTGTCCGCGCGCGTCCACGACGGTCTGGATCCACACGGGGACCAAGGGAAGAAGTGGGAGCGTCAGGATCACGAGGAGACCCGCTGTGATCCACCAACCCCGCGTCCTGATCCCGATGAGCGCGAACGGGAGGATCGAAGGCTTGAGCAGGATCAGCGCCCCCGGCCACTTCCACCGCAGCGCGGCCGCGACCAGGGCCGTGATGACGATGACGGGCGCGCCGCGGAAGTAGACGATCGCCTGGTTCGGGAAGGCCAGACAGACGAGCATGAGTGCGACCGCCCACATCCGAGGACGCCAGGCCCACACGAGGTACCCAAGCAGTCCGATGGCAAGGACCCACCAGAGCTGCGGCGGCAGCACCGTGAACGGCAGCAGGAAATAGAGTGCCGTGGGCGGATACAGGACGTCGCCGAGCTCGGTCGGGTACGGCCCTTGCAGCTGGCGCGGCAGGTAGAACCCGTCGCCATTCAGCCACGATCGCGTCGCGTCGAGGTAGCCGCGGAGATCGCCGCCCCAATCCGTGCCACCCCAATTCAGGTACGCGAACCCGATGACCAGCTGGGTCACGATCGCCAGGATCGCGAGTCCCATGACCGTGAGCGTGAGGATCCGAAGGAGCCGTACTCGACCGGTGTCGGCGTCACGATGCGGCGGCTCAGGCCTCGTCGAGCTCAGCGTCATGAGGCTTCCGATGCCGTCCGCCGAGCAGCGAGGACGGCCGGCCACCGATCCATCGCGAGCAGTGACCAGGCGACCACCACGACCGCGATCCAGATCAGGGACGCCACGTACGTCGCGACGAGGATGGCCGCGACCAGGGCGATCTCGCGCCTGACCAGGCGCATCGCCGGGAGCAGGAACAGCAAGGCGAACATGTGGAGCGACGGTGAGCCGACCAGGCTGAGGATCCCGACCCACGCGCTCGCCCGTCCGGGCGGCACGACGAACACGGCCAGCACGGACAGCACCGACAGCGCGATCGCGATCGGCTGACCGACGAAGATCGACAGCGGCGCACCGATGTACAGCCAACCCGGGTCGCCGGACCGGCCGGCCTGCGAGAGCCAGTCGAACCAGGTCTGGATCCCGACCGCCGGCAACATGAGGAGCGCCAACAGCGCGAACGCGGCGAGACCGATCGCCGCGGCCGCCGGGCGCCGCCGGAGCACCCAGACCCAGGCGTGCACCTGCGAGACCTTGATCGCCGCGACGAACGCGCCGAGGAGCCCATCGATGGCGGCCGGACGTTCGCGGTCCGCCGGATCCAGCTGACTGCCGTCGCGGTGGTGCATCAGGGCGACGTAGGCCGCGAAGATCAGGATCTGGACGTTTCCACCGAGCAGTGCCTCGAGATACGGCGGCCACAGCAGGATCGCGCCCGCCACGATCACCCCGAACCCCAGCCGCCGCGCCGAGTAGTACGCCATCCCGACCAGGAGGACCGCCCAGGCGATCGACACCAGCGCGCGCGGCAGGAACGTGAAGGGCGCGATCAGCGGCAGCACGAACGGCGGGTAGAGGAACGGCAGGTCCGGTCCACTCGGGGCGGAGAACGCGCTGGCCGGGTACGGGTCGCCGCCCGCCAGCCAGCGCTCCGCGGCACGGAGCGGGATCTCCAGATCGACCCCGATCGGGTATCCGGCGAGCAGCCGTCGGATGTCGTCGACGACGACGAACGCGAGGACGGCGATGAGGACGGCCGCGAGCAGGTTGTCGGGGCGCAGGTAACGGCGGACCACGCGCGCAAGTATGTCCGGCGGTCGACGCGCCGGATAGGATGCTCGCGATGACGGCGAGCGGGTCCTCCATCCCATCACCCGTCCGTCGGGCGGCGCGTGACGGCGCCGTCGTCGCCGGCCTGCTGTTCCTCGCCTACCTGTTCGTGGTCGTCGCGCCGGTCGCGGGGACCTTCGGGTTCGACGCCTTCGCGTACTGGAGCGTGAACCCGGCCGATCCGTACAGCACCGGCGTCGGGGGCCTCGGCGCGTTCAACTACTCGCCGCCGATCGCGACGCTGTTCGGTCCGTTCGGGCGCTTCGAGTGGCTGAGCTTCCTGTGGGTGTGGCTGGCGCTCCTCATCGGCAACGTCATCTGGCTCGGTGGCCGGGGGGTGCGCGTCCTCTGGATCCTCGCGTTCCCGCCCGTCGCGCTCGAGCTCTACCACGGCAACATCCACCTGTGGATCGCCGCCGCGATCGCGCTCGGCTTCCGCTACCCGTGGACGTGGGGGTTCGTGCTGCTGACCAAGGTCACGCCCGGGGTCGGCCTGCTGTGGTTCGCGGTCCGGCGCGAGTGGCGGGCGCTCGGCATCGCGCTCGGGGTGACCGGGGCGATCGTCGCCGTGTCGCTGCTGCTCCGCGGCCAGCTGTGGGTCGACTGGATCGAGTTCCTGCAGTCCACCCCGGAGGGCGGCTCGGTCGCCCAGTTCCAGATCCCGATCCCGCTCTGGGTCCGGCTGCCGGCTGCCGTCGTGCTGGTCGCCTGGGGCGCGCTGACCGACCGGCGCTGGACGGTGCCGCTCGCGGCGACGCTCGCCCTGCCCGTGCTGTGGGTCAGCGGCTTTGCGATCTGTGCCGCGATGGCGAGCGACTCCGTTCGCCATCGCAGGCAAGCTGCGGCGGTGCGAGTGGATCTGCACACGCAACCCGTCGGCGGTTCTGACTAGCTATGGTCGCAGAGCGCGGGGGACGGGACTCCGACCCAGGCCTTGTTACTTGGCGATGGCAGTCGACTCGGTCGATAGCTGGCCCTGGCCCATGTTGTTGAAGGCGAGGACCTTGTAGTAGTAACGGACACCGGGTGTGTTCGCCGTGTCCCGATATGAGGTGATGTTGCCGACCGCGAGCAGGAAGGTTTCCGTACCAGGTGACGTCGAGCGGTAGATCCAGTAGCCAAGGACGGCTGATCCACCGTTCGAAGACGGCACCGCCCAGGTGAGGTTGATGCCGCGGGTGGCGTGTGGCTTGGCGCGGAGGTTCCGAGCTTCGGTCGGGACCGTCGCCGGCGTCGACGACGCCTCATTCGATCGGGGACCTGCACCCACAACGTTTAGTCCGCTGACTTCGTAGTAGTAAGTCGTCCCATTGGTTCGACCTGTGTCGGTGAAGGTCGTGACGACCCCAACCGTCGCGACGAGGACCTTGTTGCACTCGACGTACCACGGTAGATTCGGTATCCGGTCAACGGCGAGCCGCCGTTGGATGTCGGAGCGGTCCAGCCAGGACGACCTGCCCGTTGCCTGGCGTCGCCGTCGTCAGCGTCGGCGCACCGGGGACCGTTGCCGGTGCGGTCGGGGTGGCCGACAGCACGTTCGAGGCAGGACCCGGTCCCACGCCGTTCGTCGCGATGACGGTGAACGAGTAGGACGTCCCGTTCGTCAGACCGCTGATCGTGCAGCCGAGCGTCGTCGTCGAGCAGGTCGCGCCGCCCGGGGTCGCGGTGGCGGTGTAGCCGGTGATGGCGCTGCCGCCGTTGGAGGCCGGCGCGGTCCAGGCCAGGGCGACCTGGCCGTTGCCCGGCGTCGCCGACGTCAGGGTCGGCGCGCCGGGCACGGTCGCCGGCGGTCGGCGTGGCCGACAGGGCATTCGAGGCGGGACCCGGTGCCCACGGCGTTCGTCGCGATGACGGTGAACTGTAGGCGGTCCCGTTGGTCAGGCCGCTGATCGTGCAGCCGAGCGTCGACTCGAGCAGGTCGCGCCGCCCGGGGTGGCGGTCGCGGTGTAGCCGGTGATGGCGCTGCCGCCGTTGGATGGCCGGCGCGGTCCAGGCCAGGGCGACCTGGCCGTTGCCCGGCGTCGCCGCGTCAAGCGTCGGCGCGCCGGGCACGGTCGGCGGGCGGTCGGGGTGGCCGACAGGATGTTCGAGGCGGGACCCGGTCCCACCGCGTTCGTCGCGGTGACGGTGAACGAGTAGGAGGTCCCGTTGGTCAGGCCGCTGATCGTGCAGCCGAGGGTCGACGTCGAGCAGGTCGCGCCGCCCGGGGTGGCGGTCGCGGTGTAGCCGGTGATGGCGCTGCCGCCGTTGGTGGCCGGCGCGGTCCAGGCCAGGGCGACCTGCGCCGTTGCCCGGCGTCGCCGTCGTGAGCGTCGGCGCGCCGGGCACGGTTGCCGTGCCGGCTCCCCCAAGGAAGAGGCCGTTGAGGACCGCGTTGAGGGTGCTCGAGATGTTGTCGGCGGTGATCAGCACCGAGCCACCCGCAGCGACGGTGATCGGGACGTGGATCCAGGCCCCGATGTTGAAGGCGGACGTGAGGTCGACCGTTCGAGGGCCGGTCCCGTCGTTGACCGTGACGTTCTCGCGCGACCGATCGCGTCCCAGTCGACGGCATAGAGATGGAGCGTGCCGCTGTATGGGGCGGCGAAGTTGAGGCGGACCCGGACCTGTGTCGCGTCATACCAGGTCGTCGCCCGGCGCTCGGTCTCGTCCGGACTCTGGAGGGCGCGCACGTCGGTCGTCGTCGGAGGTCGTCCAGCTGTAGCGGGACCCCTGCTCGAGGCTGTAGGTCACACCGGCCGGCAGGCTGCCAGGTCCGTGTCCCCGCATTCCAGGCACCGAGGACGTAGCCGTCGACGCCGTAGGTGCCGACCCACGTGCCCTGGACGCCCGGGATGTCCGTCGTCGGGGGTGGCGGCGGTAGGGGCGGAGGAGGCGGCGTGCCGGCTCCCCCGAGGAAGAGGCCGTAGAGGACCGCGTTGAGGCCGCCGACTTGTCGGCGTTGATCAGCACGGAGCCACCCGCCGGGACGGTGATCGGGAAGTGGAGCCAGGCGCCGACGTTGAAGGCGGTCGTGAGGTTGACCGTTCGGGGCCGGTCCCGTCGTTGACCGTGACGTTCTCGCGCGACCGTCGTGTCCCAGTCGACGGCGTAGAGGTGGAGGGTGCCGTTGTAGGCGGCGGTGAAGTTGAGGCGGACCCGGATCTGGGTGGCGTCGTACCAGGTCGTCGCCCGGCGCTCGGACTCGGTCCGGACTCTCGAGGGCGCGCACGTCGGTCGTCGGTGGAGGTCGTCCAGCCGTAGCGGGTCCCCTGCTCGAGGGTGTAGCTGACACCGGCCGGCAAGGCGGCCAGGTCGCTGCTCGTCCCGTTCCAGGCGACCAGGACGTAGCCGTCGGCGCCGTACGTGCCGACCCAGTCGCCCTGGACCCCGGGCTGGTCGGTCGTCGGGCGGAGGCGGCGGCGGCGGCGGTGGGAGGCGGCGTGTCCCGGCTCCGCCGAGGAAGATGCCGCGACAGGACACCGTTGAGCGTGCCCGCCGTCTTGTCGACGGTGATCAGCACGGAGCCGCCAGCCGGGACGTGACCGGGAAGTGGAGCCAGGCCCCGAGGTTGAAGGCGGTCGTCAGGTTGAGCGTCTGCGGGGGCCGGTCCCGTCGTCGACCGTGACGTTCTCGCGACGAGCGGTCGTGTCCCAGTCGACGGCATAGAGATGGAGCGTGCCGTGTAGGCGGCGGTGAAGTTGAGGCGGACCCGGACCTGGGTGGCGTCGTACCAGGTCCTCGCCCGGCGCTCGGACTCGGTACGGACTCTCGAGGGCGCGCACGTCGGTCGTCGGTGGAGGTCGTCCAGCCGTAGCGGGTCCCCTGCTCGAGGGTGTAGCTCGACCCCGGCCGGCAGGGCGGCCAGGTCGCCGCTCGTCCCGTTCCAGGCGGCCAGGACGTAGCCGTCGGCGCCGTAGGTGCCGACCCAGTCGCCCTGGACGTCGTGCCGGTCACGGTGACCTGGTCGCTCGCCGATTGGCGGCTCGTGTCGGTCGCCGTGGCAATGACGGTGTAGAGGCCCCTGGGAGCAAGCCCGCATCCCACGTCATCGACCAGCCATCGGATCCCGTCGGTGTCGGTCGAGGTCAGCTGGTCCCGTTGACGAAGAACTCGACCTTGGTGACACCGTGGTCGTCGGACGCAGTCGCGGTGACGTTGACGATCCCGGAGACGGCCGAGCCGTCGGCCGGGTTCGTGATGTCGATCGTCGGCATGCCGTCCCAGCCGTTGGCGCCCTGGGCCGCGCGGAGCGCGTTGACGAGCGGCTCGCCGTAGCCGTCCGGGTCGTGCGCCCACTGGCCCTTGCCGACGCAGTCGCCGCTGCCGGCCGGGTCGGCCCACTGCCCGTTGGCGCATTGGCCGGTGACCTTGAGCAGCGCCTCGATGTCGGTCGGCTGCAACGCCGGGTTCGCGGCCTTGGCGAGCGCCGCGACGCCCGCGACGTGTGGCGCGGCCATGCTCGTGCCGTCGGCCTTTGGTAGCCGCCGCCGGTCCACGACGAGTAGATCTGCGTGCCCGGCGCGGTGACGTCGACGACGAGGCCGTAGTTGCTGAACTCGGCGAGGCGTGTCGTCGCAGAAGATGATGATCAGCCAGCAGCCGGCGAGACCGCCCGGTTCGCCGTCGAGATCGGTCATGGCCGAGACGGTGATGACCTCGGGGAAGGCGGCCGGGATGAAGGTCGACGCGTCGACCGTCGAGTTGCCGGCCGCGGCGACGATAGGTGATGCCGGCGGCGGTCGAGGTGCAGATCGCCTCGCGGACGCCGCCGTCGTCGCACGACCCGACTGGTCCGACGTCGCCGAGGCTCATGTTCGCCGACGAGGACGTCATTGCGGGGTTGGCGTCGGTGGCGTAGCCGGTCAGGATGTCGAGCGCGCAGATGAGGTTCGACCACTCGCCGTAGCCCGTGTCGTCGAGGACCTTGAAGGGCACGAGCCGCGCCGACGGCGCGACGCCGATGACGCCGAGACCGTTGACCGTCGACGGCCGCCACGATGCCCGCCACGTGCGTGCCGTGGCCGTGGCCGTCCTGCGGCGGCAACGCCGTGTTCATGCAGTTCATGCCAAGCCCGGCGTCGAGGTTGGCGACGAGGTCCGGGTGGGTCAGGTCGATGCCGGTGTCGAGGATGGCGACCCGCACGCCGGCGCCGGTGAACCCGGAGTCATGGGCGTCGGGCTGGGTCGGGTGGCTTCGCCCGGATCCGCTTGATCCCCGGTGTGGGACGTCTCGGCCAGGGCATGCAGGGTGCGGTTCGGGACGACGGTCCGGACGTTCGGGTTCTTGGCCAGGGCGGCCGCCGCCTTGGCGGAACCTTTGAACTCGAACCCGTTGAGCGCGTGACTCGTACACGTGGCTGACACTGCCCGCCGACTCCGCGAGCAAGACCGGGAGAGACCTTGCGCTGGGATCGGCACCGGGTTTGAGAGTGACGATCTAGCTGTCGGGGACCGTTGCGCCCGTCCCGTCGGTCGGCGGGGCGATGCTCTCGCGCGGTGTCGCCGCAGCCGCCGGCGCCGGGGGCAGGGCGAGAACGACTCCTAAAGGAGTGCGGCCGTTCCCAAGAGGCGTCCCGACGCTCTTCCCATCTCGCTCCCTTGCCGGAGCGGCAACGACATTGAAGCCGATCCGTCCCGCCGGGCGAGTGTTGTCTCGCGGCGTCATCCGAGTCAATGGGCAAGAGGGCGTGATCGTCGGGCTCTCATGGCGTAGCGTTGCGTGACCACACCGGAATCCCGGAGGTGGCCGGTTCGCGATCCACCGCGATAACGACCAGTACGATTTGGACCACGGGCCCCGAACTGACTAGCCCGTACGCTCGACCCGCTCGGGACTCATACGGCAAACAACTGGCCCACGCCGCCCCGGCCACGTTGACTCGTCGCTGACAGGCCAGCGCTGACATCGAAGTGGCGTGCCCAAGTCCGCCCCGTCACATCCATCAGCCACGACTGTCGAGCAAGCGTCTCTGTACCGAAGTCGTGGTTTTGAACAAGACGGGCACCTTGCAGACGACCGGCCGATCACACCGCGGCGTCCAAGAAAGAAGATCGTCTCACGACTACCTGGATGTCAGCAATTCATGACAGATGCTCGCGCAATCGAACGTTTGCCCGGTCCTCTCAGGTCGCCATTCCTGTGGTTGTTCACTAGGGCGTTGGCTGCTTCCTGCCTGGTTCGTGCTGTGGACTTCGGGATCTACTGACCTCACAGCCCCATTCCCTGATCGGCGTTGACGCCAGGATCTACTACCGGGCGGCGCAAGCGCTCATCACAGGAGGGGCTGCTGAACCGGATGGGTTTCTGTTCGCGGCGCTCGGCTATGCATTACGGGCGGAGCGCTCGACCGCCGCGAGTGCTGCCGTCACGATCAGGATCCCCGTCCACGCCCCTTCGTACGAGTACGTCGCGATGAAGATCGCCGCCAGGAGCGCCGCCTCGCGGCGGATGAAGAGCATCGCCGGGACGAGGAACAGCAGCCCGAAGATGTGGAGCGACAGCGAGCCGACGACCGACAGGACGCCGATCCACGCACCCGCCCGCTCGCGCGGGACGAACCAGACGGCGACGACGCAGGCGACCGCGACCACGTAGCCGAGCGCCGGGCGGCAGGAAGCGCGGGATCGCGAAGCCGCCGAGGTCCCAGGTCGTGTCGCTCGCCAGGCGCAGCTGGTCGAACCAGGCGAACCACAGGTCGATGCCGGTCAACGGGATCGTGAGCAGCGACGAGCGCGCCGGCCACGAGCGCGGCGCCGATCGCGGCCCTCGGCCGATGGCGCAGCACGAACAGCCAGGCGTGCGGCCTGCGAGACCTTGACGGCGCCGACGATCGTGGCCAGGCCGCCGACGAGCGGCGCCGATTCGGCCGGGTCGGCGACGTCGCGGGGCGGCGGACTCCACGGCGCGGCGCCGGCCCGGTAGAACAGGACCACGAACGCCGCGAACAGGGCCATCTGGATGTTCGCGCCGAAGATCGCCTCGGCGAACGGCGGCCACAGCAGCACCAGCGGCAGCCAGATCCAGGGGATCCCGAGCCAGCGGCAGGCGACGATCGCCGCCCCGAGCATGGTCGCCACCGCGACGCCACCGACGAGCTGCCGCGGCAGCTCGGCAAGGACCGCGAAGAACGGCAGGACGAACGGCGGGTAGAGGAACGGCTGGGTGGCGCCCGGGGGCGACGTGAACGCGCTCGCGAGGTACGGCGCGTCGCCGGCCTGCCATCGCTCGGCGGCCCGGAGCGGGATCTCCATGTCGACCGCGAAGCGGGCGTCGATCAGCACGGTGCCGAGGAACGCGTAGATGTTGAGGATCGCCAGCAGGACGACCAGCGAGGCCAGCAGGAGCCGGCGTGGGGTCACGGCGCGGTCATCGTGCCGGCGAGTCTAGCCGGGCGTGCCCGCGCGGGAGCGTTCGTACCAGTCGATCGTCGCGCGCAGGCCCTCCTCGAAGCCGGTCTTCGCCTCGAAGCCGAACCACTCGCGCGCGCGGGTCGTGTCGAGCGCCCGGCGCGGCTGGCCGTCCGGCTTGGACGCGTCCCAGCGGATCTCGCCCTCGAAGCCGGTCAGCCGCGCGATCACGCCGACCAGGTCGCGGATCGTGATCTCCTGGCCGACGCCGAGGTTGACCGGCTCGGGCGCCGTCGTAGCGCTCGGCCGCCAGGACGATCCCCTCGGCCGCGTCCTCGACGTACAGGAACTCGCGCGTCGGCGCTGCCCGTGCCCCACACCTCGATGTGGTCGCTCGCCCCGGTCGCGCGCGTCGACGCACTTCTTGATCAGGGCCGGGATGACGTGCGAGCTCGCCGGGTCGAAGTTGTCGCCCGGGCCGTACAGGTTGACCGGGATCAGGTGGATGACGTTGAAGCCGTACTGCTGCCGGTACGCCTGGCCCTGGACCAGCAGCATCTTCTTGGCCAGCCCGTACGGGGCGTTCGTCTCCTCCGGGTAGCCGTTCCAGAGGTCGTCCTCGCGGAACGGCACCGGCGTGAACTTCGGGTACGAGCAGACCGTCCCGATCTGGACGAACTTGTCGACGCCGGCCAGGCGGGCCTCCTCCATCAGCTCGATGCCCATGGCCGCGTTCTCGTAGAAGAACTGCCCGGGTTCTCGCGGTTGGCGCCGATCCCGCCGACCACGGCGGCGAGGTGGATCACGACGTCCGGCCTGGCCGTCGTCGAGCGCGGCGGTCACGCCGTCCTGGGTGCGCAGGTCGTAGTCGGCGCTGCGCGGGACCGAAGATCGTCGCGCGCGCCCGCCGCTTCGAGCCGGCGGACGACCGCGCGCCCGAGGAACCCGGCGCCGCCGGTGACCATGACCCGCCGGTCGCTCCAGAAGCTCATCGGCGCCGGCGCCTCGGCGGCGATGAGGTGGGCCGACGGGTCGAGGCCGGCCTCGGCGAGGTCCGCCTCGAGCATGATCCGGACGAGGGCATGGAACGTCGTCCGCGGCCTGCCAGCCGAGGACGCGCGCCGCCTTCGAGGCGTCGCCGCAGCAGCAGGTCGACCTCGGTCGGCCGGAAGTAGCGCTCGTCGATCCGGACGTAGCTGCTCCCAGTCGAGCCCGACGAGCCCGAAGGCGACCTCGCACAGCTCGCGGACCGAGTGCGTCTCGCCGGTGGCGACCACGTAGTCGTCGGGCTCGGGCTGCTGGAGCATCAGCCACATCGCCTCGACGTATTCGGCGGCGTAGCCCCAGTCGCGCTGGGCGTCGAGGTTGCCGAGGTAGAGCGCCTCGGCCTGCCCGGCGAGGATGGCCGCGATCGCCGCGGGTCACCTTGCGGGTCACGAACGTCCCGCCGCGGCGCGGCGATTCGTGGTTGAACAGGATGCCGTTGCTGGCGTGGAGGCCGTACGCGTCGCGGTACTGGACGGTCATCCAGTGGGCGAACACCTTGGCGATGGCGTACGGGCTGCGCGGGCGGAACGGCGTCGTCTCGGTCTGCGGCGTCTCGGCGACGCGGCCGAACATCTCGGACGAGCCGGCCTGGTAGAAGCGGATCGGCCAGTCGGCGGTCCGGACCGCCTCGAGCATCCGGAGCGTGCCCATCGCCGCCGTGTCGGCGGTGAACTCGGGCATCTCGAAGCTGACCTGGACGTGGCTCTGGGCGCCCAGGTTGTAGACCTCGGCCGGCTTGATCCGGTGGAGGTGGCCGATCAGCGACGACGAATCGGTCAGGTCGGCGTAGTGCAGGACAGAGCCGGGCGCCCGATTCGTGCGGGTCGTGGTAGAGGTGGTCGATGCCGCCCGGTCGTAGAACGAGCTCGAGCGGCGGATCAGGCCGTGCACGTCGTAGCCCTTGCCGAGCAGCAGCTCCGCGAGGTACGAGCCGTCCTGCCCGGTGATGCCGGTGATGAGCGCGGTCTTGGCTTCGGTTTTGGCCGTGTCCGTCATCGGCCGAGGATACACACCCGGACGCGTGGCGGCCACGGTCCGCCGCTAGACTGCGCGCGATGGCATCCGACCTGCCCGGCCGACCCTCGCGATCGTCCTGCCGGCGTACAACGAGGCCGAGCGGATCGGGCCCGCGCTCGACGAGCTGTTCGGCTACCTCCACCGCCGCGGCCAGATCGCCCGCGACGGCGCGCCCGGCGCGGCGCGGCTGCCGGACTCGATCGAGGTCCTCGTCGTCGACGACGGCAGCACGGACGCGACCGGCCGAGATCGTCGAGGCGCGGCCCGAGGCGTCCGGCCACGCGCCCGGACGGCACCACCCTGCGCCTGCTGCGCGTCGCCCACGGCGGCAAGGGCGCCGCGGTGCGGGCCGGGATGCTCGCCGCGACGGCGGACCTGATCGTCTTCGCCGACGCCGACATGGCGACGCCGCCCGACCAGCTGCCGCTGCTCGTCGCGGCGCTGGCCGACCACGACGTCGCGCTCGGGTCGCGGATCCAGCCCGACGGCTCGGACATGCGCGCGACCCAGCCGGGCTACCGGCGCCTCCTCGGCAAGGCGTTCCACGTCGCTCGCCTCGATCTGGGTGGTCGGCCCGGTGCAGGACACCCAGTGCGGGTTCAAGGGCTTCACGCGGGCCGCGGCGCACGACCTGTTCGCCCGCCAGCAGGTCACGAGCATCGTGTTCGACGTCGAGCTGATCTACCTCGCTCGCCGGCGCGGCTACCGGATCGCGATCGTGCCCGATCCGCTGGTACGACCGGCGCGGCTCGCGGATGCGCGCCAGCCCGGGCGCTCGCGCTGCGGGTCGCCTGGGACCTGTTCCGGATCCCGCTCATCCATCGCGCCAGCGGGCGGGGCGCGACATCCAGCGTCGTGATCGACCGACCGGCACTGGCGCCGGCTCGGTCGGACGGCGCTGCCGATCGTCGCGCTCCTCGTGTTCGTCGTCGTTCGTCGGGCTGATCATCCGGTCGGCCCGCGGCCGGCGACACGCTCGGCTTCGACTTCCTGGCCTACCACCAGGCCGCGGTCCGCCTGCTCGACGGCCAGCCGCTGTACGACATGAGCTTCGAGTCGGCCGGCGGCTTCGGGCTGTTCTACTACCCGCCGACGTTCGCGCCGCTCATCCTGCCGTTCGGCCTGCTGTCCGCGACGACGGCGGTCTGGATCTGGACCGCGCTCCTGATCGCGTCGTTCGCGGTCGGGTCGTGCGTCCTGCCGGTGTCGCGGACGGTCCGCTGGTGGATCGTCCTGCTGGCCGGGCTGTCGTGGCCGTTCGCCTACGCGGTCAAGCTCGGCCAGGTCGGCCCGATCCTGTTCCTGCTGTTCGCGATCGGCTGGCGCTGGCTGGACGACCCGATCCGGCTCGGGGCGAGCGCCGCGCTGGGGACGGCGATCAAGCTCCAGCCGGGGATCATCTTCGTCTGGGCCGTCCTGACCGCGACGGTGGCGCGGCGGTCGGTCGTCGGGGCGGTCGTCCTGGCGTGCCTGGCGATCGCTCGCGACCGTGCTCGCCGGGGTCGGGCGCCTGGTCGGACTTCGTCGACCCTCGTCCGCCAGGTCGGCGACCCGATCACGACGCCGCACAACTTCACGCCGGGCGCGATCGCCTACCAGCTCGGGCGTCTCGGCCGAGCTCGCCTCGCTCATCCAGCTGGCCTCGACGGTCGTCGTCCTCGGCGCCGTCGTCGCGGCCGCGCGGCTGGGCGACCGCCGAGGCGTCGTACCTCGTCGCGGTCGTCGCCAGCCAGCTGCTGTCGCCGATCCTGTGGGACCACTACGCGATGCTCCTGCTCCTGCCGGTCGCCTACCTCTGCGCGGCCGGGCGCTGGTGGGCGCTCGCTCATCCCGCTCGTGACCGCCGTGCCGCTCGATCGGGATCACGCCCGGCGATCGTCTACCCGCTGTGCTTCGCGTCGCGCTCGGGGCGACGTTCGGGGTCGGGATCCGCGCGCGCGGCGGCGCGCGCGACGCCGCGTGACGCTGCATCGAGCCGCCGGATCGACCGCGGCGCTCGTCGTCGGCCTCGTCGTCGTCGGCGTCTCGGCGGTCATCTACTGGTATCGGCGAACCGCGACTTCGACGCCGGCCGGGGCGACTTCTTCTACCTCGCCGACGCGTTCCTCCACGGGCGGACGTGGCTCGACTTCCAGCCCGGTCCGTACGACGTGATCATCGTCGACGGGCGGTTCTACGTCCCGTTCGCGCCGTTCCCGGCCGTCGTCTGATGCCGCTCGTCGCGGTCCTCGGGGCGGTCGGCGCGGACCAGGTCGAGTCGGGGATCAACGCGGTGCTCGCCGCCGGCGGCGTCGGGCTGTGCTGGATGCTCCTCGGCCGGATCGGCGTCCGCAGCGCTGTTCGACCGGCTGGCGCTGACGATCCTGTTCGGCTTCTCGACCCAGATCCTGTGGGTCACGACCCGCGGCGGCGTCTGGCACACCGGCCAGCTGATCGCGACGATCCTGACGTTCGCCTGCCTCATCGAGCTGTGGGGCCGCAGCGCGCCTGGCTCATCGGGTTGCTCGCCGGGCGCGGCGTTCCTGACCCGCGCGCCGCTGGCCTTCGCGATCCCGTTCTACGCGCTGATGCTCGAGGCGCGCCCGGCGCGAGACCGTCGGCGCGAGTCGTCGGCGGCTACATCGCGTCGATCGCTCGCGCGGCATCCAGTGCGCGGCGTGGGTCGGGCTCGGGCTCGGCGTGCTGCCGGCGATCGTCGTTCTTCTTCGCCTACAACCAGGTCCGCTTCGGGTCGCCGTTCGAGTCGGGCTACGCGCTGGCGACGCTGCCGCGCGTTCCTCGAGGCGAAGCGGGCGCTCGGCCTGTTCTCGCTGGCCCACGTCCCGATGAACCTCGAGCTACTTCCTGCTCCACCTGCCGACCGTGATCCCGCGAGTTCCCGTACTTCCGGCCCGACGGGCTGGGGCTGTCCGTGCTGCTCACCAGCCCGGGGCTGCTGTTCGCCGTCGCGGGCCGACTGGCGCCGGCCGCGCGCCTGGTGGCTGCTCGGCGCGACCGTCGCCGTCCTCATCCCGACCCTCCTCTACTACGGCGGCGGCTGGCTCCAGTACGGCTACCGCTACTTCCTCGATTCGGTGCCGTTCGTCGATCGCGCTGTGCGGGCTGGCGGCGGTGCAGCAGGGGCGGATCGGGTATGGGCTGGCTCGCGCTGATCGCGTTCGGCACGGTCGTGATGGCGTTCGGCGTCTACTGGGCCCCCAACATCTGATGGGTCGCAGTCAGGCTGCCGGCCGATCGCGCTCCGAGTCGTCGATCATCGCGGGGCGTCGTGTGTCTTCGCGGTATACGTCGGAGCTGTGGCTCGCGCTGATCGTCAACGACGGCGTCGAAGGCGGCGGACTACACCGCGTTCATGACCGGCTGGACGATCGTCCTCGACGGCCGCGGCCACGACCTCTACGACGTGGCGACCCAGGTCGAGGTCCAGCGGCGGCTCCTCGGCGGCCTGTCATTCGTAGGCGGGGCTCACTCCCGTTCAACAACCCGCCGCATCTGGTCCTCCCGTTCGTGCCCGCTGGCCCTCCTGCCGCTCCTGCCGAGCTTCCTTGCTCTGGGGCGCTAGTCCAGCTAGGGCTCCTGGTCTGGCTCGGCTGGCGGCTGCTGACACAGGTCGCGCACGGACTGGCGGCCCGCCGGAGCGTGTGCTGATCGATCGTCGCGATGCTGGCCATGCCGCCGCTGGTCATGACCTTCCTCCAGGGCGCCTTGTCGCTCCTCATCACGGTGGCGATGCTCGAGGCGTTCATCGCGCTGCGCGATGGACGCGAGCGAGCGGCGGCAGCGTGGCTCGTCGTCGCGTCACTCAAGCCGCAGGTCGCCGATGGCGGTCGGGGCTGCCGTCGTCGGCGGCCAGACGCTGGCGGGTCGTCGGCTGGGGCCTCGGGCTCCTGGCCGGCGACGGTGATCGCGGCGACCGCCGTGATGGGCGTCGGCATCTGGCCCGCATACGCTGCGCTTCCTTGGCGATTACGTGGGCTCATTCGACGTGCTGAGCGTCCGGCCGGCGCGTGATGTGGAACCTGCGCGGCACGCATCACGATGCTGGTCGGACCGGAGCGCGGCCGCCGCAGACCGCATGCGCGATCAACACGGTATCGCATGGTCGCGTGGATCGTCGGCACTCGTCGGCGATCGCGGTCTGGTGGGCTCGCCACGAGCTGGGACCCGGCGTCGCTGCGGTTCCAGCTCGGGTTCGCCCTGACCCTCGTCGTCGGGTTGCTCCTGAGCCCTCACCTGAACCCGCATGACGGGCTGCTGCTGGTGCCGGCGGCCGCGCTCGCCTACGGCGCTCTCCGGACGGAGCGCTTCGGCCCGGCCTTCGGCGCCGTGCTGCTCGCGGCGCCGTTCCTGATCGTCGTCGACGGACCCGATCAGCGCCGAATGACGTCGCCGGCACCACCGATCCGCGTCCCGGTGGTCATCATGGTCGTGATGGTCGTCTGGATCGCACGCCTCGCTCGCACGATCCCGCGAACCGGGCGCTGCCCGCCGCATGACCGTCGAACCAAACGATGCGCCGCGCCGGCACCTGCGTCCGCTGTGGGTCGGCCTGACGGTCGTCATCCTGGTGCTCGCCGCCATCGAGACCGTCCTGCTCTACGGCGTCATCGACGGCCAGCAGGCGATCGGCACGGACCTCGACTACTACCAGTTCGTCGCCCAGCGCTGGCTCGACACCGGCGTCTACTACACGGAGCGCCAGCTGGCCGGGCCGTACGAGGTCCAGACGCTGGTCGACAACCTGTATCCGCCGCACGCGCTGTACCTGTTCGTCCCGTTCCTGGTCCTGCCCGACATCCTGTGGTGGATCGATCCCGCTCGGCGTCATCGGCTACGTCGTCTGGTGGTGCCGGCCGGTCGCCTGGATGTGGCCGATCCTGGCGCTCATCGTGCTGTTCCCCAAGACGCCCGGCCAGATCCTCTTCGGCAACACGGACATGTGGGTCGCGGCGGCGATCGCCGGCGGCGTCCGCTGGGCGTGGCCGTCGGTCCTCGTCACGTTCAAGCCGTCGCTGGCGTTCTTCGCCCTGATCGGCATCCGGTCGCGGTCGTGGTGGATCGCCGCCGGCGTCCTCGCGCTGGCCAGCCTGCCGCTCCTGCCGCTCTGGCTCGACTACCCGACCGCGATGACGCAACTCGAACGCCAAGTTCTGGTACTCGTTCGGCAACCTGCCGTTCTTCGTCCTGCCGATCGTCGCGTTCCTCGGTTCGAGCCGGCGCGGGGACGACCCCGATCCTGACCTGGACCGCCTGGCCTGCTGCGGGGCGGCGGATGGGCCGCCACGACAGGACGACCGCTCAGATGAGATCACGCTGGCCGATCCTCGCGATCTTCGTGCTGTCCGGGGCCGCCGGCCTGATCGACGAGATCGTCTGGTCGCGCCAGCTGGTGCTCGTGTTCGGCAACACGACCCAGGCCGTGTCGGCGATCCTGGCCGGGTTCTTCGGCGGCATGGCGATCGGCAGCGCCGTCGGCGGGCGGATCGCCGACCGCGTGCGATCGCCGCTCCGGATGTACGGCATGCATCGAGCTGGTCCTGCGTGGTGGTCGTCATCGCGACGCCGTTCACGTTCCGCCTCATCACCGACGCTCTACGGCGAGATCTGCCGTCGCGCTCGAGGGTGCGCCGCAGCTGCTCGCGTTCGTCCGCCTCGGCGCTGCGCTGCTCGCCCTCGCGCCGGCGACGGTCCTGATGGGCGCGACGCTGCCGACGCTGACCCGCCACCTCAGCGCGCGACGCCTCACCTGAGCCAGGCGTTCGGCCGGCTGTACGCCGCGAACACGATCGGCGCGATCATCGGGACGCTCGCCGCCGGGTTCGTCCTGATCGAGCTGCTCGGGCTGTCCGGCGCGCTGCTGGTCGGGGCGGGCTGCTCGGCCGTGGCCGGGCTGGTGGCGCTCGCGCTCGCTCGATCGCCGGGGCGCTGCCGACGCCAGCGTCGCCGACCGCCGCGCGCCGAGCCGGTCGCGCCGCAGCCGGTCGCCGAGCGTCAACCGCGCCGCGGCCGACCCTCCGGCCGCGACGACGCTCGCCCTGACGGTGGCGTTCATCTCGGGCCTGACGTCGCTCGGCTACCAGGTGCTCTGGACGCGGCTGCTCGCGTCGGGGACCGGCAACACGACGTACGTGTTCACGATCATCCTCGCGATCTTCCTGATCGGCATCGCCCTCGGCGCCGTGCTCTTCACTTCGTCCGGCCGCGGATCGGCGACCCGGTCCGGCTGCTTGCCGCGCGCCAGATCCTCGTCGCCGCCCTGGTCATGGTCGGCCTCGTCTTCGTCGCTCGTCGCACCGGAAGCGCTCGACACCGGGTCAGTCCCTCGAGACGCTTGCAGGCGCTCGCCGTGGTCGGCGCTCCTCGTCGTCCTGCCGGTGACGATCGTGCTCGGCCTGAGCTTCCCGGCCGTCGTCGGCGCTGCTGGCCGACGACGCGCGCGCACGCCGGCAGCGAATCCGGGTCGCTGCTCGCCGTCAACACGGTCGGCGCGATCGTCGGCAGCCTGGTCATCCCGTTCGTCCTCATCCCGGTCGCTCGGCTCGCCGGTCGGTCGTCGCGCTGCTCGCGGTGGTCAACGCACGCTCGGGATCGTGCTCGCGCTGGCGACTCGTGGCGCCCCGGCCGGACGCGCATCGCCGTCGGCCGGCATGGTGGTCGCCGTCGTGATCGTCGTCGCCGCGCCTGCGGCCGGGCGTCCTCGTCCAGCCGAACGAGGCGTACATCCGCGTCGGCCGGCGGCCAGCTCTTCGCCTCGACCGAGGACGAGATCGCGTCGGTCCAGGCCGGCCAGATCACGTTCACGCCGGAGCTGTGGGTGGCGGGCACGTCGATGACGCTGCTGACCGTCGACGCCAAGCTGATGCCGATCCTGCCGCTCATCGCCCGCCCGGATGCGACGCGCGCGCTGGTCGTCGCGTTCGGCATGGGCTCGGCCTTCCGCTCGCGCGCTGATCGCCGGGCTGCGGACCGACGCCGTCGAGCTCGTGCCGAGCGTGCCCGAAGATGTTCGGCTACTACTACCCCGACGCCGCGGCCGTCCTGGCCGACCCCGACGGGCCGGGTGATCGTCACCGACGGCCGCAACCACCTCGAGCTGACCGACGAGCGCTTCGACATCATCGTCACCGACCCGCCGCCGCCGATCGAGAGCTCGGGCGCCGCCGTCATCTCGTCGAAGGAGTACTACGAGGCCGGGCGCGACCACCTGACCGAGGGCGGGATCATGATGCAGTGGGTGCCGTACGGCGGCCCGCCTGCCGACTTCAACGACCACATCCGGACGTTCGCCGCGGTCTTCCCGCAGGTGACCCTGGTCAAGGGCGCCGGCGGCTACGGCGATCTACATGCTCGGCTCGTCGGCACCCGATCACCTTCGACGAGGCGGACATCCGGGCGATCCTCGCGCCGGCCCGGGCGTCCTCGAGGACATCTCGTCGGCCTACGACTCGCCGGCCACGACCGTCGACGAGTGGGTCGACGTCATCGCCCGCCAGACCTGGGCTGAGCGGCGACGCCGTCGACGCGGTCGACCGGTCCGGGCCCGCTGATCACCGACGACCGGCCGCGACCCGAGTACTTCCTGCTCCGGCGCGCTGTTCGGAAGCGTGCCGCCCTGAACCCTGGCGCCTAGCGGCCCGGCCACCGGATGTCCCAGTCGCCACCCGGGAAGACCGGCACGACGCACGGGTCGGGTCCGCCGATGCAGGCGCTGTTCTCCGCCCAGCCGAGCGTCGGTGGGGCGAGGATCCTGGAAGTCCCAGATGATCCCGATGCTGAGCAGGATCGCGAGGGCGAGGCCCGGCCCGTCGTTGCCAGCGGCTCGCCGGCCGCGATCGAGGCGATCGCGATCGCGATGATCGCGACGATCCCGAACAGGAAGTAGCGGCTCGCCGCCCCAGCCCGCCAGCAGGCTCGATGCCGGGTCGGCCGACCGAACGACGCCGGCCACGCGCAACGACCACCGCGCCGTAGACGAGGACGACGAGCGTCCGCCGAGGGATGACCGACCCGGCGATCACCAGCAGGGCCGCGACCACGGCGACGAACGCCGCGCCGGCGATCAGCGGCAGCCCGGCCTCGCTGAGCAGGAGGGTCACGCGATAGCCGAGCAACGGCTCGGCGAACAGGCGGGTGGCCAGGACGGCGATCCCCTCCGTGAACGTCGTCTCACCGGCCCCCGCGCGACGAGCGGTGACGATGAAGGCGAGCTGGATGAGCGCGCAGCCGACGACGATCCAGGCCGTGAGCCCGAGCTGCCGGCGCCGCCACACGTACAGCGGCGCGAACAGGATCGAGAACGGCCCGGTCAGGCTCGCGATCGCCACCGACGGCGCGATCGAGCCAGACCCAGCGCGGCCCGGGCTCGTCCGCGAGCACGCGGGCGAGCAGGAAGAACGCCAGCGTCCACTGCAGATAGACGAGGTGCCACGTCAGGTCCTGCGCCGCCGGCATCAGCACGAAGCCGATCGCCAGCGCCAGCCGGATGCGCCGGTCCGGCACCGCGGTCCTGAGCCGGTCGCTGGCGATGAACGCCGCGACCCCGGCCGTCGCCAGGATGGTCACGCCGTTCATGACCAGCGGCTCCGAGGGCCGGCGGCACGGCGGCCGCCACGATCGCGACCATCCGGGCCGCGACGTGGAGGTAGCCCTGGTACGGCCGTGCGAGCGAGCCGAGCCCGTCGAACGCGCCGAGATAGAAGATCGGCCCGTCCTCCCAGAGCGGTTCGGCCGCGAGGATGCGCCGTCGGGTAGCGGAGGACCAGGATCACCAGCGAGATCGCGAAGGCGGGCAGCGCGATACGACCGAACCGCGGTGCGCGCGATCACGCCCGCCTCCGCGGGACGGAATCCACGTTCGCCGGCGACGACGTCATGTGCCACCGGCGCAGTGTGCCCGACCCGATCGGCGGTTGGCGACCGCACGAACGTCCCGCCCGCGAGGCCGTTGCCGCCGCAACCAAACCGGATCCGGTGCTAGCATTCGAGCGTGACTTCCCTGACCCTCGACGCGGAGCCTGCCTGTCCGACGACGACCGAGATCGTCGACCAGGAGCGCGGCTCCGGGCGCTCCCGCGCGGTCGAGCGGCGGGCGATCGCCGACATCCCGCGCGAGACGTGGGACGCGCTCGCGGCCCGGAACCCCTGGGCGACCCCGTTCTCCGGCTGGGCCTTCCAGCGTGCGTGGTGGGACGCGTACGGCGCGAACGCGCACGAGGAGACGCTCGTCGTCGTGGCCGCCGGGCGCCGCGGCGGACGCCGCACCGTCGCGATCGTGCCGCTGATGCATCGCCACGAGGTCGAGCCGGACGACGCGCTGATCCACACGAAGATGCGCCACGGCGCCGATCGTCGACGCTGACGCCGGTCCCGCCGACCGCGACCGCGGTCTTCTTCGGCGCCTCGTACCACGCCGACTACGCGACGATCCTGGCGGCGCCCGGCCGACCTGCCGGCCGTCGCCGACGCGCTGGCCGGCTACCTCGCCGACTCCGTCCGACCGGCGGCCGTGGGACGTCGTCGACCTCCGCCGGCTGCGCTGCGGCGACCCGGCCGCCGACGCGCTGGCCGCGGCGTTCGGCGCGCGCGAGATGGCCGAGGGCTGGACGCTCAACGTCGAGCGCGAGGACGTCTGCCCGGTCGTCACGCTGCCGGTCGGCGCCGACATGGACGACCTACCTCGCGACGCTCGGCAAGAAGGACCGCCACGAGATCCGGCGCAAGGTCCGGCGGGCCGAGGCCGTCGGCGAGATCCGGCTCGACGACTCGGCCGACCCGCTCGCCGACCTCGACGCGTTCATCGAGCTGCACCAGAAGCGCTGGGGCGCCGACGGGCTCTTCCCCGACACGCCGGGCGGCGCCCAGAGCCGGGTCCTCGTTCCGGCGGCTGTTCGAGCTCCACGGCCCGGACGGTCCGCTCCGCCTGGCGTTCCTGTCGGTCGGCGGCCGGCGGATCGCGGCGGGCATCCATTTCGAGAGCCGACGACGGCTACCTCTACTACAACGCCGGCGTCGACCCCGACGCGCGCGACCTCTCGCCGGGCGTCCTGATGGTCTACGCCTACTCGCGCGCGCCCTCGCGACCGGGCGTGCGCCGGCTCGACTTCCTGCGCGGCGACGAGCCGTACAAGTACGACTGGGGCGCGGTCGACGAGCCGATCCAGCGGCTGCTCGTCCGACGAAAGGACCGGATGACATGAGCGCCCCGATGCCCTGGGATCCCGTGCCTCACCCCGCTCGAGCGCCCGAGCCTGCCCGGCGGGCGCCGGATCCGCGTCGTCGAGGTCCTCGCGACCGGCACCAACGGCGGCGCCCAGGAGCACCTCTACTCGCTGGTGACCCGGATCGACCCGGCGCGCTACGACGTGTCGGTCGTCGCGCTGTCGGCGGGGAGCGCCGTGCGCAAGCTCCAGCGCGCGGGCGTGCCGGTGCTGGTCATCGACGAGCCCGGATGATTCGATCGCCGTCGGCGCGCTGGCCGCCCACCTCGCCGAGGTCCGCGCCGACGTCGTCCACGCCCACATGTACCGCGCCGAGACCGTCGCGGCGCGCGCGGTCATCGCCCTCGGCGAGGCCGGCCAGCGCCGGCCGTACCTCGTCGCGACGGCCCATTCGAGCCGCGTCCGCTCCGAGGCGGACCGGCAGACCCTGCTCGAGCTGACGCCGCAGTTCGACCGGCTGATCGCGGTCGTCGAAGCGAGCGAGGCGAAGCTGGTCGCACGAGGGCCGCGACACCGTCCCGATCAGCCTCATCTACAACGGCGTCGACCTCCAGCGCTACGACCACCAGGAGCCGTGCTGCACGCTGCCCGAGGAGTACGGGATGGAGCCCGGCTCGCAGATCGTCGGCGTGGTCGCCCGGCTCGAGCCGGAGAAGGGCCACCCGACCCTGCTCGAGGCGTGGCCGCGGTGTCCTGCCGAGCGTCCCCGACGCCTACCTCCTGATCGTCGGCGAGGGCAGCCGCCGCGACGCGCTCGAGGCGCAGGCGCGCGAGCTGCGGATCGCCCACCGGGTCGTGTTCACCGGCCGTCGCGACGACGTGCCGGCCGTGACCGCCGCGCTCGACGTCGCCGTCCTGCCGTCCTACCGCGAGGCGCAGGGCCTGACGATCCTCGAGGCGATGGCGCTGTCGCGCCCGGTCGTCGCGTCGAACGTCGGCGGCATCCCCGAGATGATCGAGGACGGCGTCACCGGGCTCCTCGTGCCGCCGCACGACGCCGAGGCGCTGGCCGCGGCGATCGTCCGGCTGCTGACCGACCATCCGCTCGCCGACATGCTCGGCCGCGCCGGCCACGACCTGGTCCACGACCGCTTCTGCATCGAGCTGATGGTCGACTCGGTGGCGTCGATCTACGACGAAGGCGCGCGGACCGTCCGGCCGTCCGAGGTCGCGGCCGCCGGCTGATAGCTCAGTCCGATCCACGGTCACTACCGGCTGGCGTGACCGGGACGAATGGCGCCAACCGCTCGTTCCATCGTCTGGGACTCGGTCGTAAGCGTGAGAAACGTCTGGTAGATCGCGACGCCCGCGTGGGTAGCGCCCAGATGTTCAGCACAAGAGCGATCGCGAACAGCGGCCGCCCAGACGGGCCGCGGGACGCGCCTGAACACCTGTCAGCATCATCAGGACGAAGGGGAACGCAACGTAGATGTACCGTGGGGCCTCGGCCTGCTCGGGTCCGAAGTAGGCGCGACCGAACGCGAGGATGGCGACCGTCGACGGCGAGGCCGAGCAATCCAGCGAGAACGAATCGACGACGGCGCGGATCGCTCGACGACCAGGCCAGCGACGATGAGGCCCAGGATCAGGAGTCCAGCTGCGCGGACCGAAGCCGGCAGCGCCGCCGACGATGGATCCGATCAATCGGACCGCATAGTCGAGGAACGGTCCAGCGATCCGGGATCGGGACCGACTCACGGCCGATCACGATGAGCCAAGCGGCGTAGCTGGCGATGGGCAGGAGCAACCATCGACGCCGCGCGATGAGCAGAGCCGCCGGCGGGAGCGAGGAAGAACAAGGCGTCACCGTGGGTCCACAGCGCGAGCGTCAAGAGGACGCGCACAGAGGGCGGGCCGATCGGCCGCCGACCAGAGCCCAGACGCCGAGGGCGGCCGCACCGACGAACCCGATCTGAAACGCCCAAAGCAGGTTGTCGAAGCCCGATCCGAGGAACAGCAACAGGACTGCGCGCCCGCAGCGCTGCCTGGACCGAGACTCGCGTCCGGAGCAGCGAATAGACGCCGGCCGCCATCGCGACGTGGCAAGCCATGAGGACGCGAGGAACGGCAGGTACGAGGCGGTGCCGAGAGCTCGACCAGCCCGCGGTAGATGAGGACGTGGAGGAAGACCGAGATGCTCGTTGTGCGGCTGGAGCATCGACTCGAACGTCAGATGCCGCATGACGATGTACGCCCACTCGTCCCGTTGAACGAGAGGTTGCGACCAAGGCCGAGGATGAGCGTGACGGCCAGGACCGCGGCCGCCACGAACACGAGCCGGGTCGCGGATGGCGTGAGCGCCGAACGTCGGTAGGCGGGGATCCCATACAGGGACGACTGGCGCGCCACGTCGTGCAACGCGACCCGCATCAAGCGGACGTGAAACGTTCAATCGATGCGACCGCTCATGACGACGGCACGCGGATCGGTCGGCCGTCCGAGGCCGCGGTAGCTGGCTGAGGCATCCGGCACCGGAGCCGGCGTGCCGATCGGCGCCAGGCGTGGCACCGGCAGCGGTCGCGGCAGCCGGACCACCGCAAACAGCCCGACGAGCACGACCGGCGACAGGAAGTACCAGCGCGGCATGGCGAGGAAGACGGCCAGCATCAGGGCCCAGCGGTGGTTCCCACGGGCGCCCCAGACCACGACGATCGCGGCGAGCGGCAGCCTCCACCAGATCTGCCAGATGCTGTCGTCCGGCTCGCCCCGGAGGCTCGTGACGTAGGCGTCCCACATGTGCGGCGAGACGAGCCACGAGGCGACGACGATCGCCGCGGTGGCACCCGTGGCGATCGAGGAACGACCGCCACTCACGACGGACCGCGAACCAGAGCATCCCGACGCCCGGCGTGACCTTCGTCAATGCGATGAATGCCCACGACCCAAGGGGCTCGGAATCCGACCAGCACCGCGGCGACGATCAGCAGGTTGATGTTCGCCGCGTTGAGCTCGATGGCGACAGCCGGGATGAACAGGCGAAGGCCAGCGCCGGACCGGCGACGACCGCCAGGACCAGGAGCTCGGCCGACTCGCAGGAGGAAGGTGAACACTTCGAACGGCATGACACCGCGGATCGCCACCATGAGCATCTCGATCGGGGGGCTGTACAGGAAGCAGCCATCCCGGTTCCAAGGGTCCGCGGCGTCAAAGTGGTAGTAGCACCCGGCGTCGACCGGGTTGCCGGACCGGGTCAGCGGGACGAGCACGGCGATCGCCAGCCCGATCCCGACCGCGACGAGCATGGCTCGCGGGCGCACGACGGGCAGACGAGCGGGAGCGGCGATGAGCGGCCGAACGTTCAATAAGTGCCGTCCCTGCAGCCGGCCGTCGAGCGGCACGGAAGACGAATGGGACGGTACTTTAGTACGGCTCCGCGCCAGGACTAGTGGGCAGGCATCGTTCGCGGTGCAGCCGGGCCACGCATCGAAAATCGGCACGGGCGTGTCGACCTCGGCGAGCCCGTACCAAAGTCCCGGTGCGTCGCGGCACCGAGCGTCGCTAGCATGCTGCCGTGACCTTGCCCCGACTCTGGGTGTTCCTGGCCGTCGCGCTGCCAGTGCTCGCCGCGACCGATCGCCAACCTCTCGAGCGTCGACCTCACCTACCACCTGCGGGCAGGGGCCGAGATCCTCGCCGGCGGCGGGATCCCGACGACCGACACGTGGACGTTCACGGTGTTCGGGCAGCCCTGGGTCGACCAGCAGTGGGGCGCCCAGGTCATCCTCGCCGCGATCTACCAGGTCGCCGGCTGGACCGGCCTGGTGCTCTTCCGGGCGGCGCTGATCGCCGTCATCTTCGGCTGCCTGGTCGCGATCGGCCTTCGTCGCGGCCTCGGTGCCCGGCGTGCCGCCTGGCTCGCGCTCGTCGCGTTCCTCGTCTCGGCGGTGGCGCTTGGGCTGCGGCCGCAGCTCATCGGCATGGCGATCTTCGCGGTCGTCCTGCTGCTCGTCACCGACCGCCGCGAGCATCCGCGGCGCCTGTGGGCGATCCCGCTGCTGATGATCCTGTGGGCCAACGTCCACGGCAGCTTCTTCCTCGGACCGGTCGTGCTCGGGCTCGCCTGGCTCGAGGACGTCCACGATCGGGTCCCCGGGGCTCGCGCGGCTGCTGGCGATCGCCGGCGTGTCCGTCGCTGGCCGCCTGCCTGACGCCGTTCGGGCCGGCGGTCTGGGGCTACGCCGTCGGCCTGTCGACGAACCCCGAGGTGACCGCGCGGATCACCGAATGGCAGCCGACCTCGCTGCGGAGCATCCCGGGCATCGCGTTCTTCGCGTCGGCGCTCGCGGTCGTCGCGCTCATCGGCCGCCGCGGCCGGACCACGCCGTGGCCGACCCTCGCCTGGCTGGCGGTCTTCTTCGTGATCGGGGTCTATGCCCTGCGGGGCGTGGCCTGGTGGCCGCTCGGCGCCGTCGCGGCGATCGCCGGCGTGCTGGTCACCGGGCCGGCGCTCGACCCGGCCAGGCCGGAGCGGGACGGCTCACCGTTGATGCAGCGGCTCAACCTCGTCGTGGCCGGGGCCATCGTCCTGGTCGGGATCGCCCTGCTGCCGGTGTGGCGGCCGCTGGATCCGGACCTCGACGCTCCCGAGGGCGTCGTCGGCAACGCGCCGCCCGGCATCACCACGGCGCTGCGCGACCTCGCCCGGCCGGGCGATCGACTGTTCAACCCGCAGCCGTGGGGCTCGTGGTTCGAGTTCGCCCTGCCCGACCTTCCGGTCGCCATCGACTCGCGGATCGAGCTCTTCCCGGCAGCGGTCTGGGACACCTACGAGAACATCGTCGCCGGCGGCGAGGCGTGGCGCGAGCAGCTCGCCGGCTGGGGCGCGTCGATCGTCGTCGTGCGGCTTCCGGGAGGCGGCGATGGCCGATCGCCTGCTCGGCGGCCGGCTGGCAGACGGTCTACACCGACGAGGACGGCTCGGTCCTGGTCGCGCCCGCTCGGTAGGCGGCGAGGCGCGGCCTGCGACCAGCGACCCAGATCGCGTAGCCGATCGTCGCCAGCGGCGGCGAGGAGCGCCACCGGGAAGCGAGCAGGAAAGCCACGCCGGAGCTCCGCGCCGCGACGGGCAGCGCGAGCGACCGAGTAGTGGAGCTGGGTGTACGGCCAGAGCGGCCGGCACGGCGAGCCATTCCGCGCCCGCGTCGCAGCAGCGACGCGAGCGCGACGACCGTCGGGACATGAGCCACGTCCCCCACGCGCTCATCGCCACCGAACGACTGCGCGGCGAGCGATGCCTCGACCGCCGGCGCGGCTGCCAGGAAGGCCGGCCACCACGGCACCGACAGCAGGACGAGCAGCAGCGCCGCCGATCAGCGAGCGCCGCCACCGTCCGGTCAGCAGCCAGCGGCACCGCGGCATAGACCTTGACGACCACCGCGAGCGAGGCAAGCCGCGGCGCGGCGATACGAGCAGCGCGATCACGACGATGTCGGGGTTCCAGGACGATGAGGCTGTCGCTGATCGGCGGGAAGAGCAGCCACCACAGCGGCAGCCGGAGGGTCCGCAGCGCGACCAGCGCCGCGCCCAGCCCGACCGCACCGTACAGACGCCAGCGCGACGGCTTCCGGCAGCACCGCGCGCCGGGCAGATACGGCAGCAGCGTCGGCGGCGGGCCGGCGAAGGTGAGACCCTCGACCGACGGCGGCCCACGGGTCGCCGCCACGCAGCGCGACCTCGGCGGCCGCCCGGTAGATCCGCAGGTCGATCCCGAACGTGTCGAGCCGGTAGGCGCCCAGCAGTCGCTCGCGCGGTCACCACCGCGAAGGTCAGGAACAGGCCCCAGGTCGCGACGAGCGACCGCCCGCGAGGCGAGATGATCCGATCGATGGCGTCGGCCCGCGCGGCGAGCTGGCGCCATGGCGGCGGCCGACCTGGACGTCACCGATCGATCCTACTCGGGCCGGACGCTGCGCGGGTACCGGCGCCGGCCGGGACTATCGGGGTCCGGTGGCGGAATGCACCGGGCTGCTAGAGTCGGGCCATGACCGAACGAACCCCCGACCTCGACGTCGTCGTCCTCGGCGGCGGCGGCCATGTCGGCCTGCCCCTGAGCCTCGCCTTCGCGGAGGCCGGGCCTGCGCGTCGGCATCTACGACACGAACCAGGCCACCCTCGACCGCATCGCCGCCGGCGAGATGCCGTTCCTGGAGACCGGCGCCGACGAGCTGCTGCGCGAGGTCCTCGCCGACCGGCCGGCTGGCCTTCGGCACCGACGGCTCGATGATCGAGCGCACCGACAACCTCGTGGTCGTCATCGGCACGCCGGTCGACGAGTTCCTCGGCCCATCGATGACGATCTTCGAGAAGGCCGTCGACCAGATCGCGCCGCACCTCCGCGACGGCGCGCTGGTCGCCCTGCGGAGCACCGTCTACCCGGGCACGACCGGCTACGTCGCCCAGCACCTCGCCGAGCGCGGCTGCCGCGTCGACGTCGCCTTCTGCCCGGAGCGGATCGCCGAGGGCCACGCGCTCGAGGAGCTCCACACGCTGCCGCAGATCATCGGCGCCGACGACGACCGCGCCGCCGAGCGGGCGACCGAGCTGTTCGGGACGCTCGCGAGCAAGACGATCCGGACGACGACCAAGGAAGCCGAGCTCGCCAAGCTGTTCACCAACACCTGGCGCTACATGAAGTTCGCGGTGGCCAACCAGTTCTTCACGATCGCCCACGCGGCCGGCGTCGACTACACGAACATCCTGCACGCCATCCGCGAGGACTACCCGCGCGCCGCCGACCTGCCCGGGCCCGGGCTTCGCCGCCGGCCCGTGCCTGTTCAAGGACACGATGCAGCTGGCGGCCTTCACCGCCGACCACTTCCCGCTCGGCCAGGCGGCGATGCAGGTCAACGAGGGCCTGCCGGCCTACATCGTCTCGGCGCTCGAGCGGCGCTACGGCGGCCTGACCGGCAAGACCGTCGGCATCCTCGGGATGGCGTTCAAGGCCGAGTCGGACGACCCGCGCGCCTCGCTCAGCTACAAGCTGCGCAAGCTCCTGTCGTGGGCCGGCGCGCGGGTCCTCGTGCACCGACCCGTACGTCGCCGACGACCGCCTCGTGACCCTCGACTGCGTCCTCGAGGAGAGCGACATCCTGATCCTCGGCGCGCCGCACAAGCCGTACCGCGGGCTCGCAGCGTCGGCGGCAAGGACGTCGTCGACGTGTGGGGGGCCCTGGGCGAGGGCATCCGGCTCTAGTGCGCATCCTCGTCACCGGCGCCGCCGGGTTCATCAACGGCTACCTCGTCCCGGAGCTGCTCGAGGCCGGCCACGAGGTCGTCGGGCTCGACGACTTCAGCAAGTACGGCCGCGCTGGCCAAGTCGTACGACGACCACCCGCGCTACCGCTTCGTCGAGGGCGACGCCAAGGACGCGGCGCTCCTGCACGAGCTCGCCGCCGACTGCGACCAGGTCGTCGCCGCCGCCGCGATGATCGGCGGGATCAGCTACTTCCACGAGTTCGCCTACGACCTGCTGGCCGAGAACGAGCGGATCCTCGCGTCGACGTTCGACGCGGCCATCGCGGCGCACCGAGCCGGCCACCTCGAGCGGATCATCGTCGTCAGCAGCTCGATGGTCTACGAGTCGGCGACGACCTTCCCGACGCCCGAGGGCGCCCAGCTGACCTCGCCCGCCGCCGATCTCGACCTACGGCTTCCAGAAGCTCGCGTCCGAGTACTTCGCCAAGGGCGCCTGGGAGCAGTACCAGCTGCCGTACACGATCGTCCGGCCGTTCAACTGCGTCGGCATCGGCGAGCGCCGCGCGGTCCGCGACACGGACGTCATGAGCGGCAACGTCAAGCTCGCCCTGTCGCCACGTCGTGCCCGGACCTCGTCCACAAGGTCCTCAAGGGCCAGGACCCGCTGCACATCCTCGGCGACGGGCGACCAGGTCCGCCACTACACCTACGGCGGCGACCTCGCCCACGGCATCCGGCTGGCGATGGAGTCGCCCGCGGCGGTCAACGACGACTTCAACCTCTCGACCGCGGCGTCGACCACGGTGCTCGAGCTGGCCGAGGCGATCTGGCACAAGATCCACACCGACGGCCGGCCGTTCCACTACGTCAGCGACCCGCCGTTCGAGCACGACGTCCAGCTCCGCGTCCCCGACGTCCGCAAGGCCCGCGACGTGCTCGGCTTCGAGGCCACGACGACCGCTCGACGCGATGCTCGACGAGGTCATCCCGTGGATCCGGGAGGAATCCGAGGCCGGTCGACTCTGATGGCCGCGCCCGGTCCTAGTCCGGTGCGTCATGCCGGTCTTCAAGGAGGGCGACGCGGTCGAGCCGGTCCTCCGCGCGATGGACGCGGCGATCGCCGACGCCGCACGAGATCCTCGTCGTCTACGACTTCGACGAGGACCCGACCGTCCCGGTCATCGAGCGCGTCGCCGCCGAGCTGCCGGCGATCCGCGGGCTGCGCAACGACCTCGGCCGCGGCGTGCTCAACGCGATGAAGGCGGGCATCGACGCGTCGACCGGCGCGTACGTCCTGATCTCGATGGCCGACGGCTCGGACGAGCCGCACGTCGTCGACCCGATGGTCGCGCTCGCGCGCGACGGCGCCGACGTCGTGTCCGCCTCGCGCTACATGCGGGGCGGCCACCAGGTCGGCGGGCCGCCGCTCAAGCGGCTGATGAGCCGCACCGCCGGGCTGACGCTGCACTGGTTCGCCGGCGTGCCGACCCACGACCCGACCAACAACTTCAAGCTCTACTCGCGCCGCTTCCTCGACTCGGTGACGATCGAGAGCAGCGCCGGGTTCGAGCTCGCGCTCGAGCTCACGGTCAAGGCGACGATCGCCGGCCGGCGCGTCGCCGAGGTGCCGACGACCTGGCGCGACCGGACCGCGGGCGAGAGCAACTTCAAGCTGCGCAAGTGGCTGCCGCACTACCTGCACTGGTACTGGGCGGCCTTCCGCGGGCGGCTCGGCCGGATCGCGCGACGGCGGGTGCGCGTCGGCCGCTAGGGCGTCGGCGTCGTCTTCGGCTGCATCGCGAGCAGCCAGTCGGGCGGGTTCTGGGCGCGACGCGTGGCCTCGGCCAGGAGCTGCGGCCGACACCGGCGGGATCGACCCGGGTGCCAGCGAATCGGCCATCGGTGAGCCGTACGTCGCGATGAGCCCGCGGAGCTGGACCGGTGACGGCACGAGGACGAGGCTCAGGTTCGGGTCGACGCCGGGCGGCAGCGGATCGGTCGTGCCAACCGTGACGATCGCCCGGGTCAGCTCGGCGCGGTCGGCGTACAGGTCGCGCCCCGCGAGCAGCAGGGCCACGTTCCAGGCGAGCGAGAAGGCGAGGACCGCGACGCCCGCGACGACGAGCAGCGGCCGTCGCTGCCGGCGCGACGACCGGCGTGCCGATCAGGCTGGCGGCGCGATCAGGGCGAGGATCCCGGACAGGTAGGCGTAGCGCGTGTACAGCGAGGCATCGACCTCGAGCTGCGCCCGGACGATCCCGACGATCGTGTACTCGACCGCGATCGCGAGGAGGCAGGCGATCGCCCGGCGCGGGATCGACCGCCGGTGGGCGGCGAGCCAGGCGACCCGGACGACGAGCGCGACGATGAGGACGCGGCCCGCGAGCGCCCCGCCGCCGGCCGCCGAGCCGAACGCGGTGGCCATGCCGTCGACGATGAAGCGCGGCAGCGCACCCAGGGTCTCCGGCGTGAACGGGTTGCCGTAGGTCGCGATCCCGCTCCGGCCCAGCGTCACGTACCACAGCCCGTACAGCGCGGCCGGCACGACCAGCGGCACGACCCAGCGCCGCCGCCGCGGGTCGAGCAGGACGTCGAGCCCGACGAGCCCGAGCATGAACAGCCCGTAGCCGGAGGTCATCACCGCGACGACCAGCAGCCCGGTCGCGGCGAGCGCCCGGCCCGGCCCGGGCAGCGTCGGCAGGTCGTCGAGGAGCAGCAGGGCCCCGAGCCCCAGCGCCGTCGCGCCGACGAACCCGATCTGGATCCCCCAGAACAGGTTCTCGAAGCCACTGCCGAAGAACAGCACGATCAGGGCGATGCCGACCGCCACGAGCCGGGAGCGTGCGCCGGCGGACGAGCGCGTAGACGAGCAGCGCGACGGTCACGTGCAGGACCGCCAGCAGGGCGAGGTACGGGACGTAGCTGCCCATGCCGGCCACCGTCGAGCAGCGCCCGGTAGACGATCATCGTGACCGCCAGCCAGTGCTCGTTGAACGGCCGGAGCAGGTCGTCCACGGTCAGCGCCCGATCGGCGATGACCGCCCACTCGTCGGCGAAGAAGGTCAGCCCCATCCCGAGGCGGACGAGGACGAGCACGGCCGCGACGGCCGCGACCAGGACGGCGGCGTCGTAGCGGTCCGGGCGGCCGCGCGACGGTACGGACGGAACCTCGGTCACCGCCGGACTATAGCGAGGCGCCTCAGCCGGCGACCGCGACCCGATGGTCCGGGGCGGCCGGCTCGTCCTCCGGCCCGGAGGCCACCCACAGGAAGACGATCGCCGTGATCGCGATCATGACCACCGACCCGATGAGGCTTGGGCGCCGGACATCGGGCAGCAGACTCCGGAAGATCGGGGCGGGCGGGGCGGCCGACCACAGGTTGAGCGTGAACACGACGCCGAACGCGAGGTACAGCCACTGGACCCGGCGCTCGGGGATCAGCAGCAGCAGGAACACCAGCGCGCCGTACGCGTAGCGCTCGTGCATCTGGGTCAGGAAGCCGAACCAGATCAGGGTCGACGCGGCGAGCCCGAGGATGAGCGTCCGCGGCCGCGGATCGCGGAGGACGAGCGACGACGACGACGAGCGACAGCAAGCCGGTCAGCACGAAGCCGATGTGGCGCAGCGTGATCGGGCCGAGGACGCGCCGTCTGTCCGAGGCGAAGCCCGCCGACGACCGCCACCTGGACCAGCCACCACACGTTCCAGGCGCGGAGCGACAGGATCGGGAAGATGTCGTTCTGGTATTCGGCCAGGTTCTCGCAGGTAGTCGAGCGGCCCGCCGGCCGGCGAGGAACGGCAGCCACAGGACGACGATGACGGCCAGCCCGACGGCCGCGGTCCGCACGATCTCGCGCCAGCCGCCGTGCGCCCAGAACCACGCCGCGAACGGCAGCGAGGAAGGGCAGCGCCTGCGGCTTGGTCATCAGGCAGACGCGCGAGCGACGGCCGCGGCCAGCAGGTTCCGGTCCGTTGAGCGCGAAGACGAGCGCCGCCAGCGCGAACAGCAGGTAGATGCTCTCGTACTGGCCCCACCAGGCGCTGACGTCGATGACCGCCGGGGTGGAGCATGACGACCGCCGCGGCGACGACCGCCCAGAACGGCCGCGCCCGGAACGCGTAGACCATCAAGCAGCGCCAGGCCGATGTCGGCGAGCGAGGCCGGCAGCTTCATCAGCGCCCGGATCCCCGGGTCGGCGCTGTCGGTGACGGTCCGGAAGGCCGGCTCGATGGCGGCCAGCACGCCCCACACGTAGGCCATCACGGCGGGGAACGACAGGTTCTGGTCGTAGGCGTTGCCCAGGCCGTCGACCGCGATCCCGTGGACCCACAGGACGAACTGGTCGAGGTCGCCCTTGAGGCCCTGCGGTCGGCAGCAGGAGCGACCCGGATGACGATGCCGGCCACGAGGACGGCGCCGAGCGCGACGACGTGGCGTCCGGACCAGCGCTCGGTCGCGGCGCGCCGGGTTCAGCGGCTCAGACGCGGCCCGACGCCCAGTACCGCTCGGCGGAGCCGTCGACGTCGCCGAGCTCGGCCATCGCCCGGCCGTAGGCCCGGACGGCCTCGGCCATCGCCTGCGTGCCGTCGAACAGGCGCTCGATCTGGCTCTCGTAGAGGCTGATGCCCATGATCTTGCGCTCGAGCTGGTCGGTGATGTCGGCGTACTCGGGGACGAGGCTGACGCTCGGCGGGCAGCGCCCCGGTCGGGCGCCGCCGCCGCAGGTCCTCGAGCCGCCGGAAGTCGTTCCACCAGGCGTACGGGAAGTCCTCGTAGAACGTCGACGATCCCGGCGTAGTCGGGACCGGGCATCACCCAGCGCCGGCCTTCCTGGAGCAGCCGCACGCCGACCTCGCGGCAGAGCTGGTGGTCGACGTGACCGCCGACGCCGAGCGGCAGGTAGACCTTCTGCGGCTCGAGCCGGGCGATCTCGCGGCGGAGGAGCTCGTACGGCGCGTCGTCGTCGGCGCGCGGCATGCCGAGCAGCTCGTCGTCGCCCTCGTAGCCGCGGAAGACCGCGTCGGGCAGGTCGAGGAAGACGATCGACGCCTCGGCGAAGTAGGCGAACCGCTCGTCCTCGATCCGGCGCCGGGCCATCAGGTCGCCGGCCGCGGCCGCCGCGACGATGTCGTCGGTGTAGACCGCGCCCTGGGTCGGCAGGTCGTCGACGACCGGCTGGTCGGCCAGCGACTCGTTGCGGATGCTCGCCCGGCGGTACCACGACGAGCGCTGCCAGAAGCGCTTGGCGGCCTGGTCGGCGTCGGTCTGCGTCGCGTCGAGCCGGTCCGTCGTCGGCGGCCCAGCTCGGGGACGAGCGCGGCGGTCGGCCAGTCGGCCGCGATGGCGCTGCGGTTGAACGCCTCGGTCGCGGGCCACAGCGCCTTCGAGCCGAAGCCGAGCGCCTCGCGCTGGTAGGCGGTCAGCCCGTCGTCCGAGCCGTTGCCCGAGAAGACGGTCAGGATCGTCACGGTCTGGCCGAGCTCGCGCAGGCTGGCGATGAGGCCGCCGCACGAGAGCGCGACGTCGTCCGGATGCGGCGCGACGAAGACATGGGTCATGGCCGGCCGAGTATACCGATCGCGACCGGCGGTCGGCCGACGCCTCAGCGGTCACGCCGAGCCCGCCGCGCCGATGAGCGGGACGAAGACGCAGTAGCCGTCGGAGCGCTCGAGCCACTCGTCGCCGTGGCGGGTGACGACGGTCAGGAGCTGGCGGTCGCGCGGCCCGACCGGGATGACCAGACGCGCCGCCGTCGGCCAGCTGGTCGCGGAGCTCGTTCGGGATCGGCGGGCGCGCCGGCCGTGACGATGATCCCGTCCCACGGCGCGCCCGCCGGCGTCGCCGAGGCTGCCGTCCGCCTCGCGGATGGTCGACCGAGCCCGGCGAGCGTCGAGCGAGCGCCGCGATCCGCTCGCGGGCCGGCTCGGATCAGCGTCGGCCTGGCGCTCGAGCGAGGTGACCTCGCGCGCCGAGCCAGGCGAGGATCGCCGCCTGGTAGCCGGACCCGGTGCCGATCTCGAGGATCCGGTCGCCCGGTTCGACGGCGAGGTGCTCGGTCATCCGGGCGACCATGAACGGCTGGCTGATCGTCTGGCCGGCCTCGATCGGGAGGGCCTCGTCGGCGTAGGCGCGCGACGCTGCGCCATCCGGCACGAAGGCCTCGCGCGGGATCGCGCCCATCGCCTCGAGGACGCGCTCGTCGGTGATGCCGCGGCGCGCGCAGCTGGTCGGCGACCATCGCCGCCCGGGCTCGGTCCGGGTCAGGCCCTTGCCCGCTCATGGCGGCGAGGATACGCCGCATCGTTGGCCGCTCGAGCCGTCCCGCTCAGGACGGGGAGGGCGATCCGCCTGGGGCAGACCGACGACGCCGGCGACGCGGCGGCGCCACGGACGGCGGCGGCGCGACGAGGCGCGACGGACGGTGCGACCGAGCCGAGGCGGCCGGCGAGCCGCTGGCCGCGGGCGAGCCGGACGGGGCGCGCCGAGCCGGACGCCGATCGGGGCTCGCGCTGGCCGACGGGCTGGGCGCCTCGGTCGGCTTGGCGGTCAGGAAGCCGCCGTGGCCGCCGAGCAGGCCGAACAGGAGGATCGCGACGAAGATCGCGACCGAGGCGATCACGAACCACGAGGAGCTCGGTCGGTCATGTGGACCGCGCGCTCGCCGGTCGGGGCACGGGCCGGGGCGGCGCCGGTCCTCGTCGGCGCGGGCCCGTTGCTGCGCCGGCACCGCGGCGGCAGCTCCGGCGGCGGCGCCCGCTGCGGCGGCACCGGCGACGACGGCCGGTTCGGCTTCGGCTTCGGCGTCCTCGTCGGCCTCGGCTCGCAGCTCCTCGTCGGCGCCTCGGTCCCTCGAGCTCGGCCTCGTGCGCTCGGTGACGGCTCGGGCTCGGCCTCGGCTGCGGGCTCGGCCTCGGGTCCTCGTCCGCTCGGCTCGGCGGCGCCGCCGGCTCGGGCTCGGGCTCGGCGCGGCTCGGGCTCGGGCTCCGGCTCGGCTCGGCCGCCGGCTCGGGCTCGGGCTCGGGCGCCGCCGGCCGGCTCGGGTGCCGTCGCAGCTTCGGGTTCGGTCGCGCCGGACGGCCTTCGGGCTCGACGGGCTCGGCGGACGCCTCCTCCGGCGTGCCCTCGGGTCGTTCGCTCATTCGGTCGTGTCACTCCTGGCGGCCGGCGCGCTGGACGTGCGTGGCGCGGGCGCCAGTGTACCGAAGGGCGTCGCACGCCCGTTCGTCAGGCGTCGCGCACCGCCGGCACCAGCAGCCCGGCCAGGCCTGCCGCGACCGTCACCAGCCCGAACGACGCCATGACCGGCGCCCGGCCCGAACACCTGCCCGAACACCGACCCGAGCAGCATCGCGATCGTCATCGAGCCGAACACGAGCGCGAACCGGAAGCCGACGACGCGGCCCATGAGCGCCGCCGGCGTCCGCTCCTGGAACAGCGTCTGGCTCGGGATGATGAAGATCATGTTCGCGACGCCCTGCCCGAACGCCAGCCCGATCGCGACGCCGAGGTTGTTGCTGAGCGCGAACAGGAGGATGAGCAGCCCCCACAGCGCGTAGCCGGCGATGACCATCCGCCCCTTCGCGAAGCGGGCCCCGACGAGGCCGACCGCGAACCCGCCGATCAGGTTGCCGAGCCCGATCCCGGTCTCGAGGAAGCCGTACGACGCCTGCCAGGCGAACCCCGACGTCGGGAACGCGGTCTGGGCGAAGCTCGGGGTCAGCGCGATCGACGATGCCGAGGCTGAACTGCCCGACCGTGCCCTGGAGGGTGTTCGCGAGCAGGACCGTCTCGTGCCGGAGGAACTGCCAGCCGTCGGTGAGCTCCGGCGACGAAGTTGGGGCGGCGCGAGGCGTCGGCGCCCGTCGGCGCGCACGCGCGCGCGGCGACGACGATCGTCGCGAGCAGCGCGGCCGAGGCGAGGTACGTCGCGCTGTCGACCCAGAACGCGAGCGGGACGGCGCTGCCGAGGAGGGCCACGAAGAGGCCGGCCAGCGGGTAGCCGATGACGTCGGCGATCGTCTCGCCGACCCACATCGCCGAGTTGGCGCTGAGCAGGTCCTCCTCGGGCACGATCCGCGGCAGGATCGCCACTCGCGCCGGCCGGAAGAAGACCGAGATGGTGGTGACGAGGAAGATCAGCGGGTAGACGAGGATGATGTTGGTGACGGCCGCGAGCGGCAGGATGAGCACGATCGCCGCGCGCAGGATGTCGCTGACGACCATCACCTCCTTGTGGTCCCAGCGATCGACGAACGTGCCCGCGATCGGGCTGAGGAGGAGGTTCGGCAGCGTCGCGGCGAAGAACACGAGCCCGGTGGCGAGCGCCGAGCCGGTCGAGATCGCCACGACCGCCACGAGCGCGAGCTGGTTGAGCCGGTCGCCGAACAGCGAGATGAGCTGACCGGCCCACAACGCCGAGAACGAGCCGTTGAGCGCGAGCCGGACGTACGGGTGCTGGCGGACGCGATCGACGACCTCGATCGGGCGCCTCGGGGATGGGGATGACGATCGCCGGCGCGGATGCGGTCATCGCAGCCGTCGCGGCGGCGGCCGCCGACATGGGCGGCGCTGCACGCGGCCTCGGGTTCGAACGTCTCGAGCGACGGCGACGCCAGGCCCGGCCCGGCGCTGCCCATCACGAGCGGGCGTTCGAGCGCGACGGCGGCGTTCAGGGCGGGCGACAGGCCGGTCTCGGCGCCCGGGTCACCCGAGCGGCGCGGCCGGGTCGGGGCGCCGGCGGCCATCAGGCGCTCGCGGATCAGCGGCGAGCTGCTCCTCGTCGAGCTCCTGCGGGACGCGCACGACGGCCGCGAACAGGAAGAAGGCCAGGCCGAAGGTCAGGAACGCGTCGCCGATCGAGGCGACGTTCTCGACCAGCGGCAGCGGGATCGGGATGACGTCGGCCAGCGGCCCGAGGTGGAGCAGGAAGTTGGCATCGAGCGGCGGCGGCAGGACGTAGTGGATGGCCGACGTCACGTCGGCGGGCGTCATGCCGGCCGCGACGAGCGCCGGCTCCCAGATCGGCATGTAGCCGCCGTTGACGAGGATGACGATCGTGTTCGACAGGATCCCGACGAACGCGAGGCTCATGCCCGGGTAGCCGCGGTTGGCCCACAGCGCGACGAGGAGGAGGCCGAACGCCGTCGCGAAGAGGGGGACCCGCAGCGTGTCGACGATCGCCACGTCCGCGCCGAGCAGCAGCTCCGTGCCGACGCGCAGCCCGAGCGCGAGCGCGAGCAGCCCGAGCCGCCGCAGCCGGATCGAGCCGAGGTTGAGCAGGTTGCCGCCCGCGACCAGGCCGAGGACGAGCCCGAGCGCGATGCCGCCGATCAGCATGGGCGTGGGTGGCGCTGCGTCACGCGAGCATCATGCGTGGGCGGACGGCCCGTGCGTGGGCCCGGGTTCGTCGGGTGGGCGGGAGAGTCGATCGGGCGCCGGCGGGCGGCGCGGCGGCGTGTGGCGGGATCAGACCACGTCGGCCGGCGACGCGGTTGGCTCGCTGCGGTTGGCGGTCATCCGCTCGGCGGCCTGGGAGATGAGCGGGATCTGGCGCGGCTCCGGGGCCGTCCGGCGTCGGCCACGCCGTCGACGTGCGAGGTCTTGACGAACGCGTCGACCACGACCGGGTCGAACTGGACACCGGCGAACTTGCGCAGCTCGGCGAGCGCCTGCTCGCCGGTCAGCGGGGTCATGCGGTACGGGCGGGCGGCCGTCATCGCCTCGAACGCGTCGGCGACGTGGAGGATGCGGGCGAGCTTCGGGATCTCGTCACCGATCAGCCGGTCGGGGTAGCCCGAGCCGTTGTACCACTCGTGGTGGTGGCGAATGATCGGCAGCTCGGGCGCGAGCTTGGTGACCGGGGCGATGATCTGCGCGCCCAGGACCGGGTGCGAGTTCATGATCATCCGCTCCTCGCGGTTGAGCCGATCCTGCTTGAGGAGCACCGCGTCGGGCACCCCGATCTTGCCGACGTCGTGGAGCAGGCCGCCCCACTCGAGCGCCTCGAGCTCCGTGCCGTTGACGCGCATGACCCGCCCGATGTCGACCGCGATGCCCTTCACCCGGACGCTGTGCTGCGCGGTATACGGGTCGCGCTTGTCCACGGCCTCGGCCAGCGCCCCGATCGTCTGGGTGAACATGTCGCGCATCTCGACGAACCGCTGCGACGCCATCCGCGTCGTGTACAGCGGCAGCGCGAAGAGGAGCGTGGCCCACCACTGGATTGAGTAGACCAGCGCCATGAGCCACCCAAGTGGCGCCAGGGCAACGTTGTTGAATGCCGTGTCTCGTAGAGTCACCGACGATGACGGCCGTGAACGACTGGCCTGTCCGAAGGGCGAGCAGCCCGCTTGCAATGACGGTGTTGAGCACAAACAGCACAGCGGCTGCCAGCGATCGTCGCTGCAAAGTTGACCGGCAGGTCCCATGGCCCCGTGGGCTCGAATGCGCGCACGAGGCCGACGTAGACGATGCCTGCGACGATCGCTGGCAAGGTCGCGCCGGCGTGGTTCGCCAAGGTTCCGTACCAGGGGATACGGCCCCGGACCTCCCGAAGCTCGGTCGTTCCAATCGCGGCGACCCAGCCGGCGACTGCCGGGCCGCCAAGGGCCATTGCCGCAACGATCGGGGCCATCGAGACGGCCTGATGCGTTCCGAGTGGCAACCTCACTGGAAGCGCTGAAGTGACCAACGTCAGCAAGGTCCAGAAGAGCACGCCGAGCGCGATCTCGGTACTCGAGGGATTCTCCGCCGTGCCCTGTCCGATCAGGAGCGCAATCTTCTTGTCCGCATCAAACACAAGAGTCGCGACCACGAGTGCCAGTGCACTCAGAGTCACGACTCCGGTGATATAGACCTTGAGCGATCGCGGCATCTAGTGCCTCGTACGATTTGGAGCGACTGACGCAACTCTAGCCCGTTGGGCCGAGCCAGGGAATCGCTCCAAACGTACTAAAAGCCTCGGAGCGACGCTCCGCCAGCTACCGCAATCATGGCCACACTTGCCAGTGCGATCATGGCGCGCGAAATCTTGGCCTTCATCGGAAGCGCCTTACCAGCCCTTGGCGATCATTTCGGGGCTCACGCGCGATCCTCCTTCGCGGCCTTCGTGCCAAGCACGAAAACCGACCAGACAGGTGGTCGGTCGGTTGCACTACTCGCTCCGCTCCACCCTAAGTGCCCATTTCAGGCGGAGTCTCTGCGCGTCCGAGAGTCTTAACGTTGCTTCCTAGTACTGGGGTACTACGAAGTGGCGGGACTATATGGACGCTGAACCCACACGGTCAATACGGCACCTTACCTATCCTCTACAGGGATTCGAGGGGCGGCGCCTCAATATCGAGCTCCTCGTCGCAATCGTCGTCGCATAGTGCGCGTATTGCTCTGCCGCGGCGGCATGGGCGCCACTCGCCCGATACAAACGAAGCAGAGAAACCTCCACTGCTCGGCTCCTGGATCGACATCAAGAGCCCGCCTCGCGAGCCCTTATCCCCCTGTCGAAGTGCCCGCTCTCGAGGTCTGCCGCCAACGGCGCATTCGACGACTTCCAGATACGACGCGTGAAGTGTGTCCCGGTATGAAGCCGCCCAATCCTCATATTCGAAGTCCAGGGCAAACCGGCCTGAGTACATGATCGTTAGAGCTTCGACCTGATCGGGCGTAGCCTCGTTTGGCAGCGACTTGATCATCTTCCGAGCACTCGTCGCTCCGACTTGAGACCAGCTCAGGGTCCAGCCAGATCAGGTCGGACTCGTGGTGTAGATAGCCCGGTGAAAGTTCGTCGATGTAGTCCGCTTCGAACACTCGCCGCAGGAAGTAGATCGTTTGATTGAGCGAGTTCATGGCATCCGCTGGATCCAGATCGGGCCACAGGGCGTCAAGCACTTGGTCCCGCGTGCTCGCCAACGTCTGGTTTCGTCAGCAGGAAGCAGAGCAGCCCAGGACCTTTCGTCGGACCGCTAGTTCCGGGAATCGTCTGCTCGACCCACGCGAATCGACACACGGCCCTGGTCTTCGACCAAAGCCACGGTCAGCCAGTCTCCTCGCCAGCTCTCGACCCAAGTTCTGATGCTCCGGGGCAACTTCGCTGATTCCGACTTGCGTAGCTGCGCAGGACGACGCACGTCCGAGTCGGTCACCGATCGTCTCTAGGAGTCGAGCCAGCACCGAGGCCCGACGGTGAGTCCCGCCTGACTCGACCAACGTGCATTCGGAGAGCACGAACTCTCCACCGACGCAGGGTGGAGGTGCGCTGCCTGCTCGTGACGGTCTCCAGCGCGACTTCGTCGAGTCTCATCCAGCACGTTTGCACGATGAGGTCTGCGACGATACGTGCAGATTCCACGGGGAACGCGACGCCGATTGAGCGCGATTGCTTCGTCAAGTTCCGCTGCCGAACCCAGATAGGCAATGCAGGAGCTGCGGCCACGCGTCGCCAGCGATCGGTGGCCCGCTTGTGGCTCGCAGACGCTGCAACGCATGCTTCGGCAAGCGCCCGTCCCGTTGGAGCGCCTGCTGCGATCGCAACATATGCCTCTGTCGACGCGACGTGACGCGACGCCTGGCCCAGAAGAAGTCCGTCCTCGTGCGACTCGAGTCGGCCACGGCTAGTCGCGACGCCGGACTCAACATGAGCGCTCGCGTCTTCCGATGTAGCGGTGCCGACTGGAGCAGGAATCGGCAGCTGCGCATTGTCATTGAGCGGGTCGCGGCGACCTTGACGGGACGCTGCGAGCGAGTCTGGACTCGGCGGCTTCGAGGTCGAGGATCAGCCTGGGTCCGCCAGGTCCTCCTCGCTCGAGCTGCTCCCGTTTCGACCACGGTGTCGGCCTCTTGACAGGCGTCTTCGCATCGCTGGCGCGTACACCATGAGGGTCAATGCGTACCCTTCGCCATCAGGCCGCCGACAGTCTCGATGCGAGAGGACGTGTGCGTCCAGAGGCGTCGATGGCCTCGTCGCGCAGACTCAATGGCAGTCATCGAGGTCGTCCTGCAGGGACGCGATGATCGAGCAAGGTTCAGCATCGTGACGCCGAAGTAGTGCGGATGGACGTCCTCTCTGCTGGATGGCCATCTGGCGAAAATGCGCGGCAACGCGGTCAAGGCTTCGCCTGCGAGCCCACCTGTTTCGACCAAGAGACGCGCTGCTTCGGCGATCAGCTTCAGATTCGGGATCGCCCGTCGTGTCGTGGAGCAATTCGGCGAAGCGCCAAGAGCATCTGCTCGATGACCAGCATTGCATGTACAAGGTCACCAAGTTCAAGAGGGCGTGATCTCTCTCGACGGTGGGTCGGGCTAGCCGAAAGAACCATCTGAGCTTCGGCGAGTGCGCCGTCGTAGTCGCCTCGCTGCATGCGAACCCGCGACGTCACCACCCCGAAAGCTGGTGGCCTCTGGTCGATTGGGAACCCGATGAATGAAGTCGTCGGCGACGGAGTAAGCGGCCGCTTCCCATGATTTCTGGGATCGCGGCGGCGATGGTGGTCGCGACGGATTGGTGGTCGCCGGCTTCGCGGTAGTGGTAGGCGGCGACGCGCCAGTCGTGGCCGGCGGCGGCGTTGGCGACTCGGAGGTGGAGGCCGGAGACCGCGGCGTCGCTTGACGTCGCACGCAGGCGCGCCTCCAGGAATTCGCGGACGAGCGGATGGAACCGCTGCTGGCTGCGAGCCGCACGCGACGGGCGCGACAGGAGGGTCAGGCGCTCGGCCGCTGCCGTCAGGCGGGCGACGTCGACGGGCTCGAGCTCGGTGGCGACGGCCGCGAGGTCCGGGGTGACGACCTGGAGGATCGACGTACACATCAGGAACCGCTGCAGGTCGTCGGGCAGATCGCCGACGACCTCTTCGGCAAGGTAGTCGTAGAGCTCCTGGTCCGCCCCGCTCAGCCCACGAACGAAGCGGCGGATCTCGACCGGCGAGCGGTCGCGAAGCGCCGCGTGGACCAGTTGCAGCGACGCGGCCCAACCTTCGGTCCGGGCCGCGACGTCGGCCAGGACGTCGGGCTCGAGCGCCCGCCCATATGTCTCGCTGAACAGGCGGGCCGTCTCGTCGCTGTCGAAGCGGAGGTCGTCCGTCCCGATCTCGGCGACCTCGCCGATCGCGCGCAGCCGGGCCAGCGGGATGGCCGGAGCGCGCCGGCTGACGAACGCGAGTGTCAGCCGCTCCGGGGCTCGGGCCACGATGTCGCGCACGATCTGCCGCACGTCCGGCGACTCGTCGACGAGGTGGAAGTCATCGAGGATGAGCACGGCGCCCTGCTCCGTGATCGATGGCAGCTCGCGCAGGAATGCCTCGGTCGCCGCCTCGCGGGTCGGGCCGCCCATCGCGAGGTCGGTCAGCAGGTCGGCGGTGGTCGGGGCGAAGCCCGGGTCGTGCTCGCGCCCGGCGGCGACGAGGTGGCTGAGGAACGAGATCCAGTCGCGATCGTCGTCGTCGAGCCGGTACCAGAGGGTCCGCAACCGCGTCCGCCGGGAGAAGTCGGCGAGCAACGTGGTCTTGCCGTAGCCGGCGTCGGCAAGGACGAGGATGACCCGATGGTGGATCTTCGCCGCCAGCCAATCGAGCAGGCGGTCCCGCGCCAACGTGTCGTCGCGCAGCGGCGGACGCTGGACCTTCGCGGGCTGGATGGGGTACCCGGTCATTCGGTCGCCGAGGGCTCCATGCGACAACGGGCCGGCGGCCGGACGACCGGCGCCTGCGACGAACCGACTCCGCAATTCGGCGGACGGGGAAGCCCGCTCGGGCTGCTGGGGCGCGAACGATACGGACTGACCAGCCGGCGTGTCAACGGTCGGTTCGGGTCGGGGCATGCGCGCCATCTTGGCGCGGGGCACTCATCCGTCGGTTCAGCTGCGACCCCGTGGCCGGGCTGTCGCGCGGCCGCTACTGCTTGTCGTCGGGGAGCAGCGGGCGGACGGCCAGCGAGTACAGCACGCGCTTGTCGGGGCTGGCGATCGACACGTTCTGCATCCCGCCCTTGAACGGCTGGATGCCGAGCGCCTCGACCTGGGCCGGCGTCAGCGTGTGGGTCGGGAACGACAGGGCGTTCGGGTCGGCCGGCGCCACGAAGTCGGCGGGCTTCAGGTCGGCCCACGGCCAGGCCTTCGGCGGGATCTCGCCGGGAAAGCCCTCGAGCAGGATGCCGCGATAGCGCTCCGGCGCGTACTCGTCGGTCGGGATCGTGCCGCCGCGGTCGAAGTCGCTCAGCCGCTGGGCGAGCAGGTTGAACGCCGCCCGAGCGCCTGCGTCGGGGACGCCCGGGACGTCGAGGCCGAGCGCGTACACCGACACGGTCTTGTCGAGCCCGCCGGCGCGGATCGTGAACAGCGCGGTGCTGGCGTCGGCGATCATGTCGTTCGGGTAGTCGAGCCGGGCCGTCCCGAGTCCACCGACGCCGATCGCCATGATCAGCGTCTCCTGGATCTGGTCCTCGGTCAGCCTGGCGGTCCGGAAGGGACGGTTGGGCATCGCCCCACCGACGGCCGGCGGCGGATCGGCCATCGGGTTGCGGAAGATGACCGTGCCGTCGCCGTAGAGCGTGAAGATCGGCGCCTGCGAGGCGAAGAACGAGGGCGGGACAAAGCCGCCGACCTGGTCGTAGCGGAGGATCACGTCGGCCGCGCCGGTGGCGTGATCGACCCGGTCGGCGTCGAGCGTGGGGCTCGGCGTCGCGGCCGGCGCTGCGGCTTGGTGAGACCGACGCGGAGGGCGGCCCGCCCGCCCGCGCTGCAGGCGGTGACGCCGAGGACGGCGATGGACAACAGAAGCGCCGGGCGCAGCAAGACTCGCATGGCGCCCCGACGCCTCCTTCCCTCGCACGGTTCCACGGTCCGGAAATGTGGATAACTGGGCTTGACGGCACGCCTATTCTCACCGCTATGAGTCCCGGGCTCCGAGCCCGGGCCGACCGGGCGCGCACCCCTCCCGAGCTCGCCCGCCGTCGACCCGTTGCCCACTCGGAACGCGGTGCTCGTGGGCCACGGCGGTTCGATCGGAGGAGGGTCTGGAGAGGGTGTACGCGGACCGTAGCCTGACCTGTCGCGACTGCTCGGAGGAGTTCAGCTTCTCCGCCGGCGAACAGGCCTTCTTTGCCAGCAAGGGGTTGACCAACGACCCCCAACGCTGCCCGTCATGCCGAGCGATCGCCAAGCGCGCGCGCTCGACCGAAGGGCCGAGGGAGTTCCACGCCGCGATCTGCGGGGCCTGCGGGGGTCAGGCCATCGTGCCGTTCGCGCCACGGAACGACCGGCCCGTCTATTGCAGCTCCTGCTTCGACAAGGTCCGGGCCGGGACCCTGACCGAAACGGTCACCGTCTAGCGGCGCGCCCAACGCCGAATTCCCTGAGCAGCCACGAGGCCGGCCCGGCGACGGGTCGGCCTCGTGTCATCATGGGCGCCCGTCGGATCGGCCGGCGACGAGGGCAGGAGGTGGGTTCGTGGGCGTCATCATCATCCGCGAGATGGTCGGCACGAGCCCCAAGTCGTGGAGCGACGCGGCCCGCCAGGCGGTCGCCACGGCATCGAGGACCGTCCGCAACATCCAGACCGTCGAGGTCGTGAAGTCGACCGCGATCGTCGCCGACGGCGAGATCGTCGAATACCGCGTCGAGGTCAAGATCGGCTTCGAATACGAGGGCTGACCGAGGGCTCGCGTCCCAGCGCCGCTACCCGGCCTCGGCGTAGCGGTCGCCGGCGTAGCTGACGAAGCGGGTCTGGCGCTTCTTGAACCAGAGCTGGATCTCGCCGGTCGGGCCGTTGCGGTGCTTGGCCAGGCGCAGGTTGATGACCTCGCCCTCCTGGTCCTGGTCGTCGGCGCCGCGCTCCTTCTCGCGCCACAGGAACATGACGAGGTCGGCGTCCTGCTCGATCGCGCCCGACTCGCGCAGGTCCGACAGCCGCGGCTCCTTCGACTCGCGCATCTCCGGCTGGCGTGACAGCTGCGACAGGGCGATGACCGGGATCGACAGCTCGCGCGCGAGCGCCTTGAGCCCGCGCGAGATCTCGCTCACCTCCTGGACGCGGTTGGCGTCGCGGTTGGTGGTCGTCGCCTGCATGAGCTGCAGGTAGTCGACGATGACGAGGTCGAGGCCGGCCTCCGCCTGGAGCCGGCGGGCCTTGGTGCGCAGCTCCATCGCCGAGATGTTCGGCGTGTCGTCGATGTACATCGGCGCCTCGGACAGCGCGTTCATCGCCGGGGCGATCCGCGCGAAGTCGAGCTCCTCGAGGAACCCCGAGCGAAGCCGCTGCGAATCGATGTTGGCGACGCTCGACAGGAGGCGGAGGACGAGCTGCTCCTTGCTCATCTCGAGGCTGAACACGCCGACGCTCTTGCGCTCCTTGACGGCCGCGTGCTCGGCGATGTTGAGGGCGAAGCTCGTCTTGCCGACCGACGGCCGCGCGGCGACGACCACGAGGTCGCTCTTCTGGAGCCCGGTCGTCAGCGTGTCGAGGTCGGTGAAGCCGGTCCGGACGCCGCTGATCTCGCCGCGGTGGGCGTGCAGGTAGTCGAGCCGGTCATACGCGTCGTGGAGCAGCGACTTGAGCGGGCTGAACCCGGCGTCGACGCGCTTCTGGCTGACGGCGAACAGCTCCGCCTCGGCGCGGTCGATCGCCTCCTGGATCTCCGCCGGATCCTCGTAGCCGATCCCGGCGATCCGGCCGGCCGCGCCGATCAGGTTGCGCAGGACCGCCTTGCGCTCGACGATCCGGGCGTACTGCGCGACGTGGACGGCGGTCGGCGTCTCGTTCGACAGGCCCGACAGGTAGGCGCGCCCGCCGATCGCCTCGAGCTCGTCCTTGCGCTCGAGCGCCTCCGCGACGGTGACGATGTCGATCGGCTCGCGACGCTCGAACAGCTCGAGGGCCACGGCGTAGATCCGCCCGTTCGCCTGGCGGTAGAAGTCGGCCGGCCGCAGGAACTCGGCGACCTCGATGACCGCGTCGCGGTCGATCAGGATCGCGCCGAGCACCGACTGCTCGGCCTCGAGACTCTGCGGCGGAAGGCGGTCGATCACGTGTGTCGGACTCCGTCTGCGATGGGGCCCTCATTGTCCGGAGCGAGAGCCCCGCTTCCTCAACGAAGCGTGCCCGTGCCGCCCGAACCGTCCACCAAGTTCACCGTCCTGTGGACCCGCTGTGGACAACTTCGTGGATATCCACCGACGCCATTGGTGGCGGCCTGGCGCTACGACGTACCGAGAATCGGCGTCGCAGGGCGGTCGAGGCGAAGGCGGCCGGTGAGCAAGGGAGCGAGCGCACTCAAGGTGCGTGAGCGAACCGGCGGAGCCGGCCAACGCGCGCATCGGCCGTCCAGCGCGCCGCCCTCAGTCGAGGCGTCGGATGACGCCGATGAGCTTGCCCTGAATCCGGACGTCGTCGTAGAACTGGGCGGGATACGCGGGGTTCGCGGGCTGGAGCCGGATCTGGTCCTTCTCCTTGAAGAAGCGCTTGAGGGTGACCGCGTTCTCCTCCACCTGGGCGACCACGATGTCGCCGTTGCGGGCGGTCGTCTGCGGGCGGATGAGGACGAAGTCGCCGTCGGCGATGTGCGCCTCGATCATCGAATCGCCGCGGACGCGGAGGACGTAGGCGTCGCCGCTGGGCGCCAGCAGGTCCGGGACGGCCATCGTCTCCGAGGCGTCCTGGTAGGCCTCGATCGGTCCGCCGGCGGCGATCTCGCCGATGATCGGCAGCACGCGGGCATCCGGCGCCGTTGCCTGCGGCACGAGCTCGCTGGTCAGTCCCAGCCGGATCGCCGCCGTCGGTGTCAGGCGGATGGCGCGCGACTGGGCGGCGCCGCGCTCCAGGTAGCCCTCGCGCTCGAGGATCTGGAGGTGGTGGTGGACCGCGGACGTCGAGGCAAGGCCGACCGCCCGGGCGATCTCGCGGACCGACGGCGGATAGCCGCGGGCGCGCAGCGTCGCCGCGATGAAGTCGAGGATCTTGAGCTTGCGTTCGGCGTCGTGCTTCGTCACTCGCGCCTCCTTGCTGAGCATGATAGCGAACGGACGTTCGATGTCAAGCACGGCCGGTGCGCAGGGCGAGGTGGCGGCAGCCATGGCAACGCTACGATGCGCCGATGGATCGAACCGGCGCGCTGACCATCGTTCGGGCGGCATCGGTCGTCGTGGTGCTGGCGGCGATCGTTGCCCAGGCGATCGTGCTGGCGGACGCCGGCGCCTTCGACGCGAGCCGGTTCTTCGCGTTCTTCACGATCCAGAGCAACCTGATCGGCGTCGCCGCCTTCATCTGGCTGCTGGCGACCCGCGGCCGGGAGCGCTCGCGCGGGCTCGACCTCCTGCGCGGCGCGGCGGCCGTCTACCTGACCGTCACCTTCTTCGTGGTGATCTTCCTGTTGTCGGGCGTCGACGTGCAGCTCCAGCTGGTCTGGGTCGATGTCGTGCTCCACAAGATCTTCCCGATCGTCGTGGTGCTCGACTGGATCGTCGATCCGCCGCGGACCCGGCTGACCGCCCGGACGCGCGGTCCTCTGGCTGGTCTACCCGCTCGTCTGGACCGCGCTGACGCTGGTTCGCGGGGCCGCCGACGGGTGGTATCCCTATCCGTTCCTCGACCCGGCCCACGGCGGGTACGGGCAGGTCGCCGTGACGGTCGTCGCCGTGGTCGTGGGGTTCGTCGCGATCGCGGCGGTGATCATCGCGATCGGCAACGCCCGGGGCCGAACGCGCTCCGGCGACGCAACCCGCATAGGGCCGTCGCGCCCGGCCCTGCTAGACTCCTCCCTCCCCGGCACGAGGAGGCAACCCGGCGCATGGCGCGTTCAAAGCGAAGCAGGCGATCGGTCGGCGGGGCCGGCATCGGTCGCGCCCTGTCGCTGATGGCGTTCCTGCCGATCGCCAGCCGCGTCCCGATGTACACGCGACTGATCGCGTCGCTGGTCGTGGACGAGCGGATGCCGGCCGGGCGCAAGGCGCTGCTCGCCGGCGCGGCGGGCTACCTCGTCCTCGGTCGCGACCTGATCCCCGACGACCTGCCGATCATCGGCGGGCTCGACGACCTCGTCGTCATCGTCCTCGCCGCCGAGCTGTTCCTCGACGGCGTGCCCGACGACCTGCTCAACGAGAAGCTCGCCGAGCTCGGGATCGATCGCGCCGAGTTCGACAGCGACGTGGCCCAGGTCCGTCGCTTGACGCCGGGCCCGGTCCGGCGGACCATCCGCCGGGTCCCCGAGCTGATCGGCGGGATCGGCGACGCATTGAAGCAATTGGGTCTCGGGCCGCGGACGCGGGCCTGGATCAACAGGGAGGATTCCAAGGCGTGAAGGTCATCCTGACGCAGGACGTGCCGAAGGTCGGCAAGAGCGGGGACATGAAGCAGGTCGCCGACGGCTATGCGACGAACTTCCTCATCCCCCAGAAGCTGGCCGTGCCCGCGGCCGGTGGCGCCTATCGCGCCTGGCAGCACGACATCGCCAGCCGCGAGGACAAGCGCAAGCGCGAGCGCGAGGAGGCCGAGATCGCGGCGACCCGCATCTCGAGCACGACCCTGACGATGGGCGTCAAGGTCGGCGAGGGCGGCAAGCTGTACGGCTCGATCACCTCGAAGGACATCGCCGACGCGCTGGCCCGCCGCGGGATCGAGGTCGACCGCCACAAGATCGACCTCGAGGAGCCGCTCAAGACGCTCGGCACCTACAAGGTGGCGATCAAGGTCTTCAGCGGGATGACGCCCGAGGTCACGATCGTCGTCGAGCCCAAGGGCTGACGACCGGCCGACCACCGGTTACGTCTCGGCGAGTCGCCAGATCGTGACGCCGTCGGCGTCGTAGACCGTCACGAAGCGGGGACTGGCCGAGAAGTCCGTCGACGGCTCGTCGTCGCACGGATTGCCGCCGCTCGACAGCACGTACGTCGCCCCGTAGCGCCGCCATCCGCTCGGCGGCGACGTCGGGGCCGTCGCAGTAGATCGCCTTCGTGTCGACCTCGCGCGGGTCCGGGTCGTAGCCGAGGTTCGAGACGTACGTCCCGAACGTCGAGATCCGCAGCCGGCCGGCCAGGTCGACCGGGCTGTTGATGAACGCATCGGTGACGAACACCGACCGCTCCGGCGTGTTCGCCGCGATCCAGCGCGCGGCCACCTCCTGGGGCAGCCCGAGCGCGACGTCGCGCGAGCGCATGTGCCAGTCGGCGATCAGCAGCGGCGAGAGCATCGACACGAACAGGACGAGCGCGATCGCCCCCGGCCGCCAGCGATGGATCAGCCAGGCGGCGAGGATGGCGGCGCCGATCCACATGATCTGGAAGTACTTGTTCATGTCGAACGTCACGGCGCTGACGACCACCACGTTGGGCACGATGAACAGGGCCACGACCCAGGCGACGAGGAACCAGCGACCCGGCATCCCGCGCGCCGTGACCGCGGCGATGACCGCGAGGGCGAACGGGATCCCGAGGTTGGTCAGGTAGAAGAAGGCGACCGCCGCCGGCCCGTCCTTGAGCGGCGCCGAGGCCCAGCCGAGCACGACCTGGAACGCCCCGATGTCGCGTTGCTGGGCGATCGCGCCGACGATGAACGGCGCGGCCAGCACGACCGGCGCCAGGAACAGGACGGCGTCGCGGACGACGGTCCGCTGCCGCCAGGCGCCGGTCGTCACGACGTACAGGCCGACGATCAGGTACGTCGCCGGGAAGGCGAAGAACTGGAACGGCGCGAGGAGCGCGGCCAGGATCCCGGCCAGCAGCACGCCGGCCGGCCGGCGCCCGAGGCAGGTGACCACGAGCAGCACGACCGTCACCAGCCCGGGCAGGCCCAGGGTCGTCGCGCGGTGGGGCAGGAACCCGGTCCTGAAGATCGATGCGATCTTGAAGTACGGCCAGCCGTCGGCCCAGGTGTTGTCGTAGGACAGCCGGCCGACCAGGCCGACCACGTCGCCGTCGCCGGCGATGACGTCGCCGACCAGCCGGATCCAGCCGAGGCCGCCGGTGAAGCAGACGATGATCGCCGCGATCGTCGCCACCGACCGCCGCCCGGTCAGCTGCATCGCCAGCGCCCAGACGACCAGCGCCAGGACGCCCGCGAACAGCGCGCTGGTGAGGAAGTAGACGCGGATGATGTCGACGCCGGCCACGGTCGAGGTGATCGCGCCGTGGAAGTCGGCGAACCAGTGGTAGGTCAGCGGCACGCCCGCGAAGTAGGGGACCTCGGGCGGGAAGTTGCCCGCCGCGATGCTCGAGCCGATCGACACGTGGACCAGGAAGTCGCTCCAGTTCCAGCCGCCGGACACCCAGCCGTCGGGCGTCTCGACCCAGCCGTTGGTGCCCAGCACGAGCAGCACCAGCAGGCTGGTCGCGGCGGCGACGATCCAGGCCGGGGCGTCGGCCCGGGCCGCGGCCACGAAGCCGGCCCGGGTCGGCCGCGGTAACGGAGCGAGCCAGCGATGCCGCAGCAACGCGAACCCGACGCTCGCCAGCGCCAGCAGCACCGCGGCCACGACGATCGACGACCGCCCGAAGCCGCCGACGCGCGCGACGACGTTCACCAGGTGGGCCGAGGCGAAGACGCTGATGACGAACGCCGCGCCGACGGCACCGGGCAGCGGCAGGCGCGGGACGACGCGCCGGATGACGACCCAGCCGGGGACGAAGAACAGGATCGGCCAGACGAGGACGATCGCGGTCGGCGGCACCGCCCAGGCCAGCGCGCCGCGCGGCCACGATGCCGAGCAGCAGCGCACCGATGCTCGAGGGCGACGGCGCGTCGGTGGCGTCGCCGGCCACGGCAGGGGGTTCCACAGCGGGACGATGATAGCGAGATGGCCGTGCGCACCATCCTCCACGTCGACCTCGACGCGTTCTTCGCCGCCGTCGAGCAGCGCGACCGGCCGGAGCTGCGCGGGCTGCCGGTCGTCGTCGGCGGTCCGGGCGGCGAGTACGCGCGGGGCGTCGTGTCGGCCGCGAGCTACGAGGCGCGGCGCTTCGGGATCCACTCGGCGATGTCGCTGCGCGAGGCCTACCGGCGCTGCCCCGACGCGGTCTTCCTGCCGGTCGACGGCCGGCGCTACCAGGCCGCCAGCCGCGACGTGATGGCGATCCTGCGGCGCTACACGCCGGCCGTCGAGCCGATCTCGATCGACGAGGCGTTCCTCGACGTGACCGGGTCGATGGCGCTGTTCGGCGACGGGCCGACGATCGCCCGGCGGATCAAGGACGAGGTGCGTGCCGAGGTCGGGCTGACCGCCTCGGTCGGCGTCGCCAGCACGAAGCTCGTGGCCAAGATCGCCTCCGACCTGCGCAAGCCGGACGGGCTGGTCGTCGTGCCGCTCGGCGAGGAGGAGGCGTTCCTCGCGCCGCTGCCGATCGCGCGGCTGTGGGGCGTCGGCGAGAAGACCGCGATCGCGCTGGCCGAGTACAAGGTCCGGACCATCGGCGACCTCGCGGCGCTGCCGCCCGACCTCATCGTCCGGCGCTTCGGCAAGCACGGCGGCTCGCTCGTCGACCGGGCGCGCGGGCTCGATGCGCGATCCGGTCCACGAGGGCGACCCGGCCAAGTCGGTCGGCCACGAGCACACCTTCGACGTCGACACGAGCGATCCCGAGGTCATCGAGCGGACGCTGCTGGCGATGGCCGACGGCGTCGCCGGCCGGCTGCGCTCGGCGGGCGTCCGGGCCGGGCACGGTCGCGGTCAAGATCCGCGACAGCGGCTTCCACACGATCACCCGCCAGCGGACGCTCGCCCGAGCCGACCGACCTGACCGAGCCGATCTACCGCGACCGCGCTCGAGCTGGCGCGCCCGGAGGTCCGCGGGATGCGCGTCCGGCTGCTCGGGGTGACCGCCTCGAACCTCGGCGAGCGCGAGCAGCTCGCCCTGTTCGAAGCCGACCGAGCCGCGGCGGCGCCGGGCCGTCGAGGCGGCCGATGCCATCCGGCGGCGGTACGGCGAACGGAGCGTGACCCGCGGGCCGGCTTGTCGGCACGGGGCTGCCGGCGCCGTTCGAGCGCGACCCGCGCAACCCGCTCGGATCGCCGCGCGCGTGGCGTGCCGACCGACGCCGACGAGGTCGCCGACGCGGCCGCGGCAGGCGACTCGGAGCGTGACACGCTAAGGTGACACGGACCTCGACGACATTCCGCCCGACGACGCTTGACATCGAACACCTGTTCGGTCTACGGTGACGTCACAACCGAACAGACGTTCTGTCGGACGAGTGCCCCGGACGACATGACCCCGCGTTCCAGCCCCCGGAAAGGAGCCATCTCGAAATGGCATTCATCCGAGTCGAGCCGGTCACGGTCCAGGTCCGGACCGACTGGTTCAGCGGTCGTCCGCGCGAGATCACCTGGGGCGACGAGCGACTCCCGATCACCCGCCTCGCCGTCGTCCGCGAGGAGGCCGCGGCCTACCCGGTCATCAGCGGCCCACGGACGCTGTTCGAGGTCGAAACGCCGCGGGCGCGGCCTCCCTGACGTTCCAGCACCGCTCGCGGCGCTGGACGGTGACCGGCCTCGACCGCGAGGTCCAGCGGGCCGCCTGACCTCGAACGCGCCACGGCGCCGCGGGAACTGGGGCTCCCCGCGTCGACCGGCCGGTGGCGGTCCCTCCCACCGCCGCCGGCTCACTGTCGGGATTCGGGGCGGGCGCGCCGGTACCGCGCCCGCCCCGGTCACCGACCCGCTGGAGCGGCCGATGCGCGGCGTTGATCGGCTCCGCTGTTCGCTCACGCACCTTGAGGTGCGCTCGCTCTCGTGCTCCCCGTCCGCCTTCGCCTCGACGCCCCGCGCGCCGGGCAGGCTGGTCGGCCGTGCGCAGCGGCCACCGTGACCGTTCGCGACCGTACAATCCGGCGGTGGATCCCTCGACCGACGTCCGCTTCCGCGACCTGACGCTCGAAGCGTTCGTGGCCGAGCTCGGCGTCGGCCGCGCCGGTGCCCGGGTGGCGGCAGCGCGTCGGCGGTTGCGGCGAGCCTCGGCGCCAGCGCTCGTCGCGATGGTCGCGGCGCTGTCGACGGGCCGTCCGAAGTACGCGGAGCACGCCGAGCTGCACGACTGGGCGGCGGCGACCGGCAGCGCCCTGGCGCGAGCGGTTCCTGGCCCTGGCCGACGACGACGCCGCGGCGTACGCGCGTCTTCGCCGCGGCCCTGAAGCTGCCCGCGCGACACGGACGAGGAGCGCCAGGCGCGGGCCGCGGCGCTCCAGGCCGCCGCCCGGCACGCCGCCGAGGTCCCGCTGGGCTGCGTCGAGGCCTGCGTCGAGCTGGTCGCGGCCGCGGAGGCGCTGGCCGGCCGGAGCAACGTCAATGCCGTCGAGCGACCTCAACGTCGCCTCGCTGCTCGGCGAGGCGGCGGCGCGTGGTGCCGCCGCCAACGTCCTGGTCAACCTGCCGTCGGTCGGCGACCCCGAGTTCGAGGGGATCATGACGACCCGCGTCGACGCAGCTGCTCCACGAGGTCGAGCGCCTCGCCGCCGAGACGCGCGAGATCGTCGGGCAGCGGCCTGCCGCGCGAGCCCCTCCCGGCGCCGGTGCTCGGCTGATCGATGGACGATGCCGGCGCTCGTCTGCTCGAGGGCGCGCCGATCGCCAACGAGATCCGGACCGCGGTCGCCGAGGACGTCGCGTCGTTCACCGCAGGCCAACGGCCGGCCGCCCGGCCTGGCCGTCGTCATCGTCGGGCGCGACGCCCCGTCGACCGTCTACCTCGAGCGGATCCTGCGCGGCTGCGCCAAGGTCGGGATCCACGCCGAGTTCGTCGAGCTCGAGGGCGAGGCGACCGAGGCGTCGGTCGCGGCCACGATCCGCGACCTCAACGACGACCCGACGGTCGACGGCGTGATCGTCCAGATGCCGCTGCCGCCGACGATCCGGCTGCGTGCCGTCGTCGACGCGATCGATCCGGCCAAGGACATCGACGGGATCCACCCGACTGAACGCCGGGCTGCTCCGGCTCGGCTACGACGGCTTCCTGCCGGCCACCGCCCACGCCGCGGTCGAGATCCTGCGCCGGTCCGGGATCGAGATCGCCGGTCGCGACGCGGTCGTCATCGGTCGCTCGCCGGTCGTCGGGATGCCGGCCGCGTTCCTGCTGGTCAAGGAGGACGCGACGGTCACGGTCTGCCACTCGCGGACGCGCGACCTCGCCGGCCACGTCCGGCGCGCCGACATCGTGGTCGTCGCCGCCGGGCGGCCCGGGCTGGTCACCGGGCGCGATGCTCAAGCCCGGCGCGGTCGTCGTCGACGTCGGGATCAACGTCGTCGACGGGAAGATCGTCGGCGACGTCGACTTCGACGTCGGCGGTCGAGGTCGCCTCGGCGATCACGCCGGTCCCCGGCGGGGTCGGGCCGCTGACCAATGCGCTGCTGCTGACCCACCTGATCCGCGCCGCCGAGCGCCAGGCCGAGGCGCGCCCGGGCCGGACGCCGCTCGAGCTCGCCGCCAGCCGACCACGACCGCCGTCACTCCGAGGAGACCGATGAGCTTCCCGTCCGACCTCGAGATCGCCCGATCCGTCACGCCGCGCCCGATCATCGACGTCGCCCGCGACCTCGGGATCGCCGACGACGAGCTCGAGCTGTACGGGCCGACCAAGGCCAAGGTCACGCTCGAGGCGATCGACCGGCTCGAGGCGGAACGACCGCGCGGCAAGTACGTGCGTCGTCACCGCGATCACCCCGACGCCGCTCGGCGAGGGCAAGTCGACGACCTCGGTCGGGCTCGCCCAGGGCCTCAACCGACATCGGCAAGAAGGCCGCGGTCAACATCCGCCAGCCGTCGCTCGGGCCGGTCTTCGGGATCAAGGGCGGCGCGGCCGGCGGCGGCTACAGCCAGGTCATCCCGATGGAGGACTTCAACCTCCACCTGACCGGCGACGTCCACGCCATCGGCGCGGCGCACAACCTCGCCGGGGCGTTCCTCGACAACAGCCTCCACCACAAGAACCCGCTCGGCATCGACCCGCACGGGATCCTCTGGCCGCGCGTCGTCGACATCAGCGACCGCGCCCTGCGCCACGTCGTCATCGGGCTCGGCGGGCGCGAGGACGGCATCCCGCGCGAGACCGAGTTCGTCATCACCGTCGGCTCCGAGGTGATGGCCGTCCTCGCCCTCGCCACCGACCTGTTCGACCTGCGCGCGCGGCTCGGGCGGATCGTCCTGGCAACGCGCGATCGACGGGACGCCGGTCACCGCCGAGGACCTCGGCGTCGCCGGCGCGATGACCGTCCTCCTGCGCGACGCGATCAAGCCGAACCTGCTCCAGACGCTCGAGGGCGGGCCGGCGTTCGTCCACGCCGGGCCGTTCGCCAACATCGCCCACGGCAACAACTCGATCATCGCCGACCGCCTGGCGCTGGCGACCAACGACATCGTCGTGCACCGAGGCCGGGTTCGGGGCCGACATGGGTGCCGAGAAGTTCTTCGACATCAAGTGCCGCGCGTCCGGCCTGACGCCCGGATGCGGCCGTCGTGGTCGCCACGGTCCGGGCGCTCAAGATGCACGGCGGGGTCGGCAAGATCGTGGCCGGCAAGCCGCTCGACCCGGCGCTGCTCGAGGAGAACGTCGAGGCGGTCCGGCTCGGCGCCGCAGAACCTCGCCAAGCAGATCGAGAACGTCACGCCTGTTCGGCGTCCCGGCGGTCGTCGCCATCAACTCGTTCCCGACCGACACGCCGGCCGAGGTCGAGGCGATCCGCGAGGTCGCGCTGGCGGCCGGCGCCCGCGACGCGGTCGTCGCCACCCACTTCGTCGACGGCGGCAAGGGCGCCGCCGCGCTCGCCGAGGCGGTCTGGGCCGCGACCCAGGACGGCTCGGCCGACTTCAAGCTGCTCTACCCGGACGAGATGCCGCTGGCCGCCAAGATCGAGACGATCGCCACCCAGGTCTACGGCGCCGACGGCGTCGAGTTCCTGCCGGCGGCCCGCAAGTCGCTCGCAGCAGTTCGAGGACCTCGGCTACGGCCACCTGCCGATCTGCATGGCCAAGACCCAGTACTCGCTCAGCCACGACGCGGCGCTCAAGGGCCGCCCGACCGGCTTCACCGTGCCGATCCGCGAGGTCCGGCTGTCCGCGGGCGCCGGCTTCATCACGCCGCTGTGCGGCGAGATGCGGACGATGCCGGGCCTGCCGTCACGGCCGGGCGGCGAGAAGATCGACATCGACGCCGAGGGGAACATCGTCGGGCTGTTCTGAGCGACGGCGCCGCTCGGCGGGGCGGCCTGCCCGAGCGTCAGCCGAGGTCGCACGTCGCGAGCACGAAGCAGACCGCGACCGCGAGCCCGAGCAGCGACGCCCAGCACGCCCGCGCCCCAGGCGGCGACGTCGATCGGCCCGAGCGGCTCCTCGCCGTGGGCATGGTCGTCGTGCCCATGGTCGCCGCCGTGATCGTCGGTCGGCGTGATGGGCGACCGCGCCGGCATGGCCGGGAGCGTCGTCGTCGTGCGGGCTGGTCATCTGCGGGGCTGGACCTCCGGGCGCATTCTGGCAGACGCTCGACGCCTCCGGGGAGCGCCTAGACTCGCCCGGACGTGACACCACCGTCGGTACCGCCAGCGATCCGGGGCTCGTCGCGAGCCTCCGCGGGCTCGACCGGAACGGGCGGCTGCTGTTCGCGATGCGGACGCTGCGGATGTTCGGCTACGGCTTCCTCGCCGTCGTCCTCGTCCTGTACCTGGCGGCCGCCGGGCTCGATCCGCTGGCGATCGGCATCGTGCTGACGCTGACGCTCATCGGCGACACGATCATCTCGCTGTGGCTGACGACCAACGCCGACCGCCTCGGCCGTCGCCGGGTGCTCGTCGCCGGCGCCGTGCTGATGGTCGTCGCCGGGCATCGTCTTCGGCGCCACGAGCTGGGTGCCGCTGCTCATCCTGGCCGGCGCGATCGGCGTCATCTCGCCGACCGGCAACGAGGTCGGGCCGTTCCTCGCCGTCGAGCAGGCGGCCCTGACCCAGACGGTCCCGGACAACCGCCGGACGGCGACGTTCGCCTGGTACAACCTCGTCGGCTACGTCGCCACCGCGACCGGCGCGCTGGCAGCGGGCCTGCTCAGCCAGGCGCTCATCGACGGCGGGGTCGACGGCGGTCGACGCCTACCGCGCGATCGTCATCGGCTACGCGGCTCATCGGCGCTGGTCATGGCGATCGGCTTCTGGCGGCTCGGCCGCGGCGATCGAAGCCGCCGCCGCGGGCCGCGGCAGCCGACGGGATCCGGCGGCGGTTCGGGCTCGAGCGCTCGAAGTCGATCGTCCTGCGCCTGTCGCTCCTGTTCTCGCTCGACGCCTTCGGTGGCGGCTTCATCCCGCAGAGCCTGATCGCCTACTGGTTCCACCTCGAGTTCCAGGTCGAGCCGGCGGCGCTCGGCGCGATCTTCTTCGCGGCGAACCTCCTCGCCGCCGTCTCGTCGCTGTCGGCCGTCCGCATCGCGGCACGGATCGGGCTGATCAACACGATGGTCTTCACCCACCTGCCGTCGAACGTGCTGCTCTTCCTGATCCCGCTCATGCCGACGCTGCCGCTCGCCGTCGCGGTCCTCCTCCTTCGCGTACGTCCTGAGCCAGATGGACGTGCCGACGCGCCAGTCGTACGTCATGGCGGTCGTCGATCCGGACGAGCGCTCGGCCGCGGCCGGGATCACCGGCATCGCGCGGACGACCGGCGCGGCCATCTCGCCGTCGATCGCGACGGTGCTGATCGCGAGCCAGGGCTTCGCGGCGCTGCCGTTCTACCTCGCCGGCGGCCTCAAGATCGCCTACGACCTGCTGATGTACCGCGACTTCCGCAACATCCGGCCGCCCGAGGAGGCCGCGAAGCGCGGCGAGGGACCGGCCGCCGCGGGCTGACCGTCGTCAGGTGGTCAGCAGGTAGAAGCGGAGCATGTCGAGCGCCGGCTCGTCGAGCCGCTCGACCGACCCGAACCCCGCCTCGAGCCCCATGCGTTCCAGGAACTCCTGTGTGGGCGGTTGTCAGACGCCTGCGCGGGCGGCGCGTCGGGGCTTGATGATGCGCAGCCAGATCCAGGCGATCACGATGACGACGAGGACCGCCAGGATCGCGTACTCGAACCGCTTGAGCCAGGCGCCGACCGACTCCCAGTTGGCGCCGAGCTGGACGCCCGCGAAGACCAGCAGGGCCGTCCACGGCAGCGAGCCGAGGAACGAGAAGATCGTGAACTTGACCAGGTTCATGTGGGCGATGCCCGCCGCGAACGAGACCAGCGAGCGGATGACCGGGATCATCCGCCCGAAGAAGCTGGCCGCCTCGCCGTGTCGCGCGAAGAAGCCGTCGGCCTTGTCGAGGTCCGCGGCGCTGACCCCGAGGTAGCGGCCCCAGCGCTCGAGGATCGGGCGGCCGCCCCACGCGCCGATGCCATACGCGACGAGCGCTCCGAACGTCGCCCCGAGCGTGCCCGCCAGGACCGTCAGCCAGAAGTTCCACGGCTGACCGGTGATCGGCTCGAGGGCCGCGCCCTGGCCGACGAGGAACCCCGCGAAGGGCAGCACCAGCTCGGACGGGATCGGGATGATGACGCTCTCGAGCGCGACCCACAGGGCGACGCCGAGGTAGCCGACCGCTTCGTAGACCTGGGTCACCAGGTCGCGGACGGGGCCGTTGAGGAAGTCGAACACGGCGGGCAGCATAGCCGACTATCCTCGGCACGGTGAGTGAGCCGGAGGTCCCGCACTACTACCCGGACCGTCGAACCGGCACGGCCGCGATCGTGCTCACCGGCGCCGACCTGACCGTCCCGGACGTCGAGGCGGTGGCCCGCCACAACGCCGACGCCGCCCTCGACATCCACGCCCGCGAGCGGATGCAGGAGGCGCGCGACCTCATCGAGACGCTCGTCGCCGAGGGGGCCGTCGTGTACGGCGTGACGACGGGCTTCGGCGCGCTCGCGTCGACCTCGATCGCGTCCGGCGACGCCGGCCGGCTGCAGGAGAACCTGCTGATGAGCCACGCGGCGGGCGTCGGGCCGCCGCTCCCGCGCGAGGTGGTCCGCGCGATGCTCCTGCTGCGAGCAAATACCCTCGCACTCGGGCACAGCGGCTGCCGGCCCCTGCTCGTCGACCGGCTGCTGGAGCTGCTCCGCCACGGGATCCACCCGGTCGTCCCGGAGCAGGGCAGCGTCGGCGCGTCGGGCGACCTGGCGCCGCTCGCCCACCTCGCGCTGCCGCTCATCGGGCGCGGCCAGGTCGAGGTCGGCGGGGTCGTGATGCCGGCGCTGATCGCCCTGCGCGAGGCCGGGCTGGAGCCGCTCGAGCTCGGGCCCAAGGAGGGCCTGGCGCTCCTCAACGGGACGCAGATGATGGGCGCGATCGGCGCGCTCGTGCTGGCCGACGCGGACCGGCTGGTGCGCAGCGCGAGCGTCGTCGCGGCGATGAGCGTCGAGGCGCTGCTCGGCACGGACGTCGCGTTCGCCGCGGCCTACCAGCTCGCCCGGCCGCATCCGGGCCAGATCGCCGTGGCCGCCGAGCTGCGTCACCTGCTCCGCGACAGCGGGCTGCAGGCGGGCCACCACGGGCACGCCCACAAGGTCCAGGATCCGTACTCGCTGCGCTGCGTGCCGCAGGTCCACGGCGCCGTGCGCGACACGCTCGACCACCTGCGGCGGGTCCTCGACATCGAGCTCAACTCGGCGACCGACAACCCGCTCGTGTTCGTCGGCGGTGGCGTCGCCGACGCCGACACGATCGCGACCGGCGGCGGGCGGGTGATCAGCGGCGGCAACTTCCACGGCGAGCCGATCGCCTTCGCGCTCGACTTCGCCAAGATCGCGGTCGCCGAGCTCGGCTCGATCAGCGAACGCCGGACCGCGCTGCTCGTGGACCCGCGGCTCAACGGCGGACTGCCGCCGTTCCTGGCGGCCTCGTCGGGGATCGACTCCGGGATGATGATCTACCAGTACACGGCGGCCGCCCTCGTCTCCGAGAACAAGGTCCTCGCCCATCCCGCCTCGGTCGATTCGATCCCGACCAGCGCCAACCAGGAGGACCACGTGTCGATGGGCTCGATCTCGGCCCGGCACGCGCGGACGGTCACCGGCCACGTCGAGCGGATCCTGGCGATCGAGCTGCTCGTCGCGGCCCAGGCGCTCGACCTGCGGCTCGCGGAGGCCGGCGGCGCGGCCCCGGGCGCGGGCGTGGCCGAGGCGCTCGCGCGGGTCCGCGCGAGGGTCCGCCACCTCGACGGCGACCGCGAGCCCGGCCCGGACCTCGCGAGCGCGACCGCGCTGATCCACGACGGGGCGCTGGCCGACCTGGCCGGCTGAGCCGATGTCCGAGACGGCCGACGTCGTCGTCGTGGGCGCCGGCGTCCAGGGCGCCAGCCTCGCGTTCCACCTCGCGGAGCGCGGCGCGGACGTCGTGGTCGTCGAGCGCGAGGCCGTCGCGGCGGGGGCCACCGGCCGGTCGTCCGGGTTCGTCCGGATGCACTACGACCTCGAGAGCGATGCCCGGCTGGCCTGGCTGTCGTTCCCGTACTTCAGTCGTGGGCGGAGCGGGTCGGTGCCGGCGACTGCGCGTTCGTGCGGACCGGCTTCCTCCACCTCCAGCCGCCGGCGCTCGGCGACGCGCTCCGCGCCAACGTCGAGATGATCCGGCGGATCGGGGTCGACACGCGGGTGGTCGAGGCCGCGGAGGTCGCCCGGCTCGTGCCCGGGATCGTGACCGACGACCTCGGGCTCGGCGCGTACGAGCCCCGGTCGGGCTACGCCGATCCGTCCGGGACCGCGGCCGGGTTCCTCGAGGCGGCCCGTCGTCATGGGGCCCGGTTCGTCCGCGGCCGCCGGGTCCAGGCCGTGGCCGTCGACGGCGACGCGGTCGCGGGCGTCGACACCGACGCGGGCCGCATCGGCTCGCGGGTCGTCGTGGACGCCGCCGGCGCCTGGGCCGGCGCGCTCGCCCGGACGGCCGGCGTCGAGGTCCCGATCGAGACGTGGCGCCACGACACGGTCTTCTTCGGCCCGCCGGCCGGGCGGACGGCGGACGTGCCGATCGTCATCGACGAGCTCAACGCGGTCTACTTCCGGCCGGAGGGCCGGGACCTGATGCTGGTCGGGCTGGAGGGCGGCAGCGAGGTCGGCGGCTCACCCGACCGGCCGCAGGACGGGCCGTACGCCGGCGGTCGTCGAGGCGATGGCCGAGCGCCTGTGCCGTCGCCTGCCGTGGATGCGCGACGGGACGTTCCGCAGCGGCCACGGCGGCCAGGACGGGATCACGACCGCCGACCAGCGCCCGATCCTCGGCCGGGCGGGGCCGGACGGCTTCTACCTGGCCTGCGGCTTCTCGGGCACGGGCTTCAAGACGGCCCCGGCGATCGGCCGCTGCCTGGCCGAGCTGATCCTCGACGGCCGGACGACGACGGCCGACATCTCCGGGTACGCCCTTGACCGCTTCGCCGCCGGCCGGCTCCTCGTCGGCGAGCACCCGTACGGCCCGCTCTGGCGCTGAGCCGGGTCGACTCGCCGAGCCGTCGGGCGCCGTAGACTCGGCACCGATGGGCACGATCCGGATCCTCGACGTCACGGACCTCGCCACGTTCGAGCGGGTGCCGCCGTGCGCGGATCCCGCGTTCGACCATCGGTCGTGCGACTACTGGGAGGACGCCGATCGCGGGTCGAAGGCGGCCCGCCCATCCTGGCTCAAGGCCACGGCCAGGGACGCGACGTCGCGGCGCGACGCCCGGCCTCGCCCGGCCAACCCGTTCCTGGCCGATCTCGAGGCGAAACGGCCGGCCGCCAACCCGTTCGCGACCGCCGCGCCGGCCAACCCGTTCCTGACCCCCGGCGACGACGACGAGGTGGCCGGCCCAGTCGACAACCCGTTCGCCCCGAAGCCCCCGCCCAAGCCGGCGGTCGAGGCCGGCGCCCCGCGCAAGCTGCAGCTGCTCGGGCGCGGTCTCGGCGTCGCCGGGAGCTACGCCAAGGTCCTGCTCGCGGACGACGCGCCGACGGCCTACGCCCAGTTCGGGCCGCTGACCGCCTACCCGCGCGCGCAGCGGACGCGCGACCTCTACCCGTCGCTGCCCGAGGCGCCGCTGCCCGGCGGTCATCACCTGCATCGCCACGACCGCCGATGCGCGCCACGCCGGTCATGCCACGGCCCTCGTCGCCGCGGTCTGCGACGACCTCGCCGGACGCGGGTTCAGCGCGGTCGAGACCTACCCGGAGATCGGCGCCGACCCCGACGCGACGAGCGCCGCCACGCCCGAGTTCTGGGAGTCGGTCGGGTTCCGGCGGGCCATCGATGACGAACGCTTCCCGGTGATGCGCCGTGACCTCGGCTGACCGCCCGCCGGGCGCCCGGACGGTGCGCGCCCCGCGCGGTACGGAGCTGACCTGCCGCGGCTGGGCGCAGGAGGCGGCGCTGCGGATGCTGATGAACAACCTCGATCCCGAGGTCGCGGAGGATCCGGACCATCTCGTCGTGTACGGCGGGACCGGTCGCGCGGCACGCTCGTGGGAGGCGTTCGACGCGATCGTCCGCGAGCTGCGCATCCTCGCCGACGACGAGACCCTGCTCATCCAGTCGGGCAAGCCGGTCGGCGTCGTGCGCACCCATCCCTGGGCGCCGCGCGTGCTGATCGCCAACTCGAACCTCGTCGGCAAGTGGGCGACCTGGGAGGTCTTCCGCGAGCTCGAGCGGCAGGGCCTGACGATGTACGGCCAGATGACCGCCGGGTCGTGGATCTACATCGGCACGCAGGGCATCCTGCAGGGCACGTACGAGACGTTCGCCGAGGCGGCCCGCCAGCACTTCGGCGGGTCGCTGCGCGGGACCGTGACGCTGACCGCCGGTCTCGGCGGGATGGGCGGCGCCCAGCCGCTGGCGGTGACGATGAACGACGGGGTCTGCCTCGCCATCGAGATCGACGAGGTGCGCGCGCGCCGCCGGCTGGACATCGGCTACGTCGACCGGCTGACCGCCGACCCGGCCGAGGCGCTGGCCTGGGCACGCGCCGCGGCGGCGGCCGGCGAGCGGCAGAGCATCGCGCTGGTCGGCAACGCCGCCGAGATCGAGCCCGCATGGGCGGCCGCCGGCGAACGGTTCGACATCGTGACCGACCAGACCTCGGCGCACGACGCGCTCGGCGGCTACGTCCCGGCCGAGATGACGCTCGCCGACGCGCTCGTCCTGCGCGCCACCCAGCCGGCCGACTACGAGCGACGCTCGCGCGCGGCGATGGCCGCCCACGTCCGCGCGATGCTCGCGTTCCAGCGGGCCGGTGCGGTCGTCTTCGATTACGGCAACAACCTGCGCGCCCAGGCGTTCGAGGCCGGGGTGCCGGACGCGTTCGACTACCCGGGCTTCGTGCCGGCCTTCATCCGGCCGCAGTTCTGCGAGGGTCGTGGTCCGTTCCGCTGGGCCGCGCTGTCGGGCGACCCGGCCGACATCGCGCGGACCGACGCAGGCCGTCCTCGAGCTGTTCCCCGACGACGCCGGCCTCCAGCGCTGGATCGCGATGGCCCAGGAGCGCGTCCCGTTCCAGGGACTGCCTGCCCGGATCTGCTGGCTCGGCTACGGGGAGCGGGCGAAGGCCGGGCTGGCCTTCAACGAGCTGGTCCGGACCGGTCAGGTGGCGGCCCCGATCGTCATCGGCCGCGATCACCTCGACGCGGGCTCGGTGGCCTCCCCGAACCGCGAGACGGAGGCGATGGCCGACGGCTCGGACGCGATCGCCGACTGGCCGCTGCTCAATGCCCTGGTCAACACCGCGGCCGGCGCGTCGTGGGTGTCGATCCACCACGGCGGCGGGGTCGGGATCGGCTATTCGCAGCATGCCGGGATGGTCGTCGTGGCCGATGGAACGCCGCTCGCCGCCGAGAAGCTCGAACGGGTGCTGACGACCGACCCGGCGATGGGGGTGTTGCGCCACGTCGACGCGGGGTACGCCCGCGCCGTTCAAGTGTCGAAGGAACGCACCATTCGGGTGCCGATGCTCCCAGAGGCCTGACCGGACTTTCGGGCGTTGCGGGGCTGCGCCGCTGGTCGGTTGTGTGCAGTCCGGTATGGCTCGTCGTTGCTACCGTTGAGCGACCGAAGTGGCACTGCTTCGAGGAGGTCCCGCGTTCCATGACGACCCGTCACGCTCGCCGCCGCTCCGCCGCCGTCGCCCTCATCGCCGTCTTCCTGTTGTCGATCATCCCGGCGCTGCCGGTCGCTGCGACCAACTGCGCCGCAGGCGCTGCCGTATGCCCAGGACTGGACCGACGCCGGGCAGATCACCGGTCACGACAGCTGGGCCGGCGTGCCCGGGATCGTCGGCTACCGCGGCGACGGCCTGGTCGCGGCCACCGGAGTCGACCCGCGACAGGTCACCGTCGCCGGCACGACCGTCGTCGACGTCAACGCCAACATCGAGGACCCGAACATGTTCAGCACGGGTGGCGTCGCCGAGTTCGACAGCGATCGCCAATCCGGTCGTCGGCCTCCAGGGATCCGGGACCGCGGACGCGCCCCACATCGTGCTGCATCTCGACACGACCGGGCAGACCAACATCCACGCTGAGCTACGTCCTGCGCGACGTCGACGGCTCCGCCGACAACGCGATCCAGCCCGTCGCGCTCCAGTACCGCGTCGGGAACACCGGGCGTACACCAACCTCCAGGCCGGCTTCGTCGCCGACGCGTCGACCGGCCCCAGCCTGGCGACCCTCGTCACGCCGATCAACGTCACCCTGCCCGCCGCGGCCGAGAACCAGCCCCTGGTCGAGATCCGGATGATCACGACGGACGCCGTCGGCTCCGACGAATGGATCGGCATCGACGACATCTCGGTGACCGCCACCGGCGATCAGGCGCCGGCGGTCCAGTCCACGACCCCGACCGACGGCGCGACCGGCGTGGCGCTCGACGCGAACCTGTCGGTCACGTTCACCGAGCCGGTCGACGTCGCCGGCACCTGGTTCACGCATCAGCTGCGCCACGAGCGGCGCCCACACGGCGACCTTCACCGTCAGCGCCAACGCGAGGACGTACGACCTCGATCCGGACGGGACGTTCACCGCGCTCGAGACCTGCACGTTCCGGGTCATCGGCGACCAGGTCACCGACCAGGACACGGACGATCCGCCCGACACGATGGCGGGCAACCACGCCATCAGCTTCATCGCCGCCGCGCCGGCCGCGGCCGACGTCAACATCAGCCAGGTCTACGGCGGCGGCGGCAACGCCGGCGCGACCTACAAGAACGACTTCATCGAGCTCTACAACCCGGGCGCCGCCGCCGTGTCGCTGACCGGCTGGTCCGTGCAGTACGCATCGGCGGCGGGCACGACGTGGCAGGTCACCGACGCTGACCGGCTCGATCCCCGGCCACAGCCACTACCTCGTCCAGGAGGCGGCCGGCACCGGCGGCGCTGATCGGCCTGCCCACGCCGGACGCCAGCGGCACCATCGCGATGGGCGCGGCCAACGGCAAGGTCGTCGCTCGCCTCGACGACGACCGCGCTCTCCGGCAGCCTGCCCGTCCGGCTCGACCGTCGTCGACCTCGTCGGCTACGGCACCGCCAACTGCTTCGAGGGCGCCGGCCGCCGCGCCGACCCTCACCAACACGACCGCCGCCCTGCGCGACGATGACGGCGCGACCGACACCGAACGACAACGCCGCCGACTTCACGGCCGGCACCCCGACGCCGCGACCGACGGTCGACCCGGCCCCGACGGTCGAGTCGACCACCCCGGCCAACGGCGCGACGGGCGTCGGGCTGGGCGCGAGCCTGTCGATCTCGTTCAGCGAGCCGGTCGCCGCGACCGGCGACTGGTTCTCGATCGTGTGCGCCAACAGCGGGACCCACCCGGCCAGCGTGTCCGGCGGACCGATCACGTTCACCCTCAATCCGGCCGCGGACTTCACGGACTTCGAGTCGTGCACCGTGACCGTCGTCGCGACCCAGGTCACCGACCTCGACGCGCAGGACCCGCCCGACCCGATGGCGGCGAACCACGTCTTCAGCTTCACCACCGCCGACATCGAGCTGTGCGGCGACCCGGTCACGCCGATCCACGACATCCAGGGATCCGGCGCGGCCAGCCCGCTCGTCGGCCAGTCGGTCGCGATCGAGGGCGTCGTCGTCGGCGACTACCAGGCGGCCAACCAGTTCGAGGGCTTCCACGTCCAGGACGAGGACGGCGACACCGACGCCAACCCGCTCACCTCGGAAGGCATCTTCGTCTTCGACGACAGCTTCGGCGTCGACGTCCACCCGGGCGACCACGTCCGCGTCCGCGGCAGCGTCACCGAGTTCAACGACGAGCAGACCGAGCTGTCTGGCGTGTCGCTCGTGCTCGTCTGCTCGACCGGCAACAGCGTGACCGCGGCCTCGGTCAGCCTGCCGATCCCCGACGGGTCGAACCTCGAGCGCTACGAGGGCATGCTCGTCCACTTCGACCAGACGATGACCGCGACCGAGGTGTTCAACCTCGGCCGCTTCGGCGAGGTCAGCCTGTCCGGCACGGGCCGGCTCTACACGCCGACCGCGATCACCACGCCGGGCCCCAACGCGATCGCCCAGGCCAGCCTCAACAACCGAAGCCGGATCATCCTCGATGACGGCGACGGCCTGCAGAACATCGACCCGACCCACTACCCGGCGGGCGGCCTGTCGGCGACCAACACGCTGCGGGTCGGCGACACGCTGCCGAGCCTGACCGGCGTGCTGGAGACGCGCTTCGGCAACTACCGCATCCAGCCGGTCGGGCCGATCTCGTTCAACCCGACCAACCCGCGGACCCCGGCCCCGGCGGCCGTCGGCGGCAGCGTCAAGGTCGCCTCGTTCAACGTCCTCAACTTCTTCAACGGCGACGGCCTCGGCGGCGGCTTCCCGACCGCCCGCGGCGCCAACGACGCGTTCGAGCTCGGACGCCAGCGGGCGAAGATCGTCAGTGCCATCACCGCGATCGACGCCGACATCGTCGGGCTGATGGAGATCGAGAACGACGCCACGCCGAACAGCGCCATCGAGGAGCTCGTCGGGGCGCTCAACGACGGCCGCCGGCGCCGGCACCTACGCGTTCATCGATACCGGCGTCGTCGGCACCGACGAGATCCGCGTCGCGATGATCTACAAGCCAGCGGCGGTCACGCCCGTCGGGGCATACGCGGTCATCGACAGCACGGTCGACCCACGGTTCATCGACACCCTCAACCGGCCGTCGCTCGCCCAGACCTTCGCGCGGACCTCGACCGGGGGCCGGCTGACGGTCGTCGTCAACCACCTCAAGTCCAAGGGCTCCGACTGCAATGCCGTCCAGGATCCCGACGCCGGTGACGGCCAGGGCAACTGCAACGGGACCCGGACGAAGGCGGCCCAGGCCCTGGCCGACTGGCTGGCGGGCGACCCGACGGACAGCGGCGATCCGGACGTCCTGATCATCGGTGACCTCAACTCGTACACCTTCGAGGATCCGATCACCACCCTGACCGGGGCCGGCTTCACCAACCTCGTCGCGGCGTACGGCGGCAGCGCCGCCTACTCGTACGTGTTCAACGGCGAGTCGGGCTACCTCGACCACGGGCTGGCGAGCGCGTCGCTGGCCGCACAGGTGACCGGCGCCACCGACTGGCACATCAACCCCGACGAGCCGATCGTGCTCGACTACAACACCGAGTTCAAGACGGCCGGCCAGATCACGTCCTTCTACGATCCGGGCCCGTACCGCGCCTCCGACCACGACCCGGTCGTCATCGGCATGAACCTCGACGCCGGCCCGACGGTCGACGCCGGCGGTCCGTACGCGGTCGTCGAAGGCGGCAGCGTCACGGTCAGCGCGACGGGCTCCGACCCGGACGGTGATGCGCTGACCTACGAGTGGGACCTCGACAACAACGGCAGCTTCGAGACCGCCGGCCAGACGGCCGTGTTCTCTGCGGCGGGCATCCAGGCCCCGGCAACGCGGACCATCCGGGTTCGCGTGACGGCGGGCGGCGAGACCGCGACGGATGCTGCCACGGTCAACGTCGTGTGGGCGTTCGGCGGGTTCCGCGCCGCCGCTCAACGGCAGCGTCGTCAACACGGTCAATGCGGGGTCGACGGCGCCCGTCAAGTTCAGCCTCGGCGGCGACCAGGGATTGGCGATCTTCAAGCCGGGCTATCCGGCGTCCGCGGCGTATCCGTGCGGGACCGTCCCGCCGACGACCGCGACCACGCCGGCAGCTGGCGGTATCGCCGTTGCGCTACGACGCCGCGGCTGGACGAGTACGTCTTCGAATGGAAGACCGACAAGGAGTGGGCGGGCACGTGTCGCGTGCTCGTGCTCGGGCTGGCCGACGGCACGACCTGGACGGTCGCCGTCTCGTTCAAGGGCGCGACGCTCACGCCGGTGAAGCGCCCCGGTGCGACCAGCGGCAGCACCGCGCGTCGCACCGAAGGCCGGCGGCACGAAGCAGGTCGGAGGCACGAAGAAGGTTCGGGGCAGATAGCATCGCCATGTGCTGATCGAGTCCGTCCCGAACGTCTCGGAAGGCCGCCGCCTCGACGTCGTCGACCGGCTGGCGGCCGCGATCGAGGCGGGTGACGGCGTCTACCTGCTCGACCGGACGAGCGACGCCAGCCACAACCGGTCCGTGTTCACGATGGCCGGCGAGCACGGTCCGGTCGGGGCGGCGCTCGAGCGGCTGGTGGAGGCGGCGATCCACGAGATCGACATGAACGCCCACACCGGCGAGCACCCACGGATCGGCGCGGTCGACGTCGTCCCGTTCGTGCCGCTCGCGGCGACCACGATCGACGACTGCGTCGAGCTCGCCCGTGACTTCGGCGAACGGATCGCGACGCGGTTCGAGCTTCCGGTCTTCCTCTATGCCCGGGCGGCGACGCGGCCGGAGCGCGCCAAGCTGGCCGACGTCCGGCGCGGCGGATACGAAGGCCTCCGCGACGAGATCGGCCAGCTCGGCCGGACGCCCGACTTCGGGCCCTCGCGGATGCACCCGTCGGCCGGGGCGGTCGCCGTGGGCGCGCGGCCGTTCCTGATCGCCTACAACATCAACCTCGATTCGCCCGACCTCGAGCTGGCCAAGCGGATCGCCCGGCGCGTCCGTGAATCCGGCGGCGGTCTGCCGTGGGTCCAGGCCAACGGCTTCTGGATCGAGGAGCTCGGTCGCGCCCAGGTGTCGATGAACCTGCTCGACTTTGCCTCGACGCCGCTCTGGCTGGTGTGGGACACCGTCCGCGACCTCGCCGCCGAAGACGGCGTCAGCCTCGCCGAGTCGGAGCTGATCGGGCTCGCGCCGCTGGCCGCCTTCCTGGCCGTCGCCGACCGTGCCGACGCTCCAGCGGAGGACCCGATCGAACACCGGCTGGCCCGTGCGGCGGCCTACCTCCGGCTGCGCGACTTCTCGCCCATGCAGGCCCTCGAGCTCCGTCTCGAGGCGGCTCGCGCGGGCGGACCGGAAGGGTGACCGGCGGCCCGTTCCGCGTGATCCACGGCGGTCGGAGCGACGATCCGACGCCCGGCCTGCTGGTCGTCGGGGCGTCGGAGGTCGTGACCCTCGCGGGCGGTGTCCGGATGGGTCCGGGCCAGGCGGACGTCGGTCGCCTGTCGGCCGCGGACGCCGGCGGGCCGGGCGCGCCCGACGCGCCGGTCGTCGCCTGCTGGGAAGGCCGGATCGCCGCGGTCGGCCCGCGAGCCGCGCTCGAGGCCGCGCTCGAGGACGGCGGCTATCCGCTGAGCCGGTTCGCCCGGCTCGACGCCGCCGGCGGGTGCGTCACCCCCGGGCTGGTCGACCCGCACACGCATCTGCTGTTCGCCGGTTCGCGCGAGGCGGAGTGGGAGCAGCGCCAGCGCGGCGCGGGCTATCTCGAGATCCTCGAGGCCGGTGGCGGCATCCTGTCGACCGTCGCCGCGACGCGGGCCGCCTCGATCGACGACCTGCTGGCGCACGGCCGGCGCTGGCTCGACGAGATGCTCGGCCACGGGGTGACGACGATCGAGGCGAAATCGGGCTACGGCCTCGACCTCGAGACCGAGATCAAGCTGCTCGAGGCGGCGTACCGGCTCGGGCGCGAAGGCCCGATCGAGATCGTCCCGACCTATCTCGGTGCACACGCCGTCCCGCCCGAGTTCCGCTCGCGACCCGACGGGACCGAGGCGTACGTCCGCTCGGTCATCGAGGACCAGCTGCCGGGCGTCGCCGCCCACGGCCGGGCGCGCTTCTGCGACGTGTTCTGCGAGAACGGCGTGTTCAGCGCCGACCAGTCGAGGCGGATCCTGGAGGCCGCCTCGGCGTTCGGGCTGCTGCCGCGACTGCATGCCGACGAGCTGGCACCGTCCGGCGGTGCGGAGCTGGCCGCCGAGCTCGGCGCGGTGTCGGCCGACCACCTGGCGACGCCGTCGGAGGCCGGGATCGAGGCGCTCGCCCGGGTCGCGGCGGATGGCCAGCCGGTGGTCGCCACGCTGCTGCCGGCGACGACCTGGTTCCTGATGAAGGACCACGGGGCGCCGGCCCGCTCGTTCATCGATCACGGCGTCCCGGTCGCGCTCGGCACCGACTTCAACCCCGGCACGTCGCCGACCGCCAGCCTGCCCCTCGCGATGACCGTGGCCTGCCTCGAGCTCCGGATGACCCCCGACGAGGCGCTCGCGGCGACGACGATCAACGCCGCCCGCGCGGTCGGGCTCGAGGACGAGGTCGGCTCGCTCGAACCGGGCAAGAGCGCCGATCTCGTGGTCTGGCGCGTCCCGACCTCGACGCAGATCCCGTACTGGCCCGCCGCCGACCTGGCGCGGACCGTGGTCAAGCGCGGTCGCGTGGTGCTCGAGCGCGGCTGAACCGCGCGGCGGCCGTGCCCCGGGTCAGGCCTGCTTGCCGCGCGACTCCAGCAGGACCGTGGTCGTCTCGCTCGGGATGCTCGAGGCGGTGACCGACAGCTTCGGCTGGGTGACGGCCTCGGCGCCCATCTCGTGGAAGAAGCGCTTGAGCGCCTCGGCGCAGTCGGCGTCGTCGTCGCAGATCGGCATCGGGACGACGATGCGCGGATCGAGCTGGGCGATCAACGCGGCCGCGTTGGTCGGCGACAGCGAGCCGCCGAGCGGGACGCAGGCGATGTCGACCGAGCCGATGTCGCCGAGCTTCTCCTCGGACAGCAGGTGGCCGATGTCGCCGAGATGGATCGTGTGGACGCCGTCGACCTCGACCACGAACGAGACCTGCTTGCCGGCCTCGGCGCCGCGCGCGTCGTCGCGGTAGGTCCGCACCCCGGTCACCAGGACTTCCTTGACCTCGTACTCGCCCGGCCCGTCGAGCACGAACGCGTCATCGAGGCTCGACGGCAGCAGCGTCCGCCCGTCGCGCGAGGCCTTGAACGACGTCTTGCCCTTGCCCTTCGGCAGCGGTCGATCATCGGGATGGCTGAAGGTCACGATGTCGCCGCTGATCCCGCGCCCCGTCGGTCCCACCACCGACTGGAACGGATCGATCACCACGACCGCATCCTTCCCCCGCAACCGCACGCACGTCCGCCCATACCAAGTGAGTTCCATCGCCCGATTCTGACACAGCCCGCTTCACCGGGAATCGCCGTGCCGGTGTCGCCGGCGGCGGTCCAGGAACCGAGGATCGGCGCCCCGGCTGCGCCGAGGCGAAGGCGGAGGGGAGGAGGCGGAAGCGAGCGCACCTCAGGGTGCGTGAGCGACGCAGCGGAGCCGACAACGCACGCATCGGCCAGCTCCGGGCGCCGCCGGAATGCGTGGCACGAACAAAAAGACCGGAGGTGCCTGCCCAATCGGCACCTCCGGTCTAGGGAGGGAGGGATGGAACCTTTTGGGTTCGTCCGATGCATACGCTAGTTGAAGCCTGATTCAGGGTCGAGACGTGAAGCGGTTAAGAAAGCGATATCGCAGCGGCCGAATCGGGGCTCGCCGCCGACCCGTGCGACAATCCCGGCCATGCCTCCGACCCCCTCGCGGCGTTCCCGCCGCTCGATCGCCCTCAGCGGCCTGCTCGGCCATCGTCCTGCTCGTCGCCGCCTGCGGCTCGGGCACGCCGTCCGCCAGCCCGACGAGCAGCGCCGCGGCCATCCGCGGTCGCCAGCACGCCGCCGACCGCCGCCCCGAGCGGGTCGGCGACCGCCCCGTCAGGCAGCCCGGACGCCGCCGCGGTCGACGCCGTCTACGACGCCATCGAGGCGCAGGTCTCGGACATCCGCGGACTGGAGGCCAGCCGACCGGTCGAGCGCCAGTTCATCACCGCGGACGAGCTGCGCTCGATGCTCACCGAGCTGTACGACAAGGACAACTCACCCGAATACGTGGCTGCGCTGGAACGGCTGTACAAGGCGCTTGGCCTCGTTCCCGCGGACGCCAGCCTGCGCGACCTGACGCTCGACCTGCTCGGGGGCGGGGTCATCGGCGTCTACCGCAATGACCAGGGCAGGCTCTATGTGCGCACCAAGTCTGGTGAGCCCGGCGGCAACGAGCGGTTCACCTTCGCCCACGAGTACGACCACGCGCTGCAGGACCAGAACTTCACGGTCTTCAAGGACCAGGACGGCATCCTCGACCAGAGCGACCGGATCCTCGCCCGCCAGGCGGTCTACGAGGGCGACGCGACGCTGCTGATGACCCAGTGGGCGGCCGGCAACCTGACCCCGGCGCAGCTCCTCGAGATCGTGTCGGCCGCGTCGGACCCAGAGGTCGCCGCGGTTCTGGCGCGCACGCCGGCGATCCTGCGCCTGCCCCTCGAGTTCCCCTATTCGACCGGCCTCGGGTTCGTCCAGGGGTTGTCGGCGACGGGCGACTGGGCGGCCGTCGATGCGGCCTACGCGCGGATGCCCGAATCCACCGAGCAGATCCTCCACCCCGAGAAGTACGCCTCGGCCGAAGCCCCGGTCAAGGTGGCCCTGCCGGCCGACCTCGCCACCCGGCTCGGCGCGGGCTGGACGGTCCCGCTGCAGGACACGTTCGGCGAGCTCCAGATCGGGATCTGGCTCCATGAGGGCGGCGTCGAGACGACGGCGGCGAATGCCGCGGCGGCCGGCTGGGGCGGCGACCGGCTGGCCGTGCTCGATGGCCCCGGCGACGCCTGGGCGGTCGTGATGGACACCGCCTGGGATACCGCGGCGGACGCCGAGGCCTTCGAGAAGGCGGCGACCACCGCGCTCGGCAAGGCCGGCGGCGAGGCGCGCGTCCTCCCCGGCGCCGGTGGCAAGACCCGCTGGGTCGTCGTCGCCAACGACGCCAAGACGCTCGGTCAGGTCAGCGGCGCTCTGGGGCTCGCCGGCTAAGCGCTCGCTTGTAATCCGAGTGCGGCGGCACAGCCGCGCCCAATGCGGCCGTCAGGAGCGGTTTCCTACCGGGGCGCCGTACTCCTGTGGATGCGCCTCGCGGTCCTTGGCCTTCGTCCGCTCCATGATGTCGAGCGTCTCCGCGACCGAGCGGCCGTTCTCGTCGGCGGCGCGCTTGACGTCCTCGTAGGTGATGTTCGCCTCGCCCATCTCGAGATGGGCGTCCATGCAGCCACAGGTCAGGCACATGATCGGATCCTCCGTCGCGGGGCGGGCGTGATCGCCCGGGATCGAAGCGTGACGCGCGGGACCCGGCGGACGGACCGGCCCGGGCCTCGCGCATCGCAGGGGGTTGCAACCGCGCGCCGGCGGCCCGCTACATCGACTCGGGCGCCGAGATCCCGAGCATCGCGAGGGCGTTGGCGAGCGTGATCCGCGCCGCGTCCGCGAGCGCAAGGCGAGCAGCCGAGCGCGCCGGCTCGTCCGGGTCGACGACCCGTGCGTCGCGATAGAAGCCGTGGAAGGTCGTCGCCAGCTCGGTGGCGTAGGCCGTGATGCCGTGCGTCTCCTCGGCCGCGACCGCGTCCTCGACCACCTCCGGGAAGCGGACGATCGCCCGCGCCAGCGCGGCCTCGGGTGCGCCCGCCAGGGTTCCCTCGACGCCGGGCGCCGGGGCCAGCCCGGCGTCCGCCGCCTTGCGCAGGATCGAGGCGATCCGGGCGTGGGCGTACTGGACGTAGTAGACCGGGTTCTCGTTCGACTGGGTCTTCGCCAGCTCGATGTCGAAGTCGATCCCGGTCGTCACCGCGCGCGACGCGAAGAACCAGCGGGCGGCGTCGACGCCCACCTCGGCCAGCAGCTCGTCGAGCGTGACGTACTCGCCGGCCCGCTTGCTCATCGAGATCTCCTCGCCGTTGCGGACGAAGCGAACCCACGAGTAGAGGTGCATCTGGACGGCGGCCGGGTCGTAGCCCATGGCCTGGGCCGCGTTGCGCACGCGCGCGACCGTGCCGTGGTGGTCCGCGCCCCAGATGTAGATCAGGTGGTCGAAGCCGCGGCTGAACTTCTCGGTGACGTAGCCGATGTCGGAGGCGAAGTACGTCGGCTGGCCGTTCGAGCGGATGATCACCCGGTCCTTGTCGTCGCCGAACGCGGTCGAGGCGAACCAGAGCGCCCCGTCCTGTTCGTAGACGTAGCCGCCCTCGCGCAGCCGCTCGATCGCGCGCTCGACCCAGCCGTCGTCGTGGAGCGAGCCCTCGGTCTTCCAGACGTCGAAGCGGACGCCCAGGGCGGCCAGGCTTTGCTCGATGCCCTCGCGGACCCGGCCGGCGGCCCAGTGACCGAGGATCCCGTTCGTGTCGGCTTCGGGCGCGGTGGCATCGGCCCAGACGTCGTCGGGCAGCGCGGCCGCGAGGTCGGGGACGTAGTCGCCGTGGTAGCCGTCCTCGGGCACGGGCTCGCCCCGCCGGATCGCCGCGATCGACGCGCCGAGGTTGGGGATCTGGCCGCCGACGTCGTTGAAGTAGTACTCGCGCGTCACGCGCTGGCCGCCGGCCTCGAGGACGCGACTGAGCAGGTCGCCGATGAACGCGCCCCGGGCGTTGCCGACATGGAGCGGCCCGGTCGGGTTGGCCGACACGAACTCGACGTTGACCGAGCGCGGCCGTGGCGTGGCGACGCGACCCCAGGCCGGTGGGTCGGCGAGGATCGCACCGACCGTCGCCTCCAGCGCGGCGTCGCGCAGGCGCATGTTGAGGAACCCGGGTGGCGCGACCTCGGCCGCGGCGATTGGTGTGGTGTTCGAGTCGCCGGCCGCCTCGGCCTCCAGCTCGGCGGCGAGCGCCGTGGCAATCGCCAGCGGCGCCATGCGGTACGGCCGCGCCAGCTGCAGCGCGAGGTTGCTGGCGAAGTCGCCGTGCTCGGGTTCGGCCGGGTGCTCGACCTGGACGGCGGGCCGCGGCGTCTCGGCTGCCCACGCGGGCAGTGCGCCGCTCGACTCGGCGCGCCCCCAGGCGCGCTCGACGGCCGCGCGCACCTGGCTGCGGATCGGCGTCGGGGCGGGATCGGTGGAAGCCGCGCTCGACGTCGCGGTCACGGGTGGCGTCGCTTCGGCATGACGCCGATGGTAGCGGCACGCGTGCGGGCGCGAAGGAACCACGCCTTGCGGCGCGGCGACCTGACCGGCTCGATTACCCGACCCGGCGAACCGGGCGGTCAGTCGCTCAGGTGGGCTCCTGGGAGATGGTCGACGCTGGAGCCCGTCGGGCGGCGGTCCAGATCACCCGACGCGGGTCGGCGGCAACGAGTACCGCAGCGGCCATGCCGAGGATCGGGCCGAGCACGGGGTTGACGTCGAGGGCGTAGGCGAGGAACGCACCCGCGTACCAACCAGCGAAGAACCACAGGAACGTCGCGAGAATGCGCTTCTTCATGGCTGCATCGTCTGCGACGCTCAGCCCGGAAGCGACCCACCCGGTCGTACCGCGGCCGGGAGACGATGGTTCGGCCTCTTACGGATAACTGTCCGACCAATCTTGATCGCGACGCGCAGACGTCGATCGATTGGTTCGTTTGGGAGCGGTTAGGAATAGTTCATTCGTACCGTCATGCAATGTGACCTGCAAGGTGACGCCGCCATCCTCTGCCGGTCCACTCCTTGCAAAGTCCGATCGGGGGAGTCCAACTCGATGTTCCGCACCTCACCAGGACGAGTCCGCGGCTCCTCGCGGGGGCAGAGCCTCGTCGAGTTCGCGTTGGTGTTTCCGGTCGTCCTGTTTTTGCTCCTGATTGCGATCGACTTCGGGCGGATCTATCTCGGGTGGATCAACCTCGAACAGATGACGCGTATCGCCGCCAACTATGCGGCCGACCATGCCACCGCATGGGGGACCCCAGGCAACGCAGCGCATCGTGCCACGTACCAGAACCGGATCATCCAGGATGCGACCCTGATCAACTGCGACCCGCAGAACCCGATCCCCGACCCGGTGATCGCCGGCGGTACGAGTCTCGGCGCGGAGGTAACCGTCACCATCTCGTGTGGGTTCACGGTCCTCACGCCGGTGATCTCCAACGTCCTGGGGGGCACGGTGCTGGTGACGGCATCGACCACGTACCCGATCAAAGAGGGTGCGGTCGGAACCGTGCCCGGTGGTGGAGCCCCCGTGACGCCTGCCGTGGACGCGGACTTCGTCGCGACGCCCGTGTCCGGGTGGGCGCCCTTGACGGTGACCATCACCGACGCATCCAGGAACGGCCCAACGAGCTGGATCTGGGACTTCAATGTCGCGCCGTCGGGGTCAGGAACGGGCGGCGTCTCACCGGCGATCGAGCTGACGGAAGGCCCGCACGCCGTCACGTACGACTGTGTCGGAGCGGAGTTGGCCACGTGCACGTTCGGCGTTTCCCTGCAGGCAGCGAACGCCGGTGGCAATGACACGATCATCCGGAACGACTTGATCACGGTCAGGGTTCCGCCGGCGACCGGTCCGATCGCCGAGTTTACCGGTAGTCCGCTCTCGGGCGTAGGGCCGCTGACGACCAACTTCCAGTTCGACGACCTCAGAGCTGGGGCCGTGACCTATACGAATTACCAGTGGGACTTCACGAGCGACGGTTCGTGGGACGCATCCGGTGCGACTGCATCCCATACATACACCGCCGAAGGAGCCTACGACGTGACGCTTCGGGTCACGGATGACACCGGTGCCCAGAGCGAACTAACGAAGGCGGACTTCGTGATTGTCCACCGCAAGATCTGCACGGTGCCCGACTTCTTCAACACCCGGACGAACCAGGCACAGAGCCGCTGGGCGTCGGCCGGGTTCACGACCACCGTGGACATGCAGGCCGATCCACCCCCCCACTACGACATCACGTACCAATCGATCGTCGGCGGCATCATCGATCCCCAACCCGCCGGCTGCGACTCCGTCATCACGGTCGGGCCGTGACCACGGCGAGGGTGCGTCGTAAGCTCCTTTCGAAGGGGCAGGCGCTCACCGAATTTGCCCTCGTATTTCCTCTCGCCATCCTGCTCATCCTTGCCGTGTTCGACGTTGGACGGGCCGTGTTCGTCTACAACGGGCTGACGAATGCGGCACGCGAGGGTGCCCGCCTGGCGATCGTCAATCAATACGAACCGATGATCGCGAAACGCGTGAACGATATGGCCTTCGGTTCGGGGATCAGCAACGCCGCCGATCCAGACTTTGTCAAGTTCTACAAGCAGGATCCGAACCTCGACCCAACGCTGAACGACGAGTGCACGACGCTCGCAACGGGCTGCATCGCCGTCGTCACGGCCGAGACGGACTGGTCGGCCATCACGCCGATCATCGGATCGATCATTGGGCCGATCAACTTCACGGCTCGATCCGAGTTGCCTATCGAGCTCGTGTGCCCCAACTCCAGGTACCCCGAATACGACGATCCCACGGGCCAGGAGTGCCCCAGGATGGAATCACCTTGACACGCCCTGAGTTCGAGGAAAGGAACAAAGCCGTGAACCAGCGCTCCCGACGGACTGCCGAGGGTCAGATCATCGTCATCTTCGCTGCCGCGATGGTCGTGATCGTCGTGATGGTCGGTCTGGTGATCGATCTGGGGGCCCTCTACGCCCAGCAGCGCAACGCCCAAAACGGAGCCGACGCGGCGTCGACCGCTGGCACGTTGGTCATCGCGAAGAACCTCAGCTCCGTCGCGGACATCCACACTGACCGCGACGTCTATGTGGCTGTGAACGACATGGCCGTGAAGAATGGTCTCGCCGGTATCTCGGCGGAATACACGGACGACACCGGCCACTCGCTGGTCCCACCCGTCAACGTCACGGATACCGTCCAGCCGATCCCCGCTGCGGCGCGCGGTGTGCGAGCCGGCGGATCACGCGTCGTGGACGCCACCTTCACACGGGTCGTGGGGATCAACCTCTTTACCGCCACCGCCGACGCCACGGTTGTAACCGGCAAGTCGAGTGGCGAATGCGTCCTTGACGAGGATGGCTGCACGCTGCTGCCGGTGACGTTCCCGGTCCAGACCTACGAATGCGACGGCCACGGAGAACTGATCCCCGGAACTGGAACGTGGATCGGCGCGCCGCCCCCAGGCGCGGATCCCTCCGATGCATACTGGCCCTTGGTCGGCCTCGAGTCGCTGCCGTCGACGGCAGACCCGGATGGCGACCCGACGAAGATGGCGATCCTGCCCCTGTGCAAGGGTGCCAGCACCGGCTCGGGAGCCTTCGGTTGGCTGGACCTTGACCCTGGATCCCCAACCTGCCGGGGGAGATCACGGGCCCCCTGACCGTGACAGTCGACATCCCCGATTGGTTCCAGACGCAGTCGGGAAATCCGAACTCGGTCGACGGCGAGCTCGAGCGCCTACATCGGCACCACGGTGCTGATCCCCTTGAACAACGGCGCATGCCGCGTGGATCCGGGAGTGGCGACGACTTGCCCGGTCGGCATGGAGGGCCGGGATCCCGTCGGCAACAACACCTGGTACTACGTCCACACTCTCGGCAACTTCTACGTCCAAGAAGTGCTCGTGCAGGGCCGAACGTCGACGACTGTGCGAGTCCGCCGGGTGCGCCACTGGTCCCCGTCACGACCGGCGGCGGCTTCCTCGGTTGCCTCAAGGGTTGGTTCGTCAACTACATCTCATCCGGTCCGATCGTCCCCGGTGAACCGATCGTCCGTGGCCAGACCTCGATCACGATCCAGCTGATCAGGTAACGAGCCCGACTCGGGGCCCAGGGAGCTGCGACCCGCGGTCGCGGCTCCCTTCGATTCTGGGGCGGAACCCCTCCGTGAGGTATCGATGTCGGCTTGCCGACTTCGCTGACCATCAGGTCCCCCGGCGTACCCCTTCCGGGCTATGCAGCCGGGCAACGTTTCAAGGGAGAGTGCAAGGCAGTCCACTGAGGATCGGATTCATGACCGATCCATCCCTCCAGGGAAGGCCTTGATGTCTCCTAACTTGCTCCTCCGCACGGGTCTCGCGCGCAGCCGATCGACGGCCCGGCGCGCCCCGCGAACCCGAGGCCAGAGCCTCGTCGAGTTCGCGCTGGTCATCCCGATCCTGCTGTTCCTGACGCTGATCGCGCTCGACTTCGGGCGGGTCTACCTCGGCTACATCAACCTCCAGAACATGGCCCGCATCGCGGCCAACTTCGCGGCCAACAACCCGACCGCGTGGCAGGGTAGCGGCGACGCGGACGTCCAGCTCCAGTACAAGAACCAGATCCTCCAGGATGCCGGGGCGATCAACTGCACGCTTCCGGTCGACGGCGCCGGCAAGACCGTCGTGCCGACCCCGACCTTCACCGACCGCGACGGGAACGGGCTCGGCATCGACCTGGGGGATACCGCCGAGGTCCAGATCGGCTGCTCGTTCGGGGTCATCACCCCGGGCATCGCCAACGTCGTCGGCGGGAGCGTCCAGGTCGCCGCTGCGTCGCGATTCCCGGTCGCGTCCTCGATGACCGCGGTCGGGTCCGGTGGCGGCCCCGGAAGCCCGCCGAACGCCGCGTTCAGCGGCAACCTGACGATCAGTCCCAACCCGATCTTCGGCGTCGCCCCGTTCGCGGTCGACTTCCGCGATACCTCCGGCGGCAATCCCACGCAATGGGAATGGACGTTCCCCGACGACAGCAGCATGTCGAACCTGCAGGATCCTGGCGTCCATACGTTCACGGCCGCGGGGGCGTACCTCGTCACCATGACGGCCGAGAACCTGTACGGGTCCGACATGGCCTCGATGCTGGTGACGGTCGTCGACGCCACCGCAGTCAACTTCCACGCCGACCAGACGAGCATCACGCCGGGCACGACGGTCACCTTCACCGACGACTCATCGGCCGGTGGGACGGAGGTGGTCTGGACGTTCGGCACGGGCGAGGGCAGCAGCACCGACCCGAACCCGACCCACACCTACAACACTCCGGGCACCTACACGGTGGCGCTCAAGGTCACCTACCCGACCGGAGACGTGACCGAGACGAAGGTCGGCTACATCCGCGTCGAAACGCGGGTTGTGCCTCGTGCCCTTCCTGACCAGCGTCCATGTCAACAACGCCGAGGCGATCTGGCAGGGCGCGCCGTACAACTTCACCGGCGTCGTCGTCCGCGCCACGAACGCGCCCAACGGCAACTTCATCATCACCGCCCAGGACCGCACCGGCGGCACGATGATCCCGTGCGACAGCGACGTCACGGTGAACCGGCCATGAGCCTCCGCCGCCGGACCCGCGTTGCCGGGCGAACGCGCGGTCAGGCCCTGGTCGAGTTTGCCATCGTCATCCCGCTCTTCCTGCTGATGCTGGTTGCGCTGTTCGACCTTGGCCGCGCGGTCTTCGCCTACAACACGCTCACCAACGCGGCCCGCGAGGGCGCCCGGCTGGCGATCGTGAACCAGGACCTCGACAGCGTCATCAACCGCGCCAAGAACCAGTCGGCGATCGTCGAGCTGGACACGCCGAACGTCGAGGTCGACTTCTGGCAGATGCGCGACGACGGCAAGCCGGACACCACCGATCCCTGCGACCTTGTCGCCACGAACTGCCTGGCCGTCGTTCGCTTCGAGGCGACCTACCGCCCGATCACGCCGTTCATCAGCAACATCCTGTTCGGTAGCGGGGTGACGTTCGTCGCGACGTCGGTCCTCAACGTCGAATACCGCTGCCCGAACAGCCACTACCCGACGGCGGACCTGTGTCCGAAGCAGCCATGACCGGCCGTCACACCATCCACACCATGCTCGAGGTCACCATGCATCGCCTGCCCAGCCTCCCCGCGCGCTCCGACCGTGGGCAGCGGGGCCAGATCATCGTCATCGCGGCGCTCGCGATGATGGCCCTCATCGGCGGCGTGTCGCTGGTGCTCGAGGGCGGCAACGCCTATGCCCACCAGCGGATCGCCCAGAATGCGGCGGACTCGGTCGCCAACGCCGGCGCCGCGGTCCTCGCCAAGCGGCTGAGCGGCGCGCCGGTGGGTGATACCCAGGTCCTCGCCGCCATCGACCTGATGGCTGACGAGAACGGGCTCGACTCGTACGTCGGCTATTACACGAACCTGTATGGCGAGCTGCTCACCCCGGGTGGCATCACCACCACGAGCCTGCCGGCTGCGGCCCAGGTCGGACCGGGCAGCGATGGCAACACGGCCGTCCCGGCCAACGCCCAGGGCGTCCAGGTCGCGGGCAGCCAGGCGTTCGACACCACCTTCGCGCGGGCGATCGGGATCAACCAGTTCACCGCTTCGGCCGCGGCGACGGCGGTCACCGGGGCGCTCACGGGCGGGATCTTCCTGCCGGTCGTCTTCCCGGTCAGCATGGCCAACTGCGACGGGACCGGCACGACCGTGGTCATCGACGAACCGTGGCGGATGAGCAACCCGAACCCCGCCAATCCGACCGGTAAACCGATCGGCCAGGAGTACATCATCCCGTTGTGCAAGTCGGGCTCTGGCTCATTCCATATCCTCAACCTCGACGTGGACAAGAGCTGCGAGGAGGAGGTTCTCGACCCGACCAGGATCCAGTTCGCGGACTTCCCCGTGAACATCGACACCGACACCGGCAACGACTGTCCAAAGAAGGTCGAGGACGGGATTGCGGCGAAGAGCCTGCAGGGCAAGGTCGTGATGATCCCGATCTGCGACAACGACTGCGTGACCGACGGCGGCACCGGCGGTGCGTACCACATCATCCGGATCGTCTCCTTCTACCTCGACTACCTGTCGTACTCGAACAACGACAACAACTCGATGTGCCAGCTGACGACGTCGCCGACCTACGGCACGAGCCTGGTCAACATCGTCGGCGGTAACGGCAGCTCGAGCTGCATGGCCGGCTGGTTCGTGCGCTACGTGACCCGCGGTCCCGTGGGCAGCGGCGCGATCAACAACGGGGAAGCGCTGGGGATCCAGCTCATCAGGTGACACCGCTCGGGGATGGAAAGCGCCGCGACGAATGTCGCGGCGCTTTCCACGTTCTGGCGGGGAATCCGCTCAGCGGATGCCGGTGTCGTACGCGAGGTCGACGGTCACGGTCGTCCCCGCGTTGACCGTCGCCGCCTGCGGGCCCGGCTTGCCCATCAGCCCGCTCGCGTCCTGGGCCACGACGATGTACCCGCCGGGGGCGACCTCGGCGAAGTACCGGCCGTCCGGGTCGGTGGTCACGCGCGCGACCTCGGCGCCGGTCGCGTCCTGGATGACGACCGCGGCTCCGGCCACGGGTCGCGGATCGCAGGCCGGGTCGGGCGGCACCTTCTCGACCGGGCAGACGGGTCCCGCCGTGGCCGTCCCGCCGATCCCGGTCCGGCCGCCGGCCGCGCGGCGACGGCCAGGCGCCGTCCGGCACGGGTCCGCCGTCCTCGGCCACGACGGTGACCGTGCCGTCCGGCGCGACGGCGTACGTCCAGCGGGTCTCGTCGATGCAGCCGCTCGGGCAGTCGCCCGAGCCGATCCGCACCGTGACCACGAACGCCCCGACGCCCGACGCCGGCGTGACCTCATACCAGCTGGCCTGGCCGATGAGGTCGGGGTTGCGCGGCTGGATCCCGGCCAGCCGCGGTTCGGTCTGCGATGACCCGGGCGATCGCCTGCTCAGGGGTGGTGACCGTGACCGGAACCGGCGTGGGTGAAGCCAGAGGCGACGGGGAAGGCGAGGACCCTGTCGCGCTGCAGGCCGCGGCGAGCACCGCCAGCGCCGTCAGCGCGATGAGGACCGTTCGTCGATGCATCACGCGGTTCCCGACGATCCGGCGGGCTCGGCAGTTCCGTCAGCCGGCGACGGCTTCGATCCTGGCCGCCGGCGATCGCGGCCGTGAACGCCTGGTAGTCGAGCTCGTTCTGGTCGGCGTATGCCTCGGCGAAGTCGGCGATCGCGCCGTCGAACGTGTCGGACGTGCCGAGGTAGGCGGCGATCGCGATCGCATCGCCGCTCCGGGCGTGGGCACGGGCGAGCGACCGGGCGCATAGCCCGCCATAGAACCCCATCCCGGGCGGGCGCAGCGTCGTGGTGTCGACCGAACCCTTCATGTCCCACAGCTGGCGGAAGTAGAAGTCACGGCCAGCCGGCCCGCGGGTCCAGCCCAGGAAGATGTCGGCGGTCGCCTGCATCAGCCGCTGGCCGACGACCACCCGCTCGCCGTGGTTGGCGTGGTGGCTCGTCTCGAGGTAGGGCGACAGGACCGAGGCGGTGGCCTCCTTGGCCTGGAGCAACAGCGGATCCCCCTGGTCCCGACCCTCGAGGAGGACGATGAAGCAACGCGTGCCCGACGCTTCCGACGCCGACGACCTTGAGCGCGAAGTCGACAAAGCGGTAGCGCTCGATGAGCTCGCGACGGTTCTCGGCCAGCGTCGCCCGATAGCCGCCAAAGACCTTCTCGAGGTCCCCGAGCCCGCCCGGGAGCTCGACGTGGCTGACGACCGGCGGATCGTCGACGATCCGCCATTGGCCGTCGACCACCGCAGTCAGCGAGCGCGGTGGCCTTCATTCGGTCCTTGCCACGAGCCTTGGCGAAGATGCCGGCGAGTCGCGCCTGGGCGTCCTTCCGGCTGAACCCGCTGCCGCCGACGGCCTTGCCCATCTCGATGAGCTGCGTCTCGATGTCTTCCGCGGTCGTCTGGTCGTACCAGATGTCGAGGAGGCGCATCTCCGAATAGCGATCCATTTGCTCGCGGTATGCCCGCACGGTGGCCAGCGTCGCCGTCCGCGCCTCGGCGGGGGTGAACCCGTTCGTCCGGGAGGCGATGACGACGCTGGCGGCGAGGCGCTTGACGTCCCACTCCCATGGCCCGGGCAGGGTCTCGTCGAAGTCGTTCGAGTCGAACACAAGAGTTCGCTCGGGCGAGGCGAACAAGCCGAAGTTCGAGAGGTGCGCGTCGCCGCTCGCCTGGACGACGATGTCGCTCCGTGGCGCGGTGGACAAGTCGAACGCCATCACCGCGGGAGCTCCGCGGTAGAACGCGAAGGCCGAGTCGGCCATCCGACCGTGGCGCAACGGCAGCAGGTCCTGGAGCCGGTCGGCTTCCTGGGCCAGGATGATCGAGACCGGGTCGCGGCCCGCGGCGGGCTCAAAGGCGGCCTGGGACCGTCGCGGCGCACGCTGGCGAGCCGCCCGCCCGAAGGCGGCACGCTCCTCAGGCGCGACCCACGGTCGTGGGGTCCAGGCCTCGGAGTCGGGCCCCTCGACCGCCCAGACGGCATCGAGCTCCTGCGGTGACGCGACCTTTGGCTTGCTGCGGGACGCCGGGCGTCGGGCGCCGGCCGGGGTTCGTGAGGTGGCCATCGGTTGATGCTAGCAGGCAGTGCGATGCGAAGCGGCAGTCTGACGGCGCGTCGTTGACCCGCCAGTTGTAACGCCGGTGTCACGCATGTCGGGTCGCCGTAGCCCGGTCGGTTGCCGCCCGATCCGGGAGCCTTGACACGAGGTGACCCATGCGTCCGACGCTGGTCATCAACCCGATGACCGATCGTGCATTCGTCGCCCTCGCCGAGGAGCTGGCCGAGGGCGGTGTTCGCGACGACCGAGGCCCTCGAAACCGCGCTCCGCGTGCGCTATCCTCATGCCGCGGTCCATGCTCGGGACCTGGCAGGCGAACCGATCACGATCTGGTACGTCTACCGGGACGGGCACTGGACCAATCCCCAGGAGGCCGAGGGATGACGGGGGCGGAGGGCGACATGTCCGATCCAGTCAACGATCTCCGAGCAACGTCCGATGCGGTCCTGAACGACGCCGAGCGCCTGGCCGAGCTCGAGACCGCGAAGCGGTCCCTGGATCCCGCCGACCCCGAGGTCGATCGCCTGTCGCGCGAGATCGAGGACCTGGCGCGGCGGCTGTCGCACAAGGCGACCGCCGAGCGCGAGCTGAGCGACGAGATCAAGGACACCGACCCGACCTGATCCGGTCCGCGTCCGGCTAGTCCGGCGTCAGGCCCACCAATTCGGCGCTGACCTTCCAGAGGCGGCGTGCCGCATCCGCATCGTTCGATGCCCGGCTCGAGGCGCGCTCGCGGCGATCCACGAAGTACCGACCGGTCACGCCCTCGACCGCCGGTGACGAGGCCAGGAACACCGACGTCGCGGCGCCTCGTTCCGGCGATCGCATGAACGGACGCCACAACGGGACGAGCAGTCGGAAGATCCGGGACGGATCCTCCGCGCCGAACCCGGTTCGAACCACGCCCGGGTGCAGTGCGTTGGCCGTGATGCCGGCGCCGCCCAGGCGACGCGCGAGCTCGTGGGTGAACAGCACGTTCGCCAGCTTGGACTGGTTGTAGGCCACATCGCCGGAGAAGGCCCGTTCGCCCTGCAGGTCGTCGAAGTCGACCTTCCCCATGCCGTGGGCCGCGGACGACACCGTGACGACCCGCCCCGGGGCGTCCTCGGCCAGCCGACCGAGCAGCAGGTTCGTGAGCAGGAAGCCGGCCAGGTGATTGACCGCGAACGTGTGCTCGAGGCCGTCGGCCGTCACGTGCCGGGTTGCCCAGAAGCCGCCGACGTTGTTGACCAGCACGTCGAGGCGAGGGTAGGCATCGAGCACCTCGGCGGCCAGGCGACGAACCTCCGCCTGCGAGGACAGGTCGGCGACGAACGCGTCGATCGATGGGTTGCCGGTGGTGCGGCGGAGCTCGATCGCCGCGGCCTCGGCCCGGCCCGCGGTCGCGGCCGGTGATCGCCACGCGGGCTCCCATGGCGGCCAGCCCGGCGGCGGTCGCCAGGCCGATGCCGCCGGTGCCGCCGGTGACCAGGACGGTCTTCCCGGCCATGGATCCAGTCACGTCATCCATGGTCGCGGGCCCCCTGATCACCGTCGAACCCGGGATGGGTCATGCGGTCGTCGCGGTCGCCGCGACCTGGGTGCGCGGGGTCGCTGTGCCGGCCGTCCCGTCCGGGCCGGCGATGACGTACACGATCATGGCGATGAACCCGAGGCTGAAGATGCCGGCCAGGAGCAGGACGACGAACCACGTCTTGCGCTGGAGCGCGGCCGTGTTGACGAGCGCACCGATCCAGGCCACGAGGCCGGCCAGCATGCCGCCGACCATCGCCGACGCGGCGACGATCCCGACAGCGAGCAGCGACCAGGTCAGCGCGGACCACTGGAGCCCGACGACGTCGGGGCCGTTCATGACGAAGACATCGTTGGCGATGGCGATCCACACGGTCGCGACTCCGAGCATCGCGCCGGCGAGGACGGCGAGCATGCCGCCGATGAAGAACCTGGTGACGGTTGCCTTGGACATTGGGTGGCTCCTTCGTTGAATGGATAGGGTCGAGGACGAGGGTTGACGACGGCGGGAGGGCAACGCTGCTCAGTTGGCGGCACCGCCCGACGACAATGGGATGGTGATCGCGACCTTGCCGCGCGCGTGCCCGTCGCCGACGTGGCGCAGCGCCTGCGCGGTCTCGCTCAGCGGGAACGTCCGGTCCATGACCGGCGTGACCTTGCCCGCCTCGATGAGCTCCTTGAGCGTGACCAGGTCCTCGTGGTTGGTGCCCATCAGGAAGTTGCCCAGCTTCTGGTCACCGAACTGGAACAGCACGGCCGCGCGGACGAGGCGGCCCCCGCTGGCCATCCAGCGATGGTCGAACCCACCGCCGTTGGGGATGAGCACGCCGGTCGGCGTCAGGACGGTGCGCAGCTCGGCGAGCGAGTGGTTCGCCACGTTGTCGAGGATGAGGTCGTAGGTCTTGCCGCTCTGGGTGAAATCCTCGCGGGTGTAGTCGATGACATGGTCGGCGCCGATCGAGCGGACCAGCTCGACGTTCCTGGTGCTCGTCACGCCGGTGACCTGCGCGCCGAAGGCCTTGGCGATCTGGACGGCAAACGTGCCGATGCCACCGGAGGCGCCGTTGATCAGGACGGTCTGGCCGGGCTGGACGTTGCCGTGATCGCGGAGCGCCTGGAGCGCAACGAGACCGGCCATCGGCACGGCAGCCGCCTGCTCGAACGTGAGGTTCACCGGCTTGTGGGCCAGCTTCGCCTCGGGAGCGGCCGCGTACTCGGCATACGAGCCGTCGGACCAGCCGAAGACCTCGTCGCCCGGCTGGAACCGGGTCACGGCGGGCCCGACGGCTTCGACGACGCCGGCCACGTCCGTCCCGCGGACCGCCTGCTTCGGCCGCCGCAGCCCGTAGACCGGGCGGGCGATGTAGGGCAGGCCATTCATGATCGCCCAGTCGGCGATGTTGACCCCGGCCGCGCGGACGCGGATGAGCACCTCGTCGTCGGCGATGACGGGCTTCTCGAGGTCGCGGGCTTCGAGCACTGCCGCGGTGCCGTAGCGGTCCTGGACGATTGCATGCATGGCTGAACTCCTGCTACTGTACGCTGTAAACCTGACGCCGTAAAACATACGGTGTAAAGTTTACGGTGTCAACCCCCAATCGACGGACCGCATCAGGACGAGGCACATGACGACCACCAGCCATCGACCGACGCGCCGCGCCGCGTGCCACTGACCCGGGAGCGGGTGCTGCAGGCCGCCATCAAGCTCGCGGACGAGGGCGGGATCGAAGCCCTCAGCATGCGCAAGCTCGGCCAGGAGCTTGGCGTCGAGGCGATGGCGCTCTACCACCACTTCACCGGCAAGGAGCAGGTCCTCGACGGGATCATCGATCTCGTCTTCGCCGAGATCGACGTGCCGGAGACCGGGCCCGACTGGCGCGGCGCAATGCGACGGCGCGCGCTCTCGCTCCGGGACGCCCTGGCCCGCCATCGCTGGTCGATCGGGATGATGGAGTCGCGGACCAACCCGGGGCCGGCGACCCTGCGCCATCACGACGCCGTGCTCGGCAGCCTTCGCTCGGCCGATTTCAGCGTCGAGATGGCGGCCCACGCCTACTCGGTCCTGGACAGCTACATCTACGGCTTTGCGCTGACCAAGATGAGCCTCCCGTTCGAGGACACGTCCGACATCGTGGACGTGTCCCAGACCATGCTCGAGCCGTTCCCGGCCGGCGCCTACCCGAGCCTCCTCGAGTTCATCACCGAGCACGCCATGCGACCCGGCTACGACTATGCGGACGAGTTCGAGTACGGGCTCGACCTGATCCTCGACGGCCTGGAGCGAGCGGTGAGCGAGGGCCGGGGCGCGCTCGATCCATGAAGGTCCGCACGCATCTGGCGGGGGTCTGGCCCAATCGGGGCTACGCTGGTGTCCTGACCGGTCAATGAGGAGCGCCCGCTGTGGGCGCCCAGGTCCGCTCGGAGAAGGACCGATCCATGGTGACCGACAACGCCCCCCGTCCCGCCGACCCGGATACTGCGCCCGCCGCGTTCCCGATCACGGAGTCCGTCGCGGACGACGTCGCGCTGCTGACCGAGCTCGAGCCCGAAGCGGCCCGGCTGTACGACCGCCACGCCAAGGTGGCCCAGGAGTGGTTCCCGCACGACTACATCCCGTACCGGCTCGGCCGCGACTTCGACAAGGAGCCGTGGACGCCCGACCAGCCACGCCTGACCGGCGTCGCCCAGACCAGCTTCGAGATCGGCCTATTGACCGAGGACAACCTGCCCAGCTACCACCGCCTGATCCACGGGATGTTCGGCAAGGGCGACGGCGCATGGGTCAACTGGGTCGGGCGCTGGACGGCCGAGGAGGGCCGTCACGCGATCGTCCTGCGCGACTACCTGACCGTCACGCGGAACATCGATCCGGTCGCCCTCGAGCGCGGCCGGATGGCGCAGCTCCAGCGGGGCTATGACCACGACGCTCCCTCGACGCTCCGCGGCCTCGCCTACGTCGCGTTCCAGGAGCTCGCGACGCGGATCTCGCACCGGAACACCGGGCGCTACTCGCAGGATCCCGTGGCGGACAGGATCATGGTCCGGATCGCGGCCGACGAGAACCTCCACATGGTGTTCTACCGCGACATCCTCGGCGCCGCCCTCAAGATCCAGCCCTCACGGGCGGTCCAGGCGATCGTCGCCGAGGTGCTCGCATTCGAGATGCCAGGTGCAGGGATCCCCGGCTTCCTTCGCAAGGCGGCCGCGATCGCCAAGGCCGGCATCTACGACATCCGGGTCCACCGCGACGAGGTGCTCCTGCCGATCATCACCCACTGGCGGATCTTCGAGCTGACCGGGCTCGACGCCGCCGCCGAGGAGGCGCGCAAGCGGCTCGCCGAGCACCTCGACGAGCTCGACCGCGCAGCGAAGCGGTTCGAGGAGAAGATGGCCCGCGCGGCCGACGGCTCGAGGCTCGTCCGGGGCGTCTGAGCGCCGCGGCGATGGGTCAGGAGACGGAGGAAGCGACCCCCGTCATCCAGGCGCGGGCGTCTCGCAGGGCAGGGGTCTCGAAGCCTTCGGTGAAGGTGTCATAGGCGGCCTGTACCGCTGCCCGCCGCTCCGGTGACGCTCCGTCGAGCTGCGCAAGCCGCAATGCGGCCACGAGCTCGGGCGACCGCGCCCCGATCGAGCGCGCCTTGGCCAGCGCCTCTTCGAGGGACGCCTGTGCGGCACCAGGGTTGCCCGACGCGGCCTGCAGGCCGGCTTCGATCATGAGCAACCCGATGAGGTCGAACGTGTCGTCCGGGCCGGCGACGCGCAGCGCCTCCGTGACCGCATCCATCGCTTCTGCAACCCGGCCGGCGTGCGCGAGCGCTTGTGCCCGGAGGCCGAGGACCTGCGGCCAGAAGATCGGCGGTGTCCGGATGCTCTCGTAGAGCCCGAGGCCCCGGTCGGTCAGCTCGAGGCCCTCATCGGGGCGGCCCAGGGCCGCGACCGTCAGGCCCTCGACGATCAGGCCGCCGGCGTGCCAGACGCCGTAGTCGAGCTCGCTGGCGATCTGGACGACACGCCGGGCCTGCTCGCCGGCCGCGTCGATCCGGCCGCTCCAGAGGTCGAGCATCGCGGCATGGAACACCGCGTACGCGAGCGAGTACGGGTGGCCAAGCCGCTCGGCGAGCGCGATCGCCGCCGCCGATCTCCGCTGGGCAGTGTCCGGGTAGCCACTCATCCACAGGAAGAGCGCACCGATCGAATGCGCGACGACGACCGGGTTCGGCCCGACGCGCAGCGAGCCACGACCGTGCCGCTCGGGGTCGAACAACCCAATCGCGCGGTCGAACTGGGCGATGCCCCCCGGGATGTCGCCCATGAACGCCGTCGGCGGGCCGAGAATCACGAGGCCATCGATGCGCATGCCGTCGTCGTCCTCGGCGTCGGCGATCGCCAGGATGTCGCGCCCGATGCCGGCCACCTTGTCCATCTGGCCGATCTGGAGCTGGAAGTTCGCAAGGCTGCGCAGGACCGGGACCTGGTGCGGCAGGCCGCCGGCGGCCGACGCGACGGCGAGCGTGTCGCGGTACAGGTCCTCGACCCGGGGCGTGTAACCCTCGACGGCGAGGAGCAGGCGCGCCAGCGTCAGCCGCAGGGAGATGGCCTTGTCGGACGACTGCGCGGCTTCGTCCCCCGACTTGACGAGGTGGAGCAGGTCCTTCGTGATGCCGATCGCCGCGTGGTACCAGCCGTTCGTGTCGTACAGGGTCCAGAGCGGGTCGAGCATCGACTTGACGCGCGCGAGGTCGCCGGCCTCGACGTGGAAGCGCCAGGCGACGAGGACGTTGTCGAGCTCGCCGGCGAGCTCATCGATCGCCGCCGCCCGCCCGCGCCCGCGCATGCTCTCGGCGAGGCGCATCGTCAACGAGGCGAAATGCTCGGCGTGGGCGCCCCGCGCCGCGGACGCAAGGTCGGCATCGCTCGCGAGCTCGTCAGTGGCGTACTCGTGGATCGTCTCGAGCATCGAAAGTCGCTGACGCTCCCCGCCCTCCGCCGCCCGCAGCAGGCTCTTGTCGAGGAGCGACCCGAGCCCGTCGACGACGTCCACGCCGGCCAACGCATCGATGCCGACGCACACCTGCTTCGACGTCCTCGATCCGCGCCGACGGGAACACGGCGAGGACCTTGAACAACGCACGGTCGTCGTCGTCGAGCAGCTCGTAGCTCCAGGCAATCGTGTCGCGCAGCGTCCGCTGGCGGTCGGGCAGGTCGCGCGCGCCGGTGCGGAGGACATCGAGGCCGCCCTGGAGGCGGTCGCGCAGCTCGACGGGCGAGAACAGCCGAAGCCGCGCGGCCGCGAGCTCGATCGCGAGCGGCAGCCCGTCGAGCCGCGCGCAGATCTCGCCGACGACGACGGCGGTCTCGTCGTCGAGTCCGAAGCTTGGCCGCGCCTCACGCCCGCGCTCCACGAAGAGCGTGACCGCGGAGGACGACATCGCGCCGGCAGCGCCGGTCGGCAGCGAGAGCGGCGGCACCGGCACGAGCTGCTCGCCACGGACCCGCAGTCCCTCGCGGCTCGTCACGAGGAGCGCCAGCCGCGGACACTGCCGGACCAGCTCCGCAGCGTCGTCCGCCGCCGCCATCACCTGTTCGAAGTTGTCGAGCACGAGGAGCACCCGGCGCGGCCGGAGGTGCGCCGCGAGCGCTTCGCGCAGGTCGCGATCGCCCGGAACCGCGAGGCCCGTCGTCTGGGCGATCGCGACGAGGACGGCAGTCGGCTCGCGCGCGTGCGCAAGGTCGACGAAGAAGACGCCGTCGTCGTAGTGCTCGAGGGCGTCCGAGGCTGCCTCGACAGCCAGCCGCGTCTTGCCGATCCCGCCCGGTCCGGTCAGCGTCACGAGCCGACCTGCGTCGCCGCGAAGCAGGCGAGCCAGCTGCTCGAGCTCGGCCGCGCGCCCCACCAGCGCCGACGTGGAGGCCGGAAGGTTGTTCGGGGTCGAATCGATGGTGCGCGGCGGCGGGAAGTCGGCGTCGAGGCCGTCCGCCGTGACCTGGTACAGCCGCTCGGGCGCCGGCAGGTCCTTGAGGCGATGCTCGCCGAGGTCCCGCAGGCTCGTGCCGGCCGGCATCGCACGGCTGACGAGGGCGCGGGTCGTCTCGGACGCGAGGATCTGGCCGCCGTGGGCGGCCGACATGATTCGCGCCGCCCGATGGACGTCGATGCCGACATAGACGCCGGCAGCCAGCTCAGCCTCGCCAGTGTGGATGCCGATACGGACCTTGACCTCGGCGCCTCTCGTCCACGGCTCCGCGGCGATCGCCCGCTGAACGCGGATCGCGGCCTCGACCGCGTCTCCGGCGGTCCCGAAGACCGCGAAGAATGAGTCACCCTCGGTCCCCACCTCGGTCCCGCCGCCGGCACAGGCGCTTCGGATCAGCTCGTCGTGCCGCGCGAGCAGCGCGCCGTAGTCGGACCCGAGCTCCTCGACGAGCCGCGTCGAGCCCTCGATGTCGGTGAACAGGAAGGTGGCGGTCCCGGTCGGCAGCTCGTTCATGGCCGGGTCAGTGTCGGGCTAACCTCCGCTTGACGGCAAGCCGGGCGGTCGCCGGGCGATGACGTCGAAGACGTGCCAATGCTTCGGGCCGAGGAACGAGTTCCCATCCTGGTCCTCCTCGTCCAGCGCAAGGAGCTCGAGGCCGTCGACCAGCCGGCGCACGGCTTCGGCGTCGATGAATCGCATCCCCTCCCGTCCGGCCCATGAATCGTGCGGGCCGAAGAAGTTGACGATGAGGATGCCGCCGGGTCGGAGCCGGTCCCGGACGGCCTTCCAGAACCGGTCGAACGCATCGGCACCGAGGAACGGGAGGGAGTACCCCGCGTAGAGGAGGTCGAACGGCGGCAGGTCGGCGTCCTCGGCCGGTTCGGACCGGATCTCGAGACGATCGGCGACCGCGGCCGGCACCTGCGACTGCAGGACCTCGGCGGCGGCCGGCGCGGGGTCGATGGCCAGCACCCGCCAGCCGGCCTCCAGGAGGGCGAGCGTCTCCCGCCCGTCGCCGAATCCGATCTCGATCGCCTGCCCCGGCACGACCCCGGCTGCCTCGACCGCGGCCATGCCCTTCGCGAACAGGGGGCGTGGCTCGCGCCCGATCGTGGACCGGTAGTAGGCGGCCCAATCCGATCCGGGTGGCTCGCCGGTCGGGGCGCGCGGCGCCTGTGCAGGCTCGTCGGGCATCGAGGTCACCTCCGGGCGGCTGTGGTGGGAACGCTCAGATCGATCGGTGAATGATCCTGCAATGTTCGGAAGTCGGGTAGGAGGGTCGGCTCACGGCAGCACCTCCCGTACACACCGCGATGTGGGGACCTGTGGCTCTCATTTCAGGGCCCTTCGGCATGCACGACCTGCCCGATCCCGCCTGAGAATGGGCATACGCCCGACCGGGGGAGGGTAGTCGACCTAGGAGACATGGTCGTGCCTGCCGTCCGCCCGACGCCCCAACCTCGATCTCGCTTCCAGTCAACCGCCTCCTCCAACGGCGCCCCGGATCCGAGCCTGGGGTCATTGGAGAGGAGACTCCACGAAGGTGCTTTCGAGGCGTCAGTTCCTTGTTGGCTCCGCAGCAGCAGGGACCGGGCTGTTTCTCGTGTCCTTCGCGGGCGGCACGCGGATCGTTCGCGCCGTCCCGATCCTGGACGCGTCTCTCGACCCCGAGGACATCGCCAAGTTCGTCACGCCGTTGCTCATTCCGCCGGTCATGCCCCGGTCGCGGACGATCCCCCAGCGGGGCGGCAAGCCGATCGACTACTACGAGATTTCGATGCGGCAGCTGTCGCAGCAGGTCCTGCCAACCGGTATGCCGGCAACGACCGTCTGGGGCTACGGCGCGGTGTCGCGCGAGCGCGACCGCGGCCTCCTGATCCACCACGCTCCGTCACTCACCATCGAGGCCGAACGGAACCGACCCGTCCGGGTCAAGTGGATCAACGAGCTCGTGGATGGGGACGGGAACTACCTGCCTCACCTTCTCCCGGTCGACCCCACGCTCCACTGGGCGAACCCGCCGGGTGGCGCCGCGGGTCGGGACACCCGTCCGGACGTTCATGACGACGCCTGGACGCTACACGGGTCCAGTACCGATGGTGACCCACGTGCATGGTGCGATCGGCGTCGGTGACGAGAGCGACGGCTACGCGGAGGCCTGGTATCTGCCGGCGGCCGGGAACATCCCGGCCGGCTACGCTACCGAAGGGACGTGGTACGACTTCTTCGCCGGCAAGGCGCTCGCACGGTTCGGCGTGGACTGGGGCCCGGGCTACGCGACGTTCCAGTACCCGAATGCCAATCGCGCCTCGACGATCTGGTACCACGACCACACGCTCGGGATGACGCGACTCAATGTCTATGCCGGTCCAGCCGGCTTCTACATCGTGCGCGGGGGCCCCGACGACGATCGTCCTCGACACCCGAGACAGCACGCACGGCCGTCTTGCCCGGCCCGGCACCAAAGGCGAACGACAAGTTCCCGTCGAACAAGACCTACTACGAGATTCCGATCGCCATCCAGGATCGCGCGTTCAACGCAGACGGGTCGCTCTTCTACCCGGACACCCGCGCGTACTTCGATGGCCTGGTCGGGCCGTATATCCCCGACGGCGGGATGGAGGGCTTCTCACCGATCTGGAACCCCGAGTTCTTCGGCAACACCATCATGGTCAACGGCAACACGTGGCCGTTCCAGGTCGTCGAGCAGCGGCGCTATCGGTTCCGTTTCCTCAACGGCTGCCAGTCACGCTTCCTCATCCTGGACTTCAACGAGATCCCCGGTGTCGAGGTCTGGCAGATCGGCAACGAGGGCGGCTTCCTGTCTGCTCCGGTGAACATGACCGCGGATCACGAGAACCGGATCCTGATGGGTCTCGCCGAGCGAGCCGACGTCATCGTCGACTTCACGAACGTGCCCGCTCGGACGCCACGTCCTCGGCGAATGTCGGGCCGGACGAGCCGTTCGGGGGCGGGAGTCCCAGGCTCCGACTTCGAGATCGCCGATCCAGAGACCACCGGCCAGGTCATGGAGTTCCGCGTGGTGCCAGCTGTTGCCGCGGATCCGACGACACCACCCCGGTTCCTCGGGTTACCCGCGATCACGCCGCTGCCGGCGGCGATTCGGACCCGGCCGCTCGGGCTCATCGAGAAGGCTGGGACCGGGGAGGACCACGAAGGTGAGGAGGTCGAGGGTCCGATCGAGGCGGTCCTCGGCACGATCGAGGAGGGAATGCCGGTCGAGCACCTGTGGATGGATCCCGTGACCGAAAATCCGGGCGTCGGCGATACCGAGATCTGGGAGCTCTATAACGCAACCGCCGACGCGCACCCGATGCATGTCCACGAGGTGGCGTTCGAGGTCGTCGATCGCGAAGGCCTCGTCATGGACGACGACGAGCCGGCGCTGCCGCTCACGACGAACGGCACGGTCGACGGGACCCGAGCCTTGGGAAACCGGGTTCAAGGACACGGTCATCGCCTACCCGGGTCAGGTCACGCGGATCAAAGCGACGTTTGCGACACCGGGCCAGTACGTCTGGCATTGCCACATCGTCGAGCACGAGGACAACGAGATGATGCGGCCGTACCGGATCGGCCCGGAGCAGCCCGGGCAGCCGGGCTCGACGGCTAACAACCCCTCACAGGGCTCAACCGGTCGGACTCGGTTGTCAGATCCGGCCCTTGGGCACCGTGTGCCAGTACATCTTGTTGAACACGATCTTGCCGAGGTGCCAGAGCTGGTTCGGCTTCGGCGGCTGGGGCGGATGCTCGTAGTCGAACTGGAGGAGCGTCCCCTTCCCGTCGCCGATCTCGAAGAAGCACATGACCTTGCCGAGATAGTCGCCGTGCTTGTGATCGACCTCGCGGCCCTCGATCGCGGCAACGATCCGCTCGGTGACGACCGGCGCCTCGAAGTGAGCGGTAGAGCCGGCCTTCGACAGCGGTAGATCGGTCGCGTCCCCCAGCGCGAACACGTTGGGCCTCCCGCCGACCTGGAGCGTCGCCCGATCGGTCGGGAGCCAGCCGCCCGGTTCCGGCGCCAGCCCAGAGTCCATCAGAAATTGCTGCCCCTTGTGAGGCGGGACGAGGATGAGCAGGTCGTACGGCAGCTCCTCGCCCTCGAGGCTCTGGACCACCTTCCTCGGGATCGATCGCTTCGACGTTGAAGAACGTGTGGAGCTCGATGCCCTTGTGCCTCGAGAATCGGCGTTGCCATGTCCGACACGCTCTCAATCGTGAAGGCGCGCCCGATCGGGGAGCAAAAATGCAACTCGGCCTTATCGCGAAGGCTGCGCTGGCGCAACTCGTGCTCGATGAGGAACGCGACCTCGAGCGGCGCCGGCGGGCATTTGTACGGCATCCCGGCGATACCGATGACGATCCGCCCGCCGGTGAACCGATCGAGCGCCGCACGGAGCTCGGCCGCTGCCTCTCCCGTGTAGAAGTGGTGAGCCTCGGTCTCGAAGTGCTCGATCGCCTCGGGCACGATGCGGGAGCCAGTGGCGACCACGAGGTAGTCATACTCCAACTGCAGGCCGTCGGCCAGAGGTGATCGTGTGGGGCGGCCTCGTCGATCGCCGCTCGACCTCACCGACCACGAGCTGGGACGCGCCAATCGAGTAGGGATCGCTCGGGTCGCTGGAGATTGGCCGCCCGTTCACCGCCCAACGCGATGTACATGAACCCTGGCTGATAGATGTGCTGACCGGTCGCATCGACGACGGTGATCGTGACCTCGCCGGCCTTCAGCTGGCGGCGGAGCTTCTTGACGAGGAGGTTGGCGGTGAGGGTGCCCCCCACGCCCCCACCCAGGATGAGGATCCTCTGCATGGCCGGTTACCGCGCCTTCTCGACGACGATCTCGTCGTAGCCGTCGCGGGCCACGAGTGCGACCAGCCGATGGCCGGCCTTCTCGATCCACTTCGGGATGTCGGTCCTCGAGCCCTTGTCCGAGGAGTAGACGGCAATGACGTCGCCGACCTGGCTCTCGCGGATGGCCCGGATGAGCTCCATCAACGGCCCTGGGCAGAAGCTGCCACGAGCGTCGACGGTACGGGTGATGGGAATGGCGGTTGCGATCGCAGTCATGACGAATGATCCTTCCTAGATGAACAGTGGAGTGGAGTTCTCGGTCAGCAGGCCGATCACGGTGGCGGCGCCGGCGGGCTCGCCCATGCCATCGATCATGTCCTCCGGCTTGAGGCCGAACATGTCCATGGTCATCTGGCACGGGATGAACTCGACGCCCATCGCCTGGGCGGCCTCGAGCAGCTCCTTGGGGCTGGCGACGCCGTACTGCTTGGCAAGGCGGCCCATCATCCAGGGACCCATCCCAATGAAGTTCATCTTCGAGAGCTTGCGGTGGCTGATGCCCGGGCGCTGCATGGCGGACAGCATCTTCTGCATCCAGTTCTCGCCCGTGATCCGTCTGGAGTCCTTGACGAAGACCTGGAGACCCCAGAAGGTCACGAACACGCGGGTCCGGACGCCCATCGCGGCGCTGGTCGAGGCGAGGATCAACGTTGCCCAGACCTTCTCGAGGTCGCCGCTGTAGTCGATGATCAGGAGGTCCTTGGTCGCGACGTGGCCGTCGTCCGCGGGCGCGGCGACCAGGGCTGGAGCCTCGGTCGTGGTAGTAGCCTCCGGCCCGCCGTCGACGGCGGCGATGGCGCGGCGACGGGGTTGAACGGGGCGAGTGTCTCGGTGGTCATGGCGGGCCTCACTTCCGGCGGATGACGAAGTGGTAGACGGCGCCATCCGATGTCTGCTCGATGAGCTCATTGCCGGTCGCGCGGCACCAGGCCGCGACGTCCTTGATCGACCCGACGTCGGTCGCGAGCAGCTCGACGAACGGCACCGGGGGGCAACGACTTGACCGCCTGGGCGGTCTTCACGATCGGCATCGGGCACGACAGCCCTCGGGCATCGACCGTCTGGGTGATCTCGACGACTGGCATGGGAGTTCTCCTTCCGGACTTCGGTGATCAGATGAAGACGACCTGGCCCTCGCCGGCGTTCAGGTAGAAGGCAGTCACGCCTTCGACGCCGTCGACGAGCGGGTCAAGATCGGTCGATTCGAGATGGAGCAGGTCCATCGACAGGCTGCACGCCTGGATGTCCACGGCGCCGAGGTCCTTGGCCTGGCGCAGGGTCTCGGCCCACGTCGCCTGGCCCGCCTCGGCAAGCGCATCGACGGCGATCCGACCGGCCGGGCCCGCCTCGGGTGCCAGGCCATGGTCCTCGCCGATCTTCGCAGCACGGAACGCGTCGAGCGCCCAGTACTGCAGGAAGATGTTGACCGGCTTGCCGAGCGCGGCGGCGCCGGCGGTCAGGACTGCGGCGGCCTGGAGCTTGTCATCAGTGCCGGAGAAGAGGACCAGGTTGAGGGGCTCGTCCATCGGGATCACCTCGGGCTTTCATGCGCTTGTTGTGACGGGTTGACGGGTCGCGGCCGACTCGGGGGTGACGGCAGACGTGGTCGAGAGGTCAGCGAGGCGGCGCAGCCGGCGCTCGAGGACGCCGCGCATGATCCCGCAGGCGGTCATGACGTCCGGGTCGGCGAGTCGATAGCGGACCTCACGCCCATCCCGCTCCGCCTCGACGATGCCCGCGGCCCGCAGCATCGCCAGGTGCTGGGAGACGTTTGGCTGCGTCGCCCCGATCACCTCGGCCAAACGACCGACCTCGATCGGGCCGCGGGCGAGGACGTGCAGGATCTCGAGCCGCCGTGGGCTGGCCAACGTCTTGAGGACCTCAGCCTGGAGGATCGTGATCTCGTCCATGCCCCGACTATCGGCATATGCGCAGTTGCTGATGAGTGCCGGCGGTCCCGTGCTAGGGGGCTACAAGTCATATCTCCAGTCACACGCTCGCCTGCTGCTGGTAGCCGTAGTCAGGCCAGACCGCTTGTGACTCGGCGCCATATGGCCCTATCTCTCCTGCCCGGCAGGCGGTCACGCTTGATCAACAGGGGAAGGCGTGAGCACACGCACGACCACCGCAAAGGGAGCGCGATGGCTATGACGACCCACACGGCGACGAGCGCGGCGGTTCACATCGCCTCGCGCACAACGGCCTGGGCGACCGATCTTCGGCTCGCCGGTGGCATCCTCCTCCTCGCGGGAGTCACGATCCTGATGGGGATCATCACGGCGGAGGCGCTGTATCCGGGCACCTTCTCGACCGGCGCAAATGAGATCAGCGACCTCGGCGGCACCCGGCCGCCCAACAGCGTCATCCTCCAGCCGTCGGCGACGATCTTCAATGTGTCGATGGCGCTGATCGGCGTCCTCGTCCTGGCTGGCTCGTGGTTCGTTCACCGTGCCTTCGGCCGCCGGTCGGTGTCGATTCCGATCGCGATTCTTGGTGTTGGTGCGCTCGGTGTCGGCCTGTTCCCAGGAAATACCGGCACGCCCCACGCCATCTTCGCGATGGTCACGTTCATCTCGGGCGGGATCGCTGCCATCAGCGCTGCACGACTGACGAGCGCGCCATTCCGCTACCTCTCCTTCTTGCTCGGAGCGGCTTCGCTCGCGACGCTCGGCACGTACTTGTTGCTGGGCGACGCCAGTCCGATGGCGGTCGTCGGAATCGGTGGCGTCGAGCGGTGGATCGTCTATCCCATCGTCTTATGGATCACGGCCTTCGGCGGCTACCTCTCCGGACGCGCCGACCCGGCCTCTTGCGGTCCAGCTGTGCCGGGCCTGGCCACTGAGCCTGACGAGGTTCGGACCCTGCAGCCGCGGCCGCGGCCATGAAGTCGACGCAGATGCGCAAGATCGCGGCCATCCTTGCCGTTCCGGTGGTGATCGGCGCGGTCCTCGCCGGGGCAGCGAGGCTCTGGCGTCGTAATCCAAGGGTCGGAACGGCGTTTGCGAATACGGTCGTGAACCCCATGCTCATCCGTCGCGGGTTGGCCGGCCACGAGCGCTCCGAGATTGCGGCGCTCGAGCACGTGGGGCGGAGATCCGGGATCAGGCGCCTCACTCCGGTCCATCCGGAGGCGACACAGAACGGCTTTCGAATTGTCGTACCCCTGGGCACGCGGTCCGAGTGGGCGCGCAACGTGATCGCCGCCGGCCACTGTCGGATTCATCTGCATGACCAGGTCTTTGATCTGGATGAGCCGGCGATGGTCGACGCGCGGGACGCGAACGACCTACCCGGGCCGCTACGCCGGGTCATGTCAGCACTCGGGTTCAAGTACCTCGACCTCCATACGCTCGCAGCACATCCGGCTGATAGAGGCGAGTCGTTCGAGTCCGACCTGGCAGGTGATCACGACAGCGAAGTGCCCCTGACGGTGAGCATGGGCTATTCTTGAACGGCGCCGACATAGCTCAGTGGTAGAGCAGCTGTTTCGTAAACAGCAGGTCCTCGGTTCAAATCCGAGTGTCGGCTCCATCTCCTTCTTTCCGTTCGGGAAGACCTGCTGTCTGCACGTGGCGGGGCTCGCGGGGCCGCGGCGCGGCCCGCTGGTGACTCTATGACGGCCGGAGCGCAGCCTTGCCGATGACGGCGGAGAGCTTGGCTCGCGGCATCACCGACTGCAAGTCCGAGACCGATCGGCAAGGACTTGCTGACTGGGACGGGTTCCCGGCTTCAACCGAAGTCGACCATGCACGATCCCTCCGACATCGCGTGGTCGAGCACCCCGGCAAAGCCCTCCGATGACCTGCTGTCTTCCACGCACGTGCAAGCACCTGCGAAGGCTTTTGGTCTTTGGCGAGTAGCGACGATCATGGTGGGTCGTCCGGGTTGTACAACTCGGCCGAGGTAAGCCCGATGCCGCCAAGGCCTTCGCCGCCCACGACAAGTACCTTGCCATCGGGTAACAACGCCGCCGCGTGACCGGCACGGCCATTGGTCAAATTCCCTGTGGTGGTCCAGGACCCATTGCTGGGATCGTAAGCTCGGCGTCCAACGGGGGGCTCCCGAGCGTGTCGCCGGCCGCCACCGGACTCGACCATCGCGCAGCCGCGCGGCCACGAAGCCGAAACGCGGAGTGACCATGCTCCCGGTGGTTTTCCAGGATCCGCTAAGCGGGTCGAACAGTTCGGCAGATGCGAGGATCTCGCTCGGATTGAGGTCGCCCGTGAAGCCGCCGCTGACACCGCCCGCCACGAGTACCTTTCCGTCGGGTAGCAGGGCAACCGTGTGACCGGCGCGACCCGTGATCATGTTCGACGAAACGATCAAGGACCCGCTCATCGGGTTGTACAGCTCGGCCGAGGCCAGCGCAGTGTCGCTGCGGCTCTGGCCTCCGCTACAAGCACTTTGCCATCGGCCAGTAAGGTGGCCGTTTGAAGCGTGCGCGCATCACGCATCCTGCCCGTTGCGGCCCATGACCGCCTTTTCGGGTCATACAGCTCCGCGGAGGCTTCGATCCCGGATGAGCTGATTCCGACGCCCCCGCCGGCGACCAGGACCCAACCGTCCGGCAGCAGGGTGGCCGTGTGACTTCCGCGGGCGTTTCGTCATGCTTCCGGTCGCGCTCCACGACTCGGTGCTGCGATCGTACGACTGCGGCGGACCTCACGGTGTCGGAGGGGCTGGTGCCCCCGCCCGCCACAAGCACAGAGCCATCGGGCAGCAGCGTTGCGGTATGGCCCGCGCGCGCTTGGAGCATCTTGCCCGTGGCCGTCCAGGACGCGGTGCTGGGGTCATACAGACTCGGCTGAGGCAAGTGGGCCCGTGCCGTCACCATTGCGGAAGCCGCCCACCACGAGGACCTTGCCATCGGGCAGAAGCGTGGCCGTGAAGAAGACGCGGCCATCGATCATCGTCCCGGTGGCCGTCCAGGCCGACGTCGGACTCTGGCTCGGAGCCGAGTATGGTGAAGGCGTCGAGGACGCGACTGGCGTCGGCGATGCCGACTGGGGTATAGGCGGTGATGGACTGGCAGAGCCGCCGGCGCAGGAACTGACCACGAGGACGGAGAGGGTCAGACAGAACAGACTCGCCATCGTCCGTCGACTATCGGCTTTCACCATGCCGACCTACTCGCGCCGCCGTGTCACGGTGAGCCGTCCGGGTCGAACAGGAACGCCGCGGGCTCATACGTCACGAGGACCCGTCCGTCGACCAGCAGCGTGGCGGTGTGGACGATAGGAACTCCGGTGTTGGGGCCGACGATCGCCCTCCAGGATCCACTCGCGGGGTCGTACAGCTCGCGCGCGGCAAGACCAAACGCAGCTACCCTGCCATCCGGGAGGCGTGCGGCCTGACCCTCCAACAAATTCCCCGCGCTGCCCGGGCTACCCGTGGCGACCCACACGCCCGTGACAGGGTCGTAAAGCTCGGCCGTCGTTACAGCGGGGCTCCGGCTGTTGCCGTTGTCGCCGCCGTATGCCAGGAGGGCCTTCCCGTTCGGCAGCAGGACAGCCGTGTGATTTCGGCGAGCCGAGCCGAGGTCGCCTGTCCTGGTCCACCTTTCACTCGCGGGGTCGTACAGTTCCGCCGAAGCGACCGCAGGCTCGCCGCAGCATTGGCCACCCACGACGAGGACGTGGCCATCGGTCAGAAGGGTCGCCGTGTGGCCGTTCCGAGCGACAGTCATGGCACCGGTCCTTGCCCAGCTGCCGCTGGCCGGGTCGTAGACTTCAGCGCTACGTTCGGGGCTGTCTGCGCTCGAAGAAACTCCGCCCGCAACGAGGACCTTGCCGTCGGGCAAAAGGGTCACTGACGCGTTCGTCTGCCCCAATGTCAGGCGGCCGGCATCCGTCCAGGCGCCGGTGCTCGGGTCATACAGCTCGGCGCTGGACAGCAAGCGAGTGGTACGTGCATCGGAGGCATTGCCGCCAAGCACTAGAACCTCACCGTTCGCCAGCAGGACCGCCGCGTGGTCCTGCCGAGCCTCGTGCATGCTGCCCGTGAGGCTCCATCGGCCAGTGCCCGGGTCGTACAGCTCCGCGGTTGCGCTGGACAACCCCCGGCGGTTAAATTGCGGATTGCCGCCAACGACGAGAACGTTGCCATCTGGGAGAAGCGTTGCTGACTCTCCGAACCGCGTCTCGATCATGTCCCCGGTGGCGATCCACGAGCCGGCCGCCGGCACGAACGGCGGCGGCGCATTCGTCAGCAATGACTGCGATGGCGGAAGCGGGGGCACCACGGTCGACAAGCGCACGAGCCCCGATCCGACGGCGACCGCGCTGCCAACAACAAGGGCAGCCAGCAGCGTGGCCGCAGCAAGTAGCCCAACGGTACGCCGGTCTCCGAACGGGGTCCCAGCGGCGGATGGCCCATCGGCCCGTGCCTCTCGCGATTCTCGTTTGACGGGTGCGAGGGCTCCACTCCGAAATCGGCGGACGGAACGCCTCGAGTCGACGTTCGACGTCGCTCCAGACATCAGGGACAGGTACGGCGTCAAGCGTCGCGAAGCGGTCGCGGAGGTCATCCATTGTGGTCACCCAGAAGCTGACGGAGACGACCCCTGCCCCGGCTGAGGTTGGCGCGGACCGCCAGGCTGTTCGACCCGAGCCGGGCGGCGATGTCGCGGATCGGGAGATCGGCGTAGTAGAAGAGGATCACGGCCGCACGCTGGGCCTCGGGCAGCTGTCGAAGGGCCGCGAGAAGGTCTGGATCGCCGTATCTGTCGACGTGTTCAACAGGCGAGGCCTGAACCGCTTCTCCGGTAGCGCGCGCTTTCATCGCCCCGGCAGAGATCCGAAAGGCGGTGCGCCAGGTCCAGGATGCCGGGTCCCGGACGGCGGCGCCTCGGTTGAGGACTTGAGCGTATGCCTCGGCCACCGCATCGCTGGCAATGTCCGCGTCGCCGGCGAAGGCGTAGATGGCGCGCCACAGCCGTTCGGCGTCGGCCCGATACACGGCCTCGACGCCCTCGTTCGGTTCCGCAACGGCCACTGCGCTGTCCATCAATGACAAAGGGGCCATTTCGCCCCAAAAGGTGACATCCATGACGGAAGATGCCAATCACCACCGCGAACTGCCAGCCGTGGGGCTCGGCCCGTTAGGCGTCGCGCCAGCTCCGCTACGTCCGCAGGATTACGATGAGGGTGACCATCGCGCACGCCTTGGAGGTCGGTTCGGTAGAGCGCTTAGCGTTGCCGAAACGAAGACCTGCTAACTGGACGGCCTACGCTCGGCATTCCACGCTTGTCCCACAACGCTTAGGCCGATCTACTTCGTAAACAGCAGGTCCTCGGTTCAAGTCCGAGTGTCGGCTCCAGCCCTCCGTCCCGCTGGGGATCGCTGACGGCGCGCTCGACGGCCTTGCAGCACTTGGCTGCCGGGTCCTCGTCCCTTGGCTGCGAGGGTACGGACCGACCAGGTTCGTGGATCCAGACACCCCACGGTCCGGGCAGCAGGCGGCGCTCGGAGCGGATCTGCTGGCGTTCCATGAAGCGCTCGACGTCGACGCCGCGATCCTCGTTATCGCCATCGACGGCAGGCGGCCCCGGGTGACCCGGCGTTGGAGACGATGGAGCAGCGACTGGCCGCGCAACCGCCAATCGCGGTCCCGACGATCGTCCTCCACGGGGAGTCCGATGGCGTCGATCCGCCGAGCGACGACCACGATGCGGATCATTTCGGTGGGCCCTACGAACGTCGCCTGATCCCGACTGCGGGACACTTCCTCCCGCACGAGGCACCCGAGGCGGTCGTCGCTGCCATCCAGGCGCTGCTGTGCTCGGGTCCGCGTTGACCCGCGACGCGGCGATGTCAGCGGGTTCCGCGAACGGCAAATCGGACGTTCAACGGGTTGATTCCGTACGGGAGCGGCCGGTCCGGGGCCAGCTTCGGCCTCAGGAGCTCGAACTCCCGCTGTCGGAGCAGCTCCGCGAGGCTGGCGGTGCCGAGCAGGAGGGCGAGATTCCGGCCGGCACACTGCGCGCCGCCGCGCGAGAACACGTTCATCTGCCAGTCGGCGTCTGCCGAGCCGTCGAGCCAAAGGTCCGGTGCGAACCGGTTCGCATGCGGCAGCCGACGCGCGCGATGGTGGGCGGCGACGGGGATGAGGACCTTCGCGCCGATCGGCAGCGTCTCGCCGTACCACTCCGTCTCGGCCGCCGTGACTCGCACGAGCATTGCTGCCGCGGGCCACAGCCGAACGCTGTCGAGCAGGCAGGCGCGCACGAAGGCAAGCTCGGCGAGGGCGGCGACCGTGCCCGGCCCATGGGCCGTGTCGGCCATGCGGACCTCGGCGAGGGCGCGCTCGTGCGCGGCGGGATCGGTCGTGAGCAGCGCCAGCGCGTTGAAGACCGCGGTGCGAACCGCGTCGAGCGCCATCAGCCAGAACGGCACCTGGCCGTTCGGCCGGGTCTCCGCCTCCGTGGGCGCGGACGCGAAGAGACTGACGAGCGTGCCGGGCTCGGCGGCGGCTACGTACCGCTGGATCCGTGCGTCCATGGACGCTCGGAGCCGTGCGTTCCTGCGTCGATTCCAGACCTTGAGCCCCAGCCAGTCGGCGTCCGCGCGCAATCGGCTGTGCTCCTCGCTCAGCTCCGTGTCATCCGCGGCGGCATCGCCGAGGGCGCAGCGCCGCGCGATCCTTCGAAAGGCTGCGAGCGACCGCTCGTAGTCGAGGACCCCGGCGTCCGCCAGCATCGCCGCGACCTCCTCGTGGACGACCCTCAGGAATCGCTCCGCGAGGCGATGGGGCTCGTGTCCGTAGTCAAGCACGGCCTCGTTGAACGGGCGGCGCTCGGCATGGAGATCCGGCGGTGAGCCGTTGAGCGCATCGGGTGCGAACGGAGAGAACAGCCGCCGCTTCTCGGCAGCGTTCATTCCGTAGACGGACACGGGTGACTCCAGGACCCGGCGGACATCGCCGGCCGCGAGGACGAGCAGCGTCTGCCCCCCGACGCCTCGAAGCATCACAGGCCGGCCGGCGTACCGCTCGGTCAGACGCTCCACCGTCGCCACGCCGCGCCCAGTGTCAAACCGGGTCGCCACCTCGGTCCAGAACGGCAACGGGATCGCGAGCCCCCGGAGCATGCTCGGCAGCAGGTTCGTCAGCGTGAAGCGGACGTTCTCGAGGAGCGAGGCGTGCGCGAGCCCTGAGGTCATCCTTCCCCTTGTGGAGCGGCGACCCATTATCGCAGCGCTTCAGGCGCTCCGAGGCGGCTAGGACGCTCCGCAGTGGTTGAGACCTCGCAAGGAGCGCGACGATGCCTGCGGCGTGCGGGCATCGAGCGGTTGTCAGTCCTTCGTCGAATTCGGCGACCGCAGGAGGAAGACCGGATGCTTCGCGGCGTCGGCGGCGAAGGCAGCGACGGGAGCGTTGACGGGGGCGTCGAAAAATGGCTGCGTGATCGGCTCCATCGTGACGTACTCCTGGAGGATCGGGCCGGCCGCGGTTGGACTGACCTCGGCGATCTCGCATTCCTCCCGTCGCCGACCGCGCGAAAGCCAGACGCGACCCGCGGCCCGGGCATTCTGGACCCAGCTCACGTCGCCATACGGGGCGACGAGCCAGCGCTCAGACCCGTGCTGGACGACAGCAACGGGCGTGGTGCGTTGTCGACCGGTTCGCCGACCGGTGACGGTCAAGAGGAAGCGCTGACGGGGCGCAATCCCCAGGCGGATGCGTGTCCACTCGAGCATGTTGATAAGCCGGCGCACCGGCGTCCGTGCGTATTGCATGACGGCGCTTCCTTCTGACGGCAGTGCTGCCGTCATGTCGGCGATCTGCTGGATCGCGAGGTTCGGGTGAACGTCGCCACGCTTGTGATCGACATGTCGGCCCTCGATCGAAGCAACGATCCGAGGACCTGGACTGGAGGATCGTGATCTCGTCCCTGCCACGACTATCGACACTTGCGCAGGCACTGCAGAGTGCCGCCCCGCCCTCCATCGGGGGCCACAAGTCACGAGCCTTCCTCGTAGCGACCATGTTCGGCAGGTACCTACTGGCCATCTACCACGCGCCCCGCCGCGACCGTCTCGGTCCGGCTGAGATGCTCGTGGATCTGGCGCACGGTGGACCCACACCCTCACCAGGGGCCGCGACTTCGGGGATCCGGGCATAGGGTCACCTTCCCGTTCATGCTCTGCTCGGTTAGTGGCAGTTCTGGCTTCAGTCCGTAAAGCGCCAGCGGGTCGCGCCTTGCGGGTCGGCGCTGGCGACACCGAATGCGGTCGTCGGGGTGATCGCCCATAGATCCCAGGGCGGCGGTCCCGCGCTCGGCGCGTTGTACGGGGCGGTGAACGCGCCGTCCTTCACGACGGGCTCCCACCCCTGGGCGTTGTACTCGTCCGCGAGGCGCTGGAGCGTGGCATCGTCGGTGACGCGCTCAGCCGTTCCCTCCACGACGAGGTCGATCCCCGGCAGGCCGACCGAGATCACGCAATTCGGGTTCTCGGCCAGGTTCCGGCTCTTCCGGGTGCCGGGCCCGCTCACGATCCAGAACTTGCCGTCGAGCCAGATCGCACCGACCCCGGCGACGTGCGGCCGCCCATCGGGCCGAGTCGTCGCGACCCAGACACTCGAACCCGGCCCGGACACGAACTTCTCGAGCTCCGCGAGCGGTCGCGACCACGGGATCGGGTCGTGGCCGTAGATATCGAGGTTCTTCTGGTCCATGTCGATGACTCCTTTGGCTGCACGGCCAAGCATGATGCGTTCTAGCGATCCACCAGGATCGAACGAATCACCCGACACCCATACTCATGCACGTTGACGGCGCCGGACGGCGTCGACAACCAGGAGGCGGCGGGTGCTGCGATCGATCGTCGAGCAAGCGAGACAGGGCGACGAGGAGGCCTTCGCCGCCCTGGTTCGCGAGGTTGGCGACCGCTGCATCTATATCGCGCATCGGATCCTGCGCGACGCGAACCTCGCCGAGGACGCGGTCCAGATCACGCTGGTCCACGTGTGGCGGGAGCTCCCCGCGCTGCGTGATCTCGATCGGTTCGAGGCATGGCTCCATCGGATCCTCGTCAACGCCTGTTACGCGGAAGCGAAGCGGGGCCGGCGCTTCGCGGCCGACGTCGTCCTGCTCGAGACGGACGCGCCGGCCGGCGCCGACGAGTTCCTGACCGTCCACGACCGCGACCAGCTCGACCGCGGCTTCCGGCGACTGCCGGCGGACCAGCGGGCCGTCCTCGTCTTCCACTACGGCCTCGGGCTGACCATGCCCGAGGTCGCCGACCACCTCGGCATTCCCCTCGGGACGGCGAAGTCCCGACTGTCCTACGCAACCGGGGCGATCCGGGCGGCGCTCGAAGCCGACGCCCGGACGCCCATCCTCGACCGGGAGCAGCTGGCATGACGAAGGCTCGCGATCCCGAGGCCCTCCTCACCGCCTATCTCGCGATCGGGATGGACGTCCTGCCCGATCGGGTCGCGGACTCCGTCATGGACGAGGTCCATCGAACCCGCCAGCGGGTCGTGCTCCGCCCGTGGCGACGCCGGCCAGTGTCCAGGACCACCTTTGCCGCCGCGATGGCCGTCGCAGTGGTCATGGTCGGGAGTGCGTTCTTCGTGATCCAGCGCGGCCAGCCCGCCATCATCGGTCCGGCCCCGACGGCCAGTCCAAGCGCCCGCCCAAGCCAACCTGCCGTCGCGTCGCCGACCGCACGCCGCCACCGAGCGCCGAGGCGACACCGTCACCGGCCGCCCTGGGCGCCAAGCTGACGTGGACCAAGGTCGATCTCGATCAGCGCTCGCCACGGGTCGCCTGGCTCGGCGATCGCTTCGTGCTGGCCGACCAGGACTCCGGCGCCGTCTACACCTCCACCGACGGCATCGGCTGGGACGCGCTGCAACCTGGCGACCCGATGCCAGGGCTACGTCGACCTGCTCGGGGGATCGTTCGCGAGCTGGCAGGACAGCGCCGTCGGGTGGTGGAACCCCCAGGATAGGGAGGGTCCGGAAATTGACCGGCGCGACCCCCGATCACCGCCCGGGACGTCTTGCAGATCGTCCGGCCCCCCGGCGCGCCCACGTCGACGACGCCCTTCAAAGGCCGGATCGAGTCGATCGGCGTCGGACCGGCAGGGTATCGTCGCCCAGGTCCACTCCCACATCGACTGGGACAACTGGGTCACGGAAAAAGCTGGGTGCCCGCACAAACAACGAGTGGGTCAAGCACGTGAAGAGTGTCGATTACCGGAATGGGATCCTCCGGATCAAGCTGGACAACGGCCCGGGGCTGAGGGTCGTGTGGGCCGACGAGGGCCCGAGCCGGGTGATTACCAGGACAAGGGCTTCGCGTGGTACAGCCCGGATGGCGTCCAGTGGACAGCGATGGCGCCCACCGCGCGCCCAGCGCTGTCATACGCCGGATCGTCACGTGCCCGACCGGCGGGCTTCGGGAGCGTCGTGGGCGTGTCGGACGGCTTCATAGCGACCGGGGCGTACCCCGATGGCGCGTGCGCTGACCCGGATGGCTCATGCACGGGAATGTGGTACTCATCGGACGGTCTGACCTGGCGCAACATCGGAAACGTGGTGAATGGGGCGACGAACATGTTGGCGTGGATGGGTGGCGCGCTCGTCACCGACGGGGACGGGCGCTTCGACTTTTGGACCTCACAGGGCCGGACCGAGCTCGCGATGGCCGCGCAGGTCCGAGCGGCGTCGAAGCAGCCGAACGAGGCATTCGAGACGGCGATCGGCACGGGACCGCTTGGTGTGGTAACGTTCGAACGACGAACAGGAGATCCTCGTCACCCGTGACGGCGTCGACTGGGACATCCAGTCGATGCCCGCTGAGATGGCGGCCGACCGGGCGGGAGGGGAGGGACGACGGTCGCCGTGGGCGAGCGTTCCGTGCTGGTCCTGGTGGGGATCCCTGTGGCTCGGCACCCGGAGCCGTGACAGCACGAGGTTCGTGAGCCGACGTCACGTCGTTGCAAGGCGGATGGCTGGTCGTGGACCGCCGCCGGGCCCTCGCGACGGTCATCGTCACCCGTGCCCGGTCGGTCCGACCGTGGCCCAGGCACGGAAGGAGGCGGCTCATGACTGACCAGCGGTTCCCAGGGGCGCCGGACGCCAGCGACGTCGTGGAGGGCCCGGTCGGCGACGCGACGATCAAGGACCCGTCGGTGAACCCCGGGATCGGCGCCGAGCTCGACGAGCTCGCCGAGATCGAGACCGACGCCCAGGACGACGCCCCCGAGGCGTCCCGCCCGACCGGGCTCTAGTCGGTGGTCTGGCGCTGGTAGGCGCGGGCGTACTCGTCGCGAAGGCGATCGACGTCGGCGCGCATCGATTCCCAGGCCGCCGTCCCCGGCTCGAGGTCCTGCAGCGTCCGCTCGGCGGCGCGCCATTCGGTCAGCACGTCGTGCAGGGCGCGTGGCGGGACGATGGCAATCGGCAGGCCGGGCTCGTCCGTCGCCGCGGCCAATTCGGCAAGGTTGGTCTGGTGCTGCGCCCAGGCCAGGATCTCCAGCGTCAGGTCCTCGACCTCGTGGGCGATGTCGGCCATGTCGGCCGGCGCGAGCTGGCGCTTCTGGTCCTCGAGCGCCTGGAGCCGCTCGATCTTGGCCAGGAACGTATCTGAGGTGAGCCGGAGCTCCTGGTCGGTCATTGGGCGTCCCTCGTGCGCGCGTCGCGCTGCGTTGCCTTCATCATCGCATGCCATCCCGCTTGACGGCTCTCACCCGAATCTCAAGATCGGTGCCGAGACTCCGCCGCATCGACCGAGGCCTGCCCACCCGAGGAGCACGACGTGAACGACGGACGACAGCCGCACCCGCTCTACGAGGGCCGGCCGCTGGCCAACCCCGACGAGGACATCTTCGACCAGGGTCTCGCCTTCGACCTCGAGACGCACCTCGATCGGCGGCGGATGCTCAAGCTGATGGGCTTCACCGGGCTGAGCGCCGGCCTGGTCGCGCTCGTCGGGTGCGCCCCGGCCGGGAGCAGCGCCAGCGCGGCCGGATCGGCCTCGGCGGCGGCAACGGCCTCGGCCGCGGCGTCGGCGGCGGCGCAGCACCGCCGCGGACTGCGCGGTCATCCCGGAGGAGACGGGCGGGCCGTTCCCCGGCGACGGCTCGAACGGCCCCGACGTGCTCAGCCAGAGCGGCGTCGTCCGGAGCGACATCCGGACGAGCTTCGGTGACCTGTCGGGGACGGCCGAAGGCGTCCCGCTCACGATCAAGCTGGCGATCCAGGACGCCTCGAACGGCTGCGCACCGCTCGCCGGCGCGGCCGTCTACGTCTGGCATTGCGACCGGGCCGGTGGGTACTCGCTCTATTCGCAGGGCGTCACCGACCAGAACTACCTGCGCGGCGTCCAGGCGGCCGGGAGCGACGGCGTGGTCACGTTCCAGAGCATCTTCCCGGCGTGCTATTCGGGCCGCTGGCCGCACATCCACTTCGAGGTCTATCCCAGCCTCGACGTCGCCAACGACGATGCCAACAAGATCGCGACCTCGCAGGTGGCCCTGCCGGCCGACGCGTGCAACGCGGTCTACGCCACGACCGGCTACGAGGACAGCGTGTCGACCCTCCAGCGGGTCAGCCTGACCGGCGACATGGTCTTCGGCGAGGACGGCGGCGCGCACCAGCTCGGCACGGTCAGCGGCAGCGTCGACGCCGGGTACACGGTGACCCTGAACGTCCCGGTCCAGACCGCCTGACCCGGTCGACGGCGTCTGTCGGGCGAAGGGCGGTCCATCGACCTGAAACAATCCCGGCGCTGATACGTTCTCCTTATCGATGCCGGATCCAGTCAGGCCCGACCTCGCCGACTTCGACCGGTTCGATCCGACGGCCGGACTGCATCCGTATGGCGCCGTGGCGGCTGCGTTCGAGGCCTACCACGCCGAGCTCTACAGCTTCCTGCGTCGTTCGACGCGGGACGAGCGGGCCGCCGAGGATCTGCTCCAGGAGGCATTTCTGCGACTGACCAAGGAAGTCGATGCGGGTCGCACCCCCGAGCATGTCCGGGGCTGGCTGTACCGCGTGGCCTCGAACCTGGCGATCAGCCGAGGACGCAGGAACACCACGGCGTTCTCGTGGATGAACACGCACGGCCGGCACTCGCTCAACGACGTCATCGATTCACCGGAGACGGGCGTGCTGGCGCGCGAACGCCGATCGACCCTGGACGCCGTCCTGGCCACCCTCCCTGCCGAGGCGCGCACCGCGCTGCTGTTGTCCGCTGACGGCTTCAGCGGCGAGGAGATCGCCGCCGCGATCGGCAGGAGCCACGGCGCCACCCGGACGTTGTTGTCGCGAGCCCGCGTACGGGTCCGCCTTGCGCTCGAGCAGCGCGAGGAGGTCGCATGACCACGATCCACGATCAGTACCTCGAGCTGGCCGCGGCGGCGATCGACTTCGAGCTGAGCCCGGCGGAGCGGGCCGACCTGGCTGCCCATCTCGCGGAGTGCACCGCCTGCCGCCGCCGGATCGCTGCGCTCGAAGCCGACCAGCGCGAGATCCGGCGGCTGCCCGCATTCGTGCTCGAACCGGCGACGGCCGAAGCGATCCGCGATCGCGCCCTCGGACGGCGCGTCCGGCCGGCGGCCTCGTCGCTGCGATTGCTTGCCATCGCCGCCGTGCTCGCCGTCCTGACGATCGCGACCCTCGCGGTCGGCGCCGAGCTGCTTCGCCGGCAGCGGGACAACGACCTGACCCAGGTCCCATCACCCCTGCCCGCGATCGAGCTGCCCGCCGAGGAGCCGATCGCCTTTGTCGCCGGGTCAACGGCCGACGTCGTCGTGCCCGATCTTCGCGTCCGCACGGCCCCGACGGTCGACGACTCGAAATCGGCCAAGCTCGAACCGCTCCTCGGTCGCGGGACCCAGCTGAAGATCGTCGAAGGGCCGGTCACCGCAGACGGCTACGACTGGTATCGCGTCGAGGCGATCGGCTGGCCGCATCGCGGCTGGGTGGCCGTTGCAGACCACGATGGCGAGCCATGGATCCGTGCCCAGGGCGGCGTCGCCGACGCCGGTCCCGACGTTCAGCGCGGCCGAGGCCGCACTTGTCGCCGGGCTGCGTCCCGATGCCGCCATCGGTTGCGCCCCGCGTCGGACCCGGCTTCCGACCCGGGCAACGGCCGGCGTCGACTGCCAGGTCAACGGCGCGGTCGCCCGGCGGATCGGGCTGTACGGCTTTCGGGACGCCCGGGACGCGGCCCTGGCCTACCTCGAGCGGCTGGTCGGCGTATCAGATCAGGCCCGGGAGCGGCGATTGCGCCGGTGGTTCGAGCGGGGACAAGGCCTGGCGTCCGGGCGACGGCACCGCCGGCTCGGACGAGGACCGCGTGTCGATCGGTGACAGCGGCCCTCTCGTCCTGGCCCGCATCGGCTGCTTCGTCGACGAGTACGGCAACGCGAACGCCCGGGTGACGTGCGGATCGGTCTACGTCGGGATCCTCGGTCGGAAGGACGATCTCGCGGACATCGAGCGCTGGGCGTGGTCGTCGCCGGGTGGACCGGTGGCGCCCGGTGAGCCGCCGGGCATCTGCCCAGCGGGTACCTGAGCCCGACCCGGTCCTCCGGCGCGGTGGCACAATCGCGAGGTGGCACACGCCCACAGCCATCCCCATTCCCCGGCGCGGGCCGACGCCCCTCGGCTGGCCGCCGTCCTCGGGCTGTCGGTCGTGGTCTTCGTCCTCGAGCTGGCCGGCGGGCTGGCCTCGGGCAGCCTCGCGCTGCTGGCCGACGCGGGGCACGTCCTGGCCGACATGGCCGGGATGACGCTCGCCCTCGTCGCGATCTGGATCGGCTCGCGGCCGGCCAGCCGCGACCGCACCTTCGGCTACCTTCGCCTCGAGATCCTGGCCGCCGTCGTCAACGCCGGGCTGCTGTTCGCGGTCGCCGGGTTCATCCTGTACGAGGCGTGGCGCCGGCTGGGCGAGCCGACCGAGGTCGCCTCCGGACTGATGCTGGCCGTGGCGATCGCCGGGCTCGCGATCAACGCGCTGTCGCTGTGGCTGCTCCGCGATGCCCAGGCGCGCAGCCTCAACCTGCGCGGTGCGTACCTCGAGGTGCTCGGCGACCTGGCCGGCTCGGCGGCCGCGGTGATCGCCGCGGTGGTCATCGCGTTGACCGGCCAGCCCGGGGCGGACATCGCCGCGTCCGTGCTGATCGCGATCCTGATCCTGCCGCGGACGTGGCGGCTGCTGCGCGACGCGATCGACGTCCTGCTCGAGGCGACCCCCGGCGGCGTCGACATGGACGAGGTGCGCGCCCACATCCTGGACGCAACGGGCGTGGCCGACGTCCACGACCTCCATGCCTGGGCGATCACGTCCGGGGTCAACGTCGTGTCGGCCCACGTCGTCCTCGAGCCGGGCGCCGACGCGGCGGCGGTGCTCGACTACCTGTGCGAATGCCTCGCCGGGGACTTCGACATCGAGCATTCGACGTTCCAGCTCGAGACCCACGATCGCCGCCGGCTCGAGGCCGCCACGCACGGCTGAATCGCCGAGGTACGCGCGCTGGCGGCGATTCGCCGACAGTAGAATGAGCGCGCGACCGGGAGGGCGGTCGGCCACGTTCGATGCCCCATCCAGCCGCCAGCACACCGTCGTCGCCCCGCTCGTCGCGGCCGGCCGCGGGATCCGCGACTCGAGGAGGACCAGTTGAGCACGCTACCGGGTGCCGCGCGCGTCGTCGTCATCGGCGCGGGCGTCGTCGGCAACAGCCTCGTTCACCACCTTGCCCGGCTGGGCTGGCGCGACATCGTCCAGATCGAGAAGGGTGCGCTGCCGAACCCCGGCGGCTCGACCGGCCACGCCTCGAACTTCATCTTCCTGACCGACCACTCGCGCGAGATGACCGCGCTGACCGCCGACAGCGTCGACCAGTACAAGGAGATGGGGGTCTTCACCCAGAGCGGCGGGATCGAGGTCGCCCGGACCGGCGAGCGGATGAACGAGCTCCAGCGGCGCATGGCGTCGTCGCGCTCGTGGGGCATCGACTCCGAGCTGGTCGACCCGGCCGAGATCAAGCGGATGGTCCCGTACGTCAACACGGACATCGTGCTCGGCGGCTTCTCGACGCCGGGGATCGGCGTGGTCGACTCGTTGCGGGCGGGCACGATCATGCGCGAGCGCGCCCAGGCCAGCGGCGCGCTGACGCTCGCGCCGATGACCGAGGTCACGGGCATCGACGTCGTCGACGGCCGGGTCAAGCGCGTACGGACGGATCGCGGCGACATCGAGGCCGAGGTCGTGGTCATCGCCTGCGGCGTGTGGAGCCCGCGGATCGGCGGCGATGGCCGGGGCGGCCGTGCCGCTCACCCCGGCGGTGCACCAGATGATCAGCGTCGGGCCGGTGCCGCTGTTCGCCACGACGGTCGGCGAGATCGAGTACCCGATCGTGCGCGACATGGACACCAACATGTACGAGCGCCAGCACGGCGGCGACCTCGAGGTCGGCTCGTATGCGCACCGGGCGATCATCGTCGAGCCGGACGACATCCCGTCGATCGCCGAGTCCGCGCTGTCGCCGACCGAGCTGCCGTTCACCGAGGACGACTTCGAGCTCCAGATGGAGCAGGCCCTCGAGCTCGTCCCCGACATCCTCGGTGACGAGCGGGTCGGCATCCGCCACAAGATCAACGGGCTGCTGTCGCTGACGCCGGACGGCATGCCGATCCTGGGTGAGACGCCCGAGGTCAAGGGCCTCTGGGTGGCCGCCGCGGTGTGGATCAAGGAGGCGCCCGGGATCGCCCGGATGGTCGCCGAGTGGATGACCGACGGCAAGCCGGAGATCGACCCGCACGGCTCCGACGTGGCCCGCTTCCACGCCCACCAGACGGCCCGCGCCCACGTCCGCGCGCGATCGGCCGAGGGCTTCAACAAGACGTACGGGATCGTCCACCCGGCCGAGCAGTGGGAGAGCAACCGCGACGTCCGGCTCAGCCCGTTCAACGCTCGCGAGCGAGAGCTCGGCGCGGTCTTCTTCGAGACGGCCGGCTGGGAGCGACCGTTCTGGTACGCCTCGAACGAGGCGCTGCTCGAGGAGTACGGCGACCGGGTGATGCCCCGGGCGGCCGAGTGGGAGTCGCGCTGGTGGTCGCCGATCATCAACGCCGAGCACCTGGCCATGCGCGACCGGGTCGGGATGGTCGACCTGTCTGCGTTCGCGATCTTCGACATCAGCGGTCCGGGCGCGCTCGACCACGTCCAGCGGATGGCGGTCGCCCAGATGGACGTGCCGGTCGGGCGGGTCGTCTACACGCCGCTGCTCAACGAGGCCGGCGGGATCAAGTCGGACCTGACGATCATGCGCCTCGGCCGCGACCTGTTCCGCGTGGTGACCGGCGGAGCGCACGGGATGGGCGACCGCAAGTGGTTCCGCGACCACCTGCCGGCCGACGGGTCGGCGCAGCTGTACGACGCGACCTCGACCTGGTGCACGGCCGGAATCTGGGGCCCGCGGGCACGCGACGTGGTTGCCTCGGCGACCTCGGACGACGTCTCGAACGAGGGCTTCCCGTTCGGCACCTGCCGCACCATCGAGCTCGGCGGCATCCCCGTCCTCGCCTCGCGGATCTCGTACGTCGGCGAGCTGGGCTGGGAGCTGTACGTGCCGATGGAGCAGGGCGCCCGGCTGTGGGACACGCTCTCGGAGGCCGGCGGGCCGCACGGCATCGTCCCGTTCGGGATCGGCGTGTACGGCACGACCGGGCGGCTGGAGAAGGGCTATCGCGCGCACGGTGCGGAGCTGGAGCTCGAGTTCGACCTGGTCGAGGCGGACATGCTCCGGCCCAAGGTCAAGGAGGCCGAGTTCGTCGGCCGGGCGGCCTACCTCGAGCAGCGCTCGAAGCCGCCGGTGGCCACGCTGTGCACGCTGACCGTCGACGACGCGACGTCGTCGAGCGGGTTCAAGCGCTACATGCTCGGTCGCGAGCCGATCCTGACGACCGCCGGCGAGCCGATCACCGACGCCAAGGGCCGCCGCTCGTTCGTGACCAGCGCGGGCTCGGGGCCGTCGGTCGGCAAGCACATCCTGCTGTCGTACCTGCCGCCGGAGCAGGCCGTCGTCGGCACGAAGCTGCTCGTCGAATACTTCGGCGAGCGCTATCCGGTGACGGTCGATGTCGTCGGCTCGACGCCGCTGTTCGACCCGGACAACGCGCGGGTCCGGGCCTGACGTGAACATCCTGGTCTGCGTCAAGCGGGTCCCCGCGACGGCCGGCAAGATCACGCTCACCGCCGACGAGCAGGACATCGACACCCGCTTCCTCGCGTTCACGGTCAGCCCGCACGAGGAATGCGCGGTCGAAGAGGCGGTCCGGATCGTCGAGGCCCAGGGCGGCACGAGCACGGTCCTGACCCTCGGGCCCGACGAGGCGGCCGATCAGCTCCGCGAGGCGATGGCGATCGGCATCGAACGGGCGATCCTGCTGGCCACCGATGGCGGCGAGTGGGGCCCCGCAGCGACCGCGGCCGCGATCGTCGACACGATCCGGGGGCACGAGGCCGCCGACGGGCCGTTCGACCTCATCCTGCTGGGCAACGAGGCCGCCGACAGCGGCGACTACCAGGTCGGCGTCCGGGTCGCCGTCGCGCTCGACCGGCCGTGCGTGACGGGGGTCAAGGGGCTCGAGGTCCGCGACGACGTGGTGGTCGCGCGGCGCGAGGCGGCCGGCGGCGGCTGGGAGGTGTACGAGGTCCCGCGACCGGCCGTCGTGACGGTTCGGGAGGGCCTCAACCTGCCGCGCTACCCCTCGGTGCCGGGCCGGCTGCGGGCGCGCAAGAAGGAGATCGAGCGGGTCGAGCTGCCGGCCGGTGGCGGTGAGCCCGCGAAGATCCGGCTGCGCGTGCCGGTCGAACGCGAGAGCGCGGTCGAGATCCTCGGCGAGGGCCCGTCGGCCGCGCCGCGGGTCGTCGAGGTCCTCCGTCGGCTGGGGTTGATCGCATGATCCTCGTCGTCGTCGAGCACGAAGCGGGCGCGCCCGACCGGCTGTCGAGCGAGGCGCTGACCCTGGGCCGCGCCCTCGCGGAGGCCACCGGGACGCCGCTGGTCGCCGTGGCGTGGGGTCCCGGAGCCGCAGGCCTGGCGGGACCGCTGGGGGCCGTCGGGGTCACCGCCCTGCACGTCATCGACCACCCGGGCCTGACCGACCACGCCCCGGAAGCGCTCGGCAAGGCGCTCGCGCAGCTGGTCGAGCGGGACCGGCCATCCGCGGTCGTTGGCACCGCCAGCGACAGGGGTGCGGAGGTGCTGGCCCACGCCGCGGCCCGAACGGGTCTCGCCCTCGCCGCCAACTGCACCGAGGTCCGGCCCGGCGACCCGTGGCAGGTCACCCGCCAGCGCTGGGGCGGCAGCCTGCTCGAGGAAGCCCGGCTGGAGGGCGCGACCCGCCTGTTGACCGCGGCGCCGCACGCATTCGAGCCGGCCGTCGCGGGAGCGGGCGCCGCCGCGGCGGTCCAGTCGTTCACTCCGGAGCTGACCGACCGCGACCTCCGGGTCCGGGTGACCGCCCGCGTGCCGGCCGAGGCCGGCAAGATCTCGCTGGCCGATGCGCGGGTCGTCGTCGGCGGCGGTCGGGGCGTCGGCAGCGCCGAGGGCTTCGCCCAGCTCGACGAGCTGGCGGCCCTGCTCGGCGGGACGGTGGGCGTATCACGCGTCGTCACCTCGGCCGGCTGGCGGCCACACGCCCAGCAGGTCGGTCAGACCGGGACGCGGATCGCGCCGGACCTGTACATCGCGTGCGGGATCAGCGGCGCCATCCAGCACCTCGTCGGCTCCCGCGCCGCCAAGGCCGTGCTGGCCATCAACACGGACCGCGACGCGCCGATGGTCACCCGGGCCACGTACGCCGTGATCGGCGACCTCCACGCCGTCATCCCGGCGGTCATCGCCGAGATCAAGGCCGCGCGCTAGGACCGGACTCGACCGACGCGGGATCGAGCGCTACGGGCGGTCGCTCGGACCGTCGTCCTCCCAGTCGGTCCAGGACTGGCCGGTCGCCCGCAGGTAGCCGGTGACCGCCGTCCCGACGGTCGGGAAGATGTGCTCGTCCGGCACCCGCGCGATCGCGCCGTAGCGGCGGAGGCGCTCGCGCACCGGGTCCTTGAGCTCGGCGAAGGCGAGCGTGATGTCGCGGTCGGCGAGCTCCGCCTCGAGCGCGTCGAGCACCTCGGCGGCCGTCGTGTCGACGTCGGTGATCGGCTCGGCGGCCACGATCACCCAGCGGACCGGCGTCTCGGCCGCGGCGATCCGGTCGCGGACGCGCTCGCGGAACACGTCGGCGTTGGCGAAGAACAGCGGCGCGTCGAAGCGGTACAGCAGCAGCCCGGGAACCTGCCGCGCCTCCGGGTAGTAGGTCATGTCGTGGTAGCCCTTGACCCCGTCGGCCCGCCCGAGCACCGCGTCGTGCGGCCACCACGCCCGGCGGATGAACGCGCCGAGCGACAGCGCCACGGCCAGGAACACGCCCTCGATCACGCCGACGAGCGCGACGCCCAGGAAGCTGGCGAGGGCCAGCCAGAACTCGGACGACCCGAGCCGCCAGAGGCGGACCATCGAGCCCACGTCGACGAGCGACAGGGCGGCGGCGATGACGACCGCGGCGAGGGTCGCCGTCGGCAGGTCGGCGAGGAGGCCCGGCGCCGCCACGAGCATGACCCCGATCGCGATCGCCCCGACGACCGACGTGAGCTGCGTTTGCGCTCCGGCGGCCTCCGCAACGGGGGTCCGCGACGCGCTGCTGCTGACCGGCATGCCCGACAGGAGCCCGGTCGCCAGGTTGGCCGCGCCCAGCGCGACGAGCTCGCGGTCCTGGTCGACCTCCTCGCCCCGCCGGATCGAGAACGTCCGTGACAGGACGCTCGTGTCGGTCGCGGACACCAGCGCGATCCCGAGGGCCGCGGGCACGAGGGCGAGGATGTCGCCGGCGGCCAGCGGCGGCAGGGTCACCGGCGGGAGCCCGACCGGGAGCGGGCCGACGACCTCGATCCCGGCCCGCTCGGCCAGCTGGAAGACCACGCTCACGAGGGTCGAACCGACCACCGCCACGAGGATGCCCGGGATGCTCGGTCGCCACCGCCGGAAGCCGAGGATCACGACCAGGCACGCGAGCCCGATCGCCAGCGCGGCCGGGACCGTCGCGCCGTCGCGCAGCCCGGCCAGGAACGACTGCCCGCGTTCGAGCAGCGAGCCGCCCTCGGTCGTGAAGCCGAACAGCCTGGGCAGCTGGCTGACGATGACGATCAGGGCGATGCCGTTGAGATAGCCGTGGCGGACGGGCGCCGACAGCAGGTCGGTCAGGAAGCCGAGCCGCGCCACGCCGGCGACCACGATGACCACGCCGACGATGACCGCGAGGAGTGCCGCCAGCGCCACCGCGCGTCCCTCGTCGCCGGCGGCCAGCGGCAGGATCGCCGCCGCGATGAGCGGGAGGAGCGACGAATCCGGCCCGAGGACCAGGATCCGCGACGGCCCGAGCAGCGCGTAGGCGAGCAGCGGCACGACGGTCGCGTACAGCCCGACGATCGGCGGCAGCCCCGCGGCCTCGGCATAGGCCATGCCGGCCGGGACGAGGATGGCGGTCAGGACGATCCCGGCGAAGATGTCGCGCGGCAGGTACGCCCGTCGATAGGTGCGGACCCACTCCAGCCCGGGCATCTTCGAAGGGGCGTGCATCGGGCCGAGTGTAGGACCCGGCGGCGGCCGCGGACCCCGCGACGTCGCGCGGGCAGCCCGCCGGAACGGGCCGAATGTCACGTGACCGGCCACCGCCGTCCGCGCATGATGGTCCGCATGGACACCTTGACGCCCATCGCTCCGCCGACCCCGTCACCAACCGATCCGGCGCTCTCCCGGCGGCGGATTCCTGCGCAACGCGGCCCTGGCGGGCGGTGGCCTCGCCGCCGTCGCCGGGCTCGCTGCCTGCGCGCCGGCCGCCACGGGCTCCGGCTGGGCCTTCGGCCCCGGACTGTCGAGCGCCCCGAGCGGCGCCCCGGGTACCGCCCCGAGCGCCCCGGTGGCGTCGGCCGCCCCCAGCGCGGCCGCGAGCCACCACGCCAGCGCCGCTCCATCGACGCCGGCCGGATCGGCGCCGCCGTCGGGTCCCATCCCGCCCGGCTGGACCGAGCACGACGTCGCCGCGCGTGACGTCATCCGCCGATATGTCGGCAACCTGGCCCGGCGCTGGCCGGCATCTATCCCGAGCCCGTGTTCAACAAGCTCGCGGCGATCCTCGGGGTCGAGGACAACTACCCCTCGCTCACGGCCAAGCCGGCCTTCGCGCAGGTGCCCCAGCTCGTGCTCGGCGATGCGCTCGACCCGATCACCCCGGAGCTCGACGGTGACGTCAAGGTCTTCCGCCTGACGATCGACGAGATCGAGGCGCGCATCGACGAGCTGCTGCCGCCCATCGCCGGGCTCGGCTACAACGGCCAGTGGCCGGGTCCCACTATCCGGGTCCAGCAGGGCGACAAGCTCCGGGTGCTGTTCACCAACAACCTCAAGGAGACGACCGGCGTCCACTTCCACGGCGTCGAGTTCGCCGACTTCCTGCAGGACGGCGTCCCGTTCGTGACCCAGCTGCCGATCGTGCCCGGCGAGACGTACACCTACGAGTTCACCGCCACCAACGCCGGCTCATTGATGTACCACTCGCACCACAACGCGACCGACCAGGTCGGCCGGGGCCTCCTCGGCGCCTTCCTGGTCGAGCCGAAGCCCGACCCGATCAGCGCCGATCGCGACTACGTCTGGATCTCCAACGACCAGCTCGGCGGGTTCACGATCAACGGCCATGGCTTCCCCGCGGTCGTCCCGGTCCTCGCCGCCAGGGCGAGACGGTCCGGCTCCGGTTCATGAACGAGGGAATCATGATGCACCCGTGGCACCTCCACGGGATGCCGATGCGCGTCGTGGCCCGCGACGGCTGGCCGCTCGGCTCGGCGGCGTTCACGTGCGACACGCTGGGCGTCAACCCGGGCGAGCGCTACGACGTCCTGGTGGAGGCGAAGACCCTTGGGTATCTGGGCCTTCCACTGCCACATCCTGCCCCACGCCGAGGCGATGCAGGGCATGTTCGGGATGGTCAACACGATGATCGTCGTGCCCGACAAGGCCGACGTCGACACGATCCTCGCAGCCGCCTGGCCTGACCTCAGTCGACCAGCCGCCGGCGGTCGACCTCGCGCAGGCGGCCCTCGAGGAAGGCGCGTTCGGCGCCATTCGAGGTCAGCTCGAGGGCGCGCCGGTAGGCCGCCTCGGCCTCGGTCCAGCGCTCCAGGCGACGGAGCAGGTCGGCGCGCGCCGCATGCAGGTATGGGTAGGCGTCCAGCTCGCCGGCCGGCGGCGATCCCGTCCATCATCGCCAGCCCGACGGCCGGGCCGTCGGCCATCGCCACGGCGGCGGCGAGATTGAGCTCGACGACCGGGGACGGTGCCATGCGCTGGAGGGCGACGTACAGCGCCGCGATCTGTTGCCAGTCGGTGTCGGCGGGGGTCGCCGCCTCGTCGTGAAGCGCAGCGATCGCGGCCTGGAGCTGGTACGGACCCGGCCGATGCTCGCCGAGCGTCGCCGCCACGAGCGCCCGACCCTCGGCGATCCGCTCGGCGTCCCAGCGGCTGCGGTCCTGGTCGTCGAGCAGGATGATCTCGCCCGCCGGCCCGACCCGCGCCTCGCGCCGTGCGTCGTGGAGGAGCATCAGCGCCAGCAGCCCGCGCGCCTCGGGCTCGTCGGGCAGCAGGCCGGCGACCACCCGGGTCAGCCGGATCGCCTCGGCGCACAGCTCGCGGCGGATGAGCGAATCGCCCGACGATGCCGCGTAGCCCTCGTTGAACACGAGGTACAGGACGCGCAGCACGCCGTCGAGCCGTTCGGGCAGGAGCTCGGCCGGCGGCACGCGATAGGGGATGCCGGCGTCGCGGATCTTGCGCTTGGCCCGGACGAGCCGCTGGGCCAGCGTCGGCTCGGGGATCAGGAACGCGCGGGCGATCTCGGGCGTCGTCAGCCCACCCAGCGTTCGCAGCGTGAGCGCCACCCGGGCGTCGAGCGCGAGCGCCGGGTGGCAGCAGGTGAAGATCAGGCGCAGTCGGTCGTCCGCGATGTGCATCGCATCCTCTGCCGGATCGGGGTCGATGGCGCGCAGGTCGGTCTCGAGCTCGGTCTCGCGCGCCAGCGCCTCGGTCTTCGCGACCAGGCGCTTGCGCCGCCGCAGGCGATCGATCGCCCGGTTGCGTGCGGTCGTCGTGATCCACGCCCCGGGATTGGCCGGGATGCCCCGCTCGGGCCACGTCTCGAGCGCGCTGATGAAGGCATCCTGGACGGCCTCCTCGGCCAGGTCGAAGTCGCCGGTGACCCGGATCAGGGTTGCGACGGCCCGGCCCTGCTCCTCGCGGAACAGGCGGTCGACGATGTCGTGGGCGGCGTCCGGCTCGGTCAAGCGCGCACGACCGCCGAGGGCGTCAGTTCCCTGCCGCCGCCGAGGCAGCCGGCTCGAGCCCGGCAATCTGGTAGTCCCAGACCGGGCGGACCTCGATGCAGCCGCGCTTCGCGCCGGGGAGCATCGCGGCGTAGGCGATCGCCTCGTCGAGGTCGGCCGCCTCGATCAGGTAGAAGCCGCCGAGCGTCTCCTTCGTCTCGGCGAACGGGCCATCGGTGGTGATCGTCTTGCCGTCGACGACGCGGACCGTGGTCGCCGTGGCAACCGAGTCGAGCGCCTCGCCGCCCTTCATCGCGCCATTCGAGCGGACGTGCTCGGTGAACGCGTTGTACCCGTCCATCTCGGCGGCCAGCTCCTCGGGCGCCACCTCGCCCTCGCGCTCCGGCGTGTAGATCAACAGTGCGTACTGCATCGGTTGGCCTCCGTGTCCCTGGCCGCCGTGCGGCGGCCGTCCCGTGATGACGACGAACGGGCGTGCGGCGAATTGACCGTCACGGCGAGCCACTGGCCGGCGTGCCTCGGCCGGCCGGCACGCGGCGTGCCGCCGCGTGTCACGTCGATCATCGGGCGGCAGCGGCCCGCTGTCGAGGGGTATCGTGTCAGGCATGGCAACGGAGAAGGAGCTCCTCCGGATCAACGGGCACGAGGTCACGGTCACGAACCCGCGGAAGGTGTACTTCCCGGAGACCGGCCACACGAAGCTCGACCTGGTCAACTACTACCTTGCCGTGGCCGATGGCGCGCTGCGCGGCGCCGGTGGCCGGCCGATGGCCCTCAAGCGGTTCGTCGACGGGGCCGCCGGGCAGCCGTTCTTCCAGAAGCGAGCCCCGGAGAACGTGCCCGACTTCATCCGGACGGCGACGCTCACGTTCCCGTCCGGGCGGACCGCCGACGAGGTCGTCATCGACGACGCGGCCGGGCTCGCCTGGGTCGCCAACCTCGGCTGCATCGACCTCAACCCGCATCCGGTCCGGGCGGAGGACCTCGACCATCCCGACGAGCTGCGGGTGGACCTCGACCCGGTTCCCGGTGTCGGCTGGGACGCGATCCGCCAGGTCGCGCTGGCGGCCCGCGAGGCGCTCGAGGCGGTCGGGCTCGTCGGCTGGCCCAAGACCTCGGGCTCGCGCGGGATCCACATCAACGTCCGGATCGAGCCGCGCTGGACGTACCCGGAGGTCCGCCGCGCGGCGCTCGCCCTCGCCCGCGACGTGGAGCGACGCGTGCCCGACCTGGCCACCTCGAAATGGTGGAAGGAGGAACGCCACGGCGTGTTCCTCGACTACAACCAGAACGCCAAGGACCGGACCGTGGCGAGCGCCTATTCGGTCCGGCCGCTGCCCGACGCGCGGGTCTCCACGCCCCTGACCTGGGACGAGGTCCCGACCGTCGAAGCGGAGGCGTTCACGATCGACACGGTCCCGGCCCGCTACGCCGCGATCGGCGACCCGGGCGCCGGCATCGACGATGCGGTCGGATCGCTGGAGGCGCTGCTCGAGCTGAGCGCGCGGCACGAGGCGGAGGGCGAGGGTGATGCCCCGTGGCCGCCGAACTACGCCAAGCAGGCCGGCGAGCCGCCGCGCGTCCAGCCGTCGCGTGCCCGCCGGCCGAAGAGCGAGTACGAGCCGGGCCGCGGCGAGGGCGGCGGGCCGCCACCGGACGTCGCGGCGGAACGGGCGGCGGCGGTCGCGGCCGGGGATCGGAACGCCGGGCTGCCGACGGAGTGGGCGGGATCGAAGCCCACCCCGACCGGCCGGCGCAAGACGTCGATCCCGGTCGTCGAGATCGCCCGGGCCGAGTTCAAGGACGAGGCGATGGCCGGCTTCGAGCGCTGGAAGGCGCGCCACGCGGACATCGCCGGGTACCTCGAGCCGGCCGACGTGCTGGTCGACGGGATGCGCGGCCGGTCGGCCGTGTGGTACCGCGTCCGGGTCAACCTGATCCACGTGCCGGAGGACCAGCGACCCGGCCAGGAGCCGCTCGAATCCGACTTCGATCCATGGGCGGGCATGGACATCGAGGCCTGGAAGGAGGCGACCTCGGGTTCGCGCGCTCGGCGGCCCGCCCCGAAGCCGAAGGCCGCGTCCGAACCGGCTCCGGCCACCAAGCGCGCCGAAAGACCGGCAGCGAAGCCGTCGAAGCCGAAGACGTCCCGAAGCCAACGACGGCCAAGAAGCCCGACCGCAGCGAAGAAGCCGAAGAAGCCAACGGCCTGATCGAGATCGTCAGGCCTCGTTCCGGCCCTAGAGACGCCTCAGGCGCCGTCGCCGCCGAAGATCCGGGCGAGGAGGTACGGGGCCGTCTCCTCGAGCTGGTCGTAGCGACACTCGGTCGGGGGCTTGTCCGGGCGCCAGCGCTTGAACGTCGTGCCGTGCCGGAAGCGGTCGCCCTGGAGGTGGTCGTAGGCGACCTCGGCCACCCGCTCGGCGCGCAGCGGCTCCCACGACAGGTCCTTGCCCCGGTTCCAGCGTGACGTCGCGCCCGGGACGCGCTGGCCCGATGCCTCCTGCTCGGCGGCCCACTCGGCCCAGCCCGACCACGGGTGATCCACGAGCGCGTCCGCGCGCAGCGGTTCGAGCTCGTCGGCGAGCGCCGCACGCTTGTCCCACGTGAACGACGAGGTGACGCCGACGTGGTGGAGCGTGCCGTCGTCGTCGAACAGCCCGAGCAGGAGCGACCCGACGTGCGTCCCCGGTCCGTTCTTGTGCCAGCGGAACCCGGCAACCACGCAGTCCGCGGTGCGCTGGTGCTTGATCTTGAGCATCGCCCGCTTGCCCGGCTGGTATGGCGCATCGAGGCGCTTGGCGACGACCCCGTCGAGGCCTGCGCCCTCGAACCGGTCGAACCAATCCGCGGCCGTCGCCCGGTCCTGCGTCGCGGGCGTCAGGTGGACCGGCGCGGTCGCCTCGCCCAGGATCGCCTCGAGGCGAGCACGGCGCTCGGCCTGCGGCACGTCGCGGAGATCCTCGTCGCCGAGCGCAAGCAGGTCCCAGGCGACGAACGAGGCGGGCGATTCGGCGGCCAGCAGGTTGACCCGCGACGCCGCGGGGTGGATGCGCAGGAGCAGTGCCTCGAAGTCGAGCGCGCCGTCGCGGGCGATGACGACCTCGCCATCGAGCACGCAGCGCTCGGGCAGCGCGGCGCGGAGCGGGTCGGCCAGCTCCGGGAAGTAGCGGTCGAGCGGCTTGAGGTCCCGCGACTGCGTGTAGATGGTGTCGCCGTCACGGAACACGATCGCCCGGAACCCGTCCCACTTCGGCTCGAACAGCCAGCCGTCGTCGGTCGGCAGGCCGTCCGATGCCTTGGCCAGCATCGGCTCGAGCGGCGGTTCGAAGGGGAGTGCCACGCGACAACGATACCGCCGCCGCGCGCGGTCGACCGCCGGTCAGCGTGGCACGATGCGCGCATGACCGATCAGGCCGAACGCTACGACCGGATCGCCACCGGCTACGCGCGCTGGTGGGCGCCGGTCCTCGCGCCGGCGGTCGACGAGCTGCTCGACGGCGTCGGATCCGAGATCGGACAAGGCGCTCGACTGGTCGACATCGGCACCGGGACGGGCCAGCTCGCGCTCGGGGCGGTGCGGCGCTGGCCGGCGGCCACGATCGTCGGGGTGGACGCTTCGGCCGGGATGCGCGCCGTCGCCGATGCCGAGGCCGACCGGACCCTCGAGACCCAGGATCGCGCCCGTTTCAGCTCGCGCGTGGCGTCGGCCGACGAGCTGCCGTTCGACGACGGGACGTTCGACGTCGCGCTCTCGTCATTCGTGTTCCAGCTGGTCCCACGCCGGGCGCGCGCGCTGCGTGAGGCACGCCGCGTGCTGCGGCCGAACGGACTGCTGGCCTACGTCACCTGGCTCGAGGACGACCGGGTGTTCGTGCCCGACCTGACGTTCGACGACGTGCTCGACGACGTCGGCATCGGAGCCCGCGAGGGCGACGGCCGGTCCGGGCGACATCCCGTCGGTCGAGCTGGCCGCCGGGGAGCTGCGCCACGCCGGATTTGCCGGGGTCACCGCGCGCGGCGGCGTGCTCGAGCACCGCTTCACGGTCGACGGCTACGTCGCGTTCCTGCGCGAGTTCGACGAGGAGACGCTGTTCGACGAGCTCGACCCGGAGCTTCGGGAGCGGCTGACCGGCGAGCTCCGGCGCCGGCTGGCCCGGCTCACGCCGGAGCAGCTGACGATGCGTTTCCCGATCGTCTTCGCTCGCGGCCGTCGATCGCGCTGACCGGCGGCCCGAGGCTCAGCCCTCGTCGGACGCGCCGCCCTCCGACGCGCTCTCGCCGGCCTCGCCGGGTGCAGCACCCTCGGCCTCGCCCTCGGCGCCTTCTTCGCCCTCGGCGACCTCGGCCACGACCGGGGCCTCCTCGACGCGCGGCGCCTGGACCTTGGCGATGATCTCGTCGCCGTCGGTCATCAGCGTCACGTCGTCCGGGATCACCAGGTCGCGAACGTGGATCGTGGTGTCGAAGTCGAGCAGCGACTCGACCGAGTACTCGATCGACTGCGGAAGGTGATCGGGCAGGGCGCGGATGCGGACCGACTCGCTCGGGTGGAGGAGCGTGCCGCCCTGCAGCGTGACCGCCGGCGACTCGCCGATCGCGACGAGCGGGACGTCGACCGTCAGCTCCTCGGTCATCCGGACCAGGAACAGGTCGACGTGGAGCGTGCGGCGGTTGACCGGGTGGACCTGGACCGCCGAGACCAGCACCGGACGCGCCGAGCCGCCATCGATCGACAGGTCGACCAGGGCGTTCGGGCCGGAATGCCGGCGGAGCTGCTCGAAGTCGTGCGCGTCGACCGACACGCTGGCGGAGTCGATGCCGTGGCCGTAGACGACAGCAGGCAGCTTGCCGGCGTGGCGGAGGCCGGCGACCTTCTTGCCGGTGACGTCGCGGTGTTCGGCGGCGAGCGTCGCGCGGGCGGTTGGCATGATGGGGAACCTCTGGATCGGATGGTCGTCGTGGATTCGGGCTGCGGCTCGCCGGCGGGGGCCGGTGTGGCGAGGCGCCCGGGAAGCGCCCGCTAGGGTACCACGCCTCGCGCGTGCGACCCGCGGCATGCACGCCGGCCGCTCCCGGGCGTCGTGTTGCGGGGTTTCGGGCGCGCCGGTGTAGCATCGCCGCGTGGCAGCCACCATTCTCATCGTCGAAGACGAGCACGCGGTCGCTCGCGGCATCCAGTACGCCCTCCAGCAGGAGGGCTACGAGGTCGCGGTCGCGCGCTCCGGCGAGGAAGGCCTCGACATCGCGACCCACCAGGCCCCCGACCTCGTCGTTCTCGACGTCCGGCTGCCGGGCATGGACGGCTTCGAGGTCCTCCGACGGCTCCGCGCGGCCGGGGCAAAGATGCCGGTCCTCGTCCTGACGGCGCGCGACGACGAGGTCGACAAGGTCATCGGGCTCGAGCTCGGCGCGGACGACTACCTGACCAAGCCGTTCGGGCTGCGCGAGCTCATGAGCCGGATCAAGGCCCTGCTGCGGCGCTCCTACGGCGACCTGTCCGACGCCGTCGGCGGCCGGGTGATCCGCCATGGCGACCTGCTGATCGACCTCGAGCGCCGCCGCGTCCAGCGCGGCACCCGGCGGGTCAGCCTGACCCCGACCGAGTTCGAGATCCTGCGCCACCTCGCGTCGAGGCCGGGCCGGGTGTACACCCGCTCGGAGCTGCTCGAGCTGCTGCGCGACTACGAGGCGCTGGACCAGGACGAGAAGACGATCAACGTCCACGTCTCCCACCTGCGCGACAAGATCGAGGACGACCCGGCCGCGCCGGCGTTCGTCCTGACGGTGCGAGGTGTCGGCTACGCCTTCGCCGAGCGCTGACCTGACCGAGGGCACCGCTCGCTCCTCGCGCCTGCCGCGCCGGCTCTTCCCGCGGACGTTCCAGGGCCGCCTGACGCTGGCCTTCGTGGCCGTCGTCGCGCTGACCCTCGGCCTGGCCACGGTGCTCGTCATCAACCGGCTCGACGACTACTTCGCGACGCAGCGCAACACCGACCTCGAACACCGCTCTGACCTGGTGGCCTCGTTCGTCCTGAGCGTCGCCGAGTCCGCCGCCGAGCGGCCGCGCCGTGGTCGGCGTGGACGGCGCCGTCGACGTGCAGGTGATCCGGGCGCTGGCCAACCGAGAGACGCAGCGGTTCATCGCGGATCAGCTCGGCCAGGCGGACGTCGACGATCCAGTTCGGGCGGCGGGTGCCCGACGGCGAGACCAACCGGTTCATCGCGGCGAGCGGCGGACCGATGCGGATGGAGCTCGAGGCGCCGCCGCAGGCCGGGCAGAGCCGCGACCTCGGCTTGTTCCACACCACGGCCTACGGCGACAGCCCGACGCCGTTCAGCCAGTACGCGATCAGCGTCACGCTGTCCGATCCGTACACCTTCCGGGCGAGCGTGACCGGCCTGCTGGCAGCCGTCGCGCTGTTCGCCCTCGGGCTGAGCGTGCTCGTGTCGGCCTGGATGGCCCGCCGCTTCACCGCGCCGCTGCGGCGGCTGACCGAGGCATCGCGCGGGCTGGCCGAGGGCGACCTGTCGCGCCGCGTCCCGCCCGGCGAGGTGCGGGCCGGCTCGTCCGAGCTGGCCGAGCTCGCGGTCCAGTTCAACACGATGGCCGACCGCCTCCAGGAGAGCGTCGAGATCATCCGCCACGACCGCGATCGGAGCCGCGACTTCCTGGCCGACGTCTCGCACGAGCTGCGCACCCCGCTGGCGGCCCTGCGCATGTTCAACGAGCTGCTCAAGGAGGGCGCGGCGGACGACCCCGAGGCCCTCTCCGAGTTCCTCGACTCGAGCGGCCAGCAGATCGAGCGGCTCGACTGGCTGGCCCAGAACCTGCTCGAGCTGTCCAAGCTCGATTCGGGGCTCGTCCTGCTCGACCTCCGGCCGGACGACCTGCGGGCGGCGGTCGAGACCGCGGTCGAGCAGACGAGCGGCGCCGCGACCCGTCGCGGCGTGCGCCTGTCGGTCCAGCTCCCCGACCGCCCGATCCGGATTCGCCACGACCCGCAGCGGATCGGCCAGGTCGTGGGCAACCTGGTGGCCAATGCGGTCAAGTTCACGCCCCCCGGCGGGTCGGTGGCGGTGACCGCCGCGGCCACCCCGGATGGCGCGACGATCGAGGTCGTCGACACCGGCGTCGGCATCGAGGCAACCGAGCTGCCGCACATCTTCGAACGGTTCTATCGCGGCTCGCGGGCCAACGAGGCGCGCGGCAGCGGGAGCGGCCTCGGGCTGGCCATCGTGCGCTCGATCGTCGACATGCACGGCGGCAGCGTCGAGGTCGTCAGCCGCGTCGGCAGCGGCTCGACGTTCACGGTCACCCTGCCCAGCGATCCGCGCCTGGTGGAGGGCACGCCGGCGGCCACGCGCGCCGCGGTCGCCTCGGCTGCCGAGGCTCGCGGGTCGGTGGCCGACCCCTCGCCGGGCGTGCCGGGAGCGGTCTCGGCAAACATGCAGGAAACTTCACCGTCCGAGCGGCCGCAGGTCAACCCTGAACCCGCACCCTGAACCGTGATCAGACCTCCCTCGGCCGCCACCGGCCGACCCTCGCAAGGACCCTGCCAGCACCATGCATGACGATCCCCGCCCCGACCAGTCCGACGCCGGCGACCTGACGCAGCGCCATCCGATCACCCCGAGCGACCCCGCCGCCACGCCGTTGACGCCGTCATCGACGTCGCCAGCCGACGCCGCGTCGTCCGGCGGCGAGGCCGCAAGTCCGGCCGGAAGTCAGCCCGCCGACCGCTTCACGCCTGCGCCCGAGCCGCGTGCGGCCTGGGCCCGGTCCTATGACGGAACGCCGCCGGTCACGCCCGAGCGCTGGTACGAGCCAGCCCCGACACCGGCCGCGACCGCGGCCGCCACGCCGTCCCGCCCGCGCGCGCGGACCGGTTCGGTCCTGGCCGTGTCGCTCCTGTCCGCCGTCCTGGCCTCGGCCGGCACCGTCCTCGCGCTCGGCGCGGCGGGCGCGCTCGACCGGCCCAGCGCGTCGAGCGCCGGTCTCCCGCAGGCAACCAATGTCGGCACGGTCCAGCCGGTCGCCATCGACGAATCGTCCGCCACGATCGCGGTCGCGTCCAAGGTCAGCCCTGCGGTCGTCCGGATCACCGTCACGGGCACGTCGAACGCGGGCAACCTCGGGGTCATCCCCGAGACCGGCGTCGGCTCCGGCGTCATCTTCGACAGCAACGGCTGGATCCTGACCAACCATCACGTCGTCGAGGGCGGCGAGAAGTTCGACGTCGAGCTCAAGGACGGCCGCGTCCTGTCCGGCACGGTCTACGGCATCGACACGCTGACCGACCTGGCGATCGTCAAGGTCGACGCGACCGGCCTGCCGAGCGCGGCCATCGGCGAGTCCGATGCGCTCAAGGTCGGCCAGCTGGTGGTCGCCATCGGCAGCCCGCTGGGCACCTATTCGAACTCGGTCACGAGCGGCATCGTGTCGGCCAAGGGCCGGTCGATCGTGACCGACGGCAACGACTCGCTGACCAACCTGATCCAGACCGACGCCGCGATCAACCCGGGCAACTCGGGTGGGCCGCTGCTCGACGCCGGCGGCAACGTGATCGGCATCAACACCGCGATCGCGACCAACAGCAACGGGATCGGCTTCGCCATCCCGATCGACATCGCCCGGCCGATCATGGCCCAGGCCGTGGCCGGCGAGGCGCTCAGCCGCCCGTACATGGGCATCCACTTCGTGACCATCACCCGCCAGCTGGCCGACGAGCAGAAGCTCCCGGTCCGGGTCGGCGCCCTCGTCGGTGGCTTCGATGCCAGCGGCAACCCGGTGACGGGCGTCGATGCCGGCAAGCCGGCCGATCAGGGCGGGATCAAGGATGGCGACATCATCACCAGCGTGGAGGGCAAGGTCATCGACGAGGAGCATCCCCTCGACGCGACCCTCGCCCAGTTCTCGCCGGGCGACACCGTGAGCGTCGACGTCCTGCGCGACGGCCAGCACGTGATGCTCGAGGTCACGCTCGGGACGCGACCCGCCGGGTTGTAGGTCTCGGGCTCAAGCGGGCCGGCGCCGGTCAGGCGCCGGCATCACCGCCGGTCAGGCGTCGGCCTCACCCCACAGGCTCCAGCGCGGCTCGGGCGTGCCGGCCGCGTCGCGGTCGCCGTCGGGCGGGGCGTCGATCGGATTGACCTGATCGCCGCTCGTCCCGGCCGCGGCCGCGACGAGCTCGGTCCGTCGGCCTCCGGTTCGCCTCGTCCGTCCCGGCCGGGCAGCCGGGCGCGGCGCGGAACGCACCTCGACGAACTCGAGCCTTCGAACAGGGGTTCGATCGTCATCGAGGTCGGGCGCCACGGGGTAGGGCTGTCGCACGGGGCCCATGGACGGCTCGGCGACCGGTGTCGCGGCCTCCCAGCAGGCCCGGATCTCGTCGCCGCGCAGCGGCCGGCGCTGCCGATCGAGCCCGCAGTAGCCGAGCTGGGCCGCGATCGAGGATCGGAAGTGCCGACAGGTCGCGCAGGCGGTGCTGGATCGGTGGCAGACCCAGCAACGGGCCGTCTCGGCCTGGGGTGTCCCGCAGTGCGGACAGCGCCACATCGGCATGCGCCGATGGTAGCTGCGATCGGTCCGCCTGTCATCACCGTCGCGCACCCGGGCGGGAGCGATCGGCGGCGTGCCTGGCCCGGCGCGCTACTTGACGATCGAGATGACCGTGAAGTCCTCGGTCGAGCCGAACTCGCTGCTCGACACCAGCACCGTGGCGCTCCCCTGACCGAGGTCCGCGCCCTTCGGGACCGTCGTCCGGAACGTCGCGCGACCGTCCGAGTTGGTGCGTCCGTCGACGGTCACGGTCGGGATGCCCGGCATGCTCAGGGTGAACGTGACGTCGACGCCGGCGAGCGCCTTCCCGTCGGGGTCCGTGACGCGGGCGTTGAGGGTCACCGGCTCGGGCAGCTGCGAACGGCGGATCTGGTAGTCGGACGCGGTCAGCTTGACATCCAGCTTGCCGTTGCCCCGCTTGATCGAGAGCGATGCCGCCGTCGCGTTGCCGGCCGGATCCGTGCCGCTGATCTCGATCTTGTTGATCCCGCCGGTGAGCGCGAGGCTGAGCGTGAACGTGCCGTCCGCCGCAGCGGTCCCGGAGACCGACGACCCGTTGTCGACGTTGCGCGCGATGAGCGTCGTCCGGGCCTGGGTCTTGCCCTTGATCTCGACGGCCTCCCGATTCACGGTGGCGTTGTTCTTGGGCGAGCTGATGCTGATCTTCGGCGGCGTGTGGTCGTACACGTAGCGAACGGCGAGCGACGCATCGGTTTCGCCGCCCGGACCGACGATCGTGGCCGTGAAGTCGTTGACCCCTTCGCTGAGCTCAACAGGGATGATCGTCGCGCAGCGCGCCGATCGGCGCCTCCTGGATGGCCGTCGGGTTCTGGTCGGCCAGGGCGAGGTAGATCCGGATCCGGTGGTTCGAGTCGCCGGCGAGCTCGGGCGAGACCGTCACGGCCAGGTCGGCCGTCGGCTCGCTGGTGTACGGCTCGCTGGGCTGTTCGAGGACGGGCGGGTCGGTCAGCGCGAGGGTCGACGGGCGCGGGCTCGGCGTCGAGGTCACGCCGTTGATGAACCCGCCCACGGTCGAGCCGACGCCGCCGACCACGATGCCCATCCCGCCGGCGCCGACATACAGCACGCCGACGCCGAGGGCGAGGACGCCGGCCAGCAGCCCGAGGCGGAAGACGAGCGGCATGCCGCCGCTGCGCTGGATCGGTCGGTGGGTGGACAGGCGGGTCGGTCCGGGTGCCCGGGGCTTGACCTTGACCGGGGCGGGCCGGCCACTGGACGGGGGACGGGGTCGCACGTGTGCGTGTCGCTGGTCGCGCCGGGTCGCCATCGGGCGGATTGTCGCACGGCGCGGCCCGCAGGTCCGGCACGTGCGGCGGCCCATCCGCAGCGTGGCGCACTCACCCTGTGCGGTGCGATGTACTCTGGCGCGGTCGGGCGCGTGACGACGATCGTCGCGTGCGCCCCGAAAACCGAGGGAGAGGCGTGCAGGCTCGCGATCCGCGTGCCGGGCGACGGGCGTCCGGTCCGCATGGCAGACCCGAGTTCGGCGTGGGGCCGATCGCGCGCGTGTCGTCCGCGCCCTCGTCCACCCCCGGCACCGCGAACGGCCTGCCGGCGATGCCCGCGATGTCGCGTCCCGGCTTCGGCCTCCCGAACCTGCGTCGCAACGTCTGTCCGCATTTCTACATGACCGGCAGTCGCGGGGCGATCCCGATCCAGGCGCCGCACCTGCTCAAGGCACTCATCCGCCAGGACACGAACACGTCGCGCTGCCAGCTCCGCGGCGGGGTCCACATGGAGCAGGGCTACGTCAACGACGTGTGCCTCACGCCGCGCTTCAACCAGTGCGTCTTCTACGAGGACGAGCTGACCCGCGAGTGACCCGCCGCGCGATGAGCCTGACCTACGGACAGGCGCTCCAGGCGCTGGCCGATCGCGGCCGGTTCGGCGTCCGGCTTGGGCTCGGGCGAACGCGGGCGCTGCTGCACGAATTGGGCAATCCGGAACGGACCGTGCGCGGCGCGCTCGTCGGCGGCACCAACGGCAAGGGCAGCGTGCTGGCCCTGGCCGACGCCGCGCTTCGAGCCGCCGGCTATCGGACCGGCACCACGCCCAAGCCGCACCTGGTCACCTATCGCGAGCGGATCTGCATCGACGGCCGGCCGATCGCCGCCGACGACTTCGCCCGGCTGGTCGGGGTCGTCCTCGACGTCGCCGACCGGGTCGCGCGGCGGCACGGCGAGCCGACCGAGTTCGAGCTGCTGACCGCGGTCGTCTTCGCGCGGTTCGCCGAGGCCCGGCCCGACCTGGCGCTGGTGGAGGTCGGCCTGGGCGGGCGGCTCGATGCGACCCATGCCTGGGACGGAGGCGTGGCGGTGATCACCAACGTGGACCTCGATCACACGGACCGGCTCGGCCCGACCATCCCCGCTGATCGCGCGCGAGAAGGCGGCGATCATCGAACGCGGCGACATCGCCGTGACCGGCGCGCGCGGCGACGGGCTTGCGGTCATCCGCCGGCGCGCGCGGCGAATGGCCGTGCCGCTCACCGAGGTCGAGCCGCCGCCGATCCTCGGCTGGGACCGCGACGGTCTCGACATCGAGCTGCCGCGGCTCGGGCCGACCCGGATCGGCCTGCGCGGGCGGCACCAGGCGGCCAACGCGGCGACCGCCGACGCGCTGCTCGACGCGCTGGAGGCGGCCGGGATGGCGACCGTGCCGCCGGCCGCGCGGCGGCGAGGCTACGCGGACGCCGTCTGGGCCGGCCGGCTGGAGCTGATCCGGGTCTCGGGCCGCGACGTGCTGCTCGACGGGGCGCACAACCCGGCCGGCGCCGCGGCCCTGGCCCTCGCGCTCGACGATCTTCGGCCGTACCTCGACGGCGGGCCGCCGACCCTCGTCACCGCATCGATGGCCGACAAGGACGTCGACGGGGTGGTCGCCGCGCTCGTGCGCTCCGAGACGCTGGCCGGCGCGACCGTCGTGTGCACCACCGTCGACCTGGCGCGCGCGATGCCGGCGGCGGACCTCGCGGCGCGCTGGCGGCCGGCGCGCCCGTCCGGGCGTGTCGTCGTGGAGCCGGACCCCGTGGCCGCGCTCGACCTGGCGCTGGCCGGATCGGGTCCGGTCGTCGTCGCCGGTTCGCTTTATCTTGTCGGCGTGGCGCGTGGCCGGCTCGTCGACGATCCGGATCTGCGTGACCCCGACCCCGTCGAGGACGCATGACCGACCCGTCAACCACCAGCCACCCCGATCCGACCCGGATCGGCCCGACCACGTTCCGCTGGGGCGAGCGGACATTCGTGATGGGCATCCTCAACGTGACCCCCGATTCCTTCTCCGGCGACGGCCTCCTGGCGGCGGATGGCGCGGGCACCGGCCCGGCCGATCCAATCGAGGCGGCCGTGGCGGCCGGTCGGCGGATGGTCGACGAGGGTGCCGACCTGCTCGACGTCGGCGGCGAGTCCACGCGACCTGGCCACGTGGCCGTCGAGGCGGATGAGGAGCGTCGCCGGGTCGTCCCGGTCATCGCCGCCCTGCGGGCCGCCCTGCCGGCGACGCCGATCAGCATCGACACCACGAAGCCGGCGGTGGCCGAGGCCGCGCTGGCCGCCGGGGCGGACCTGGTCAACGACGTGTGGGCCGTCGGCGAGGACGAGGGGATCGCCCGCCTCGCCGCCGAGCACGGCGTCCCGCTGGTGGTCATGCACAACCGGGCCGAGCCGCGCTACACGTCGTTCCTGGCCGAGCTCGTGGCCGACCTCCAGCGCGCGATCGACCGCGCGCTGCGGCTCGGCGTTCGCTGGGACGACCTGATCGTCGATCCCGGCTTCGGCTTCGGCAAGACGCCCGAGCACAACCTCGAGGTCCTCCGCGAGCTGGCGGTGCTGCGCCTGCTCGGCCGACCGATCCTGCTCGGCACGAGCCGAAAATCGACGCTCGGGCGGGTCCTCGACCTGCCGCCCGACCAGCGCGTCGAAGCGACGCTCGCGACGACGGCGCTGGGGATCGCCGGCGGTGCGGACATGATCCGGGTCCACGACGTGCAGGCAAACGTCCGGGTCGCCCGGATGAGCGACGCCGTCGTCCGCGGACGGTGGCAGCCGGAGCCGATCGAAGGAGGCGCGAGGTGAGCGACCGGATCGTCCTCGCCAACATGCAGTTCCAGGGTCGCCATGGCGTGTACGACCACGAGCTGCTCAACCCGCAGCCGTTCGAGGTCGACGTCGAGCTGTTCCGCAGCCTTCAGCCGGCCGGGGTCGACGACGACCTCGAGCAGACGGTCGACTACGGGAAGGTCTACGAGGCCGTGCGCCAGATCGTCGAGTCGACGTCGTTCCGGCTGCTCGAGGCGCTGGCCGAGGCGATCAGCCACGAGCTCCTCGCCGACTTCGACGTGGCCGAGGTCGTGGTCCGGCTGCGCAAGCCCGAGGTGCGCCTGGGCGGGCCGCTCGACTACGCCGGCGTCGAGATCCGGCGGAGCCGGCCGAACGGCGACCGGCGCGGCTGAGCCCGCGACTGACGTCTAGGACGAGGCCGGGGACTCGGACGGTGGGGCCGTCGGGGGCGCGGTCGGAGGAGCCGTCGGGGGCGCGGTCGGAGGAGCCGTCGGGGGCGGGGTCGGAGCGGCGGTCGGGGTCGGGGTCGGCGTCGGCGTCGGGGTGGGGGTGGGCGAGGGTGTCGGCTCGGGCCCCTTCGAGATGACGTAATCCACGGGCGTACCGCGGAGCACCACGGACCCGGCGAGCGGGCTCTGGCTGGCGACCTGCCCGACCGGCACGAGCGGGTCGAACGCCTCGGTCGGCAGGCCGACGCGCAGGCCGGCGTCGGAGATCGCCTGGAGCGCCTCGGATTGGGTCTTGCCCTTGAGCTCCGGGACCGCGGTCGTACCCGGCCCGGTGGCGACCGTGACCTCGATCTCGCTGCCCTCGTCGACGAGCGTCCCCGCTGCCGGATCCTGGGTCAGGATCGTGCCCTCGGGCGCGGCCGACGACACGACACCGGTCGGGGTCAGGGTCAGGCCGAGACGGGTCGCGGTCAGGGACGCCGCATCGGAGGTCTGTCCGACGAAGTTGGGGACAGTCACCTGCTCGACGGCCGTGCCGCCCGACGTCAGGCGGAAGACGATGAAGGCGATGGCCACGAGCAGGGCGATGGCGATCGCGCCGGCGATCCAGACCATCGGGCTCGTCCCGTCGTCCTCGTCGACGGGCGGAGTGGCCGGGGGCGGCACGACCGGCGGCGTGGTGCCCGCCGCTTCGTCGGCGGCAGCGTAGGCGTCGGGGGCGTATGGGATTCCGCTGGCGTTGGGGCGCGCGGTCGCCGACACGACGGTCGCCGCGGCGAGGCCGGCAGCGGCTGCGGCTGCGACGTCGCGATCCTTCTCGTCGGCCGCACCGCCAGCTGTCGCCGCGGCCGCACCGCCAGCGGTCGCCGCCGCGCCGGTCGCCGCCGCGCCGGTCGCCGCCAAGGTCTGGTCGAGGGCGTCGGCCATGACCCCGGCCGAGGCCCACCGGTCGCGCGGGTCGAGCGCCAGCGCGCGCCGGGTGATGGAGGCCAGGTCGGGCGGGACGGACGGACGGACCGCCATCGGGTCCGGGACCGGCCCCGACAGGCGGGCGAGTGCGACGCTGGCGGCGCTGTCACCCTCCCACGGGCGCGATCCGGTCAGCATCTCGTACAGGACGATGCCCAGGCTGTAGATGTCGGACGCCGAGGTCGCCGGCTCGCCGCGCGCCTGCTCCGGGCTGAAGTAGTGGACCGAGCCGAGCGTCGTGCCGGGCAGCGTGACCTGCGCCTCGGCGATCGCCCGGGCGATCCCGAAGTCGACGACCTTGACCTGGCCGTCGCGGCCGATGAGCACGTTGCCGGGCTTGACGTCGCGGTGGACGAGGCCCCGCGCGTGGGCCGCGGCGAGCGCCCGGGCGACGGCCGAGCCGATGCGCGCGACCTGGCGGGGCGGCAGCGCGCCGCTCCGGCGCAGGATGGTCGCCAGGTCCTCGCCGTCGATCAGCTCCATGACGATGTACGGGCCGCTCGGGTCCTCGCCGTAGTCGTACACCGTGACGACGTTCGGGTGGCTGAGCGACGCTGCCGCCTGGGCCTCCTGGCGGAAGCGCGACGAGAACTCCGGGTCGCGCAGGTACTCGGTGCGCAGGAGCTTGAGGGCGACGTCGCGACCGAGTCCGGTGTCGTTCGCGCGGTAGATCGTGGCCATCCCGCCCGATCCGAGCAGCTCGATCAGCCGGTAGCGGTTGCCAAGGACCTGTCCGATCTCAGCCAAATCGTCCCCTCATGGCGGTCCCGCGGCCGGTCCGTCGATGACCTCGCGGCATGGTACCCCACGTGCATCGGGTCAGAGCTGGAGACCCTGGAGGTAGGTTCGGAACTCGGCGCCGAGGTCGGGACGGGTCAGCGCGATCTCGACCGACGCCTGGAGCCAGCCCATCGTCGTGCCCGCGTCATAGCGCGTGCCCTCGAACTCGTAGGCGAAGACCTGCTGCTCTTCCATGAGCATCGCGATCGCGTCGGTCAGCTGGATCTCGCCGCCGGCGCCGCCCTGGGTCTGCTCCAGCTTGTCGAAGATCTTGGGCGTCGAGCACATAGCGGCCGATGACCGCCAGGTTCGACGGCGCCTCGCCCGGCGCCGGCTTCTCGACCAGGGCGGTGACCCGGTGCAGCCGGCCGTGGTCGAGCGGGTCCTCCGACGGCACCGAGGCGATGATCCCGTAGCGGCCGGTCTCCTCGGGCGGGACCTCCATGACCGCCACGACCGAGGCGTGGGTCTGGTGGTAGGCATGGATCAGCTGGCCGATGCACGGCCGATCGCCGACGACGACGTCGTCGGGCAGGATCACCGCGAAGGGCTCGTGCCCGATGAGGTCCTTGGCCATGAGCACCGCGTGGCCGAGGCCCAGCTGCTCCTTCTGGCGCACGTAGGCGAGCTGGGCGAGGTCCGTGATCGCGCGAACCTGGCGGAGCTTCTCGATCTCGCCCTTCTCCTCGAGCAGATGCTCGAGCTCGTAGTTGAGGTCGAAGTGATCCTCGATCGCGCCCTTGTGGGTCGAGGTGACGATGATGATCTGCTCGATCCCGGCCGCGACCGCCTCTTCGACGCCGTACTGCACGATCGGCTTGTCGACCAGCGGCAGCATCTCCTTCGGCTGGGCCTTCGTCGCCGGCAGGAAGCGGGTGCCCCAGCCCGCGGCGGGGAACACGGCCTTTCGAACGCGCATCGAACCTCGAGGTGGCGGGTCTGGGCGGGGTGGAGCCAGTATACCCGCGGTCCCCGGCGAGCCCGCTCAGCGGCCCTCGATCGATCGGGCGAAGCGGCGCACGGCCTCGCTGAACGCGGCCGGACGGTCGAGGTTGGCGAGGTGGGTGGCACCCCGCAGGCGGACCCGCCGCGCATCGCGGGCCGCCGTCGCGAACGTCGCGGCCGACAGCCGGAAGGGGAGGTCCAGCTCGCCGTTGAGGATGAGCGTCGGGCCCGGATAGGCGGCCAGCCGTGGGACGAAGCGCTCGCCGGCGAGCGCCCGCAGCGAGGTCGCGCCGGCGTGCCACCAGAACCCGCCCTCGACGATCGGGTCGGCGACGGCGGCCGGGTAGCGCGAGCGGAAGAACCAGCTGTTGAGCCGGCGCAGCCGCTCGCCCTCGCCGCGGTCCATCGCCGCGGCCAGCGCGAGGTAGGGGAGCATCCGGATGCCGACCGGCTCCGCCGTCGCGCCCGACAGCACGAGCCCGCGGACGCGCTCCGGCTCGCGCGCTGCGAGGGCCATCGCGACGTAGCCGCCGAGCGACAGGCCGACGACGATCGCCCGCCCCGCAGCGTGGTCGCGGATCGCGGCGGACACGGCGTCGGCGCCGGAATCGAGGGTGAACGGCTCGTCTGCACGGGCGCCGTGGCCCGGCAGGTCGAGCGCGATCGTCCGGAACTCGTCGCGCAGCGCCGCCTGCTGGAGCCGCCACATCGCCTTCGTCAGGCGCGTGCCATGGACGAACACGATCGCCGGCGCGTCCGGCGGTCCGGCCACGACGACGCCGGACGCTTCCGGGCGGACGTCCGGGTCGGCGGCGGTCCGGCGGCCGGCAGCTCATGGCGGGCTCACGGCGCCCGGTCCGCCCCGTGCTCCACCGCGAACAGGGCGGCCTGGGTGCGGCTGGTCAGCCCGAGCTTGGCCAGGATGTTCGAGACGTGGGTCCGCGCCGTCCGCTCGGCCATGCCGAGCTCCTCGGCGATGGCCCGGTTCGACAGGCCGCGGGCGAGGCCGTCGAGGACGTCCCGCTCGCGTGCGGTCAGCCGCGCCAGCCGGTCGTCGCCGGCTCCCTGGCCGGTGCCGTCGTTGCCGGCCCGCATTCGCCGGGCGACGATCCCGGCGACCGCCGGATCGAGGTAGACCTCGCCGCCATGCGCCGACCGGATCGCCGCGGCGAGGTCGTCCGCCTCGGCATCCTTGAGCAGGAACCCGCTCGCGCCGGCCTCGAGCGCGGCGGTGATCCGCGATTCCTCGATGAAGCTGGTGATCGCGACGACCTCGGTCGCGGGGTGGCGGGCCTTGAGCTCGGCCGTCGTCGCGATGCCGTCGAGCCCGGGCATGACGAGGTCCATGACGACCACGTCCGGCCGCAGCCGTTCCGTCTCGACCAGGGCAGCCTCGCCGTCGGCGGCCTCGCCGACCACCTCGAGATCGGCGTGCAGGTCGAGGAAGTCGCGCATCCCGCGGCGGACCATCGCGTGGTCGTCGACGATGAGCACCCGGATCCGGCCGTCCATCTCAGCGGCCGCCGGACAGCCGCGGCTGGACGGGTCGCGCGTCGGGCGGCTCGGCCCGGGCGGGTCCGACGGTGCCGGCGGCGGCGGCCGCCCCGACCGCGGCCGTGTCCACGCCGTCGCCCGCCATGTCGTCCGCCTCGATCGCGGGAGCGGCGACCGTCCGGCCGCCGGGCGTCGCCGCGCGTTGCAGGATGAGCGCCGCGCCGAGCACGGCCAGGCCACCGGCGACCTGGATCGGCGACAGGTGCTCGTCGAGGAGGACCGCCGCCAGCGCCACGCCGACGACCGGCTCGAACAGCATCAGGATCCCGGCCCGGGTCCCGCCGATCCGGCGGATCCCCGTCAGGAACAGGATCGACGGGATGGCGGCCGCGAACAGCCCGGTGAAGGCGAGGAGCGGCAGGATCGACGGGTCGCGCACCGGGAACGCCAGCGCGGCGCCGGCCCCGGTCGCCAGCGCGAGGACCACGCTGCAGACCACGGTCGTGGCCAGCACGACGGCCATGGCCTGCGAGCCGGGACGGTCGGGTAGCCGTTCCGGCTGATGACCACGAAGGCCGCCTGGCTGAGCGCCGCGGCGAGGGCCAGCCCGAACCCGATCGCGTCGATCCGGATCCCGGCGGCCGGATCGAGCTGCCCGGCGACGACCGCGACCATCCCGGCGACGGCCAGCGCGAGCGCAGCAATCCTGGGTCCGGTCGAGCGTCTCGCGACCGAGCGCCACGTTGACCACCGCGACGATCACCGGATAGGTGTAGAAGCCGAGCAGCGCGAGCGCGACCGTGACCAGGTCGAACGAGATGAACATCGCGAGGTTGAGCGTGAAGCCGAGCAGCGCGGCGGCGACCAAGGCTCAGGCGGGCACCGCGATCCAGGCTCGCGAAGCGGGTCCGCCGCTCGGTGCCGCGCGAGATCCGCCAGGCGATGAATGCGGCGGCGGCGAGCAGGCCGATCGCGCCGCGCCAGGCCACGAACGAGAGCGGAACCATGCCCGCGTCGTAGGCGAACCGCGACAACGGGCCGAGCGTCCCGAACAGGGACGCGGCGACGATGACGATGGCAAAGCCCGCAACGGGTCGGCGGTCGGCAGACATCGGTTCCATGGTAGGGCCGTCGCTGGCCGGCGCCAGGTGGGGCGCGCCGGGACTAGACGACGGCCTCGGGTCCCGGCCCCCTGCGGGACCGGCGTCCTCGTCGTGGCCCTCCTTCGACTCGGCCGCGGCGGCGAGCGCCTCCGCTCCCGCCGGCTCGTGCCGGGTGCGACCGAGGCGGATCGAGGTGAACGGCACGCGGATCTCGCTGAAGACCTCGATCGAGACGAGGAAGCCGGCGAACAGGAACAGGACGCCGAGGAACTTGCCGAGCTGGAACCATTCGGTCATCCCGAACCGGCTGAGCGTGTCGCCGAGCGTCGCAACGAACGCACCGACGGCGATCAGGATGGTCGCCGGGACGCGGCTGTGGAGCCGGCCCTGGACGAGCGCCCGGGCGGCGCCGGGCAGCGAGGCGACGAGGTTGACCACGATCGCGAACGGGGCGATCAGCAGGTTGAACAGGAACTCGTCGCCGGGCTGGTTCGGGTCGAGCGAGTAGGCGAGGACGCGCCGCTTGGGCATGAACACGTAGGTCGAGAAGATCGCGCCGAGGATCAGCGCGAAGGCGCCGGTGATGTTGAGGAACGGGGTCAGCAGGCGGAGCTGCGGCCGGGAACAGGGTCGCGACCGGCGCGCCCGTCGCCGGGTCCACCGCGTAGCCCGGCGCGGGCAGCGTCGTCGTCGCCATCAGGACGAGGCTCAGCACGGTCGCACCGACGACGGCCGACGGCCGCCAGGATCGGCCAGCGGTCGTTGGCGAAGTACGTCTCGACCGCGACCGCGAGGGCGAGCAGGCCGGCGGCGATGAAGTACAGCAGCGGGAGCGAGCCGGCGCCGGCGTAGTCGGGCCGCGCTGCGGTACCAGGAACGTGAACAGGCCGGCGAGGAAGAGGCAGGCCGCGAAGCAGTAGCCGAAGCGCGTCCGGCCGAGCAGGTACGCGGTGCCCAGTCCGAGCCAGCCGGCGGTCCATACCGCGCCGGTCAGGTACCACGTCCGGTACAGCGGCTCGTTCCAGCCGCCCGCCGCGGCCAGCGCCTCGCAGCCGGCGCCGATCCCGTAGAACAGCATGCCCAGCGTCCAGATGAGCTGGAACCCGCCGCGGCGCACGCGCCACTGGTCGAACAGGGCCAGCGCAAAGGCGAGGGCCAGGATCGACGTCAGGGCGGGAGAGCACGACCGCCAGGTTCACCTCAGCGACTCGCTTCCTGGTAGGTCGCGATCAGGCGCAGGAGGAGCCGGTCGAGCAGGCCGGTGGCCTTCTCGTACAGCGCGGCGAGGCGGGCGGCGTCGAGGGTCCGCCGGCGGCCGAGCCCGGCGAGCTCGGTGAGGAACGGCCGCCTGGCCGCCACGAACAGTCCGACCGCTTCGGTCAGGCTGGTGCCCGAGGCGGCGAGCCGGCGTGCGAGGTCGTCGACGAGGGCCGTCGGCATCCGCTTCTGACCGCTCGCGGGCGGCTTCGTCGCGGTCGCCGGCGTCGAGATGGGCGACGAGCGCCTCGACCAGCCGCCGCCCGTCGCTGCGGTACCGCTCACGATCGAGCTCGCCGGCGTCGTCGGATGGCAGCTGCCCGCCGGCACCATCGATGGCGTAGCTCCGCCGATAGGCCCGCGCCAGCCGTTCCGGGCTCGCACCGAGGCTGGCGAGCGGCCGGCTGCCGGGTCGGCGGCTGGCGACCAGCCCCTCGATCGCGCGCCGATCGAAGCGACGATGCCCGCCGGGCGTGACGGACACCTCGACCCGGCCCTCGTCGGCCCACCGCCGGAGCGTGTCGGGATCGACGCCGATCAGCCGGCTGGCCGGTCCGAGGGACAGCCAGCGGGACGTGGGGGTCGCGGAGACGGACACGCGGAGCCTCGGGTTGGGGTGCCGACGGGCCGGGCGAGCGTGGGGGGAACGCTCGAACCGACCCGTCGACATTGGGTTGTAAGCAGGCGAGAATCTAGGTGAATCTGGGTATCGTCGTATCGCTCAGCCGCGCGGAGGATAGGCCCCGCCAACGACCGATGTCAACCGGGCGGACCGGCGGATGGGCGGCGTCAGGCCGGGACGAACTCGTGGTCGTCGCGATGGATCCCGTCGCACAGGCCCAGGCGCGGCGGATCCGTCGGGATCACGATCGGGCGCATGATCTCGCGAACCTCGCCGCGACGGCAGAACAGCAGGTCTCGGCCGGCCATCCAGCGACGGACGCAGGCCGGGTCGCGGTGGAACTGGAATGGGCCGGGGTTGATCGCCGGACGCTCGGTCCAGGCGACCGGCGACTCGGCGGCGACGGTGTCGAGGATGTTGACCCGCCACGGCGTGCCGTTGATGACCTCGAGGCATCCGTCACAGCGGATGGCCACGTTGTCCTTGACGATCGTGCGGATCTGGACGCCCATGATCTCCACGAGCTGATGGTAGCAGGGGGGCTGCGGCGCACGGAGGGGGCAGCGGGCGCTGGTACCCCCAAGGGGATTCGAACCCCTGATCTCCACCTTGAAAGGGTGGCGTCCTAGGCCTCTAGACGATGGGGGCACGGGACGGCCGGAGTCTACCAGAGGCTCCGCCGGGGACTGCCGATGACGCCCCGAAGGGTCCGGCCGGGAACGATCAGGCGGGGCGCGACAAGAGGAAGCCGATGACCGCTCCGGCGATGCACACCGCGCCGATGATCGCCGCGATCCCGCCCCCGATCGCCACCCCGAAGGCGCGCCCGGTCCGGCCTTCCACGCCGGCACGCCAGGTCGCCCGCAGCGCGTAGACGGCGAGGGCGATGAACGCGATCCCGACGGCCGCCGAGCCCGCCGCCAGCAGCGGGATCTGCGACGGATCGCGCACGGTCACGGCATAGATCGCGAACACGACCGAGCCGATCAGCGCGACCGCGAGGAACACGATCCCGGGCGTCAGCCGGCGGCTCGAGGCGGTCACGACAGGCCTCCGAAGGTGCGGTGGTAGACGGCCACGTTGTACGACAGTCGCGGCCGGCGCATGCCCGTCGCGACCTCGGTCCCGACCGAACCGAAGGTCTCGCCCAGGAAGGCCGCCGCATCATCGAGCGACGGAAACGTCCAGAAGCAGTGGACGACGCGGACCTTGAACCCGCCGCGCAGGAACGGGCCGTCGCGCCGGCTGAGCAGGCCGTATTCGGGCAGGTCGCCGCGCAGGCGCGACACGTCGTCGCGGCCGTAGTCGAGGAGCACCAGCAGCCGGCCGCCGGGGCGGAGCACGCGGGCAGCCTCGGCGGCCTCCTCCGGGGTGGCGCCGCGCCACGGGCTCCACAGGCTGAGCATCACGTCGACGGACCCGTCCGCCGCGCCGATCGCGGACCGATCGTCGGCTTCGGCGTACACGACGCGTGCCCCGAGCTCGGTGAGCTGGCGCGAGCGGAGGCCGTCCCCGCCACCGATGAGCAGCACGTCGCGGCCGGCCAGCGCGCCGAGGGCGTCGAGCGCGCGGGGGATCTTGGCCTCGAGGTCGATGATCCCGGCCAGCCGCTCGGTGGGCCCGGCGGCGAGGTCGATTGGTAGGTCTGCCACTGGACGCGGAGTATGACCGAAAACGTCACGCCACCCGGTAGATGTTCCCGGTTCGTGCCGGCAGCTCCAGCCACGCTTCGCCATGGACGATCTCGCCGGCCGTCGCCCCGTCGAAGCCGGGCAGCGCGAGCGGCGCGAGCCGTCCCAGGCCACCCGGATCGGCGTCGAGCCCGACCCGCAGGCGGATTGCCGTCTCGCCGGCGTTGACCGCGACGATGAGGCGCGACGGACCGGCGCCCCGCTCGATGGCGACCGCCTGGCCCTCGGCGCCCGCGATCCGGAGCGGCGCGTCGCGCAGGGCCGGCTCGGCCGACCGCAGCCGCAGGAGCGCCCGGACCGAATTCGCGCAGCCCCGGTTCCCAGCGCGTCTCGTCCCAAGGGAATCCGGCGCGGCACTCCGGATCGTTGCCGCCGGTCAGGCCGACCTCGTCGCCGTAGTAGACGCACGGGGCACCGGGCATCGCCACCTGGAGCAGCGTCGCCAGCCGGACGCCCTGCGCGTCGCCGCCGAGCAGGCTGCGCAGCCGCGGCGTGTCGTGCGAACCGAGCAGGTCGAGCTGGACGGCGACGACGTCGGGGTCGTAGGCCGCGGCCAGGTCGGTGATCTGCCGGGCGAAGGCTGGGCCGTCGAGCGGACGGATGGTGACCGAGAACTCCCGGTGCGACGCGACCAGCGCGGTGTCGAGCCGGTCGCCCGCCGCGAAGCCGATGATCGCCTCGGCCAGCGGGTAGTTCATCAGCGCGTCGAAGCGGTCGCCGCGGAGCCAGTCCGGGGCCACCCGCCAGATCTCGCCGACGAGGTAGGCGTCGGGACGGACCGCCCGACAGCGCCGGCGGAACTCCTGCCAGAACGCCTCGTCGTCGATCTCGCCGGGAACGTCCAGCCGCCAGCCGTCGATCCCGAAGCGGAGCCAGTGCTCGGCGACGCCGAACAGGTACTCGCGGACCTCGCGGCTCGTCGGTGTTGAGCTTGGGCAGGGCCGGCAGGCCCCCACCAGGCGGCGTAGCCCTGCGATCGTTGCGGGCCGTCCGGCGGCGGATAGGCGACGCAGCGGCTGGCCGCCGTCGAGCCGCGCGTCGTCGAGGTGGAACCAGCCGCGGTACGGCGACGCCGGCCCCGTCTCGAGGACGTGATGGAACGGCCAGAAGCCGCGCCCGGTGTGGTTGAACACGCCGTCAAGCACGACCCGCATGCCGCGGTCGTGGGCGGCGTCGAGCAGCTCGCGCAGCGCGGCGTCGCCGCCGAGCAGCGGATCGACCGTCGAGGTAGTCGTACGTGTGGTAGCGATGGTTCGATGCCGAGGTGAAGATCGGCGTCAGGTACAGCGCGGTGATGCCCAGGTCGTCGAGGTAGCCGAGCCGCTCCGCGATCCCGCGCAGGTCGCCGCCCTTGAACCCGTGGTTCGTCGGCGGGGCGTCCCACGGCTCGAGGACGCCCGGCTTGTGGACGCGCGGGCTGGCCGCGAACCGATCCGGAAAGATCTGGTAGAAGATCGCCGATCGAACCCAGTCCGGCGTGTCGACGGCCACCTCAGCCGCGCCGCTCGGCGGCCACGGCTCGTCGTGCCGATCGCCGCTGGGTCCGTGCGCCTCGACGCGAGCCCTTGCCGATCACCCCGACGCCGCCGGTCGACAGCCCGGAGATGAGGAACCGCTGCGCAACGAAGAAGACGATCATCACTGGGATCGTGATCAGGACCGATCCGGCGGTCAGCAGGCCCCAAGGCTGGTTGAACGGGTCGATGAACGTGGCCATGCCGACGGGCAGCGTCAGCGCGTCCTTGCTGGTCAGGAACGACCGCGCGAACAGGAACTCGTTCCAGGCGGTGATGAAGGCGAAGAACGCGGTCACGGCGAGGCCCGGGACAGACAGCGGGATGACGATGCGGTAGAAGGTGCCGAACACGCCGAGGCCGTCGACCCGGCCTGCCTCCTCGAGCTCGTACGGGATGGTGTCGAAGAAGCTCTTGAGCATCAGGATGCAGAACGGGATCGCGAACGTGGCATAGGAGAGGACCAGCGCCCAGGGCGTGTCGATCAGCTTCAGGTTGGTGAAGATCCCGAACAGCGGGATCAGCAGGATGACGGCCGGGAACATCTGGGCGACGAGGAAGATGTACATGCGACGTGCTGCGGCCACGGAACCGGAAGCGCGAGATCGCATAGGCGCAGGTGGAGGCGAGGAAGACGCGCGAAGATCGTGGTAAGCAGTCGACGACGAACAGCGAGTTGATCGCCCAGGTGCACGAAGTCGCCGCGGGTCAGCAGGTCGGTGTAGTTCTTGAGCGTCGGATCGTCGATCGAGCTTGATCTGCGTCGAGAAGATCTTGCTCTCCGGCTTGAAGCTCGTGAGGAGCGTCCAGATCGACGGGCATCGACGGACCAGATCGCGAAGATGATCAGGACCGTGTGGGTCAGCGACGCGCTGGCGTCGCGACATCTTCATCGATCGTGTCCTCACGATTCTCGAGCGAGGCGGCGGTAGAAGGTGCTGAACACCAGGAGGAGGCTGAAGATCAGCACCCCGTAGGTCGCGGCGAGGGCGTACTGCCCGAGCGTGAACCCGTTGTATGTGTAGGTGACCAGGATGTCGGTCTTGCCGCCCGGGCCCGCCACCGGTGATGAAGAAGATCACGACGAAGATGTTGAACGTCCAGATGCAGCCGAGCAGGATCACCGTCGTGCTCACCGACTTGAGCTGCGGCAGGGTGATGTTCCAGAACGACTGGTCGCGGCGACGCCCCGTCCATCTGGGCCGCCTCGTAGAGGTCGCCGGGGATGCGACTGGAGGCCCGCCCAGCAGGGTCACCATCATGAACGGGATGCCCAGCCAGACGTTCACGATGATCGGCATGATGTAGTACCACGGGCCAGGTCGACAGCCAGGCCACCCTCGGGATGCCGAAGACGCCGAGGATGTTGTTGAGCAGCCCGTACTCGCCGTTGAAGATGAACAGCCAGGCGATGGCCGTGATGTAGGCCGGGCACCGCCCACGGCAGCAGCAGCAGCATCCGGTACGTCGTCCGACCGCGGAACTTCTGGTTGAGCGCGAGGGCGAGGGCCGAGCCCGATCGTGTAGTGGAAGAACACGTTGACGACGGTCCAGATGACCGTCCAGATGAGGACCGGATAGAACTTCGGTATCCTGGCCGGTCAGGATCTCGATGTAGTTCTGGAGGCCGACGAACTCCCAGGATGGGCGGCTTGAAGCGGGTGCCCTGGTTGGTCGCTGTCGATGTTGGTGAAGGTCTGGAAACACGCCGACGACGAGCGGGATAGAACACGATCAAGGCCATGACCAGCAGCACTGGCGCCATGAAGGCCCAGGCGATCCACACTCCGAGAGCGCACGCGCTACCCTCCCTGCAGTCTGGCCCCGGCGGGTGGTGGAGGTGCCGGCGGCCGAAGCCGACGGCCCTCACCCTCCGCCAGACGGAGACTCTACTGTGCCATCTGGTTCTTGAACACGACCGTCTGCCAGGTGTTGGCGCGTGGCATCGAGGGCGGCCTGCGGTGTCAGGTCGCCGATGATCATGCTCTGGAAGTTCTTGGTGAACGAGTCGTAGATGCCGGAAGCGCCGGGCACGCCGGAGCGGTTGGTGGCCGCCGCCAGGACGGCGTTCCACTGGTTGATGAGCGGATCGCTCGCCACGTCGGCGACGGCATACGCGGCGAGTGTTCGTCGGCAGCAGGCCAAGGCTCTTGGCGAGGACCGCCTGCTGCTCGGGAGCGGTCATGTAGGTCAGGAAGCTGGCCACCGCGGCCGCCTTGTCGGCGTCCTTGCCGACGTCGACGTTGACGACCCAGTTGTGGCCGCCGACCGGCGAGCCGGTCTTGCCGTCTGACGCCGGACGGGGACCGGGGCGATCACCAGGTTGGTCGGGATCGGTGAACGCGGCACCCTTGAGGATGTCGGCGACCTGCCACGGGCCCTGCATGATGCACATCGTGGTGCCCGCCTTGAACCCGGCATTCATGTTGTCGTACGAAGGTCTTGAAGTCCCAGGTGGCCGGTGCGACCGCGCCGAGGACCTTGTCCTTGAGGTAGGTCCAACCGTTCACCGACTCCGGGCGAGTTGACGCCGATGTTGGTGACCTTGCCCTCGTCGTTGACGGTGAACAGCGTGCCGCCCCAGCCCCAGATGAACGACTGCGACCAGTACGAGTCACCGTTCATGTAGAAGCCGTACTTCTGGGCGGCGAGGTCGGTCACCTTGGCGCCGGCGCTGACGAGCTCGTCCCAGCTGGTCGGTGCGGCGGTCGAGGCCGGCCTGGGTCAGCAGGGTCTTGTTGCACTGGAGGCCGAGGGCGTCGGTCACCTGCGGGACGCCGTACATCCCGCCCTTGTACAGGGCGGTGCCCATCGGGGCCGGCAGGAACTGCCTTCTGGAAGTCGGGCGGGAAGAGGCTGGTGAGGTCGAGCAGCATGCCCGCGTCGGCGAACGTCGGGGTCCAGCCGATGTCGGCCCGGAAGATGTCCGGCGCCGATCCGGCGTTGGCCGCATCGGTGTACTTCTTGTCGGCGCCGTCGAACGGCACGAGGTCCGTCTTGACGGTGATCCCGGGGTTGGCGGTCTGCCACGCAGCGACCTGCTTCTGGAGCTCGACGTTCTCGATGTCGCGCTGCGTGTTCCAGAACGTGAGCTCGCCCTTGTAGGCGAGGGCGGCGCCGGCCCCGGCGGAGGCGCCGGCCCCGGCGGATGGCGCCGGCGGTAGCGCCGCACTGGGGCTGAGCTTGGCGCCGAGCTGGCACCGCCCGACGAGCAGGCGGCGGCCACGCACGGCCGCGGCCGCTACCAGGCCGGCGAGTCGAAGATGTCGGTTCATCGCGATGCAGTGCTCCTCTCTTTGTGATCGGCTACCTCCGATCCCCGATCCCCCAAGTGACCGATGCCGCCGGCGTCTGCCGACGTCTGGCCGGGGGTCCGGCTAGGTCGACCGCCACGCCGGCGATCGATCCCATGCTCACTCCCCGGCCACCTCCTCCCGCTGCGGCGCGCGACGGCGCCGCTCGAGCCGCGGACGATCAGCCGCGTCTCGAGACGGCGGTGTTCGGGTTTGGCCTGGCGCCGTCGCCGGACGACGTCAGCAGCAGGCGGACGGCCTCCTCGCCCTTGCGCCGGATCGGCTGGTGGACGGTCGTCAGCGGCGGGTCGACGTGCTGGGCCAGGTCGATGTCGTCGAAGCCGACGACGCTGACATCGCCGGGGACGCCAGCCCGCAGATCGCGCAGCGCCCGCATCGCGCCGATCGCCATCGACGTCGCTCATCGCGAGGACCGCGGTCGCCGTCGATCCCGTCCTCCCAGGCCCGCCCAGCGCCGCGCGGCCGCCCTCGATGCGTGGCCGGTCCGACGACGACCCGGTCGTCGGGGATGGCCGCGCCCGCCGCCGCGAACGCTTCGCGATAGCCGCTCAGACGCCGCGCCATGACGCCCCCGTGGTCCATGGCCCGCGACGGTGCCGCGCGGCTCGACCCCGATGACCAGGACGTCGCGATGGCCGAGCGCGATGAGGTGCTCGGCGGCCGCTCGTGCGCCGCCGGTGTCGTCGACCCCGACCGAGCCGTGCTCCGGCAGCGCCGCCGAATCGACCAGCACGATCGGCACGCCCGCCCGGCGGATCTGCTCCACCTCGGGGTGGTCGTCGCTCAGGCCGATCGCGACGACGCCGTCGACCGTCGCCCGGCGCATGGCCCCGGCCAGGCTGCCGTGCAGCGGCGAGATGAACACGAGCGCGTAGCCGGACTCCTCGGCGGCGAGGGCGACGCCTTCGCTGAAGGCCCCGAAGAACGGGTTGGAGAAGATGACCGACAGGGCCTGGGGGGTCAGCGATGCCGATGGTCAGCGTCTCGCCGCTGGCTGAGCATCCGGGCGACCGGGTGCGGGCGATAGCCGAGCTGGTCCGCGACCGCCGAGGATCCGCTCGGCGGTATCGGGCGCCAGCCGGTCCGGGCTGTTGAACGCGAACGACACGGCGGTCTTCGAGACGCCGGCCTCGCGGGCGACGTCGGCGATCCGCGGGCGGCGGTCCGCTGCTCCACGCGTCTCCATCGGCGGCCGCTCCGGCCGACCTGGCCGCGCGTCGACGGCCGCTCACGCGACGATCCGACGAGGTGGCGACCCCGAAGGAGGAGAGCTCGGGCCGCCGGTGGCGCAAACCGGTTTAGCAGACCGGTTTAGGCGACCATACGAGCGGGCGGTTCAATACGCCGAGGTCAAGGTACCGTGTCCGCTCGGCGCCGGGTGACCGCTCGGGACGTTGGGCCGCACCGCCGAGGTCGGCTACGATGGGCGCCCGATGGTCGACCGAATCCGCGCGATGCCCGGCGGCATCCGCCTGTTCCTGCTCTATGCCGCCCTGATCCTGGCCGGCATCGGCTTGAGCCTGCGCTCGGTCGTCGACCTGGCCATCTCGACGCCGGTCAGCTTCGAGGGCCTGATCGTGATGGTCCTGCTGGCCTACACGATCTTCACCACGACCCTCGTGCTCCAGCGCAAGCAGGCGGCTCGCACGCTGGCGCTCGGGCTGGCCAGCCTGACCGTGCCGCTGGTCCCGCTGCTGCTCCTCAGCCAGCTCATCGTCGAGGCGCTGTTCGTCGCGACCCTCGGGCTGCTCCTGTTTCGCGGCCTGCTGCGCCCCGAGATCCGCACCTACCTGAGCGAGCCGTGAGGGCCCCGTCCGGCACGATCGCGCCCCGGGAACGGTACCCTCTCGCTACTCCACCGTCCCATCGACCTCCCACGACATCGAGGCCATCACGTGAGCAAACCCAGCCGCCGGCGCCAGCAACCCGGCCGTCAGCCCTCCTCCGCCCGTCCGGCCGGCGCGCCGCCACCGAGCGGATCCGGCACGAGCACGGGCGGATCCACCCCGTCCGGCAGCGCCGGCGCGAAACCGGCCGGCACGACGGGTGCGCCCGGATCGACGCCGCGGAGCAGCGCCCCGACATCGCGCCCCACCGGCAGCTCCAGCCGTGCACGGCCGGCGCGAGCGGCAGCGGCTGGCCTACCAGCCGTCGTTCATGGAGCGCAACCGGACCCCGATCATCATCGTGGCCGGCATGGTCGGCGTCGCGTTGATCGCCGCGTTCGTGTTCTTCTCCGCCTCGCAGCCGGCATATGCCTGCTCGACCATCTGGTCGCCCGCGCCGACCGCATCGCCGAGTGCCGGTGCGACGCCGGCCCTCGGCTACGTCCAGCCGCTGATGGGCAATAGCCACGTCGGGGTCGGCGAGAAGGTGACCTACACCTATTGCGCGCCTGCATCGGGCAATCACATCAACCGCTCGGGCTCCGGTCCGATCGCGGCCCGGGTCTACGGCCCGAGCGACAACGTCATCCCGGAGGGCTGGATCCACAACCTCGAGCACGGCGGGCTGGTCGTCCTCTACCAGGGCACGAGCGCCGGGGCGACGCCCGAGGGCCAGGCCCAGCTGCGCGAGTTCCACGCGGCGTTTCCGCCGGTGACCGATTGCGGGCCGGTCATCGCCCGGTTCGACCAGATGAGCAGCCCGTTCCAGGCGATCCTGTGGGGTCGCGTGCTGCCGATGCAGAGCTGGGACCCGACGCTCGTCACCGCCTTCTGGAAGCAATGGGGCGGCCTGACCAACCCGGAGCTGGCCTGCCCGGTGCCGAACAGCCGGACCAGCCCGTCACCGGCGGCAAGCCCGGCCGCAAGTCCGGCGCCGAGCTCGTCCGGCTCAGCCCGAGCGCGGCGCCGAGCGTCGCTGCGCCGAGCGCCAGCCCGGCCCCCAGCGCCGCCGCCTCGCCGAGCTGAGCCGGCACGCGATGCGCCTCGTGTCGTACTTCGGACCGGAGGACGCGGGCACCGGCCTGCTCGTCGGCGACCGCGTCGTGCCGCTGCTCGACGGCTCGATCGCCGACTACGACCTCGATCCGGAGGGCCTCGAGGAGCTGGCGCGCCGCGCGACCGCGCTCGACTGGCGCGATCGGGGTCCCGCTCGACGAGCTCGACATCGTGGCCCCGATCGCCGGCCCGGCCAAGATCGTGTGCGTCGGCCTGAACTACCGCGAGCACGTTGCCGAGGGCGGCCGGGCCGCACCGACGCGCCCGCTCCTGTTCTCCAAGTTCGCCAACGCGGTGATCGCGGACGGCGAGGCGATCGTCCGGCCGGAGGGCACCGCCGCCCTCGATCTCGAGGTCGAGCTCGGCGTCGTCATCGGGATGACCGCCCGCCGGGTCGACCGGGCGAGCGCGCTCGACCACGTCGCCGGCTACGTCGTCGTCAACGACGTCAGCGCGCGCGACTGGCAGGGCGTCCCGGCCGCGCTGGCCGACGGCGAGACCGGCGACGGCCAGTGGCTGCGGGCGAAGGGCTCCGACACCTTCCTGCCGATGGGCTCGGTGTTCGTCACGGCCGACGAGATCCCCGACCCGCAGCAGCTCCGCCTCCGCTCGTGGCGCATCCCCGGGCTCCGGGCCGGACGCTGGTCAGGCGATCCTGATGCAGGACGGCACGACCGCCGACATGATCTGGGGCGTGGCCGAGCTGATCGAATGGATCAGCCGCTCGATCACGCTCGAGCCCGGCGACGTCATCGCCACCGGGACGCCGTCGGGCGTCGGCGTCTTCCGCGACCCGCCGGTGTTCCTGGTGCCGGGCGACCGCGTCCGCTGCGAGATCGACGGCATCGGCTCGGTCGAGAACCCGGTCATCGACTGGACCGACGACCTCGAGGAGACCGACCTCGGCGAGTTCTCGCTCGAAGAGATCATCGGCGACCGCTAGGCGGCCCGAGGCTCGATGCTCGCCCTGGTCAAGCCCGCTGCCGGCCCCGGCCTCGAGCTGCGCGACGTGCCGCGGCCGGCGATCGGCATCAACGACGTCCTGATCCGGGTCCACAAGACCGGCATCTGCGGGACCGACCTGCACATCGAGGCCTGGGACCCGTGGGCCGCGCGGACGATCCACCCGCCGCTGGTCGTCGGCCACGAGTTCGTGGGCGACGTCGTCGAGGTCGGGGCCAACGTCGTCGACTTCGGGCCGGGCGACCTGGTCTCCGGCGAGGGCCACGTCGTGTGCGGTCTCTGCCGGCATTGCCTGGCCGGCCGGCGGCACCTGTGCGCCCACACGATCGGGCTCGGCGTGGGGCGTGACGGGGCGTTCGCCGAGTACGTCGCGCTGCCGATGACCAACGTGTGGCACCACTGGCCCGGGATCGACGAGGAGGTCGCCGCGATCTTCGACCCGTTCGGCAACGCGGTCCACACCGCGCTCGCCTTCCCGGTCCTCGGCGAGGACGTGCTCGTCAGCGGGGCAGGCCCGATCGGGCTGATGGCGACCGCCGTCGCGCGCCACGCCGGGGCCCGCAACGTCGTCGTCAGCGAGCCCAACGCCTACCGCCGCGAGCTGGCGCTCCGGATGGGCGCGACGATCGTGGTCGATCCCGGCGAGCAGGCACTCCCCGAGGTCGTTCGCCGCGCTCGACATGGTCGAGGGCTTCGACGTCGTGCTCGAGATGTCGGGCAACCCGGCGGCGCTCCGCGCGGCGATCGGGGCGATGGCCCACGGCGGCGGGATCGCGATGCTCGGCATCCCGACCGAGGACGTCAGCCTCGACGTCAATGCGATCGTGTTCAAGATGCTGACCCTGCGCGGGATCTACGGCCGGGAGATGTACGAGACCTGGTACAAGATGACGGTCATGCTCCAGTCCGGCCTCGACATCACCCCGGCGATCACCCATCGCTTCGGGTTCCGCGAGCACGAGGCGGCGTTCGCCGCCGCACGCGCCGGCGACTCCGGCAAGGTCATCATGGATTGGACGACATGAGCGAACGCCAGCCCGGTCCGGCCGGCCGCCCCGACCCGCTGGCCTTCCTCGACGACGAGGTCGCCGCGCTCCGCGAACGGCATCTCTACCGGCCGCTGCGGGTGATGTCCTCGGCGCAGGGCCCGATCGTCTCGGTCGACGGCCGGCGGCTGGTCTCGCTGTCGTCGAACGACTACCTGGGGCTGACCCATCACCACCGGGTGCGCGACGCGGCCGAGGCGGCCACCCGCGAGTTCGGGGCAGGCTCGCGGCGCGGTCCGCACGATCGCCGGGACGATGTCGATGCACGAGGCGCTCGAGGCCGAGCTGGCCGAGTTCAAGGGCGTGCCCGCGGTGCTGACCTTCCAGTCCGGCTTCACCGCCAACACCGGGGTCATCCCGACGATCACCGGCGAGACGGACCTGATCGTGTCCGACGCGCTCAACCACGCCTCGATCATCGACGGCATGCGCCTCTCGAAGGCGCCCCGCCAGATCTACCCGCACGGCGATGTCGAGGCGCTGCGCGAGGTCCTGCGCGAGGCCCGCGCCACCGGCCGGCCGGGCGGCGGCGAGTACCGCCTGATCCTGGTCGTGACCGACGGCGTGTTCTCGATGGACGGCGACATCGCGCCACTCCCCGGGATCGTCGAGGCGGCCGAGGCGTTCGGCGCGGCCGTCATGGTCGACGACGCCCACGCCTCGGGCGTCCTCGGTCGCAACGGCCGGGGCACGGTCGACCACTTCGGGCTCCACGGCCGGGTGGCGATCCAGGTCGGCACGCTGTCCAAGGCGGTCGGCTCGCTCGGTGGCTACGTCGCCGGTTCGCGTGGGCTGCGCGAGATCCTGACCCAGCGCTCGCGCCCGTTCCTGTTCTCGACGTCGCATCCGCCGGCCGTCGTGGCGGCCTGCCGCGAGGGGATCCGGGTGATGTGCGACGAGCCCGAGCTGCAGGACCGGCTGTGGGCCAACACGACCCGCTTCAAGGCCGAGCTGACACGCCTCGGCTTCGACACCGGTCGCTCGGAGACGCCGATCACGCCGGTGATGATGGGCGACCCCGACACGGCCGGCCGGTTCAGCGACCGCCTGGTCGAGGAGGGCGTGTTCGCCCAGCCGGTCGTCTTCCCGACCGTGGCCCTCGACCAGTCGCGGCTGCGGACGATCGTCACCGCCGCCCATGCCGACGAGCAGCTCGACATGGCGCTCGCGGCGTTCGACCGGGTCGGCCACGAGCTCGGGCTGATCTCCGGCTGATGCGCGGTCGTCGGGGGCGCGGAAGGCCCGTCATTCGAGGTCGATTCGAGATGGTTCCGGGCAAGCGGAACAGTCGGTTGGGTGTGAAGGGTCGTCCCGCCGCGGGGACACAGCCCACCGGCCGAGGACCGCGGCAACGCCCAACGATGGTTCCGCTTGAGCGGAACCAGTCGAGGATCGCTTCGTGGAGGGCCCGACGGGCGCCAACGCCCGATGACCGATCGCCAGGCGCGCGACCTGCCGCTCGACGCCCACCTCCATACCGACCAGTCGCCCGACAGCAACGTCGCCATCGACAGCTACGCCGCCGCGGCGCTCGAGCGCGGGATCGCCGAGATCGCGATCACCGACCACGTCGACTTCGAGCGAGGAGCCCCCGCGTACGCCTACACGACGTTCGCCGATCGCGAGCGGACGGTCCGCGACGCCGCCGAGCGCTGGGGGCCGCGCGGCGTCGACATCCGGTTCGGCGTCGAGCTGACCTACGACCGCTCGTGGGAAGCCGACATCCGGACGCACCTGGCTCGGCATCCCTACGACTTCACGATCGGCTCCGTGCACGACCGGGTGGACTCGCCGTATGCCCGCGCGAAGGTAGCCGCGTGGGTTGCCGGCCGGCCGCTGGCCGAGGTCGTCGCGCCGTACTTCGTCGAGGTCGAGGCCGCCGCGCGGTCGGGGCTGTTCGACGCCATCGGCCACATCGATGGCGTCAAGCGCTATCTCCACCCGCACGTCATGCCGGCCGACTTCGCGCAGCGCGCCGGAGCTGTACGAGCCGATCCTTCGGGCGCTCGTCGACAGCGGCACGGCGCTCGAGGTCAACACGAGCGGCCTGCGCTATCCGATCGCCGAGACATTCCCCGGCCCGCCGATCGTGGCCCGCTTCCGCGAGCTCGGCGGGCGGGCCGTGACGGTCGGGTCCGACGCCCACCGGGCCGATCAATTCGCCTGGGGCCTCGGCGATGGATATGCCATCGCCGCCGCGGCCGGGTTCGATGAGCTGTCGTTCCGGCGCGGCGCGGGCGCCCGCGCGAGACGGTGCCGCTTGGCACCGAACGCTGAAATACCCATGGATCAAGAGGCCGATGGCGTGGCACGATGGTACTGCCAATGATGCCCGGACCTAACGCCACGCTCGGCCATTCGTTATGAGCCTCGACGACGCCGCGATCGAGCGGCTGGTGCAAGAGGCCCAGGCGGGGGACGCGTGGGCCTTCGGTCGATTGTTCGACCACTTCCACCTGCCGATCTATCGGTACGTCGCCAGCCGCGTCCGCCGCCCGAGCGACGCGGAGGACCTGACGCAGCTGGTCTTCGTCAAGGCCCTGGAAGCCCTGCCGCGCTATGAAGCACGCGGCATCCCGTTCGGGGGCTGGTTGTTCCGCCTGGCACGGAACGCGGTCATCGATTTCGTCAGGACAAGCCACGAGCACGCCGACCTCGCCACGTCGGCCGATCGACCCGGCAGCGAGGTCGGGCCGGACGACCTGGCCGTGCTTCGCCAGGACATCGACGCGGTCGGGATCGCCCTGTCGACCCTGACCGACGACCAGCGCGACGCCATCGCCCTCCGCTTCTTCGCCGGCCTGTCCGCCCGCGAGGCGGCCGAGGTGATGGGCAAGCAGGAGGGAACCGTTCGCGGACTGCAGTTCCGGGCGATCGCCGCGTTGCGGCGCCAGCTCGGGATCGAAGAGCCGGATATGAGGACCACGGTGGCCCGGTTCGAGCAGCCCAGGATCAGCTGATGGATGACCTGTTCGACTCCAGGGACTCCGGCGCGATCGACCTCGCGCGACGCCTCGAGGCGTTCGCCGAGGCGCGGCTGACGCCGAGCGTGGCGTCGACCACGGCGCTGCGCGGCGCCGTGATGGCGGCCGCCCACCGGCGCGCGGCCCTGCTGGCCGCCGAGGCCGCGGCGCAGGCTGCCGCGGCGAACCCGACGGTCGTCACCGATGTTCCGACTCGGGCGCGCCACGGGCACGCGTCCTGGCGTCGCCCACTCGTCGCGCTGCTGGCCGGCGGGCTGACCCTCGGGGTGCTGGCCGGGACGGCATTCGCGGCGCAGCCCGGCGGCCTCCTCTACGACGCGCGAATGTGGGCCGAGACGGCCACGCTGCCGGCTGGCGGCATCGACCGCGCGGAGGCCGAGGTGCACCGGCTCGAGGATCGATTGGCCGAGGCCATCCGCGCGTCGGCGGCCGGTGACGGGCAGGCGCTCGATGCCGCGCTGGCCGCCTATGCCGCGATCGTCGCCGAGGCCGGCGCCGGGAGCGCAGGCGATCCCGCTGCGAACGCCGTGATCGAGGCGGCCGTCATGCCGCCATGTCGCGATCCTGACCGCCCTGGCCCTCGAAGTGCCGCTGCCTGCCCGGGCGGCGATCCAGAATGCGCTCGACTCGAGCACCAAGGTCCTCGACGACATCGACCGCGCCACCCCGGGGGGCACCGACGGAAACGGCGGCAGTGGCGGGACCGGGGGCAGCGGCGGGACCGGCGGCAGTGGAGGGACCGGGGCAGCGGCGGGACCGGCGGCAACGGCGGGGGCGGAATGCCGGTCGGCCCTGCCGCGACACCGACCGCCAAGCCGCCGAAGCCGACGCCCCCCGCCGACGACAAGGCGCCAAAGCCACAGGCCACCGATCATCGCCCACCAAACGGTCCCGGGGGCCGGACGAATCCGCCCGCTTCGAGCGCCCGCCCATAGGCGCGATGCGGCTTGACGTCGTCGGGGCCGGTCCCGCCTACACGGACCGGCTCGGCGCGACCGGGGCGGCCTATCTGCTCCGTGCCGGGGGACCGAGCCTCCTGCTCGATCTCGGCCAGGGCTCGTTCCCGCGACTCGCCGGGCTGATCGACCCGGGCGCGCTCGATGCCGTCGTCATCAGCCACCTCCATCCCGACCACTTCGTCGACCTGGTCCCGCTCCGGCACTACCTCCGCTACGAGGGGTCACCGCGACGCGTGCGGGTGATCGGGCCGGCCGGCCTCGCCGGGCGACTCGACGCCCTGTTCGGCCTGCCGGGCTTCACCGCCGAGTCGCTCGACGTCGAGGCGCTCGTGGAGGGCAGCACTGTGGTCGGCGGGTTCGGGCTCGAGGTGGCGCGCGTCACCCACACCGAGTCGAGCGTCGCCTTCCGCGTCACGAGGCTGGTCGACGGCCGGCCGGCCGGCACGGGCCTGGTCTACTCCGGTGATTGCGGACGCGCGGAGGACCTCGACCCGCTGATCCGACCGGGCGACACGCTGCTGTGCGAGGTGTCGTTCGGCGCCGGTCCGGTGCCCGCCGGCGTGCGGCACCTCGATGGGCCTGCGGTCGGCGGGCTGGCCAGACGCACCCAGGCGGGCCGGGTTCTGCTGACCCACCTGCTCATGGGCTTCGATCGGGCGGAGACGATCGAGAGCGTGCGGGCCTGCTACGACGGGCCGGTGGAGCTCGTCGATCCGGGGTTCGAGACGACCGTCGGGGCCTGACCGCGGCGGGAGCACGCCCGCGGCATGACACAAAACAGGCCGAGGCACCCCACCGATGGTGGAGCGCCCCGGCCGGACGCCGCTCGGGGTCGCGGCGTTTGATTGGGGGAGGCAGGGTATGGCCAACCGATCGCCCGCCCCCGAAGGGACGGACGATCGGCCAGCGCTGGAGCCTAGCGGCGGTTCCGGCGTCGGACCACGGCCGGAACCGGGGTCACGAAGCCGATGACCAGGACGATCCCACCGAGGACCGCGAGGATGAGCAGCAGGCTGGAGCCTGGCGCGCTCGGCCCCTCGGGCGTGGCGAGGACGTCGGTCGGCGGAGCGGTCTCCACCAACGGAATGACCGGGACGAAGACGACCGAGGTGTCGCTGTCCGGCTCGGTCTCTTCCGAGTCGATGGTGGCGGTGTTCTCGAGCGGCTGCGCGAGCTTGGAGGCGCCGGTGTCGATCTTGACCTTGTAGGTCAGCGTGCCGCCTTCGGCCACGCTGTCTGCGGTCCAGGTCAGGGCTCCGGCGTTGGTGATGTTGAAGTCCTTGAACGTGAACTGTGTGTCGCTCGAGGCCGATCCGGCCACGTACGTCACGCCATCGGGGAGCTCGTCGACGATGACCCCGTTCGTGACCTCGAGCGTCCCGACCGTGTAGGTCAGGGTGTAGGTGACCGTCGAGCCCTCGTCCGCGGTCGGCAGCACGGCGGTCCCGCCGTCCGGCAGCTGGAGGATCTCGGGCGGTGCATCGTTGACCTTGTCGATCGTGAGCAGGAACTCGCTGACGTCCGTCGTCGTGTCGCAGTCCGGATCCTCGCTCGCTGCCGGGCAGTTGGAGCCTGGGCCCGTGACGATGACGACGTTCGGCAGAACGGTCGTGCCATCCGGGAATATGTCGGCGAGCGTGACCGAGTAGGTCAGGACGACCTGGCCGCCGACCGGGACGTCGATCGTCCAGCTGAGCACACCGGCGGTGTTGTCGCAGCCGTTGCTGCAGTCGTCGTTGTACGTGGCATGGGCGAGGACGGGGTTGATGTCGTCGGTGACCGGGACGTCGTTGGCGTCGGCGTCACCCGTGTTGCTGACGGTGATCTGGAAGGTCAGGACGTCGCCCGGCTCGGCCGTGCTGGTCGGCGCGAACGTACCGTCGTTGGTCTTGACGAGCTTGAGCACGTTGATGTCGGGGGTCGTGACCGTCACGACCTCGTCCGTGCAGACACTCGTGGCGGGAGCGTTGTTGATGTCGCCGCTGTAGGCGGCCTGCCAGTAGAAGGTTCCCGCGTTCGGGAAGGTCACCGGATCGCTGACACCGACGATGCCATTGACGACATTCTTGGTGCCTGCGTCCGCGAACTCCGTGGTGCACTCGTCGTCGGAGAAGACGGTGTAGGTCACCGTGCCGCCGGCGGCCGCACTGGCGCCCGTGAGGGTCGCCTGGTCGGTCACCGTGGCGCCGAACAGGACGGTGATCTTCGGGCCATTGAGCTCGCCTGAGCTCAGGCTGGTCGTGATCTCCGGGTTGAATGCCCGGATGGACGTGGTCTCACCGTCGTCACCGCAGGTGCCCGCGACGGCATCATTGTTGGCATCCCCGCTGTACGAGGCGATCCAGTGATAGTTGCCCGCCTCGGTGACCGTGAACGAACCCGAGGTCGCCGTGCCGTCTGCACCGATCGGCACCGTGCTGGTGAAGATCGCGGCAGCCGCGCAGTTGGGATCGAGCCTGCCATACAGGTTGAAGGTGACCGTACCGGTGGTCGGCAGGTGGGCGCCGGTCAGCGCCGCGGTGTCCGAGATCGGGTCCCCGGCGACGCCGCCCTCGGTCGCCACGGTGGCAATCGTCGGGCTGGCCGGAATGACGGTGTCGTTCTCGCCAGGATCGCCGCAGGCCCCTGTGGCCGCGTCGTTCTTGGCGTCGCCGCCGTAGCTGGCGATCCAGTGGTACGTACCGACTGCGGTCGGGACGAACTGGACCGGACCGTACGAGCCGTTGCCGTTGACCGGCAGGCTGGTCGTGAAGACCGCCGCGCCGCTGCAGTCGGCCGTGCTGTACAGGTTGAAGGTGATCGTACCCGTCGGGGTCACGCCACCGCTCAGGACGGCCGTGTCGTGGACCGCATTGCCGATGACGACCGCCGACTCGTCCGCGCTCGTGGCGATGGCCGGGCTGGCCTTGATGACGGTGTCGGTCTCGCCTGGATCGCCGCAGTTGCCGGCGACCGGATTGTTCTCGCCGTCGCCGCTGTACGAGGCGATCCACAGGAACGTGCCCACTCCCTGGGGAGCGAACGAGACGGGTCCATAGGTCCCGTTGCCGTTGACGGTCACCGGGTCGCTCGTGAACGCCGCCGCGTTGGCGCATGTCGGATCGTTGGGCCCGTAGGCACGGAACGTGATCGTCCCGGTCGGGTTGAATCCACCCGCGAGGGTCGCGCTGTCACTGATCGTCCCGCCCACGACGACGCCGGTCTGGTTCGCCGAGGTCGTGATGGTCGGGTTGTTGATCTCCTTCGTGTTCGTGAACGTACAGGTGACGTTCTCGTTCGCCTGGACATCGATCGAAGCGGTGCGCGTGCCGAGGTTGCCCTCACTGTTCTGGACCTTGTCGTCTACGCACGTCAGGCCGGTCAGCTCCCAGCCGGTCAACGGCTGTCTCGGTGACCGTGTAGTCGCCAGGGGGGACGAGCAGGAAGGTCTTCGACTTCGGCTGCGCGTTGTCTGGATCGCCGTCGTCGTCGAGCGTGAAGTCGGCCAGCGGCGCGCCGCCGGTCGTCGTGAAGTCGAAGTTCTGGTCGTCGTTCGGGACGGCGTTCTTGACGATCGTGACCTTGCCGCAGTTGTTGAGGTCGATATCGAACGGCCGGGCCGTGTCCTTGAGCTGCGAGCTGGCCGGGTCGCCGCCGGTGCGGCTGCGGATGTGGCCGCTCGAGAACCCGGGACAGCTGGTCTCGATACCGAGCGCCGACAGGTCGATGGACGCCTCGGCGAAATCGAACTCGGGGATCGTGTAACCGAAGCCCGATCCGACGAGCGCGCCGAAGTTCGTCGCGCTGCGGACGGCGTCGGCCGTCGGACCAGCAGGAACCAGGACGAAGTCGACCGTCTGTCCGCTGGGGAAGTTCTGGACGTTGGCGATCGCGTAGATGGTCACGATCGGGTTGCCGCCGCCGTTCGAATACTCGAGCGAGATCAAGAGGTCGCCGGCGGTGCGGTCGGGCTTCGGCGGGCCGCCAGCCGGGAAGACCTTGAACGGCTTCCGGTTCAGCTCGAAGTCGACGACCATCGTCCCGTTGTTGACGACGCGCTCAGCGCCCAGGTACGCGAACGCGCTGTTCCCGACCACCTTGGCGTGGGCCATGATGTGCTTGAAGTCGGTCTTGGGGTTCGGCCCGGCGGAATTGACGTAGTCCCAGTCGCGGGTGTCGTCTTCCTTGTTGCCGCCGGCGTAGGCGCTGTTGTCTCCGGGGTCGGTGTCGTCCTCGAACAGGAACGTCGTCGCGTTTTCGGTCCCGTCGGCATCTGCCACGCCGTTCGGGTCGAGCCAGTCCAGGCCGTCGGCCATCGGCGGGTTGTTGATGAATTCGTCCGGGATGCTCCCGGGGTTCGTGCTCGCGTTGCTACCGTGCAGGTCGCCGTCGATCTCGAAGCCCGAGACCGTGTCCGCCAGCAGCCCACTCGCCGCTGACACCGGCGCCGGTCGCGACAGTTGCGCGTACTGCAGCGCGATCGACATGATGAACAGCGCCATCCAGAAGAACACGAGGCCCTTCCGATTCCGCGCCGTAACAGCCAATGACGTTCCCCGAGACGACATGTGTTCCCTCCGTTCCCCGATTTGGAGTCGCGATAGAAATCGAGCCTCCGCGTTGTGGATAAGTGCGCCCACTTCCCCCGAGTGAGGGAGCGCTAGTGTGCGGCGCCGACCGGTACCCGTCTAGTACTTTTGCGCGGGTTTTCGCGGCCTCGACTGCACCTATTCCCACCGCACTCCGGCGGCCCTTCGGAATGTCGTTGCGCAGCGTCAACGAGGGGCCCAGGACCCGTGTCGTCGAGGGTCATGGGACCTCTGGGGGCACGAGCGGGGCGGGCCGTCCGCGGGGCCCGTTGCCGGTTACGAGGTGGCGGTCACCAGCGGCTCGCCGCGGCGCATCGCGCGGTCGCGGTTGGCCCACAGCCGGAGCCGCAGGAGCCAGAAGTCGCGGACCGCTCGCAGGACGACCTGGGGCTTGGCGCCGCTCGAAGCGCCGGCCGTCCGCGGGTAGTGCGGCACGCCCGACTTCGACGACCGTTTGTCCCGAGGCCCGCAGCTTGACGAGCATCTCGGCCGAGAAGAACGCACCACCCGACTCGACCCGCAGGCCCTCGAGCGCGGTTCGGCGGAAGACCTTGCAGGCGCAGTCGATGTCGGTGACGGTCAGGCCGAAGAAGATCCGGTTGGCCAGGCGGTACGCGCGCGCGTAGAGGGTCCGGATGAGCGGGTCGGCGCGCTTGATCCGGAAGCCGACAACGACGTCAGGGGCATCGGCGGCGGCGAGCCGGTCGATCAAGGGCCCGATATCGGCGACGCGGAACTGCCGGTCGCCGTCGATGAATGCGACGAGGTCGAAGTGGGCGGCCCCGAAGCCCGAACGCAACGCGGCGCCGTAGCCCAGGTTGGTCGGATGGTGGACGGCGCGGACGATGCCGGGGTGGGCGGCGGTCAGCCGGTCGGCGATGGCCGGGGTGGCGTCACGCGAGCCGTCGTCCACGACGATGATCTCGAACCGGTCGGCGAGGGCCGGCAGCGCCTCGAGCGCCTCCTCGACGAGGCCCTCGAGGTTGGCTTCCTCGTTGTGGGCCGGGAAGAAGAAGGACAGGCGGGGCACGCGGGCCGGGATTGACGCGTCGGGGGACATGGGCGGGATTGTACGGGCGCGGCCGGCGAGCCGGCCCGGAACGCAGCGACGCCCCGACCGCACGAAGGCCGGTCGGGGCCGACCGGGGTCTAACGTCCGTTCGAATGGTGGACTAGGGGGCGCAGAGGGCGTAGGCCGTCAGCGTCGGCGAGATTCGCGGCGCGAATGGCGTGGTCGCCGGCAACGATCGTGCGCGGCGACACGGTCCACGTCGGTGGCGTTGCTCGGGTAAGACGAGCTGATGACCGCGTAGTGCTTGTCGTTGTTGTCGGTGACGTCGCCGCCGCCGGACACGAGCCGTGCGCCGTCGTGCACGTCGCGGTCACGGTGAGCGTGGCGCCGAGGTTCGCGTTGCCAGCCGAACGGTCGGCACCGCCGACTTCGACGATTGACGTCGCTCAGGCCACCGGGCGTCGCCCGGATCGCCCTGGTCGCCCTTCTCGCCCTGCTCGCCGGGCTCACCCTGGAGGCCCTGATCGCCGGTGCTCGCCCTGGAGGCCCTGCTCGCCGGTGTCGCCCTGGAGACCCTGCTCGCCGGGCTCACCCTGGAGGCCCTGCTCGCCGGTGCTCGCCCTGGAGGCCCTGATCGCCGGTGTCGCCCTGGAGGCCCTGCTCGCCGGGCTCACCCTGGAGACCCTGCTCGCCCTGTCGCCAGAGCCCTGAAGGCCCTGGAGACCCTGAAGGCCCTGGAGGCCCTGGAGGCCCTGAAGGCCCTGGAGCGCCCTTGAGGCCCTGGAGGCCCTGGTCGCCCTTGGCGCCCTTCGGCCCAACGATGCTCCAGGTCATGAAGCGCTCGCCGGGGCGGCACCAGCGCGTGGAGCTAAAGGCGGTCGTGCGGATTCGAACGACCTTGGTCGTCTTGTTGACGCAGGACTTCATGGACGTCCATCCGGCAGGATTGGCCGCGCCAACCGCACCGCTCAGGCTCATGACGAGCGCGCCGGCCATCAGGAGCACGAGCGGACCTCGAAGTCGTTTGGTCGGCGTCGGGATCGATGCCATCTAGTTCCCTTCCATGCAGTGAACCCTGCTCGCGATAGTGCGAGGCGATAGGAGTCCGGTCCTGCATGGTCGTGGCGCGCTCGCGGCGCGACGATGGCCTCAAGGAACTACCCGGTACCGTACCTTCCGATGCGCGGGCGCACCGGCCGCCGGGCGTTCAGGCCTCGAGGTCGGGCAGGTCGTCGACGGTGACGTCGCCCTGCCGGCCGGTCTCGGCGGCGGCGATCAGCTGCGTGCGGTTGACCAGCACGAAGTCGTAACGCGTGACGATCCGCCGGTCGGCCAGCGAGCGGGCCGTGACGTCGACCACCGGGACGAAGCGCGGATCGGTCGAGTCGACGAACGCGGCGAGGTCGGTCTGGCCGAACAGGTAGACGCGTCCGCTGAGCATGTGGCCGGGCGTGAACATCACGAACTCGCGTGCCGTGCGCGTCTCGACGGTGCCCCCGAAGGTGGGCTCGATGAAGCCGCCCGCCGCACCCGGCTCGGGGGCTGCCGCCTCGCGCTGGGCGATGAACGAGACCTCATCCTGGTCGACCATGATCTCGGGGAGCACCAGGTCGGTCGGCTCGCCGTTGCGCAGGAGCAATCGCGCGTCGTGGACGCGGATATAGCCGCTCGAGGCGTTGATCAGGTCGGTCAGCCGGCCGAACCGGTGCAGGTTGATGGTGCCGAGCATGCGCAGGTTGGTGCCCACCAGCTCGATGGCCTCGTCGGCCCCGGTCTCGAGAGCCGCCCCCTCGAACGCATCGCTCCAGGTCATCGGCCGATTGTAGTCAACCGGGCGGGTCCGACCGATGACAGTCGTCCCGTTCGTCGCGGCCGGTGGTCCTGCCCGGCGACGGTGTCATGGAGGGCTACGCCTCGTTGGCCGGCTCGCCGGGCAGGGTCAGCCGGAACGACGCCCCGCGGTCCGGGGCGGCCGGATCCAGCACGAGGTCGCCGCCCATCCCGCGCATCAGGGCGCGCGACACGTACAGGCCGAGGCCACTGCCGTTGCCGCTCGAACGACCCGCCGCGCCGCGCTCGAACCGCCCGAACAGCCACGCCCGGTCGCTGTCGTCGAGGCCGCGACCGCGGTCGGCGATCGTCGTCCAGACCTGCCGGCTGTCGCGGTCGGCGCCGACCTCGACGGTGATCTCGCCCTCGCCGTACTTCACGGCGTTGTCGAGCAGGGCCCACAGCACCTGGTCGAGCTGGTCGCCGTCGGCGACGCCCAGCCAGTCCGGCCGCGCCGTCGTGCAGCGTCATGGCCCGGTCGGTCACGCCCAGCCCGTCCCACGCGCGCTGGATCCGCGGACCGACGGCCAGCACGTCGGCGGTCGGTCTCGGTGGCTGCGACTCCAGCCGGCTGACGAGGAGCAGCTGCTGGACCATCCGCGACAGCCGGTCGGCCTGCTCGGAGATGATCGCGAGACGCGGATCCGGATCGGCGCCGGCGCCGGCCAGCGCGTCCGCATTCGAGCGGATCGAGGTCAGCGGCGTCTGGAGGTTGTGGCTCACGCCGCGCAGGAAGTCGTCCTTGACCTCGCTCAGGTGACGCAGCTGGACGTTCTTCTCCTGGACCTGGCCGAACAGCTCGGCGTTGCGGATGGCCACGCCGATCTCGCTCGCGAACAGGTCGAGGAGGGCCTGGTCCGCGCGCTCCCAGGTCTGCGTCGCGGGCAGGCTGGCCAGGATGATGCCCATCCGCTCGTCACCGGCTCGCAGCTCGGCCCGGATCGGCAGCGACACGCCGGGGATGCGCTCCTCGGGCTCGACCGTGTCCGGGTCGACGAACTGGAGCACGGCCGCGATGAACCCGAAGGCGGTCTCGGCATCCCGTGCCGCGCGGTCGGCCAGCGCGTCGACCCCGTCACGCGGCTCGGCCGACTCGACGGCGGCGAGGATCAGGCCGAGCTGCCGGTTGCGCCGCTGGGCGTCGGCGGCCAGCCGGTTGTGGCTCTCGGCCAGCTGGGCCAGGACGTCGTTGCCGTCGACCGGGATCGGCTGGCTGAGGTCGCCGGCCGACACGCGCTGGACGGCCGCCGAGATCTCGCGCAGCGGGCGGACCAGGTCGAGGCCGATCGCCGCCCCGGCCAGGATCCCGACCGCGACGGCCACCGCGAACATGAACAGGAGCAGCCGCGAGCCGACCTGCGGATCGATCGTGTCGGTCGCGATCAGGACCAGCCCGAACACGCCGAGCGGGACGATCGCGGCGGCCAGCAGGGTCAGCGTCAGCCGCGTCTGGAACGACAGGCCGACGCGGCGATCGCGCGGCGGCTCGGACGGCGCGGTCACGGCTCCTGCTGGTCGGTGGCGACGGGCACATCCGTGGACACCAGCCGGTAGCCGATGCCGCGCACGGTCACGAGGTGTCGCGGCCGGTTCGGATCGGTCTCCAGCTTCTGGCGCAGGCGGCGCATCGTGACCCACACGTACGACGGCTCGGCATCGTCGGTCTCCGCCCAGCCGCGGGTCAGCAGCGTCTCGGTCGTCACCGTCTGGCCGAGGTTGGCGGCCAGCGCGAACAGCAGCCGCAATTCGGTCGGGGTCAGCGCGACGGTCTCGCCGCCGACGACCGCCTGGCGCCGGTGGAGCTCGAGGGTCAGGTCCGGACCGAGGTCGAGGCCCTTGCGCGGCACGCGTTCGCCGACCCGCCGCAGGACGCGCTGGATCCTCGCCCGCAGCTCGGAGTAGTGGTACGGCTTGGTGACGTAGTCCTCGGCGAACTCGTCGAGCAGGTCGGCCTTGTTGTCGCCGGCGTCGATCGCCGACAGGACGATGATCGGCAGGTCCGCCCTCGCCTTGACCTCGCGGGCCAGCGTCAGGCCGTCCATCCGCGGCATCAGCAGGTCGATGATCAGGAGGTCGGGCCACGACGCATCGAGCCGGCGGAGCGCCTCGTCGCCGTCGCGCGCCGTCGTCACGTCGAAGCCGTCGTGACGGAGCTGGTCGGCCAGCGGGACGAGCAGGTCGCGGTCGTCGTCCACGAGCAGGATCCGTGGTGCCGCGTGACCGTGGGTCCTGGCGGATGGTCCGCTGAACATGGGTTCGAGTATAGGGGCGTCGATCGGGTGCGCCGGTCGGTCAGGGCGCCTTCGGGTCGACGAACCGGCAGCGCGGCCGGAGGGGGCAGGCCGCGTGGTCCGGCCGCTGGGCGTGGCAGACCTTGCGGCCGTGCTGGATCAGGTTGACGTGCGCCTCGTACATCTGGTCGGGCTGGAGCATGCCCAGGAACAGGTCGTGGGCCTCGTCGGCCGATGCCTTCGGGCCGATCAGCCCGACCCGCCGGGCGACCCGCTCGACGTGCCGGTCGACCGGCATCAGCGGCAGCCCGAACGAGAACAGCAGGAGCACCGAGGCGGTCTTCTTGCCGATGCCGTCGATGCGCGTCAGCCAGTCGCGCGCCTCGGACGCGGACAGGTCGCCGAGGAACTCGAGCGAGTAGTCGCCGCGCTCCTCGCGGATCGGCCCGCAGCGTGGCCTGGATGCGCGGCGCCTTCTGGTTGCCCAGGCCGCCCGGCCAGATCGTCTCGACCAGCTCGGGGAGCGGCGCGAACTCGATCGCGGCCCAGTCGGGCGCGACGCCGTCGGGCAGTCCGACGCCGCCCCAGCCGGCGCCCGGGTGGTGTGGCTGCGGCTCGCCCACGCCCGGGTAGCGGGTCCGCAGCGCCTCGAACGCGACCTCGGCGTCGGTGTCGGCGCTGTTCTGGGTCAGGATCGTCAGGATCAGCTCGCTGGTCGGGTCGAGGCGGCGCTGCCACACCGGCCGGCCGTACAGCCCCGCCAGCTCGTCGAGCACGAACGGGACGAGCCCGGGGCGGCGGCGCTCGAGGCCCTTGGCCCAGGTGCGGCCGGGGTTCGAGAAGTGGCGCTTGCGCGGTCGCCGGCGGGTGGTCGTGGGGCTGGCCATCGGACGATCGTGGACTACGCGGCCGGTCGACGGCAACCGCAGCGACAGGACGGCGGCCAGCCGCTCGGCGCAGCGGGCGACCGGCTCGGTGCCGGCCGACATCGCGGCCTCGACCGACTGCGGGCGCTCGACCACCGGCACGGCGAGGGCGCCGACCGCGCGGAGCGCCTCGATGCCCTCGACCTCGACCCCGCCACCGACCGCCATGCACGGCACGCCTGCGTCGGCCGCCCGACGGGCGACGCCGAGCGCGGTCTTGCCGAACCCGGTCTGGGCGTCGATCCGGCCCTCGCCGGTGATGACCAGGTCGGCGCTCGCCAGACGCGCCGGGAAGTCGGTGGCATCCATCACCAGGTCGACGCCGGGGCGCAGGGCGAACGACCGGAACCGCCCGCCGATCGCCAGCAGCGCGAAGCCGATGCCGCCCGCCGCCCCGGCACCCGGGACGTCGCGGACGCGGGCGCCCGTTGCGCCCTCGAGCGCGTCGGCATAGCGCTCCAGCCGCCGATCGAGCTCGGCGACGTCGGCCGGCGTCGCGCCCTTCTGCGGCCCGTAGATCGCGGCCGCGCCGGACGGGCCGAGGAGCGGGTTCGACACGTCGCAGGCGACCGCCAGGTCCACGCCGGCCAGGCGGCCGTCGAGGCCGTCGAGACCGGTGACGGCCCGGTCGCGATCGGCCTCCGCCCCGAGGGCGCGGAGCAGCCCGGCCCCGCCGTCGGTCGTCGCGCTGCCGCCGAGCCCGAGCACGATCGAGGTGGCCCCGGCGTCGATCGCGGTCCGGATCAGCTGGCCGGTCCCGATCGACGTGGCCCGGACGGGATCGCGATCGGCTGCCGCGACCCGCGACAGGCCGGACGCCTCGGCCATCTCGACGACCGCGCGCCGGCCGTCGGGCGTGGCCAGCCAGCGCGCCTCGATCGCGCGGCCGAGCGGATCGTCGACGGTGCGCCGCCTGCCAGTCCCAGCCACCGGCCGCGGCGACCGCCTCGAGCGTGCCTTCGCCGCCGTCGGCGAGGGGACAGAGCACGATCTCGTCGTCCGGCCGGGCCCGCGCCCAGCCGTCGGCCAGCGCGCGCGCGACCTCGATCGAGGTCAGCGAGCCCTTGAACGAATCGGGGGCGATGAGGATGCGCAACGGCCGGCTCATCGGCGAGGCGGGCGGGTCGAGCCGCGCCGGCTCATGTCACGGTCGTCCGCCGCCTCCGGGTGACCGGCACGACGAGCGGCTCGTCGGCGGCGCCGGCCGGCCGGTGGCGCTCGAGGTACTCGGGGATCCGGATCATCGGCGGGCGCTCCTGGTCGGCCAGCTCGATGACCTCCAGCCCGAGCCGGCCGCGACCCGAGCGCGGCAGCTTCATGGTCGAGCCCATCTCGGCGAACAGCCGGGTCTTGCGCCGCTCCTCGATCCGCTTCATGACCGCCTGGAGGATGACGAACGACATCCGCGACAGGCCCTCGAGCTCCTGGTTGCGGTGGATCCGGCGCTCGAGATCGACCTGGCCGAGCCCTTCGATCCCGAGCCGCTCGGCGGTGTCGATGAGGTGCCCGATCTCGACCGCGTAGCCGGTGAAGAACGGGATCGACTCGAGCAGCGAGCGGCGCCCGGCGTACTCGCCGGCGAGCGGCTGGATCATGCCCGACAGCTCGGGGTAGAACAGGTTGATCAGCGGCCGGGCGACGAGCTCGGTGACCCGGCCGCCGCCGCCCTCGTTCAGGACGCCGGCCTGCACGATCGGGCGCTGGTAGTAGCCCTTGACGTACTGCAGGCGCGGCTCGTGGAGCAGCGGCCCGAGCGTGCCGTAGACCATCCGGTGGTGCCAGCTCTTGACGTCCGTGTCGGCCCACACGATGAGGTCGCCGGTCGCCTCGTAGACCGACTTCCAGAGCGCCTCGCCCTTGCCCACGAACGAGCCGTAGCGCGGCAGGATGTCGGGATGCTGGACGACGCGGGCGCCTTCCGCCTCGGCGATCTCGCGCGTCCGGTCGGTCGACGCCGAGTCGATGACCAGGACCTCGTCGAGGAGCGGCACGCGGCCGACCATCTCGCGCATCGCGCGCCGCACGATCGGGCCGATCGTCTCCTCCTCGTTGAGCGTCGGCAGCACGAGGCTGACCGTGAGGTGCTGCTTCTCCTTGAGCGTGACCAGCCGGCGCAGGTCGGCGAACTCGGCGTGGTGGAAGTTCGATTCGCCGAACCAGCGCTCGACCCGGGCCGGGACGGCGCGCGCCTCCTCGGCGGCGCGGTCCGCGGCGGCCAGCGTCTCGGCCCGCGGCAGCGAGCTGGTCGAACGTCGTCCCCGCAATCGTCTCGCGCGTCTTGACGACCATGACCGTCGGCCGGGCCCGCGCGGCGATCGCCTCGGGGAGGGCCCCGAACAGGTACGTCTCGCCGTCGGCGCCACCGGGCTGCGCCGAGGCGCCCATGACGACGAGATCCGCCTTCTCCGCCTCGCGCAGGATGGCGTTGCGGACGTTGGGCGCCTCGCGGATGACCGACTCGCTGCGGCCGGTGATGTGCTGCTTGGTGAACGCCGCGAGCGCACGCTCGGCCTGCGCCCGGACCGCGAGCGTGATCCCCGGCGGGACGAGGTGGAGGACGATGAGGGTCGCGTCGTGATGGCGGGCGATGGCGTCGGCGTAGCGCAGCGCGAGCTCGGCGTGGGGGCCGCCGCGGACCGGGACGAGGACCCGCCGGATCGCCTTCGAGCCGCGCTGCTTGACGACCGCGATGTCGCACGGCGATTCGCGGACGACCTCGTCGATCGTCGGGGAGAAGACCATCGGTCCGTTGCCGTCGCGATTGCCCGCGGCGCGACCGCCCCAGCCGAAGATGATCAGGTCGGCTTCCTGCTCGGCCGACGCCTCGATGATCCCTTCCGCGGCGTGCCGCCCGATCCGCACCAGCGGGTGGATCGTCGTCCCGTCCGGGGCGTAGTCGAGGACGCGCTGGAGGAGGCGCCGGGCATGGCGGGCCCGTGTCGCGCCTTCCGACAGGGGCATCCCCTCGGGGACCTCGACGATCCCGAGCGCGGACAGCTCGCCGGCGCGCCGATCGAGCATCGCGGCGCCGAGGCGGATCAGCTCCTCGGCGGTCATCGGGTTGGCGACCGGGATGAGGATCCGGCCTGGCAGCGGGGTGCGAGGGCTCACGGGCGGCCCTCGACGGGCGCGCCGGCATCGACGGCCTCCGCCGGCGCCTCCAGGCCCCCGTGGCCTCCGCCCAGCGCTTCGTGAGGTATGGCTTGAGCAGCTCGAACTCGCGGGCCTGGCGCTCGACGCGCTCCTCGGCCTGGTCCGTGGTCACGTTGCGGTTCTCGATGACGAAGCTGGCGACCCGCCCGAAGTAGATCGGCACGAGCGAGGCGACCAGCGTCTCGAGCGACGGCTTCGGATCGCGCGCGGCGATGATCATGTCGTAGATGACCCGGGCCCAGACGTCGTCCGGGAAGTGGAACGCGGCGACCGCATCGGCCATCTCGAGGGTCGTCGCCTTGGTCGATGCCACGTCGCCGCCGACCCCGAGCCGGGTCCGCGCGGCGTCCTCGAGCCGTCCGGCCTCGGCCGCCAGCTCCATGACGGTCTCGAGCGTGGCCGGGGCGAGCATCCGCGCCCATGTGTCGGCCAGGGTCAGCGATCCGGCCTCGAACTCGGACAGCAGGCGGAGCGTGTTCACCTCGAGCGGCGGCGGCTCGATGATCCGCTCGAAGCCGTAGGCCGGCACGTCATGGCTGCCCTTGATCGCCATCCAGTGGTCGGGGTAGCGGTTGGCCAGCCGCAGGATCGTGCCGACGACCTGGCGGAACATCGGCCCGAGGTCGGAGCCGGGGTCCTTGGGGTCGTGGATCTTGGCCCCGAGCCGGGTCTGGCAGACCGCGAACCCGGCGGTCAGCGCCGAGGTCGTCATCCAGATGTCGATCCCGAAGCGGCTGATCTCGGGCGTCCAGTCATCGAGCTCGAGGTAGTGCCGGACGAGGTCGCCGCTCACCCCGAAGTCGCCGCCGATCGGCTGCCGGATTCGGTGCCCGTAGAGCGCCCGGGTGAGCGGGTAGGTGACGGTGTTGGTGATCGTGCCGTCGTACTTGTAGCGGGCGTAGAGGGGCGCGACGAAGTCGTAGCCGCCCTTGAGGATGGGTCCGGCCAGCAGCTCGATCCATTCGGGGACGATGCTGCGCAGGTCCGAGTCGACGACGACGAGCGCCTGGACGTGGAGGGCGTCGGCGATCTCGAAGATCGTCCGCAGCGCGGCCCCCTTGCCGCCGACGCCGTCGATCTCGGGATAGGTCAGGCTGACCCGCTTGAGCTTGCTGGTCGGGCGGACCAGCAGGATCTGCTCGATGTACTCGGGCGGCTCGGTCTCGACCACGACCCGGCCCGTGCCGTCGGGCGATCCGGCGTCCGAGTTGACGACGACCGGGTTGAGGTCGGGGAAGTACTGGACGAGCCCGGCCTGCGCCGCGCGGACCACGTAGCCGATCGTCGACGCGTTCTTGAAACTCGGGATGCCGACCATGATGTCGGCCCGGCCGAATCGCTCGATCTCGTCGCGGATGGCCGGCGTCAGGGCGGTCTGCGGCACGGCTCAACCGTACCACCGTCATCCGGCCGACGTCCCTCGGGCGGCACGGGCGCCGGAACGTGCACCGGTCCTGGCGCGTGCTTCAGCGGCGGGGCATGCCGGTGATCACCCAGTCGGGGTTCGGCTGGCCCGGCAGGTAGCGGCTGTTGGCGGCCTTGTAGGTCAACCCGCCGAAGCCCTGCGAGCGCCACGAGGCGACCCAGCGCTCGATCGGCGGCCGGACGAACGCCCCCAGCCGGACGCCGTCCGACTCCAGCACGACGGCCTCGAGCAGCCGGCGGCGCTCGAGCAGCGGGATGTCGAGCAGCGACGTGTCGTCCAGCCACAGCAGGTCGATCACGACGAAGGCGAGCTCGTCGGTCTCCTCGAAGGTGATCTGCCGCGAGCGAGGTCTCCTTGAGCTTGACCGTGTCCATCGCCCGGTTCCGCCGCAGGCCGATCATGCTGCCCATCGACGGCATCTCGTCGGACCAGGCCACGACCCGGCTGGCAGCGTGCGTCGCCTGCTTGGTGATGAAGCCGTCGATGACCACCTCGCCGGACGGGACGGCCTCGGCCAGCGCCTCGACGATCGAATCGAAGCCGCCCATCGGATCGCCGTCGACGTCGACGAGCTCGACGTCGCCCCAGCCGATCGAGGCGAGCGCGCGGACGCCGGTCCACAGCGGCTCGACGATGGGATCGAGGACCTTCGAAAGCGGGCCATTCCCGAAGTCCTGCGGTCGCAGGTCGGCGAGCGCCCGGCGAGCGAGCGTCGGTTCGGGCGGGGACGTGTCGTCCGACATCGCTAGATCGTACCCGGCGGCGCGTATCATCGGCCGGTGACGAGCAGCGCGCCGTCGAGCGGTCCCGCGACCGCGCCACGCGACCGCGCGCGGGCTCGGCGCGCTGACCCCGAGCGGCCGGGCGATCGTCCCCGCGTCGTGGGCGCTGTACGACTTCGCCAACACCATCTTCTCGTTCGCCGTGGTGTCCGGCGCGATGGGCCTGTACCTCGTCGACCAGTTCGGCGAGCCGCGACGGGAACGCGTGGCTGTCGATCGCGGTGGTCATCAGCGTCGGGATCAACGCCCTCGTCTCGCCGGTCCTCGGCGCGCTCTCGGACCGCGGCACCGGTCGGATGCCGTTCCTGCTGTTCTTCACCGCGCTGTGCATCGGGGCGACGTTCTTCATCGCCGATCGTGAGCGCCGCTCATCGGCCTCGCGCTGTTCATCGTCGCCAACTTCTCCTACCAGGCGGCGCTCATCTACTACGACGCGACGCTCAAGTCGGTCAGCTATCCGGCGACGCGCGGCAAGCTGTCCGGGCTCGGGAACCGGGATCGGCTACTGCGGGACGGTGTTCGTCGGGCTGCTGATCTTCCTGCTCGCCATCCCGGTCGTCGACCGCTTCCGCCTGACGGCGCTGCTGTTCCTCGCTGTTCGCGATCCCGATCTTCGTGTTCGTCCGCGAGCCGCGGATCGTCGGCCAGAAGGCCGTCACGGCCGCCGACATCCGCGACGCGTTCGGGCAGCTGCGGCGGTCGATCGCCCACGCTCGCGCGGTGCCCGGACTCGGCCGGTTCCTCGTCGGCCGGTTCTTCTATTCCGATGCGGTCAACACGGTCATCGTGGTCATGAGCATCGTCACCACGGAGGTGTTCGGGCTGACCGACCGGGACGCCGTGCTCGTCCTCCTGCTCCTGACGCTGGTCGCGATCGCGATGAGCTTCGTGTGGGGCGCGCTGTGCGATCGGATCGGGACCGAAGCGGACGCTCGTCGCCGTCCTCGCCTCGTGGGCCGTCGGGCTCGTGCTCGGGCGGCGTGGCGATCGGGTTCGGCGCCGGCCGGGCTCGTCCCGTTCCTCCTCGCCGGGCGCCATCCTCGGGAGCGGGCTCGGCGGCGTCCAGGTGGCCGACCGGGTGCTGATGGTCCGCCTCTCGCCGCCGGATCGGATCGGCGAGTTCTTCGGGATCTACGGGCTGGTCGGCAAGGGCTCGCAGGTCATCGGGCTCGCGCTGTACGGGGCGATCCTGTTCCTGTTCGTGGACAGCTTCGGCAACTCGCCTACGAGGTCGCGGTCCTCAGCCTGCTGGTGACGATGCTCATCGGGCTGTGGCTGATCTGGCCGGTCCGCGACGACTGGGCCGGGTCCGGCGAGACGCTCCTGCCGGCCGGGATGGGACCGATCGCGCCGCCCGAGCGCCTTGCCCCGGCGGGCGGACCTGCGGAGCCGCGTAGACCCGCTGCGCGCGGTCAGTCCGGGTAGCCGCCGGGATGTGCCCGGCGCCATGCCCAGGCCGAGCCGACCATCGACTCGAGGCTCGGCGCGCGCCGGTCGCCAGCCGAGGAGCTCGGCCGCCCGCGTCGAGCGGGCGACGAGGACCGGCGGATCGCCGGCCCGGCGCTCGCCGACGTCGGACGGGATCGGTCGCCCGACGACGCCTCCGCGGCGGCCACGATCTCCCGGACCGAGAAGCCGCCGCCGTTGCCCAGGTTGAGCGCGAGCGGCCGGTCCGTCCGCGGATCGCCCGGCGCGGTCGCCTCCAGCGCGAGCAGGTGCGCGTCGGCCAGGTCGGCGACGTGGATGTAGTCGCGGATGCACGTCCCGTCGGGCGTCGGGTAGTCGTCGCCGAAGATCGTCAGGTCGGCCGGCCTTCCGCCGACGGCCTGAGGACGGCCGGGATGAGGTGCGTCTCGGGGTCGTGGTCCTCGCCGGACCGCTCGGTCGCCCCGGCGACGTTGAAGTAGCGCAGGCTCACGCTGCGCAGGCCGTAGGCCTGGCCGTACCAGTCGAGCGCCCCTTCGAACGTCCGCTTCGACTCGCCGTACGGGTTGATCGGGCGGAGCGGCGCGTCCTCGGGGATCGGCGTCGCGTCGGGGATGCCGTAGACCGCGGCGGTCGAGGAGAAGACGAGCCGGTCGACGCCGCCGTCGCGCGAGGGCCTCGAGGAGGGCGACGCCGCCGGCCACGTTGTCGAGGTAGTAGCGCGACGGGTCGCGGATCGACTCACCGACCAGCGAGCGCGCGGCGCAATGGAGGACGGCCTCGATCCGCTCGGCCTCAGCAGGCGCGACGAGCGCGGCCCGGTCGGCGTAGGTGCCGACATGGAGCGTGGCCCCGTCCGGGACCGCCGCGCGATGGCCCGTGGTGAGGTCGTCGAGGACGACCGACCTCGTGTCCCGCGGCCAGGAGCGCCTCGACCGAAACCGAGCCGACATAGCCGGCGCCGCCGGTGACCAGGATCCTCGTCATGGCCGAACGATACGGGTCGAGCGCTCAGGTCCGGTCGCGGCGGACGGTGCGGCTGATCGAGCGGGTGCGATAGCCGAGGCCGACGTTGACGTGCTGCATCGCCTCGTTGCCCTGCTGCGTCCAGGTGACGATCTCGCGTAATCCATTCGCGGCGGCCCAGGCCAGCTGGCGGCGCTTCATCGCCGCGGCCAGGCCGCGGCCGCGCCAGGCCCGGTCGACGGCGGTCAGGCCGTTCTCGGCCCGCGTCGGGTCATCGTTGAAGGCGATCAGCCCGGCGTAGCCGACGACCTCGCCATCGGCGAGCGCCACGATCGATCCGCCGGGGAGCGTCGCTTCGTCGCGGAGCCATTCGTCGAGCGGCACGCTTGCCGTGCCGCCCGCCAGCGGCATGTCGGCATAGCCCTGCTCGGCGACGCGGTAGGCGCGGGTCAGGAGGGCCGGGTCGTCGGCGACGCTGGCGAACTCGATGCCGTCGACGGCGGCGGCGTCCGGCTCGTCCGGCGCGATCGCGCGGATCTGCTCGACCTGGCGGTCGATCTCGACGAAGCCGTGGGCGGTCGCGAATCCGAGCGACGGCTCGTCCTCGACGTGCGATGCCACCGAGACGTGACCGAGGGAGCGGTGGAACGCAAAGAGCGCCTCGAGGACGGCCGACCCGATCCCGTGCCGCCGATGCTCGGGCAGGACTCGCGGCTCGGCGAAGCCGTCGGCGAGACGAGGATCGGCCGGCGAACCCGTGCCCCGCCAGGGTCGCCGTCGACCTCGGCCAGCAGGAAGCAGCCGGTCCGGGCCTTCTGCCTCGCGAAGCTGCTCGAGGGTGGAGATCGGCTCGTCGGGCAGCAGGATCCGGCGGACGCGGGTCCACGCCGCGAGGTCCGCGTCGGTCTCGGCCGGGCGGATGACGACGTCGTCGGTCATCGCTCCCGGCGGAAGAGCCGGTCGAACCAGGAGCGCCGGGCCCCGTCGTCTTCATAGGTCGCCGGGGGCGGGGTCGATGTGGCCGTGTCCGCCGATGCCCCGGCCCCTTCGGGAAGGTCTGGCGCGGGGCCGGTGTCGCGCCACGGGTCGAGGGGGGTTCCGCTCGCGGGATCGGGCGTCGGCCAGGAATCGGTCGGGGCCCAGGGCGGTGGCGATGGACTTGCCCATGGGTCGGGCGATGCCTCGGGCTGCGCTTCGGGCGGCTCTCCGGCCGCGACGGGCTCCTGGCCCTCCTTGGCCGGCGCGGGCTCCGATTCGGGCTCCAGTTCCCACGTGGCGATCACGGAATCGACCGCGGCTTCGGCCTCGGACGGCGTCTCGGGCTCGGGCTCCACCTCGATGGCGGGCGTCGCCTCCTCCTCGCCTGAGGCTTCGGTCGTCGGTTCCGCTTCGGACTGGTCCGCCTCGGCCTCTGCGGCCTCGTCCGGCTCGGCCATAGCCGTCTCGGCTTCGGCGGCCGTGCCCAGCGCCTCGTCGAGGTCGGGTCGTGCCGGCATGATCGGGCCCTCGACCTCGAGGCGATAGTCGATGATCTCCTCGAGCCGCTGGACCATCCGCTGGGCCGCGTTGTTCTCGGGATCGAGGGCCAGACCCTGCCGTGCCAGCTCGAGCGCCTCGAGCTCGTCGCCCCGGTCGAGCGCGACGCGCGACAGCCCGACGAACGCGATCGAGTTGCGCGGATCGGCGGCCGCCACCTGGCGGTACAGCGTCTCGGCGCGATCCAGCATCCCGACCGACAGCGCGCGTTCGGCGTGGAGGAGCAGCTCGATCACGGTCGGCTCGCCGTTAACGTCATGCCCGCACCTTAGCGCCCCGCGTGGCTCCGGGCGCGCCCGGTCTCGCGCTCACCGGTCGTTCGTCAGCGTCGCACGAGCAAGCTCGAGCAGCGTCGGCCGGTCGTTGAGGCCCGGGTCGGCGATGACCTGCTCGACCAGCTCGTCGAGGATCTGCCCGAGCCGCGGCCCCTGCTCGACGCCCAGCTCGGCCATCAGATCGTCTCCGCGGAGGGCCAGCCCTGAGCGGTCCAGGACGAGGTTCGCCGCGAGCTCGGCCGCGACTCGCGCGCGCAGCTCGGGGAGCCGGCCCGCATCGGCCGGCAGGCCGGATCCGACGTTGTCCGCCGCGCGCAACGCCAGCAGCTCGTCGAGGGCGCCCTCGCCGATGGCGGCCATCTTGCCGATGAAGCGGCGCACGGCGGCATCGGACCAGCTCGGCTCGTAGCTGAACATGTGGTGGCGGACCAGGGCGACCACCCGGTCGCGCGTGGCGTGTGGCAGGTGGAGCCGATCGAGGAATGCGCCGGCCAGCTCGGCCCCGACCACGTCGTGGCCGACGAAGTGGCCGTCGGCGAACGTCGACGGCTTGCCGATGTCGTGGACCAGCGCCGCGAGCCGGACGATCGGATGCCCGGCCGGGGCGGCGTCGACAGCGCGGAGGGTGTGGTCCCACAGGTCGTCACCGGGGATCTTGTTCTGGGCGACCCCCCGCTGCGCGGCGAGGTCGGCCGAGATCCCGTCGAGCAGCCCGGTCTCGGCCAGCAGGCGAAACCCGACCGACGGGATCGGCGCGGCGAGCAGCTTGTCGAGCTCGGTCGCGATCCGCTCCCCCGAGAGGTGGCGGACGAGTCCGGCCCGCTCCCGGATCCCGGCCAGCGTCGGCGCCTCGATCACCAGGCGGAGGGTGGTCGCCAGGCGGACGGCGCGGACCATGCGCAGGGCGTCCTCCTCGAAGCGCGTCGCCGGGTCGCCGACCGCGCGGAGCAGCCGTGCCTGGGCGTCGAGGGTCCCGGCGAACGGGTCGATCAGGCCCGGCGGTTCGCCCGGCCGCGCGCCCCAGGCCATGGCGTTGACCGTGAAGTCGCGACGCGCCAGGTCCAGCTCGATCGAATCGCCGAACTCGACCCGGTGCGGGCGCCGGAAGTCGGCGTAGTCGTGGTCGGTCCGGAAGGTCGTGATCTCGAACTCAGCGCCATCGTGGCGGACGGCGACCGTCCCGAACCGGTTCTCGTAGACGGCGTCGGAAAAGAGCTCGACGACCCGCTCCGGCAACGCGTCTGACGCGAGGTCCCAGTCGTCAGGTTCCTGCCCAAGGATGACGTCGCGCAACGAGCCCCCAACGACGTAGGCAGCCTGCCCGCCTGCCCACAGCACCGCAAGGACCTCGCGCACGGGGCCCGGGATCGCCTCCTCGACGGCGGCCGCCGGGCCCGTCAGTTGCGACCCAGGAACAGGTAGGTGCGCCACGCCTCGTTGTTCTCGTCGACGAGGTACGGCGTGAACAGGGAGTAGATGTCGCTGCGTGGCTCGAACGGAGCCCGCAGCAGCCGCAGGCGAGCCTCCTCGAGCGTCTTGCCGCCCTTCCGGTGGTTGCACGACTTGCACGCCGTGACCAGGTTCTCCCAGGTGTGGCCGCCGCCGCGATGGCGTGGCACGACGTGGTCGAGGGTCATGTCGTGCGCCTGCCGGCCGCAGTACTGGCAGGTGTGGCGGTCGCGCGCGAAGACCTCGCGGCGCGACAGCTTGACGCGGGGCCGTGGCCGCCGGATGAGGTGCTGCAGGCGGATGACGGAGGGCGCGCGGTACTCGGTCCGCGGCGTCCGGATGACCTGGTGGTCGTACTCGATCACTTCGGCCTTCTCGCCGAACACGAGGCGGAAGGCACGCGGCAGGTTGCAGACGTTGAGCGGTTCGTAGTTCTGGTTCAGAACGAGCACGACACCGTCCATTTGGCGGGACGATAGCAGGTTGCCCGGAACCTGCCGAGGCTCGACGGCTCGCTCGGTCGAGATCAGGCGCGGGCGGTCGCGCTGCCCGTCGCGGGGTCCCAGCCGCCGGCCTGGCCGACCTTGCTGCCGAGCGGCCGCCCGAGCGCCTCGCTGATGTACCGCGCGGCGGTCAGGATGCCGGGCAGCGACACGCCCGACGACCAGCCCGAGGCGTCGAGGAAGTAGACCAGGTCCTCGGTCGCGAGGTTGCCCGCGGCGCCCGGGCGCGTACGGGCAGCCGCCGGTCCCGCCCGCCGCCGAGTCGAAGCAGCGAACGCCGGCGTCGAGCCCGGCCGCGACGTTGGCCAGGGCCGTCCCCCGCGTGTCGTGGAAGTGGAAGGCGATCCGCTCGAGTGGGATCCCGGCCTCGACCGCCAGCCCGGTCAGCGCGGCGACCTGCGACGGCACGCCGACGCCGATCGTGTCGCCGAAGCAGACCTCGTCAACGCCCAGCTCGAGGAGCCGAAGGGCGACGTCCACGGCGCGTGCCGGATCGACCCGGCCGGTGTACGGGCAGCCGAACGCCGTCGAGACATAGCCGCGGCGCCACCAGCCGAGTTCCGTCGCGCGCGCGAGGACCGGCCGGAAGGCGTCGAGCGACGCCGCCACGCTCATCCCGATGTTGGCTTCGGTGAACGCGTCCGTGGCCGCGGTGAACACGGCCAGGGCGTCGGCGCCGGCCGCTTCCGCGCGCGCCAGCCCGCGTTCGTTCGGGACGAGGACCGGGTAGCGCACGCCGGGCGACCGCTCGAGACCGGCCAGCAGGTCATCGGCGTCGGCCAGCTGCGGGATCGCCCGCGGCGCCACGAAGCTGGTCGCCTCGATCTCGCGGAGACCGGCCTCGGCGAGCAGGCCGATGAACCGCGCCTTGGTCGCGGTCGGGATGGGCGTCGCCTCGTTCTGGAGGCCGTCGCGCGGGCCGACCTCGTAGACCCGGACGCGGTCGTTCATCGTCAGACGAGCGGCGGGTCCATCGCCCGTTCGATCCGGGCGACCTCGACCTCGATCCGGCCGAGGAGGTCGATCGCCGCGACGTGCTCGGGGCTCCCGTGGGGTGCCTTGTTGCGTCGGCGGCGCGTCTCGCGGTGGAGCGCCAGCAGCTCGTCGCGGGTCTGGGGCAGCGGTTCGGTCGTCGTGCCGGGCGCCGGCTCGTGTTTTGCCATGCAAGCCTCCGAGGGGAACGCCGCTGAGCGTACCCGAAGCGGTCGCCTCAGGGCTCGACGACCGCGAGCGACTGGCCGCGCGTCACCTGGTCGGCGACGCGGACGCGGATGTCGGCCAGCCGGCCTGCGATCGGGGCCACGACCACGTGCTCCATCTTCATCGCCTCGAGGGTCACGACCGGGTCGCCAGCCTCCAGGGTCGCACCGGCCGCGGCGTGCACGCGCAGCACGGCGCCGGGCATCGGGGCGAGGATGTCGGTCGGGCCGGCGGCGGCGCCCGGCCGATGGCGACCGGCCGCCCCGGCTCGCGGCCGCGTCGACATCCGGCGCGGCGGCGATCCGGAACGCGGTGCTCCGGCCGGCGAGATCGAGATGGACGGTGCCGCCGCGCCGGACGAGCTCGATGGCGTGGTCGTTGGCGGCCCGCGACCCGGCCTCGACCTCGACGGACCGGCGCTCGCCGTCGGCGTCGATCGTCGTCGCCGGCCGGCTGTTGAGCCGCCAGCCGCCCGCCCATGGATCGGTCTCGCCAGGCTCGTCGAGCAGGGCGGACGCCGCCGCGCGCCAGGCCTCGTCGGGGATCGTCGCCCGCTCCGTCCAGTCGTCCGGCGGCCAGATCCGATCGAGCGTATCGGTCCGCGCCTCGCCGGCGAGCACCACGGGCTGGCGGACGAGCCAGCGCAGGAACCGGAGGTTCGTGATCAGGCCGAGCACCAGGGTTTCGTCGAGTGCGCCCTCCAGCCGGTCGAGGGCGGCTCGGCGGTCGGCGTCCCCAGGCGACGATCTTGGCCAGCATCGGGTCGAACCGGCCGCCGATCTCGTCGCCCTCGACCACGCCGGCGTCGACGCGCACGCCATCGCCGGCCGGCCAGCGGAGCGCCTCGATCCGACCGGTCGCCGGCAGGAAGCCCGCTTCGGCATCCTCCGCGTACAGCCGCACCTCGACGGCGTGGCCGGTGACGCGGGCGGCCTCCGCCGTGGAGATCCCGAGCGGCGCACCGGCCGCGATCCGGAGCTGGTCGGCGACGAGGTCGCGGCCGGTGACCAGCTCGGTGACCGGGTGCTCGACCTGGAGCCGGGTGTTCATCTCGAGGAAGAACGGGTCGCCCCGATCGTCGACGAGGAACTCGCACGTGCCGGCGTTGACGTAGCCGACCGAGGTGCCGAGCGCGAGGGCCGCCGCCTGGAGCCGGGCACGGAGATCGGTCCCGACGGCCGGCGACGGCGATTCCTCGAGGACCTTCTGATGGCGCCGCTGGATCGAGCAATCGCGTTCGACGAAGGCGACGCCGCTCCCATGCGCGTCGAACAGGACCTGGATCTCGACATGCCGGCCGCCTTCGACCAGGCGCTCGAGGATGAGCCGGTCGTCACCGAACGCGGCCTTGGCCTCGCGCCGTGCGGCGCCGAGCGCATCGGGGAGGCCCGACGCCTCGCGGACCGTGCGCATGCCCTTGCCGCCGCCGCCGGCCGCCGCCTTGACCAGCAGCGGGTAGCCGATCCGATCGGCCGCGGCGGAGAGCGCAGCTGTCCTTCTGGTCCGCGTCGTCGTAGCCGGGCACGGTCGGGATCCCGAGCGAGGCGGCGAGCTTGCGGGCGGCGGCCTTGTCGCCCATCGCCCGGATCGCGTCGGGCGGCGGGCCGACCCAGCGGAGCCCGGCCGCCACGACGAGCGCGGCGAAGTCGGCGTTCTCGGCCAGGAACCCGAACCCGGGATGGACCGCGTCGGCGCCGGACCGCAGCGCAGCGGCCACGACCGCGGGTGCTTCGAGGAGGTCGAGGGCGCCGGGACCGTCAGTAACCGGCACGATCGCGCGGATCGCGAGTCGCTCGCAGGTTCGCGAGATCCGGGTCGGCGATCTCGCCCCGGTTGGCGATGAACAGGGCTCGGATCGGATCCGGAGGAGGCGCGGGCGGGCCGGAGTCCTGGCCGCCGATCTCCATGAACGCGTCAATCGCGTCAGATGCGACACGCCAACGCCCTCCGACGCGTCGGGCGGGCAGCCGACCGCTCGCGATCCAGCGCTGGACGGAGCGCGTCGTCGCCCCGATTCGCGCGGCAGCCTGGCTTGGACTCAGCTCATCGGACATGTCGTGTCGCGATCGTCGCATATCGCGGGCCGTCCCGGGCGCCGTGCCGCGCCGCCAGCGTCACGTCGGGGCTCGTCAGTCGGGGTCGGGTGCCCAGGCGGGACGGCGCTTCTCGGCGAACGCGCGGAAGCCTTCCTGGGCCTCGTCGCCGGCGCGCTGCCGCGCGATCACCCGCGCGGTGTGCCACTTGGCCGAGCCGTGTCCGAGGCCGCGGATCTCGCGCACGATCGCCTTGGCGGCCCGGGCGGCGGTCGGACCCGCCGCGAGGAGGTCGGCGACCGCCACGTCGACAGCAGCGTCGAGCGCCTCCTCGCCCTCGACGATCTCGTGCACGAGCCCGATCCGCGATGCGCGCGTCGCGTCGAACCGGCGGCCGCCGGGGAACAGCGCGCGGGCCTGGCTCTCGCCGATCTTGGCGACAACGAACGGGCTGATGACCGAGGGCAGGATGCCGAGCCGCGTCTCGGTGAAGCCGAACCGGGTTCCCGATTCGGCGATCACGATGTCCGAAACGGCGAGCAAGCCCATCCCGCCGCCGAGCGCGGCGCCGTGGACCCGGGCGATGACCGGCACGGGGCAGATGTCGATGGCCTCGAACATGTCGGCCATCGCCATCGCGTCCTGCTCGTTGCCCTCGACGCCGAGCGTCATGGCCGCCCGCATCCAGCCCAGGTCGGCGCCGGCACAGAACGACGGTCCGTCGCCGGCCAGGACGACGGCCCGGAGCTGGGTGGGGCCCTCGCGAGACAGGCCGGCGAAGGTGCTCCGCAGGTCCGCGATCAGCGCGGCGTCGAAGGCGTTGTGGACGGCCGGGCGCGAGAGCGTGACCCGGGCAACCACGTCGGCCGGCCCGGACCGCTCGACGCGCAGGGTGGCGCTCGACGTGCTGCTCACGGCGGCATCCTACGGCAGTCGCCGGTGCTCAGCCGAGCGCGTCCGAGCGGACGATCGCCCGCTCCCCGATCCGGCTGAACCCCGACCGCGCCAGGTTGGCCGACGAATGCGCGCCCACGAGCGCCCAGGCGGCCACGACGCTGCAGCCGCGCTCTACTGCGAGCTCCGACCGGGCCGCGATCATCGCCCGCTGAATGCCGTGGCCGCGAGCGGCCGGAAGGACCGATGCCCAGCTCATCCAGCCCGCGTCTCCGGTCAGGAACAGCGAGCTCGAGGCGCACGCCCGGCCATCCAGCTCCCCGATCAGGAGGATCCAGCCCGGCGTGCTGGCGATGCCCGGCACCATCGCCCGCCAGATCGCCTCGGTCCCGGGCGGACGCTCGTTGCCTTCGATGGCCAGCTCCATCCAGGCGTCCGCCTCGTCGGGTCCCGCGATCCGGGCGGCGAACCCAGGAACAGGTGCCGGCTCGACGGCCTCGGGCGCGGCGACGAACGCATCGAGCCGCGCACGCGGCTCCACGCCCGCCGGGACGTCGGCCGGATCGAGCGGGATGTCGCCGCTGACGCCGTGGGCCGCCAGGAAGGCCAGTGCCTCGCCGAGCCGCCCGGGCTGGTCGGCGACGCCGAGCGCGCGGTTGAACATCGTCGAATCGACCGTCGGTGCGGCGCCGAGGAGGAGTCCGTCCGCCTCGACCACGGTCACCTCGATCCCCGCCGCCTGGGCGGCGGCCCACTCGGCGCGGACGGCGGCGCGGTGGATCGCCCCGAGCATCGCCAGCGCATCGGGTCGCGCGGCCGGGTCCCGGGGATGCTCCATCCGGGGCATCGTACGGCAGGCGATGGTCCGGGGCCGAAGGCCGACCGGCCTCTGCTAGGCTCCCGGCGATGCGCCCCGACGACCCTGCGACCCTGCCTGCAGACGTGCCGATCGACTGGTTGCGCGGCTGACGCGTGGGGCCCTGGGACCCGAACTGGCGTCCAGACCCGACCGGGCAGCGCCTGGCGGGGATCCGGGCCGCGCGCCGCGGCGCGCTGGCGTCGACCGTCATCTTCGGTCCGCTCGTGCTGCTCGCCACGCTCGCGGCACCGCTGGCGTCGACGCGGTTCACCAACGCCGAGACCGTCGCGCGGGTCGCCATCGCGCTGATCAGCCTGCCCGGGCTGGCCCTGCTGGGCGCGGGGCTCACCTCGGCCGCGCTGGGCTCGCGGACGAACGCCGCGACGGCCGGGCTGGCCATGGGGGTCGGCGTGCCGGTGGCGTCGGTCACCTCGGCGATGATCGGCGCGTTCTTCCTGGGCGAGATGGCCGGCGGCCCGGGCCAGGGCTCGGTGCTCGCCGGCGACCTGCTTCGTGCCGGCGTGACCGCCGCGGTCGGGATCTCGCCGCTGATCGTCCTCGGATCGGTCGCCTGGGTGCTGGCCGTCCGGCGGTTCGGCCAGCCCGCCGCATCGACGACGGAGGATCGGGCGCTCAGGCCAGGACGCGGACCTCGTCGCCGACGCGGATGACGCCGGGCGTCTCGACCTCGCCCCACACCCCGAACATCAGGTCCTTGCCGTCGACCTGGCCGCGGTAGTCCTTGATCGCGTGAAGCGTGTCGAGGTCGCGCTCGCCGGTCTCGGGGTCGTGGGTCGTCATCGCGCAGCGCGGGACGGGCGCGCTGATCTGGAGCACGGTCTCGCCGAGGCCGATCCGACCGCCGACCCAGGTGTCCTCTTCGTGCGCCCCGCCGCCGTCGAGCTCGATCAGCATCCGGAACCGGCGGGCGTCGACGTCGCCGACGCCGAGGACCGCGCCGATCGCGTCGAGCGAGCCGTCGGACACGAGGGTCGCCGGGTGCCGGGCGCGCGTCCCGCCGACCCGGTTGCAACGGACGATGTGGACCGGCTTGCCGAGGAACGCCCCGAGGGCCTCAGCCCACGGGCCGTCGACGATGTGGCCGACCGCCGTCCGGCCGTGGACGTGGGTTTCGACCGGGCCGTCGAGGCGGACCTCGTCGTCGACGACCGTGCCGTCGGGAAAGGTCAGGCGAAGGCGCGTCGCGCCGGGATCGGTCCATGCGCCGACCCGGACCATCGATGCCGGCGATCAGCTGGTCGACCAGTCGCCCGCCGTCGTCGATCACGTAGAACCGCCGGTCCTCGGCGACGCCGTGCTCGGTCAGCTCGATCGACTCGCGTGATTCGAGGCCGAGGCTGCGGACCGGGGCGATGTTCAGGCGGGCGACGGACGGCACGACCGATGTACCGATGGGCTAGCCGGATCGGCGCGCTCGGCGATGTCGCGGACCCGCAGCCACTCGCCTCACATCCGGAACACGCCGAAGCGTGTCTCCGGGATCGGCGCGTGGAGCGCCGCCTCGATGCCCATCGTCAGGACCCGCCGGGTGTCGAGCGGGTCGATCACGCCGTCGTCCCACAGCCGGGCGGTCGCGAAGTAGGGCGAGCCCTCGCGCTCGTAGGTCTCGAGGATCGGCGCCTCGAAGGCGTCGCGCTCCTCGTCGGACGCGAAGCCGCCGCGCACGGTCGACAGCACGCGCGCCGCCTGCGACCCGCCCATGACGGAGATCCGCGAGTTCGGCCAGGACCACAGGAAGCGCGGCTGGTAGGCGCGCCCCGCCATCGCGTAGTTGCCGGCGCCGAACGAGCCGCCGATGAGCACCGTGAACTTGGGCACCTCCGCCGAGGCGACGGCGGTGACGAGCTTGGCGCCGTCCTTGGCGATCCCGGCCTCCTCGTACTCGCGACCGACCATGAACCCGGTGATGTTCTGGAGGAACACGAGCGGGATCCGGCGCTGGCAGGCGAGCTCGATGAAGTGGGCGCCCTTGAGCGCCGACTGGCTGAACAGGATCCCGTCGTTGGCCAGGATCGCGACCGGATAGCCGGCGACGTGGGCGAAGCCGGTCACCAGCGTCTCGCCGTACAGCGGCTTGAACTCGTGGAAGCGGCTGCCGTCGACGAGCCGGGCGATCAGCTCGCGGACCGGGACCGGCCGGCGCGCGTCGAGCGACACCGCGGCATACAGCGACGCCGCCCGGTCGTCGCCGTCCGGCGCGACCAGCGGGGCCTCGGGCTCGCGCCGGTCCCACGGCGGCTCGGGAGCCCGCCGGTTGAGGTTCGACACGATCGACCGGCCGAGCGCCAGGGCATGCTCGTCGTCGAGCGCCTCGTGGTCGGCCACGCCGGAGCGTCGGGTATGGACCTCGGCTCCGCCGAGCTCCTCGGGCGTCACGTCCTCGCCGGTCGCGGCCTTCACCAGCGGCGGGCCGCCGAGGAAGATCGTGCCCGTGCCGCGCACGATCACGGTCTCGTCGCTCATCGCCGGGACGTACGCGCCGCCGGCCGTGCACGAGCCCATCACCAGGGCGACCTGCGGGATCCCGGCCGCCGACATGCGGGCCTGGTTGTAGAAGATCCGGCCGAAGTGGTCGCGGTCGGGGAAGACCTCGGCCTGGAGCGGCAGGAACGCACCGCCGGAGTCGACCAGGTAGATGCACGGCAGCCGGTTCTCGAGCGCGATCTCCTGGGCGCGGAGGTGCTTCTTGACGGTCATCGGGTAGTACGTGCCGCCCTTGACCGTCGCGTCGTTGGCGACGATCACGCAGGTCGTGCCCTCGACCCGGCCGAGCCCGGTGACGATCCCGGCACCCGGCGCCTCGTCGTCGTACAGGCCCGTGGCCGCGAGCGGGCTCAGCTCGAGGAACGCGCTGCCCGGGTCGAGCAGCCGTTCGATCCGCTCGCGGACCGGCAGCTTGCCACGCTCGCGGTGCCGCTCGATCGAGCGGTCGTCGCCGCCGGCCCCGCGCCCGGCGACCGATGCCTGGCGCGAGCGCAGGTCGGCGACGAGCGTCGGCCATCGCCTCGTGGTTGGCCCGCGTCTCGGGTGCGGCGGGATCGAGCCGGCTGCGCAGGACGGGCATCGACCGATGATAGGCGCCGCGAAGGTGTCGACGGTCGTGTGGCGGTGAGCCGGTGCTACGCTGGATGAGCACGTTATGACCACGAGACCGGCTACCACCCACGCCCCCGATGTCGTCAGCGCATCCGACCGCGCGCGCCGTCGACGAGGCCCCCGGCGCCGGCGCCGCGCCGTCCCACAGCCGCACCGCCGAGGCCATCCGCATCGAGCTCGCCCAGGCGTGGGGCGACATGGGCGCGGCATGGGGCGTCACGCCCGCGATCGCCCGCGTGCAGGCCTACCTGATGGCCCGCCAGGAGCCGCTGACCGAGCGCGAGGTCCGCGAGGCGCTCGGGCTGAGCCATCGGGCCGCCAGCCTGGCCCTCGCCGAAGCCGAATCGTGGGGGATCGTCGAGCGCGTGCCGGAGCCCAGGCGGGTCGGGCGGCGCGGTCCGGCGGGCACGGCCTACCTCGCGGTCGGCGACCACTGGCAGTGGTTCGGCCGGGTGATCGCCGAGCGCAAGGTCCGCGAGGGCGATCCGATCATCGCCGTCCTCGAGGCCAAGGAGCGCGAGGCCGCCGTGGCGCTGGCCGCGAACCCCGACGACCGCGAGCTCGCCGCGCTGCGCGAATGGCTGTCCGCGTTCCTCGTCTTCGTCCGGCTGTTCGATCGGGCCGTGGGGCTCGTCCCGCAGCTCGAGCCGCGCGAGCTCGAACGGTCGCTCCAGCTCCTCGGTCGCATCCCGGACGCGACGATCCTGCGCCTGTTCGACCTGCTGGGCGGCCTCGACGACAACGACGTCATCGACCTGGTCGATGCCCTGTCGCGGCTGTCGCCGACCGCCGCCCGTCGTGCCACGAAGCTGATGTCCGGGGTCGTCCGCACCGTCGCGCGCTAGCATCGGGCCATGACCGAGCCCACCGTCGACCGCCCGCACGTCCCCGGCTACGGCATCCCGGAGACGACCGAAGGGACGCTCCCCTGGTCGTGGGCGACCGAACGCCTCGAGCGGGCGATCGTGTACTGGCTGGCGACCACCGGCGCGGACCACGCGCCGCATCTCATCCCGATCTGGGGCGCCTGGGTCGACGACCGCTGGTACGTCGAGGGTGGCCCGACGCGCTGGCAGCGCAACCTGCGCGAGAACCCGCAGATGGCGATCCACGTCGAGTTCGGCGACGAGGTCGTCATCGTCGAAGGGACGGCCGTCGAACACGTCGCGCCGGAGGCTCCACTGTCGGACGCGATCCTGGCCGGCTACGCCAAGTACAAGGCCGCGACCGATTACGAAGCCAGTGCCGACAACTGGACAGAGGGCGGGCTGTGGGAGCTGCGCCCGGTCAAGGCGTTCGCCTGGTCGAGCTTCCCCGCGGACATGACGCGGTTCCGCTTCTGACGGACAGCCAACGGCCCCGGACGAGGTCCGGGGCCGCTGCGTGGACGCGAGGGTTCAGCTGTTGGTGTGTTCCGACCAGCTGATCCTGCTCATGTAGGCATAGCCGAACGTCACGTCGATCGAGCCGGCGGCGACGGCGGACCCGCTGGCCAGCCGTTCGGTGCCCCGGGAGCTCTGGTGGCCGTTGAACTCGGACGGGATCTTGTAGGAGCCGGTCCCCTTGAACGTCCCGAGCGGTCCGACGCCGGCGAGGGTGACCTCGATGGAGCCGGTCTCGGCCACGGCGTCGCCGCCGTAGACCCCGTTGCACTCGTCGACGGTCTCGGTGTAGAGCTCGACGGTGCCGGTCGCACGTCCGGTCTCGAGCCGGCGCGAGAGGTCGATCTGCACGTCGTAGGCGTAGCCATACGTTCGTGTCCCGACGAAGCCGTACTCGCCTTCCCCGGGTCCAGTGTCCTTGGTGTCGGCCACCGGCTCGTCGGACGGCGAGCACTCGACCCACGTCCCTTCTTCCTGGTAGACGTCCCCGTACCCGCCCTGGCCCGACTCCTCGCCGAGGAACACGTAGCCGTACCCGTTCGCGGTGGACCATTCGCCGTACATCGTTTCGCCCGTGCCGCTCGTGTTCGACACGTTCGGGCCGGCCGCGACCGGGCCGGCCACGGACAGAGCGAGCAAGCCCGCCATCGGAAGAACCATGAGCTTGCGCATTGCGCGTCCCCTTCCTGCCGCGAGGCGTTCCGGCTGTGAGAAGGCCTCGTCTGATCCTGTTGACGCGCGACTCGGGAAAACGTTTCTGACCCACTGGCAGCGGCACCGCCGACCTCCGAACGACGTTGCGGGAAATCGATCGGCACGTGCGATAATCGCCGCGCGCGAGGGGCTCGGCCGACTCGAACGGGCGACGACCCCGGGGCCAGACCCGGCCGGCGAACCGAGCGCGAACAACCAGAGGAACCCCTCCGACATGACCGTCGAGACGTCCACCTGGGCGACCAAGAAGGGTCTCGCCCAGATGCTCAAGGGCGGCGTCATCATGGACGTCGTCACGCCCGATCAGGCCAAGATCGCCGAGGATGCCGGCGCCGTCGCCGTGATGGCGCTCGAGCGCGTCCCGGCCGACATCCGCGCCGCCGGCGGCGTGGCCCGCATGTCCGACCCGGCGATGATCGTCGGGATCATGGACGCGGTGACCATCCCGGTCATGGCCAAGGCGCGGATCGGCCACTTCGTCGAGGCCCAGGTCCTCGAGGCGCTCGGCGTCGACTACATCGACGAGTCCGAGGTGCTCACCCCGGCCGACGAGCGCAACCACATCGACAAGCACGCCTTCAAGGTCCCGTTCGTGTGCGGCTGCCGCAACCTCGGCGAGGCGCTCCGGCGGATCAACGAGGGCGCGGCGATGATGCGGACCAAGGGCGAGGCCGGCACCGGCAACATCGTCGAGGCCGTCCGCCAGCTGCGCGACGTGCTGGCCGAGATCCGCCGGCTGCAGGGCATGCGCGAGGACGAGCTGTTCGTCGCGGCCAAGGAGCTCGGGGCGCCGTACGAGCTGGTCAAGGACGTCGCCGCGAACGGCCGGCTGCCGGTCGTCAACTTCGTCGCCGGCGGGATCAGCACCCCGGCCGACGCCGCGCTGGTCATGCAGCTCGGCGCGGAGGGCGTGTTCGTCGGCTCGGGCATCTTCAAGAGCGAGGATCCCGGCCCGGATGGCCAACGCGATCGTCCAGGCCACGACCTTCTTCGACGACCCGACGAAGATCGCCGAGGTGTCGAAGGGCCTCGGTGCACCGATGCGCGGGATCGCCATCGAGGCGATCCCTGACCAGGAGCGGCTCGCCGTCGCGGCTGGTAGAGGGGCACGCCCGACGACCGCCGCGAGACGTGCGTCCGGCCATGAAGATCGGCGTGCTCGCCCTGCAGGGGGCGTTCCGCGAGCATCTCGACACGCTCCGCGCCGATCGGCGTCGAGGGCGTTCGCGTGCGCGAGCCCGCCGACCTCGACGGCGTCAGCGGGCTGATCCTGCCCGGCGGCGAGAGCACGACGATGCGCCAGCTGATCGAGCGCTGGGGCCTCCACGGCCCGATCCTCGACCTGGCCGAGCGCGGCGCGCCGATCTTCGGCACGTGCGCCGGGATGATCGTGCTGGCCGCGCGAGATCGCCGGCGGCGAGCCGCCGATCCTGCCGCTCCTCGACGTGACCGTCGAGCGCAACGCGTTCGGGCGCCAGCTCGACTCGTTCGAGGCCGAGCTCGAGCGTGCCGGTCCTCGGCGACACGCCGGTCCACGCCGTGTTCATCCGCGCGCCGATCATCGAGCGGACCGGGCCCGACGTCGACGTCCTGGCCCGCCTCGACGACGGCCGGGTCGTGGCCGTCCGCCAGCGCAACATCATCGCGACGGCGTTCCATCCGGAGCTTGCCGGCGAGACCCGCTTCCATCGCCTGGTCGCGACGATGGCCGCCGAGCACGACGATCCCGGGCGAGGGCTCCGGGCGCCGGCCGCATCCGACGCGCCGCTCGCTGACGACCCGCCACGACGGGTCCGCCCGATGAGCGCGCTCCGCGCGCCGCGCAGCACGCGGCAAGGTCCGCGCCGCGCGCCTGACCGACCTCGCCGCGCTCGGCGAGCTGTCGCGGCTGTGCCAGTCGGACGGGGCGGACACGCGCTCGCTCGGCCTGCCGGTCAACGGCCCGCCGATCGGCGTGTTCAGCCTGTTCCGCCTGCCGCTCGGCGCGTTCCGGCCGAACGACCTGATGTTCGTCTACGAGGAGGAGGGCCGGATCGCCGGGCTCGTCCGCGTCGAGCGCGAGGCGGTCCGCGACGAGTGGACGATCGTCGAGCTCGATGCCGTCGGGATGGCCAACGCCGGCGAGATCCGCTACCGGCTCGTCCAGCAGCTCCTGCGCGAGGGCGCGAAGCGCGCCGCCGCCCGCTTCCACGTCGCCTGCGCCGACGCCGACGGCAACGTCGAGCTGCTGATGCAGGCCGGGTTCATGCGCTACGGCGAGGAGCGCGTCCTGTTCCGGGCCGCCGGTCGACGCCGCTGCCCGAGCCGTGGTCGGAGGACCGCGCCGCCGGCTGCGGGATCCGCCCGACGACGCCGCATCGATGCGCTGCCGCTCGCCCGGCTGTACGCGCCGCGACGCCCGCAGCCGGTCGCCCGGCTCGAGGCCTTCCGGCTCGCCGACTGGGAGCGCCAGGGCACGCACTGGCGGGTGCCCCGCTCGAGCCTCACGCCGATCCTCCGCTTCGCCGACGTCGAGGGCTTCGTCCAGGCGTCGCCGAGCGGCGGCAAGGACGGCACGCAGCTCGACGGCTTCCTCCAGATCGGCGTCGCCAAGGAGGACCAGCCGCACTACCTCAAGGTCATCGCCCGGCCCGAGGCCGACGTCGCCGACCTCGTCGACTTCGGTCTCGGGCGTCATCGCGGCGCGAACGACGAAGGGCGGCGATCATCGCCACGACCACGGCGTCATCGCCCCCGTGCGAACCTACGAATCACCGATCGACCGCCGGCTGGAGGAGGCCGGCTTCGACTCGATCGCCAGCGTCAACCTGCTGATGAAGGAAACCCTCGTCCGCGTCGCCGAACCGGCCCTCGTGCCGGCCGGCGTCCGCTAGATGGAGGCTCAGCGATGGAATCACGACGAACGCCCGCGCGAATCGATCGACGATCTCGACGCCCTGCTCCCGTCCCTGCCGCCCGAGATCGTCGCCGCGGTCCACGCCCTGCCCGGATCGCGTCGGCGCTGATCGAGGTCGTCATGGACCTCGGCCGCCGGCCCGAGGCGCGCTTCCCGGATTCGGAGGTGAGCCTGCTCGAGCGCGAGATCGACGAGGCCGACATCGCCTTCGTCGTCGAGCACATCGGCACGTTCGGCGACGACAACCGGGCCGGCATCGAGCGGACGCTCCATCGGATCAGCGCGATCCGCAACCGCAACGGCAAGATCGTCGGGCTGACCTGCCGGATCGGCCGGGCGGTCTTCGGGACGATCGAGATCATCAACGACTTCGTCGAGACCGGGAAGTCGATCCTGATCATGGGCCGCCCGGGCATCGGCAAGACGACGATGCTGCGCGAGGCCGCCCGCGTGCTGGCCGACGACATGGGCAAGCGCGTCGTCGTGGTCGACACCGCGAACGAGATCGCCGGCGACGGCGACATCCCGCATCCCGGCCATCGGCAAGGCCCGCCGGATGCAGGTCCGCACGCCGTCGCTCCAGCACGAGGTGATGATCGAGGCGGTCGAGAACCACATGCCCCAGGTCATCGTCATCGACGAGATCGGGACCGAGCTGGAGGCCCAGGCCGCGCGCACGATCGCCGAGCGCGGCGTCCAGCTGATCGGCACGGCGCACGGCAACAACCTCGACAACCTGATGCTCAACCCGACCCTGTCCGACCTGATCGGCGGGATCCAGAGCGTGACCCTCGGCGACGAGGAGGCGCGCCGCCGGCGGACCCAGAAGAGCGTCCTCGAGCGCAAGGCGCCGCCGACGTTCGACGTCATCGTCGAGATCCAGGACCGCGAGCGGGTGGCCGTCCACGCCGACGTCGCCGACACGGTCGACGCGATGCTCCGCGGCGACCCGGTCGCCCCCGAGCTGCGCTGGCGCGACGAGGAGGGCGTCCACCGCATCGCAGGGCCGGCCGCGGCCGTCGCCGCGCGAGCAGCTCGGCGCCGAGCGGTTCGCCGGGCTGGTCGGCGCCGGCTCGCCGTGGCGGATGGAGCCGGGCTGGCGCGGCGACGGCGGCCGTACCGCAGCGGCGGCGTATCGCGAGGCGGATCGCGGCGGCGGCGTCCGACCCGGGCTACCGGCCCGGCGCGACCGGCGGCTGGCGCGCGTCGCGCGGCGGCTCGGGCCGCGAGCCGGCGACGCGCGGACCCGCATCGGAGGGTGGCTTGGCCGGCACCCTGCCCGGTGAACGGTTCGCGACGCCACCCGGCTGCGGCCGCGGTCCGGCGGCCCTGACCGAGGCGCCGTTCGTGGCCGGCGACATCGCCGACCGCGGCCCGCTCGAGCGGGGCGCGGCCACGACCGCGGCGGAGACGCGGGCCCGCGAGGCGCGGGAGCTCGAGCGCCAGCGCGCGTGGAGCGAGCAGGCCAGCCGCGCCCTCAGCGCGATGAAGGCCGAGGACGGCACCGGGCCGGTCAACGCCGACGACCTCGAGGACGACGACCTCGACCGGCTGCCGCTGGGCGCCGAGGAGGGCCCCGACGGCGGGACCGTCCTCGTCCCGGGTGGCTCGCCGCTGCCGACCCTGCGGGTCCTGCCGCAGGGCATCAGCCGCAAGCGGCTCGAGCAGGCGGTCCGCGACCTGCAGCTGCCGGTCGTCATCGCCCGCGACGTGGACGAGGCCGACGTGGTCATGACCCTGCGCAACGAGTACAAGCAGAAGACCCCGATGCTCCGCGACGCGGAGGACCGGGCGGTCCCGATCTACGTCCTCAAGAGCAACACGATCCCGCAGATGCAGTCGACGCTGACCTCGATCTTCTCGCTCGAGATCGACCCGCGCGAGGCCGCCATGCGCGAGACCGAGGACGCCATCGAATCGGTGCTGTCGTCGTCGGAGGCGGTCGAGCTGTCGCCGCAGAACGCCTACATCCGGCGGCTCCAGCACCAGATGGCCGAGCGGGCGAACCTCGTCTCGCGCTCGCGCGGCCGCGAGCCGTACCGCCGCGTCCGGCTCTATCCGGACGCGGCTCGCAGCGGCTGGCGGTGACCGGCGGCGTCGAACTCGACTTCATCGGTCACTCGACGCTCGTCATCGAGCTCGACGGGATCCGGCTGCTGACCGACCCGGTCACCCGCGGGCGGGTCGGCCCGCTCCGGCGGGTCGAGCCGGTCCCCGCCCGCGACCGGCTGCGCGACATCGACGCGGTCCTCATCTCGCACCTCCACTGGGACCACCTCGACGTGCCGTCGCTCCGCGACCTCGGCCGGACGACGCCGATGATCGTCCCGGTCGGCGCCGGCGCGTGGATGGCCGGGGTCGGCTTCCGCGACGTGCGCGAGCTCGCGGTCGGCGCCTCGGTCGACGTCGGTGGCGTGACCGTGCGCGGGGTGCCGGCCGTCCATTCCGGCTTCCGGCCACCACTCGGGCCGACGGCGCACGCCGCTGGGGTTCGTCATCCGCGGCTCGCGCTCGGTCTACTTCGCGGGCGACACCGACCTGTTCGACGGCATGGGCGAGCTGCGGCGAGCCGATCGACATCGCGCTGCTGCCGGTCTGGGGCTGGGGCCCAACGCTCGGCCGCGGGCTGCACCTCGACCCGCTCCGGGCCGCCCAGGCGCTGCGGCTGATCCGGCCGCGGGCTGCCGTGCCGATCCACTGGGGGACATACTGGCCGCACGCCCTCGGGCGGGTCTTCCCGGAGCGGCTGGTCGAGCCACCGGCCGGCTTCGTCGAATACGCCGCCGAGCTGGCGCCGGACGTCCAGACGGTCCCGACGGCGGTCGGGGACATGGTGGAGTGGGAACCAGTGACCGACGACCTGACGCGCCCGTACGACAGCCGGCCGGGCTCGCAACCGGGTGGCTCGCCCCCGAGCGGGCCGATGGCGCCGCCGACCGCACCGCCCGATCCGGGTGGTCCGCGACCGCCCGACCTGCGCCTGGGGCTCCATCGGCTGAGCCGCGGCCTCATCGCCTACGGGATCGTCGGGCTCGTCGTCGCCGTGCTCGGCCTCGGCGTGCTGGCCTACGTGAACGCGCGGATCGAGCACGGCCGGCGACCGGGTCGGGACGTCCGTGGCGCAGCTCGCGACGACGCTCGATCGGACCGCCGACGCGCTCCACGACGCGTCGACCACCGCGCAGACGTTCACGGTCACGCTCGACCGGACCAGGAGGCGGTGTCGGCCGCGGCGGACACGATCATCGGCGTGCGGACCAACCTCGAGACGCTGGAGAACGTGCTGCGGACCGTCAGCATCCTCGGGATCTCACGCCGCTGGGCACCGCCGGCGATGCCGTCGGCGGGATCGCCAACTCGATCGAGGGCCTCGACTCGCGGCTGACCGCGATCGCCGACGGCCTGGCCGGCAACGAGGATGCCCTGGCGGCGAACGCGACGTCGCTCGGGCTCAGCTCGGCGACAGCATGGACGCGATGGCCGAGCGGCTGCGCTCCGGCGTCGTCGAGGACTCGCTGGCCGACGTCCGGGCTCGTCATCGCTGCTGATGCTGCTGGTGCTGACGGCCTGGACGGTCGTGCCGGCGATCGGGGCGCTCGCCTTCGGGCTGTGGCTGCGGCGCGAGCTCGAGCCGACCGGATCGTCAGCCCGAGGTCGTGCCGTAAGCGCCGAGCGCGCGGCGCGCGAGCACCCGCCATGCCGTGGACGCCGCCGCCCGGCGGCGTCGATGACGAGCAGAGGTACAGGCCCGTCCCGACGCGATACGGGTCGAGCGCCGGCCACGGCCGGAAGAGCGAGCTGGCGGATGTTCTCGATGCCGCCGTTGATGTCGCCGCCGACATAGTTCGCGTCGTGCGCCTCCATCGCTGCCGGCCCATGGACGGCGCGGGCCAGGATCCGGTCGCGGAAGCCCGGGCGCGAAGCGCTCGACCTGGGCCTCGATCCGCTCGGTCATGTCCACCGTCGAGCCCGCCGGCACGTGGCAGTACGCCCAGGCCGTCGTCTTGCCGTCCGGCGCCCGCGTCGGTGTCCCATGGCAGCGTACTGGACGAACAGCACGTACGGCCGTTCGGGGTGGCGGCCGGCGGCGACGTCCGCCTCGCGCGGCGGCGATCTCGTCGAGCGTCCCGCCGAGGTGGACCGTCGCCGCCCGGCGCGGCCCCGTCGGCCGCCCACGGGACCGGCCCGTCCAGCGCCCAGTCCACCTTGAACACGCCCGGCCCGTAGCGGAACCGCGTCGGCGCGCGCGCCGGGTCCGCGGCGACAGCCGGTCGCCGGCGATCGCGACCAGCTGGCGCGGGGTCGACGTCGAGCAGGACCGCGCGGGCCGGCGGCAGGTCCGCCAGCGAGCCGATCCGGCGGTCCGGTCACGACCTCGCCGCCGGCCGCCTCCAGCTCCGCGACGAGCGCCGCGGCCACGCGCCGCCGCCCCGCCGCGGACCATCGGCCAGCCGACCGCGTGGGCGTAGGTCGCGAGCACGAGCCCGAACGAGGCACTCAACGGGCGATCGAGGCGGAGCATCGAATGCGCCGCGATCCCCGCGAACAGCGCCCGCGCCGGCTCGTCGTCGGAACCGGCGCCGGGCCAGGCCCGCGCGCCGAGCGCAGCGCCGGCAGCCCGAACCGCGCGAGCGCCAGGGGATGGCGCGGCACGTGGACGACCGGCCGGAGCAGCTCCGACGCCGAGCTTGTCCGCGTCGCGCACGAGCGGCCCGAACAGCCGCCGCCAGGCCCGCCCGTCGTGCCCGCCGAGCCCGACCGCGGTCGCCGCCACGGACCGCTCGAGCACCGCCGCCCGTCCGCCGTCGAGCGGATGGGCGACCGGCGCGTCGGGATGGACGAGCTCGACGCCACGCGCGGCGAGGTCGATCGCCGGCGAAGAACGGTGAGGCGAGGGTCAGCGGCAGGATCGTGGAGCAGACGTCATGGCGGAACCCGGGCAGCGTCAGCTCGGCGGTCCGCGTCCCGCCGCCCGCCGTCGAGGCGCGGCCTCGTAGACGCGGACCGAGCGCCCGGCACGGGCCAGCGTGATCGCCGCGGCCAGGCCGTTCGGGCCCGCCCCGACGACGATCGCGTCGAACTGGGCGGCCACCTCGGCCCTCATCGCCATCCGCCTCGAGCGACGTCACGGCCGGACGACTCGCCTGCGCAGCCAGAACGTCGCGGTCATCGGCTCGACGGCACCGATAGCGGCGCTCGTCAGCTCGGTGCCGATCGTGTCCAGGTCGAGCTGATCGCCGAGGCGTCGCGGCGAAGCGACCCGTCGTCTCGTCGGCGTCCTGTCGGGCGCGATTGAAGCGACGGTCGACGACGCGCTGGCCGCGGACACGCAGCGGGTTGAACAATGCGGCGACCGCGAGGGTCGACGCAGCGACGGCCACCGATCCTCCGCCAACGAGAGAGTCGAAGATCGACTGCAGGACGAGATTCACGCCCGTGAAGACCGCGAACAGCACGAGCGTCAGACCGGCGTAGGCGATCGTCCTGCTGATGATCCGGTCGATGTCATACAGGTGGTAGCGGAGTGATCGCGATGCCGATCGCGATCGGCGGCAACGGAAAGGCGACGAGCGCCGGGATCCAGGATCCAGCTGCCCTGCGGATCGAAGAGCGCGACTCCCGACGAAACCGAACAGCGACGGCGAGGACGATGAGCGCCAACGACGCCAGCAGCCACTTGTCCTGCTCCCGCTCGATCCAGGCGGCGCGCCGGAAGCGATCGACGAGGCCGACGATGCACACCAGGAGCCCGGCGACCACGACGAGGTAGGCCGGTCCGTCGAAGAAGGACCACCCGGACCAGTCGGCGGCGATCCCGATCGGGTTATGGAGCTCGAGCGTCGTCCCGTCGGGCAGACGGGTCACGAAGACGGGATCCAGGGCCTGCAGCGCGGCGATCAGCCGCGATGAGCCACGAGCGCCGCCTTGCTCATGCGACCGGCGCGACCTCCCGGCAGCTTCGCCCGTCGGGAAGACCGCCGCGATCAGGGCCATCCCACCGAACAGCCCGAGGCCGGCCATGGTGCCGAGCAATGCCAGCGCGGGCAGCCATGCGCCAGGTCTGTGCCGATGAGCAGACGGGTCAGCTCGGGCTCCACGGCCCACCAGGCTGAACGCCGACCGCCATCAGCAGGAGCAGCCAGCCGACGACGTGGTGAGGGCGTCGAGCCACCAGCAACGAGCCGACGATCGCGTACGGGAGGAACGCGAGCAGCGCCGGCAGATTGGACAGGTTCAGGACGACGCCGACGCACGACCAGCGAACCGAGGACGATCGGGGCGTACAGCTCCGAAGGACCGAGCGCGTCGGTACGCGGCGAGATCGCCACGGCCGCTCACGGGGACCGTGGCCTCAGCCCCGACCGGTCATCTTGCGGATCGGCGCCGTCACCGTTCGGCGTGCCGACCGGATCGTGGCGCTGTTGCGGACGTTGCGCCAGTAGCGCCACTGCCGGTTGCCGTCGATGCAGGCCACCTGGACGTCCACGACCGGCTCCGGGACGCCGACCATGATCGCGAGGTTGCGCAGCGTCGCCTGCCAGAACTTGTTGTTCTGGCGGTTGCCGCCGAGCTTGTAGGCGATCTCGTCGAACGGGTCGGCCGGCCGCTCGAGCGCCTGCGCCTGGGCGACGACCACGTCGCCATCGCGTCGGGCGGAGAAGGTGATCCATGCCGACAGGGTATGGCCCTCGGGGGTCATGAACGTGAACGACTCGTCATCGGCATAGAGGACGAGGACGCCGGTCGAGAGCCTGACCGGGGCGCCGGGCATGGGCTGGATCTCGAGCAGGCCGACCTCGCCGGGCTGATCCCCGACAATGGGGCGTAGAACCGCTGCCCCTTCGGCCAGAACTCGGCGAAGTGCGCCTTCCACGGTCGCGATGACCGCCTCGGGCGTCGTGTCGACGCCCTCGAGGCGGACCGTGAACGACTTCTGCCACAGCTGGCCGAACCCCTGGAGCGGGCCGGACACCCGCTTCCCGGTGACGGCGTCATCCTTGACCACCGTCGGCGCCGGCGCCGACAGGCGATCCACGGGCTGGGCCCAATTCGCGGCGTCGCGGTTGGTCGGGCGCGGCATCGGGGGCGCGTGGCCTTCGGTCTCGGTCATCGGGTCTTCTCGGTCTCCTCGTCGGGCCGGGTCAGGCGGTGGCGGCGGCCACGGCCGCCGCTTCGTCGTCGTGGATCTCGATCGCCTCGTCGAGGCGGGTCAGTTCGAAGATCTGGCGGTAGTGATCGGACAGGCCGGTCGCGACGAGGCGTCCCCCGCCGCGCTGGGCGCGGACGAGGAGCGTCACCAGCAGCCCGATGCCACCGCTGTTCATGTACTCGAGCTTCGAGAAATCGAGGATCACGACCCTCGCGCCATTCGCGATCGCGAGCCCGTAGGCGGCGGTGAGGTCGGGCTCGCTGGCGGAGGTGACGTCGCCCTCGATCCGCAGGATGGACGCCGGGCCCTCCTGGTCGAGCTCGATGACGGTGGCGGCAGTCATGCGGCGTCTCCTTCGACGATCTCCATGAAGTCCGACAGCCGGGTGATCCGGAAGATCTCCTGGTAGTGCTCGGTGAGGCCGATCGCGCGGACCGTCCGGCCGTCGCGCCGCGCGTCGGCCAGCAGCCGGACGACGAGCGCGATGCCCGTGCTGTTGATGTAGCCGACATGCCCGAAGTCGAGGCTGACCCGATGCGGGCCGAGTGCCGCGACCTGCGCATAGGCCGTCCGCCATCGTCTCGTCCGCGCGCGCGTTGAGGTCGCCGCTCAGGCGGACCCGGACCTCTTCGGGGACTTCCGTGATCACGGCACCGAATCGTCGGTCATCCATCGCTCGCGCTCCTCGCGTGCCATCGTCAGGGTCACCGTCTGGGTGGACCCGTCGCTGGTCACGTCCATCGAATCCACCATGTTCTTGATCAGGAAGAGCCCCCAGCCGCGCGGCTTCTGCTCGCCGGCGAGCTTGGGCTCGATATCGGGCGCCTCGGCATCGTCGGGGACCGCGCCCGACAGGGCGCGGTCGGTGATGCGCACGACGATCGAGTCGGCGGTCGTCTCGACCTCGATGTCGACGGGGACGTCCGGGCGATTCTGGCTGCCGTATTCGATCGCGTTCATCGCCGCCTCGCTGACGGCGGTCTTGAGTCGCTCGAGGCGCGCGGGCGGCGAGCCCAAGGTCGTCGATGGAGGCCGCCACGCGGTCCATCGCCAGGCGCTCGTTGCCTTCTTCGCCCGGGATGGAGAACGCGGTGATGATGCCGGAGGGTCAGGCGCGCCGGCGCTCATCGGACACGCCGGATGCCCGGCGCAGGGTGACGAGCGTGATGTCGTCCTCCTGCTCCCAGTCGGGGCCGGTGAACTGGTGGAGCGTGTCGAGCAGGCGGTCGAGCAGCTCGCTGCCGGCGTCGTCGACGGCTCATCTCCTCGCGCAGGCGCGGGAAGCCGTACATCTCCTGCTTCGGATCGTGGGCCTCGACGAGGCCATCGGAGTAGAGCAGGACGTTGCTGCCCGGCTCGATGACTCCCTCGGTCTCCTCGTAGCGGATGTCCGGCATGCAGGCCGAGCGGCATGCCCGGTCGCCCGCAGCTCGATGACGCCGGCGTCCGTCCGGATGTAGGGCAGGTTGTGGCCGGCATTGGCCATCACGATCCGCCCGGTCGCGGGGTCGAGGATGGCGAACAGGCAGGTCACGAACATCCGGGCCGGCATCTCCGGCACGAGCAGCGCGTTGGCGCGCGCCAGGATCTCGCCCGGGAGAGTCGCTTCGGCTGGCCTCGGCACGAAGGATCGAGTGCGTGCGGGCCATGACGAGTGCCGCGGGAACGCCCTTGTCGGTGACGTCGCCGACGGCGATCCCGATCCGCCCGTCGCGCATCTCGATGAAGTCGTAGAAGTCGCCACCGACCGCGCGCGCCGGCCCGTAGTAGGCGGCGATCTGCCACTGCGGCAGCTTCGGCAGCTCGCGCGGCAGGAACTGCTGCTGGATGAGCGTCGCGACCCGCATCTCCTGGTCGAGGCGCTCGCGTTCGGCGGCCTCGTGCGCCTGCTCGCGGACGAGCTGGGCGACGCGGATGGCCGGCGCGGCCTGGGCGGCGAGGGTCGTCAGGAGGCGGCGATCGTCGGTCGAGTAGTCCTGCTCCGACAGGCGCGGACCGAGGTTGAGCGTGCCGATCAGCTCGCCCTGGGAGACGAGCGGGACGACGAGCGCGACACCCGCTTCGCGGAGGCGCGGTCACCGCAGGCGAGGCGAGCTCGAGCCGCGCGAGGTCGACGGGGCCGGGCGCGGTCTGGAGGTAGGCGAGGAGCGGATCGGACTCCGGGATGTCGACGGCGATCGACGCGGCCGAGGCGTCCGGGTCGGCTTGGAGCGGGCGTCGGTCGGCTCGGCCACGGTCGGACGGCGGCCTCGACAGGACGGTCTCCACGACCGAAGCAGCCGGCGGATCGGACGGGTCAGTTCACTCATCTCGAGCCTCATCCTGGGGGTCGGGCGTCCGGGAATCGTTACGGGGATCATGTCGACGCGGGGTTCGTGACGGCGGTATCGGCGCGATCGACGAACGTGAAATAGCCCCATCCTGCCGAGAAGACGACGGCCGTCGCAGCGAGCGACCACGCGAGTGTCCCGGCGAGGCCCGAGGTGACGCCCATCACGGTCACGACGAGGCTGAGGCCCCAGCTCATGAAGTTCCCCAACCCGATCGCACGCTGGGCGGCGGCGTCACGCACGTCCCTGGCGAGCCAAACGGTCGCCGCGTAGCCGAGATAGGCGGCGCCGAGCAGCCGAGCCAGCGACGCACCCGTGTCGTCGAGGGTGACGCCGAAGAGATCGGAGATCTGCACTGGCACGAGCAGATTCAGGAGACCGGTGACGACCGAGACGCCGACCGCCACAGTCATGAATGTTCGCCTGTTCATCTTCGTCCCTCCCTGTTCCTTCTGATCGACCTCATCCTGCCGCGCGGTCGTCGGGGGATCGTTACGGAATAGACGAATCCGCGGTGTGCCGTGACGGTCGCAGCCATACGCCGAACGAACTCGGGTGGAGCGCCATGTCCACCGTGCCGGCGATATCGGCCTCGACACCGTCGAGGTCGACCTCCTCTCGCAGGCGTTCGGCAAACGCGGAGGCCGTTCGGTCGCCGTCGTATCGGGCGCGGTCGAAGCGGCGGTCAACGGCCCTCTGGACCCGTCGACGGAGCGGCTGGAACAGCGGCATATGCGACGAGCGTGGATGCCGCCACCGCGAAGGTCCCACCCTGCGCGACGCCGGCGAGGATGGCCTGGAGCCCCAGCACGGTGGCGGAGAAGATCGCCACCAGGACGCCCGTGACGAGCGCCCAGCCGATGGTGCGGCTGATGAGCCGGTCGATCTCGTACAGGCGGTAGCGCGTGATCGCGATCCCGATCGTGATCGGCATCGCGAGGATCCCGGCATACGCCACGAGCGCTCCGAGGAGCGGTCCATCCGAGGTGCGCAGCGCGAATTGGATGATCGTGACTGCGAAGCCGACACCGCACAGCGCGACCGCCACAGCGAACCAGCGGATCTGGAGGCGTTCGACACGGTCGCCACGTCGGTAGCGGACGACGAGCGCTGCGATCGCCCAGACGCCACCAACGCGAGCAATTCGATCGAGATCGCGTTGATCAGCGCCGCCTGGCTGCCCGACGTCGCGGCGGTCGGCGGCGGGCTGGTCGCGGTACCGAGCGCCACGAGAGTGATCCCGGAGAGGACCACGAGGATGGCCACGGGAATCCGCCACCGCGGCCCGGGGAGCCTCCCGGTGGGGAAGAGCAAGGGGATCCAGCCGACGATCACCGCCATGCCGGGCCACGACAGGAGCGAGCTCGCCCAGAAGAGGAAGTGATAGACGCCAGGCTCGACGAGAGGTTCGAGGATCTCGAAGGCCTGCCAGGTCGCGCCAAGGAACGCATAGAGCGGACCGCCCAGCATCAGCAGCCGTCCGATCGTGTGTCCGGGCCGGCGCCACTCGATGATGCCGCCCACGCCCGACAACAGGATCACGGTGATGTTGAAGAGGATCGCCGTGATCCCGATCGTCGCCGACACCGAGACGCCCAGCCGAGCAGGACGACGTCCATGGCGAGGAGATCGCCCACGGCAAGCCGAGATCGACGCCACGATCAGGGCGATCGACAACCCGCTGGGTCGTCGCGCCGACCGTGCCATCGTCGTCCGAGCCACGGTCATCGTCCGGCCCGCCGGAGCCACACACCCGCGTTGGTGGGACGGACCGCGGCGGTCGCGGTGACGACGATCTCCTGGCTGACGGCGGCGAGGTCGACGTCGTAGCGCAGACGGTCGGTGAATGCCTCGACCGTCCGGCCCGCGTCGTAACGGGCGCGATCGAAGCGCCGATCCACGGCTCGCTGGACGCCGCGGCGGACCGGCTGGAAGAGCGCGAACACGACGAGCGTCGAGATCGCGACCGCGATCGTGTTGGACGGAACGACACCATTCGCCAGCACCGTCAGCAGGCCGCCGACCAGCAGGATCACGCCCGTGAACACGACCGCGAGGATGGCGGTGACCGTCGCGTAGGCCAGCGTCCGGCTGATGATCCGGTCGATGTCAAACAGGCCGTGGCGCAGGATCGCGATGCCGATCGCGATCGGGACGACGGCCCCGGTGTAAACATAGATCGAAGAGACCGGTCGAGTTGTCCGGTCGGTTCAGGATGACCACCTCCGTGGACATGATGGCGAGGGCCGATCGCCGCGATGCCCAACGACAGGAAGAACCACTTCATCTGTTGACGCTCGATCCCGCCTGCCGACCGATACTGGTGGTCATCGAGAGCACCAGGCTCGCGAAGATGATCAGCATGGGGATGAGGAGGATCGGGGCGATCGGGCGACCGTCGCGAAGATCCGGCCCGATGCCGAACGGGTTCTGGACGCCGGGAATGAGCTGCAGGGGACCCGGCTGAATGAGGCTGATCACGGCGAAGACGATTACCAGCGACCACACGACGCGCATGAACCGGCCCCATCGACGGCTCTGGGCTCGACCCGTCGGAAACAGGAAGCCGATCGTGATTTGGAAGATCGCGACCAGTTGCAGGAGGACCGTGGTCCAGCCGGCGACCTGAGCGAGGCGGTCGCCCTCGTCACTGCCCTCGGCGGCGAAGGCGAGCGTCAGCGAAACGGTGCACTGCGAAAGCGAATACCCGACGCCGACGAGGACCATCAACCAACCGATCGAATTCTCGGGACGACGGGTGACGAGCAAGGCCCCGATCGACGCCCAGGTCAGACCCGCGATCAGGTAGCCGAGCATCGCAACGTCGTTGAAGCCGAACGCCCCGTGGATCGGCACCGGAGCGGCGATCCGAACCACGGCGGTTCCGAAGGCACCGAGGATCGCGAGCCCGAGCCCGGTGAAGGCGTAGGCTCGTCCGATCGTCGGGCGGCTGCCGGTCATCGGTCCGTTCGTCCCGCGCGGAGCCAGATAGCGAGGCTCGAAGGTGCGACGGCTCCTCGGACCGTGCCGGCCAGGTCGCCTGTGACGCGTGTCATGTCCGTCTCCCAGCGCAGCCGTTCGGCGAACTGCCCGCCGTCCGCTCCCCATCGAAACGGGCGCGGTCGAACCGTCGGTCGACGACCCGCCGGACCCGCCGCAGGACCGGCTGGAAGAGGGCGAAGACGGCCAGCGTCGATATCGCGACGGGATGCCGTTGCCGCCGGTCACGCCCTGAACGCGTCTGGAGAGCAGGATGCTGCCGACGAAGACTGCGCCCAGCACGCCGGTGACGATCGCGTACGACAGGGTCCGGCTGATGATCCGGTCGATGTCGTACAGGCCGTAGCGCAGGATGGCGATGCCGATGGCGACCGGGACGAGCGCGCCCGCGAAGCCGAACACGGCCAGGCCGACTCGGGCGGCCGATCCGTGAAGGCCGCCGCGATCACGGCGAAGGCGAAGCCGCCGATCGACACAAGCAGGCTCGCGACGAACCATTTGAGCTGTTGGCGCTCGACGGTGCCCGACATCCGGTAGCGCGACGCGATCGACCAGACCACGATGGGCGCGAGCCAGACGACCGAGCCGCCATCGCGGCCGAAGGCTGCGGACCGAAGATGGGCCGGAGGTCGGGCCCGAACCCGAACGGATTGTCGATGTCGGGAAGACCTGGAGCGGACCGGGTCGGATGATGAAACCGACAAGGATGAAAGGCCGGCAGGAGCGACGGCGGCCACCCGTATGGACCGGTCCCAGGCCGGTGTCTGACCGCGGCCGGTCGGGAAGATGACGCCGAGTGCCGAACACGAGACCGCCGATCGTCGAGAACAGGACGCGACCACCAGGCAGCGACCGATGCGGTACCGGCGGCCGCCGGTCCGTCCGGCAACAGCTGAGAACGTGATGGCGGCGGCCAGCGCGGACAGCGCGTTGCACAGTCCGATGACGACCATGACCCAGCCGACCGCGTTCGGAGGGCGGCGAACGACCAGGAGCCCACCGACCGCCGCGAAGGTGATGCCGAGGACCCCGAAGCTCACCAGCGAGAGATCACCGAAGCCGAGGGTGTTCTCGACGACCGGCACCGGGTCGGCGATCCGCCAGGCGACCGCGGCGACGGCTGCCGCCACGGTGACGGCAAGACCGATCATCGGCGAAGCGCGAGCCGGCGAGTGGTGCACGTCGGCGGGCCGTCATCGCGCGACCCCTCGCGCAGCCAGATGTCGAGGCCTGACGGGGCGACCGCGTCGGCGACCGTCGCTCGGAGGTCGCCTGTGACGCGCTCCATGTCGGTCTCCCAGCGCAGCCGCTCGGCGAAGGCGCCGGCCGTCCGCTCGCCGTCGTAGCGCGCCCGGTCGAAGTGCCGGTCGACCGCCCGACGGGACCCGCCGCAGGACCGGCTGGAAGAGCGCGAACACCGCCAGCGTCGAGATGGCGACGGGGATGCCCCGGTTGCCGGTGATCCCCGACAGCACGGTCTGGGACAGCAGGATGAGCCCGACGAACACGGCGCCGAGGATCGCGGTCACGGCCGCGTACGACAGCGTCCGGCTGATGATCCGGTCGATGTCGTACAGGCCGTTGCGCAGGATCGCGATCCCGATCGCGACCGGGACGAGCGCACCCGCGAACCCGAACAGCGCGAGGCCGATCTCGGGCGGGTCCTGTGACAAGGAGGCGCTACCCCGCGAGCGCCGAACACGGCGATGTCACGCGGTCGCCAGGCCGAACCACTTGAGTTGCTGGCGTTCGATGTGTCCCGCCTGTCGGTAGCGCGAGACGACGGACCAGGAACCAGCGGCATGAAGACGACGGCCATCGCCGAGATCCGCGTCGACGAGGTCGTCGCCCATCCACGGCCGGGGATCAGGCCGAAGCCGAACGGGTTGTCGATGGCGGGAAGAGGTGCAGGGGCCCGGGTCGGATGAGGAACACGACAGGAACATGAAGGGGGTGAGCACCGCCCCACCTTGAGTGCCCGGTCCCACGCCGGGGTGTGGCCTCGACCCGTCGGGAAGACGAATCCGAGTGCGAAGACCGCGCCTCCAAGGGAGGTGAACAGGACCGTCAGCCAGCCAGCCAGGCGGAAGGTCGAGCCAGCCCAACGCAGCGGCCGTGGGCAGCGACCGAGAACGTCACGGCGCGCCCAGAACATGCCGATCGCGTAGCCATCGCCGATGACGACCATGAGCCAGCCGATGATGTTGCCCGGCCGACGGACGACGAGCAGGGCGCCGACGGTCGCGAAGGCAACGCCCAGGACGGCCAGGCCCACCAGCGCCGCGTCCCCGAACCCGAAGGTGCTCGCCACCACCGGGGCAGGATCGACGATCCGGAGCGCGACCGCGCCGACCGCGCCGCGCACGGCCGCCAGCGGGCCGACGACGGCGAACGGCCTGGCCAGGCGGGTCATCGGATCGCCCGCTCGCCGTTGCGCAGCCAGAGACCGATCCCTGCGGGCTTGAGCGCGTCCCGGACCGTCTGGTCGCAGATCGGCGGTCACCGTCCCGATGTCGACCTCGTCGCGCAGGCGCTCCGAGAAGGCGGCGCTCGTCAGGTCGGCGTCGAAGCTCGCGCGGTCGAATTGACGGTCGACGAGCGCTGGACGCGCCCGCGGAGCGGCTGGAAGAGAGCCGCGACGACGAGCGTGGACAGTGCGACGGAGATCGTGTCGCCCCCGAGGAACGCCCCGAGCGGGCCCTGCAGCAGGAGGATACCGCGGCGTAGGTCGCGACCAGCACGGCGGTGAGCAGTCCGTAGGCGATGCCGCGGCTGACGACCCGGTCGATCTCGAAGACGTGGTAGCGCAGGACCGCGATGCCGACCGCGACCGGGACGATGGCCCCGGCGAACACGCTGAGCAGGTCGATCGCTTCGGCCGGGCCGACGTCCGTCGCAAACGACAATGGGAAGACGATGGCCATGGCGCCGAGCGAGGCCACGAGCCACTTCTGCTGCGCACGTTCGACGCCCACCGATCGCCTGTAGCGCAGGATCACCGCTGCGACTGCGATCGCGAACAGGAGGAAGGTCCCGAGAGCAGCGAGCCCCGCCACCGACCTCGGAGGCCTCGACGGGGATGCCGTCGATCGCGATTGGATTGGGAGCGCCTTCGAGGGTCCACGGGGCGAACCCCTGGATCACGACACCGGTGCCGAGGAGGACCGCACCAGCGGCGACCGGCCGTCGCCAGCCCGGGCCGGGCAGGCGCTCGTCGGGGAACAGGATCCCGACCGCAGGAAACAGGAGGGCGATGGCGGGGAGCAGGCCGATGATCCCCACCACGTCACGAGCGCTGCGACGGTCGGGTCGCCTCGAGCTCCCAGGACGATCGACACGGACCATGACGCAGACACGGTCATGACGAGCAGCCCGCCGAGGGCAAGAAGCAATCCGATCCGGTTCCCGGGCTTCCGCCACAGGATCGTTATGCCGACGACGACCGCCGACGTCCCGAGGACGGCGATGGCACCGATGAAGGTGAGGAAGGTGGTATCCGGCAGGCCCACAGTCCGCGCGGCCTCGACCGCGAGGCTGAGGCCGATCGCGGGGACGATCGCCCCAAGGCACAGAACCGCGACCAGGACGATGCGCGGCATCATCCGTCTCCGCGGATCCACACAGCCGAGCTGCTGGGCTCGACGGCCATCCCCGAGGTCGTCGCGAGCTCTCGGGCGAGCGTCGGCAGGTCGAGCTCGTCCCGGAGGCGGGCGGAGAAGTCCAGGACCATCCGGTCCGCGTCATAGCGGGCCCGGTGGAAGCGGTGGTCGACACCGCGTTGGACGCGGGTCCGGAGCGGGTTGAACAGTGCCGCGACCAGCAGGGTGGATGCGGCGACCGCGACGCCCTCGTTGTTGACGAGCGGGCTCATCTGCGACACGAGGACCACGTTGACGACCGCGAAAACCGAGAACAGGACGACCGTCACGAGTCCATAACCGATCGCGTTGCTGATGATCCGATCGATGTCGTACAGGCGGTAGCGCAGGATCGCCACGGCGATCGCGACCGGTGGGAGGAGGAGCGACAGGATCCAGGCGCTCCACGCCACGGCGTTGACGGTCTCGTTTCCCGAGCTCAGCAAGGTGACGAGGAACAGGGCAAGGGTGACAGTGACGGCCGCCGCGAACCATCGGATCTGCGCACGGACGATGGATCCACCGCGCCGGTAGCGATTGGCCAACCCAACGGTCGTGACGACGTAGGTCAGCCCGTAGATGAGGAACGTCACGGTGAAGAGCGTGTCGGCGTCCACCGGGAACCAGGGCAATGCCAACGGATCGAGGAGGATTCAATGGCACCGGCCTCGACCGACCCTGGCTTGAGTGCCCCGAAGATCACGACGAGCGCGACGATCCAGAGGAGGAGGTCCTCGACACGTCGCTGCCAGGGGTCCGGCGCGCGGCGTCGGGAATCGACTGATGAGCAGTGGCCCACTGAGCAGGAGCGCCAGGCCGGCGAGGGTCGAACTGACCACGGCGACGGCGATGAAGAACGGTCGGCATGAAGCCGTCTCAGGGAGTCGACGAATCCGGCGATCCCGCGCAGGACGGCTGCGATCCCGTAGATGAAGCCGATCCCGAGGCAGATTTGTCCGACCGGCTCGCCCGGCCGCCGGTCGAGGATGAGCGCGCCGACGCCCACGAAACCGAGGAGACCGATCAGCCCCAGGAGATCGGGCCCGAAACCCGCCCCACCAGACGAACGACAAGCCACTCGCGACCACGACCGCGATCGCGCCCAGGACCGCGAGTCGGAGGGCGAGGCGGGACCGCTTCGAGCGCGTGAATCGGCCGTGCATCGTTGGATCATCTCCCTCATCGTTCGGACAACGTTACGAGCGGCGTCCGACTCGCGGTATCGTTACGCAGTGGCTGTCCCTGTCGCCCCGTTGGCCATCCGTCTGCTCGGTCCGCTCGAGGTGATCGTGGCCGGCCGGCCGATGGTCGTCGATACCCGCAAGGCGCTGGCAATCGTGGCGCTTGTGGCCGCCGAGGGACGGCCATTCGCGCGGGACGAGCTGGCCGCGATGTTCTGGCCGGACGCCGACGACGAGGCCGCCCGGGGGGCGCTGCGCCGGACGCTGTCGGCGTTGCGGACCGCGGTCGGCGACGCCGGGTTCGAGATCGGCCGGGCGCAGGTCGCGATCGACGCGGCGTCCGCGAGCGTGGACCTCGCCGACTTCGAGCGCCTCGCCGCGTCGTCCGCGACTGCCGACCTGGAGGCCGCCGCCAGCCTCGCCCGCGGCCCGTTCCTGGCTGGCTTCGCGCTCCGCGACAGCCCCACATTCGACGACTGGCAGGTTGCCCGGGCCACCCGCGTCGAGCGGTCCCTGGCGGCTCTCCTCGACCGGCTCGGTGCCGCCCGGCTCGCGGGGGGTGATGTCGCCGGGGCGGTGGAGGCGGCGAGTCGTCGCGTCGAGCTCGACCCGCTCGATGAGCTCGGGCAGCGGCGGCTCATCGAGCTGCTCGCCGCGGTCGGCGATCGCAGCGGTGCGATCCGGCAGTATCGCGAGCTGGTCGCCCTCTTCGACCGCGAGCTCGGGGTCGCGCCGCTTCACGAGACGACCGACCTGTACGACGCGATCCGCGAGGACCGGTTCGCGCCGGACCGGTCGATCGACGTGCCCGCCGCGGTCACGCCGACGCCCGCGCCCGACGCCGAACCGGATGCCATCCCGTTTGTCGGGCGTGACCGCGAACTCGCCGTCGTGGTCTCGGCCTGGCGCGCGTCCGAACGCGAGGGACGGGTCGCCCTTCTCGAGGGCGAAGCCGGCATCGGCAAGACCCGGCTGACCGAGGTCCTCGCCGCGACCGTCAGGGCCGGGGGCGGGATCGTCCTCGCAGCGCGTGGCTACCCGGGCGAGGGCGCGATCGCCTACGGGCCGGTCGCCGAGTCTCCTCGGGCGGGCCTCGCGACGCCCGAGGCGCGCGATGGCTCGCGGTCGCTCGACGAGACGACCCGCGCCGATCTCGGCGCCTCGTCGATCTGCCGCTGGGCTCCGGCCGGCGGCGTCGGCCCCGTCGATCGCCCCCGACGCACCCGGCGCGCGCGTCCGACTTCTCGAGGCCATCGCCGACGGGTTGACGGCTCTCGCCCGGCCCAGTCCCGGGCTCGTCTCGATCGACGATTTCACCTCGCCGATGAGGCGACGCGGGAGGCCGTGGCGTATCTCGCCCGACGGCTCGCTGGCCGCTCGGTCCTGCTGCTCCTGACCTGGCGACGCGAGGAACTCGACGCGGGTGGCGAGTCGACGGCCGACGGTCTTGCCCGGCTGCCGGTCGCGACGACGGTCATCCTCGGGCGGCTGTCGCGAGACGCGGTCGCCGAGCTCGTCCGCGCAGTCCGGCCCGCGGACGCGGACGACGACGGCATCATCGACGCCTTCATCGCCGATTCGGAGGGGCTCCCGCTCCACGTCGTCGAGGCGCTCGCGAGCGGCGAGCCACCGGGTCGGCGATGCCGCGGAGTGTCCATGCCCTGCTCAAGAACGTCTCAGGTCGGTCGGCGAGACGGCGACGCAGGTGCTGTCAGCGGCGGCGGTCATCGGTCGCTCGTTCGACCTCGCGACGGTCCGGGTCGCCAGCGGCCGGTCCGAGGAGGAGACCGTCGACGCGATCGAGGAGTCGATGCGCCGCGGCATCGTCCGGGAGGTGCCGGGCGGCGCCGGACCGTCCTGACCTACGACTTCGTCCACGGCCGGATGCGCGACGTCGCGTACGAGGCGACGAGCCTCGCCCGGCGTCGACTGCTCCACCGCCGGGCAGGGGCGGCGTCAGGGCCGATCCGGGTTCGACCGGTCGCGACGACCTGACGCGGTTCGCGCTGATCGCCGGCCACGAGCGAGAGGCGGGCCGGCCGGCCGAGGCCGCCGACGCGTTCGTCGAGGCCGCCGACCGGGCCGAGGCCGTCTACGCCAATCGCGAGGCGATCGACCACCTCGAGGCGGCCATCGCCCTGGGTGCAGATCACGACGCGGCCGATCCACGCCCGGATCGGGGAACTCCGGGCGCGACTCGGCGAATACCCTGCGGCGATCGGCGCGCTCGAGACAGCTGCCGCCCGCGTCGACCCCGAGGCAACTGCCCGCCATCGAGATCGTGCTCGGGCACGTCCATCGGCGGCGCGGCGACCTCGGCGCGGCCGCCAGCCACCTCGAGCGGCATTGGCGGCGCCCGGCCTTCCCGCTGCGCTCCGGCACGCGCGCTCGTCGAGCGGAGCGTCGTCGCGCTGCGCGCGGGCGATCTCGAAACCGCCGGCGCGGCGGCGGCCGAGGCGCGCGACCTGGCGGCGAGTGTCGGCGATCCGCACCTGTCGGGCGTCGCCGAGCGGATCGTCGGGCTCGTCGCGCAGTCGCGCGGCGACCTGCGGTCGGCCCGGGCCGCACTCGAGCGGAGCGTCGCCACTGGCAGCCGACGACCCGATCCGACGGCGTCGATCGCGGCCATGACGGCTCTCGCGCTCACGCTGGCGCGCGACGGCGCCGTGGACGAGGCGCTGGCTCTCGGGGGAGGACGCCGCCGACGCGTGTCGTCGGATCGGCGACCGCCATCTCGAGGCCGCGGTCGAGAACCACCTCGCCGACCTGCTCCACGACGCCGGCCGCGACGACCTCGCGATGGACCACCTGAAGCGGGCCGTCGCGCTCTTCGCCGAGATCGGCGAGGGAGCGCCCGACCGCGATCCCGGGATCTGGGCGCTGGCCGCCTGGTAGCCGCCGGCTGACCAGGACCGATGGCGCCGTCAGCTCGGGCGCTCGACCTTGTTGGCCGGGTCGTCGATGCCGGTCACCTGGATCGCGAAGTCGGCCTGGGGGAAGCCGGAGGCCTCGATTGCGACGAGATAGCCCTCGTCGGCGATCCAGAGGTCGATCGAGGCGCCGGCCGGAATGCCGGTGAAGCCGCGGCGGCCGTGTCGAATCGAGGTGGAAGTTCTTGGCCGAGACGCCGTTCTTGTCTTCGGTGCCCTGTCGCCAGCGAGCTCTGCGCCCATTGCGGTCCGGAGAACACCCCGACCAGGAGCGCGGGTCGAAGGCCGCGAACAGGCCGGTGGCCAGCTGGCCGGGACCGACTTCAGCGGCCCGCCGGCCTGGCCGCCCAGGCCTCGTCGCCGATGACCACAACGTGGTGCCGCCCTTGATCGTGATGTCGCGCGCCAGGACGGGCTTGGTCACGACCATGCCCTTGCATTGACGTCTACGCCTTTGAGTTAGATCGCGACCTTGTAGGAGTCGACGTTCTCGAGGCCCTGGTGATCGCGCCGATGTCGAACGAGGGGATCGCGAACGCCGGAGGCCTCGCTCAGGACGGCGGCAGCCGGGACGGAGGCGGCCGGCGACGCGGTGGCAGCGCGGCACGGTGCCGTCGGGTCGCGGACGGCGCTCGGAGCGGTGCCGCCGCCACAGGCGGCGACGAGGAGCTGCGACGGACAGGAAGAGCATGCCGGTCGCGCCGGCCGATCGAAATGGTATGGCAAGTCAGTCCCCCGAAGGGCCGGGCGGATTCGCCGGCACGCTCGATCATGCGGCCGGGCACTCGATGACGCAACCGCGACGGCGAGGGCGTCAGCGCGGGCCGCGGTCGAACCAGATCCGCTCCCCGGTGAACCGCTCCGTGACGGGGTCCCAGGGGAACAGGATCAGGACCTCGAGCACGACGGGCAGCCCGTCGGCGGCGACGCCGCCCACGGCCCCAGGTTCGTGCCGGTCAGCGTCGCCACCTCGAAGACGCCCTGCGGCCCGATCGACGATCTCGGACAGGGCGAAGGCGTTGTCGGGGAACGCGGCGAACAGCTCGGTGTAGAAGCCCGCGCGCCGGCGTGGCCATGCCAGCGCCGGCCGGTCGGGACGAGCTCGTAGACGCAGTCCCGGACAGGGTCGCGATCAGGCCGTCGATGTCGCGCGCGTCCTCCGCGATCGAATGGCGGACCCAGAGCCGCTTGATCCGGCGGAGCTCGGCCGGGTCGAAGGCCGGGCCAGCTGCCGCCGGACGCTGGCTCGGTCACGGCCCTCACGACCAGGCCTGGGGGGGCGAACCCGCTCAGGTGGATGAAGTCCCAGGTTGATGGTCTTGGTCAGGGTGCGCGTTGGCGTCGTCGCCGGACAGCTCCCAGACCATCGCGCCGCCCAGACCCTGCAGGCGGATGTACAGCGCCTTCTGCAGCACCATCGCGGGTCGTCGTAGGTCCAGAACGTCGTGCCGTCGAAGAGCCAGGCGTGCCCGGCCCGCACGTCGCGGTGCACGGTGAAGCCCTGGCCGTCCAGCTTCGCCAGCACCTTGTAGTCCTCGTTGCCGGCGGCCCAGGTGCCCGGCGCGGGGCCGGCGGCCGGCTGGAAGAGGCCGTCGCCGCCGCCGGTGACGCCGGTCCAGCCCTGGCCGTAGTACGGGATGCCGATGACGAGCTGGTCGCGCGGCGCCCCGCGGGCGAGCCACGCCTTGACCGTCGCGGTCGACGCTGAAGTCGGGGTCGCGGCGCGCCCGCCGGCACGCCGGATGCGCCGACTGCTGGTTGGTCACCGCCTCCCAGGTGCCGTGGAAGTCGTAGCCCTGCACGGTGGCGAAGTCGAGGTACTTGAAGATCTTCCTGCCCTCGAAGCCGGCGGCGATCTTCGCCGGGGCGGCCGGCAGGAACGCGGTCAGCTCGTAGTGCCTGCCGGTCTCGCGCCCGTACGCGTCGAGCTGCCGGCGGAACTCGGCCGACCAGCGCGTGAAGTTCTGCCTTGTCCTCGGGCCGGATGATGTTGCCGGCGTTGCCCTCGCTGCCGGGCCACTCCCAGTCGAGGTCGATGCCGTCGAAGACGCCGGCGGCCGAGCCCGGGCCGCCGGACTCGCCGGCGCCGAGCGAGGGCAGGTTGCCCTTGACGAACAGGTCCACACAGGACGTGACGAACGTCCGGCGCGACTGCGGGGGTCAGCGCCGCGTCGGAGAAGTACTTCGACCAGGTCCAGCCGCCCAGCGACATCATGACCTTGAGCTCGGGGTACTTGGCCTTGAGCTTGAGCAGCTGGCCGAAGTTGCCGTTGAGCGGCTCGCCCCACAGGTCGCCGACGCCGTCGACGCTCTCCTCGGCCGGGACCGGCCGCTGGTAGTCGGCCCACACGTCGCCGGACTGGCAGGTCACGTCACCGTCGGCATCGGGGGCCGACGTTGCCGAAGGCGTAGTTGATGTGGGTCAGCTGCGCCGCCGTGCCCGAGGTGTCGAGGTTCTTCACGTAGAACGCGCGGCCGTAGATCCCCCACTGGATGAAGTAGCCGACCTGGCGGAGCTGACTGCCACCGTCGTGGCGGCGCGCGTCATTCTCGGCGCCGGACGTCGTCGCCCCGAGCGGGACGGCAAGCGCCAGGCACGCGGCGAACAGCGCAGCGAGGCGTCGGCTCTTGGGGATGCGCATAGAACCTCCGGGCGGTCACCGCCTCCATCGATTTGTAGCCACGCATGACGCTAGACGCGCGCCGGCCATCGGTCAAGGCGGACCGGTTCGACCGTTCGGCGCAGGCCGCGCCGGGCGATCCGCGCCACCGATTCGAGCGTCCGGTCGACCTCGGCGGCGGTGTTGTAGTGGACCAGGCCGAGGCGGAGGACGCCGCCGATCTCGGCCTTGCCGAGACGCTCGATCAGGCCGGTCGCGTAGAAGTCGCCGTCCCAGGCGTAGATGCCGTCGCGCCCGAGGGCCTCGGCAGCGGCGCGCGGGTGGACGCCGTCGACCGAGACCGAGACGGTCGGGACGCGTGCCGCGAAGCGCGTCCGGATCGGTGATGCCGTGGATCGCCACCCGCTCGATCGCTTCGAGGCCGTCGATCAGGCGGGCGACCAGCGCCCGCTCGTAGTCGGCGATCGCGATCATCCCCGCGACCAGCTCGCGCCGCCGCTCGCTGCCGTCCTCGGCGCCCGGGCGCCGGTCACGTCGCCGTAGCTCCGACCGACGTCGCGCAGGTAGTCGGTCGCGGCGCGTCCCGGCGATCGATTCGAACGACGGCGGTGCCGGTCTCGAACCGGTCGTGCGCCGGGCGAACCTTGTACGCCGGCAGCCGATCGAGCACGTCGGCCTTGCCGTACAGCGCGCCGAGGTGCGGCCCGAACCACTTGTAGGCCGAGCAGACCAGGAAGTCGGTGTCGAGCGCGCGGACGTCGATCGGGCCGTGCGGCGCGAACGCGACGGCGTCGACGTACGTCAGCGCGCCGACCTCGTGGGCGCGGGCGACGATCTCGCGCGACCGGGTTGACCGTGCCGACCGCGTTGCTGGCATAGCCGACGGCGACGAGCTTCGTCCGCGGCCCGAGCTTCGACTCGAGGTCCTCGAGGTCGAGGGTCACGTCGTCGATGTCGATGTCGACGGTCTGGACGGTCACGTCGCGATCGGCCGCCATCGCCTTCCAGGTCGAGACGTTGGCCTCGTGGTCGAGCGTCGTCACGACGATCTCGTCGCCGGGCCGCAGCGTCGCGCCGATCGAGCGGCCGAGGTGGAGCGTCAGCGTCGACATGTTGTAGCCGAACTTGATCTCGTCGGGCGAGGCCGCGCCGAGGAAGTCGGCGACGGCGGCATGGGCCTCGGCGGCCATGGCGTCCGTGCGGACGCTGGTCGTGAACGCCCCGCCCGAGTTGGCGTTGTCGTCACGGTAGTAGCCGCTCACCGCGTCGATGACCCGCTGCGGCACCTGCGTCCCGCCCGGGCCGTCGAGGAACACGACCGGCCGCCCGTCCTGCTCGCGGGCGAGTGCCGGGAACTCGGCGCGAAGCGCGTCGACGTCGAAGGACGGCATCGGGACTCCTGTATCGCGGGATCGCGAGCGTACCGGACTCACGAGGGCACGGCGTGTTCCAGCGCGAGGCGCACGCTATGCTCCCCCTCACGAGCGCGGCCGGGTGCCTGCGCCACACATCGGAGCGGCGTCATTCCCAAGCGAAACCGGACGGTCGAGGAACAGCCCGGGGTCGCCGGGCTGGACGCGCTCCGCGCACGGATCGACGGCTCGAGCTGCGCGATGCGGAGCACGCCAGATCGGAACAGGTCCAGGCGGCCCTCTACCGGATTGCCGAGGCCACGGCGTCCGCCGAGGATCTCCAGGCGTTCTACCGCGAGGTCCACGCGACCGTCGCGAGCCTGATGTTCGCCGAGAACTTCTACATCGCGCTCTATGACGACCGGCGCAAGGCGATCAACTTCCCGTACTACATCGACACCGTCGACGTCGAGCTTCCGGATCCGACGGTCTGGGAGCCGTTCGGCGTCGGGAACGCCAGCGGCTCGACGGCCTACGTCCTGCGGACCGGACGGCCGGCGATCATCACGCCCGCTCACCACCGGGAGCTCGTCGCCCAGGGCGAGATGGAATCGGTCGGCGTCGTGGGGCAGGGCGATTGGCTGGGGGCTCCGCTCAGGGCCGACACGCGAACCATCGGCGTCGTCGCCTGCCAGACGTACTCGGACGACCAGCACTACACGGACGCCGACCGTGACCTGCTCGCCTTCGTCGGCCAGCACATCGGGTCGGCCCTGACCCGCGTCCGGGCGCTCGAGGAGACCCGTCAGCGCAACGCCGAGCTCGGCCTGGTCAACGAGATCGGCCGCGCCCTCGCGGATCAGCTCGAGTTCGACGCCATCATCGAGCTCATCGGCGACCGCGTCGCGGCGCTCTTCGCTGCGCGGTCGAGCTTCATCGCCCTGCACGATCCGGCGACGAACCTGATCTCGTGGCCGTACGACATCGACGAAGGTGAACGCTTCCACCGCGACCCGTGGCCGCTTGGTCCTGGGATGACCTCGCAGGTGATCGCTACCGGACGCCCGATCCGAATCGGCACATTGGACGACCAGGCTGCCGCCGGAGCGGTGCAGGTCGGTGGCTCCGATACGCAATCGTGGCTCGGCGTGCCGATCACCGGCGCCAACCGCGTCCTCGGCGTGCTCGGCCTCGAGAGCGTCCAGGAGCACGCCTACACCGAGGCCGACGAACGCCTCGCTCGCCACGCTCGCGTCGAGCATGGGTGTGGCCCTCGAGAACGCGCGCCTGTTCGACGAGACGAAGCGGCTCCTCGTCGAAACGAACGAGCGGGCGGCCGAGCTCTCGGTGATCAACGAGATCGGATCGGCGCTCGCCCGACAGCTCGAGTTCGAGGCGATCATCGACCTGGTCGGGGAACAGGTTCGGTCGATCTTCGACCCGCACGCGATGTTCATCGCCCTGTACGACGCGACGACGAACCTGGTCGACTTCCCGTACGCGACCGATGATGGCGAGCGGCTCGACCGCACGCCGGTCGAGATGGGGCCGGCTTGACCTCGATCATCATCGGTCCCGCCGTCCCGTGCGGGTCGGGTCCGACGAGGAGGCGTGGCGCTGGGCGCGATCCAGCTCGGCGGATCGGAGACCCAATCGTGGCTCGGCGTCCCGATCACGAGCGGCGATCGGGTGATCGGCGCGGTCGGCCTCGAGCAGCCTCGAGAAGGACGCATTCAGCGAGGCCGACGAGCGCCTGCTCTCGACGCTGGCCACGAGCATGGGCGTCGCCCTGGAGAACGCGCGCCTGTTCGACGAGACGCAGCGGCTCCTCACCGAGACGAACGAGCGGGCCGCGGAGCTGGCCTGATCAACGACGTCCAACGAGGACTCGCCGAGCGGCTCGACATCCAGGCGATGTACGACCTGGTAGGCGACCGGATCCAGGCGATCTTCGATGCGCAGGTCGTGGACATCGGAATCGTCGACCAGGACACCGAGCTGGTCCGCTTCCCGTACTCGATCGAGCGGGGCGTTCACTTCCCGGACGAGCCAATCCCGCTTCGGGCTTCCGCCGAACGGTCGTCGAGACCGGCCAGCCGTTGCTGGTCAGTGAGGCGGAGCTCCTGGCCGACGTGGCGGCCGGGAACGCCATCGTCCAGGGCGAGCAGCCGAGTCCGTGCTGCTGGCGCCGCTGAACTCGGCTCCGGCGTCCCGGGCGTCATCAGTCTCCAGAACCTCGACCGCGACGGCGCCTTTTCCGAATCGGACGTCGAGCTGCTGACGACCCTGGCCTCGAGCCTGAGCGTGGCCCTCGAGAACGTCCGCCTGATCGAGGAGACACGTCAGCGCCTGGCCGAGCTCGCGACCGTCAACGAAGTCGGCAACGCCCTTGCGACCCAGCTCGACCTCGACAACCTGCTCGCCCTCGTCGGCGAGGAGATCCGCCGCACGTTCGAGGCCGACCTGGTGTACGTGGCGCTCCTCGACGCCGGCGGCACCCAGATCGAGTTCCCGTACTACTACGAGGACGGCACCGCGTCGGTCCAGCCCCCGATCGCCTTCGGGCAGGGCCTGACGTCGCGGATCATCCAGATCACGCGAGTCGTTGCTCCTGAACCGCGCGTCGGACTGGGAGGCCATCGGGAGCCGCGGCGTCGGGACGCAGGCAAAGTCCTACCTCGGCGTGCCGATCCTCGTCGGCGAGACCGCGATCGGCGCGATCAGCGTCCAGAGCACGACCCAGGAGGGCCGCTTCCGGGAAGCGGACTCCCGGCTGCTGTCGACGATCGCCGCGAACGTCGGCGTCGCGATCCAGAACGCCCGCCTGTACCAGGAGGCGCATCGCCGCGGCGACGAGATGGCCGTCCTCGCCGAGGTCGGCCAGGAGATCTCGGCGACGCTCGACGCGCAGGCCGTGCTCGAGCGGATCGGCGAGCGCGTCCACACGCTGCTGGCGGCCGACACGACGCCCTCTTCCTGGCCGAGCCGGACGGCCGGACGTTCAAGGCGATCCTCGCCCTCGGCGACGCCGCCGACGCGATCCTTGCCGACTTCGTCACCGAAGGCGAGGGGATCATCGGCGGCGCCATCCGCAACCGGGCCCCGGAGTGGGTGAACGACGTGGACGCCGACCCGCGGACCTCGTGATCCCCGGGACGGAGGATCACACCTCGGACAACGAGCGACTGATGGTCGCGCCGCTGCTGGCCCGCGACCGGGTGACCGGGGTCGCCGCGGTCTGGCGATCGGGGGGCGAGCCGTTCGGGCAGGCCGACCTCGATTTCCTTGTCGGGCTGGCCCGCCAGGCGTCGATCGCGATCGAGAACGCCCGGCTCTTCGCGGACGCCCAGGAGGCGCAGGCCGCCGCCGAGAGCGCCAACCAGGCCAAGAGCGCGTTCCTCGCCGCCATGAGCCACGAGATCCGGACGCCGATGAACGCCGTCATCGGGATGAGCGGCCTGCTGCTCGAGACGGAGCTGGACGCGGAGCAGCGGGACTTCGCCGAGACGATCCGGACATCCGGCGACGCGCTGCTGACGATCATCAACGACATCCTCGACTTCTCCAAGATCGAGGCCGGCAAGGTCGACCTCGAGGCCGAGCCGTTCTCGCTGCGGGTGTCGGTCGAGAGCGCCCTCGACGTCGTCGCCCCGATCGCCGCGAAGAAGGGCATCGAGCTGGCGTACGCGATGGGCGACGGGCTGCCCGAGGCGATCGTCGGCGACGCCGGGCGGCTGCGCCAGATCGTCCTCAACCTGCTGTCCAATGCGATCAAGTTCACCGAGCACGGCGAGGTCGTCATGTCGGTCGAGGCCACCCGACCGCCGTCCTCGAACGACCTCTGGACGGTCGCCATCGAAGTCCGGGACACAGGCATCGGGATCGCGCCCGAGCGGATGGACCTCCTGTTCCAGTCGTTCAGCCAGATCGACGCGTCGATCTCGCGACGCTACGGTGGCACGGGCCTCGGGCTCGCGATCAGCCGTCGCCTGGCCGAATCGATGGGCGGCACGTTGAGCGCGTCGAGCAGCGGCGTCCCGGGCGAAGGGAGCACCTTCCGGCTGGCCCTGCCGGTCGAGGTCACGACGCTGCGGGATGCGCCGCCACCGGCTCCCGAACGGAGCATTCGCGGCTGCCGCGTCCTGGTCGTCGACGACAACGCGACCAACCGGCGGATCATCACGACGTTCCTGGATCGCTGGGGCGTCGAGGGAACGGCGACCGCTTCGCCCAACGAGGCGCTTGGCTGGGTCCGGGACGGCCGGGAATTCGACGCCGCGATCCTCGACATGCTCATGCCCGAGCAGGACGGCATGGAGCTGGCCGAGGCATCCGATTGGTCGCGGCCCGATCGGCCGCTTCCGGTCGTCATCCTGTCGTCGATCGGCCAGCACGGGCGGCCGTCGGCGAACGTGACGGCGATGCTGGTCAAGCCCGCGAAGCCGTCGGCGCTCCACGACGCCCTGGCGGACGCGCTTGCGGGCGTCGCCGTGGCCGACCCCGGCCCGACCGCCTCGCCTGCCGGGCGCCCGGCCACCGGGCCGGCGGCCAGCGCCACCGACTCGGACCTCCGCATCCTCCTCGCCGAGGACAACGCCGTGAACCAGAAGCTGGCGCTCCGGCTGCTCGAGCGAATGGGCCTCCGGGCGGACGTCGTCGGCGACGGCCGGGCAGCCGTCGAGGCGATCGAGCAGTCCGTCTACGACGTCGTCCTGATGGACGTCCAAATGCCCGAGATGGACGGTCTCGAGGCGACTCGCCAGATCCGCCGCCGCCGGCCGCAGGGCGGGCCGCGGATCGTCGGGCTCACGGCCAATGCGATGGCCGGCGACCGGGAAGCGTGCATCGCCGCGGGGATGGACGACTACGTCAGCAAGCCGATCCGTCCCGACGAGCTGGAGGCGGCGATCGCCAAGGCCCGGCCGACGCCAGCGGGAGGTCCGACATGAGCCCGCCGATCGGCGACGGGATCATCCTGCCGGGCCGCATCCTCGTCGTCGACGACACGGCGTTCAATCGACAGCTGCTCGTGCGGCTCCTTCGCGGTATCGGGCACGAATCGGTCGAGGCCGGCAACGGCCGCCAGGCCCTCGAGCGGCTGCGCGACGCCGACCAGCCGCCGATCGACGTCATCCTCCTCGACATCGTCATGCCCGAGATGGACGGCTACGAGACGCTGGCCGCGCTGGCCGTCGACCCCGTCCTGCGACACCTGCCGGTCATCGTCATCTCCGGCGTCGACGAGCTCGACAGCGTGGTCCGTTGCCTCGCGATGGGGGCGGCCGACTACCTTCCCAAGACGGTCGATCCGGCGATCCTCCAGGCGCGGATCGCGTCGTCGCTCGCGCGCAAGCGGCTCCACGACGCCGAGCTCGAAGCGGTCGACCGGCAGTCGGCCGCGAATGAGGTGCTGGCGATCATGAGCCGCTCGGCGTTCGACCTGCAGGTCGTCCTCGATGCCGTCGTCCGCGCCGCCGTCCGGTTGTGCCGGGCGGACTACGGGGCCGCCTACGTTCTCGACGGCGGCGCCTACCGGGTCGCGGCGTCGGATGGCGGGACGGCCGACCTCGATGGCTGGGAGCGCGGCCACACGATCCAGCCCGGACGTGACAGCGTCGTCGGACGCGTCGCCCTGGTCGGTGAGGAGGTCCTCGTCGACGACGTCCTCGCCGATCGCGACTACCTCGCCACGCCGGGCCAGCGGGCGAGCGGCTATCGGACGCTCATCGGGATCCCGATGCAGCAGGACGGCCAGGTCAACGGTGTCCTCGCCCTGACGCGCAACGAGGTCCGTCCGTTCGGCGAAGCGGAGCGCGCGCTGGCCACCGGGTTTGCGGAGCAGGCGGCCATCGGGATCGCGAATGCCCGCCTGCTCGAAACGATCGAACGCCAGCGTGGCCAGCTGGCCCGCTTCCTCTCACCCCAGGTCGCCGCGCTCGTGTCGAGCCCAGAGGGCGAGGCGATGCTGGCCGGCCATCGGCGCGAGATCACGGCCATGTTCTGCGACCTGCGGAACTTCACGACCTTCTCCGAGACGGCCGAGCCGGAAGAGGTGCTCGGCTTCCTGCGCCGCTACCACGCGACGGTCGGCGCGCTCGTGGTCGAGCACGAGGGGACGCTCGAGCACTTTGCCGGGGACGGGATCATGGTCTTCTTCAACGATCCGGCGCTGCAGGCCGACCACGCAGCCCGGGCGATCCGCATGGCGATCGCGATCAACGAGCGGTTCGTCGAGATCAGCGACGAGTGGCGGCGCCGCGGCCACGTCCTCGAGGTCGGGATCGGGATCGCCACCGGCTACGCCACGATGGGGCGGATCGGGTTCGAAGGCCGCTACGACTACGGTGGGGTCGGGAACGCGATCATCCTGGCTTCGCGGCTGAGCGGAGAGGCCGTCGCCGGCGAGATCCTGATCGCTCAGCGGACGCTCGCCGCGGTCGACGGCCTGGTCAGCGCCGAACCGGTCGGCGAGCGGCAGCTCAAGGGGTTCAGCCGGCCGATCCCGGTTTTTCGGGTCGACTCGGCGGCATCGGTCCCGGCGGCCGAGGCGTCGTGAGCGAGACGCCCGCGATCGACGCGGCGACATTCGCCAACCTCGTGGAGATGACGGGCGGCGACCTCGCCTTCGTCGACGAGCTCGTCGATACCTACATCGAGGAAGGTGAACGACTCGTCGACGCGCTCCGGGTCGCGGCGGCGGCCGGCACGCCTGACGCGCTGGTGATGCCCGCCCACAGCCTGAAGTCGAGCAGCCTCAACCTGGGCGCGCTCGAGCTCGGCGACCAGTGCCGCGACCTCGAGGCCATGGCTCGCGCCGGAACGGTGTCCGACGCGCGCGACCGCGTCGAGGCCATCGGGACCTCGTTTGGTCGCGCGCGCGGAGCGCTGCTCGCGATGCGGGAGGATCGCCCCGCCCAGCCGTGATGGGCTGGGCCCGAGGCGGCCCTGCCTACGGAAGCCGGCCGAACCAGACCGCGGACAGCCCCGCTCCGAGGACGACGAGGAGCAACCCGGCGCCGACGAGCGCGAAGGTCACTTCCTGGCGCTCCTCGGTGTAGCCGATCCGCGACTCGAGGTTGTCATAGACCTCGGCAAGGTCCTCGGCCGTCGGGGCGTCGAACGCCTTGCCGCCGGTCTTGTCGGCGATCTGCTGGAGCGTCTCCGTGTCCGGCGGCACCTCGAGGGTCACGAGCTGGCCGATGTTGTTGCGGACCTGCACCGTGCCGTTCGGCGTGCCGAGGGCGATGGTGTAGACCGGGACCCCGAGCGTTGCCGCCCGGTCCGCCGCGGCGAGCGGCTCGGTCTCGCCGACCGAGTTGGCGCCGTCGGACAGCAGGATCGCGGCGACGAGCGGCTGGTTCGACGGCTCGTCCGTAGGTCCGACGGGGGCACCCGAGGCGTCGGGCGTCGCGGAGCCGGTGGGCGCCTCGGACGGGACGGGGGTCGCCTTTGGCGACGCCGAGGCGTCGGGCGTCTCGGCGCCTTCGGCCTGGATCTGCTCGGCGATGTCGAGGACCTGCATGAGCGCGTCGCCCATGGCCGTCCCATCGCGCGGTCGGAGGCTGTCGAGCGCGGCCTTGAGCTGGGCCCGGTCGGTCGTCGGCGAGACGAGCGTGACCGGCTCGGAGGCGAATGCGACGATCCCGACGCGAACCTTCTCGGGCAGCTGGTCGATGAAGCTCTGGGCCGCGGCGCGGGCCGCGTCGAGCCGGGTCGGATCGACGTCGGTGGCCTTCATCGAGCCCGACACGTCCATGGTCAGGATCACGGCCGCGTCCTCGCGCGGCACGGCTACGACCATCGTCGGCCGGGCGAGCCCGATGAGCAGCGCGGCGATCGCGCCGAGGTACAGGACCGGCGGCAGGTGGCGCCGCCACGACGGCCGGCGCGGTGCCAGGTTGGCCAGCAGGTCGAGGTTGGTGAAGCGCACGGCGTACCGGCTGCGCCGGCGCTGTGCCCACAGGTAGAACCCGATCGCGACCGGGATGAGGAGGAGGCCGAGCAGCAGCTCGGGGGCGAAGAAGGTCATGCGGGTCGTCCTGTTCGGTCGGGGTTCCGGGCGAAGCCGCGCGCGAGCGCGGGCAGCCAGGGACCATCGGTGGTGAGTCGGAGATGGCGGACACCCAGGCGGGCGAACGCGGAGGCCAGCGACGTCCGGTCCTCGGCGGCGGCCGCTTCGAACGCGGTGCGCAGACGACGGTCGCCGGTGTCGACCCGGAGCGTCCGGCCGGTCTCGGGATCGACGAGCGTCAGCTCGCCGACGTCGACCAGCGCGTCCTCGCGCGGGTCGGCGATCTCGAGGGCGATGACGGCGTGGCGTCCGGCGACGTTGGTCAGCGCCGGCAGCCAGTCGCGCGGACCGCGGAAGTCCGAGGCGACGACGACCACGCCCGGCGTCGACCGGGTGGCCGCGACGAGCGCGAGCGCCCTGGCCGGCGAGGTGATGCCGTGGCCTTCCTCGGCCGGCTCGACCTCGAGTGCCCGGATCAGGCCGAGCATCCCGCGGCGGCCGCCAGCCGGCGGCATGACCAGCTCGCGGCCCGCCCCGAAGGTGACGATGCCCGAGCCGGTTGCCACGCCGCGCGGCGAAGCGGCCGACGACGAGCGCAGCCCCCTCGGCCACGTCGGCCTTGCGCCGGTCGGCCGTCCCGAAGTGCATCGACGGGGAGTGGTCGAGCAGGAGCCAGGCCGTCAGCTGGCGCTCCGGCACGTCCTCGCGGACGTGCGGGGTGAGCGTCCGGGCGGTGGCGTTCCAGTCGATCTTGCGGACGTCGTCGCCCGGCTCGTACGGCCGGATGCGGTCGAGCTCGAGGCCGTTGCCGCGGCCCATGCCGCGGTGGTCGCCGGTCATCCGGCCACCGACCCGACGGTCCATCGTCAGCTCGAGCTGGTGAACCAGCCGGTCGGCGATGGGTCCCGGCCCCGGCCGCGCCGCGGTCCGGGTCCGGCCGCCGACCTTGGCCAGGTCGGCCGCGGCGGTCATGCGGTCGGCTCCATCGCGATCTCGAGGCGTGGGGTCGGGACGAGGGTCAGGACGCGGCTGACGATGGTGTCCGGGGTCACGCCCTCGGCCAGGGCCGAGTAGCTCATGACCAGCCGATGGCGCAGGACGTCGGGTGCCAGCGCGACGACGTCGCTCGGCAGGACGTAGCGGCGGCCGTGGAGCAGGGCCAGCGCCCGGGCGCCATGGATGAGGTTGATCGAGCCGCGCGGGCTGGCGCCGTACGACACGTACGTCTCGAGCTCGGGCGCGCCCCAATAGGTCAGCTTCCGGGTGGCCTCGACGAGGGCGACCGCGTAGGAGATCAGCCGCGGGTCGACGTAGACCTCGGTGGCGGCGCGCTGGAGGCGGAGCAGCCCGGCGGCGTCGATGATCTCGCGCGGCGCGGCCGGCGGGGTCAGCGAGCGGACGACGATCTGGGCCTCGTCCGCGGCGCTCGGGTAGTCGAGCAGGATCTTGAGCATGAACCGGTCGACCTGGGCCTCCGGCAGCGGGTAGGTGCCCTCCGCTTCGATCGGGTTCTCGGTGGCGAGGACGAGGAACGGGGTCGGGACCTTGAAGGTCTCGTGGCCGATCGTGACCTGGCGCTCCTGCATCACCTCGAGCAGCGCGGACTGGACCTTGGCCGGCGCGCGGTTGATCTCGTCGGCGAGCAGGAAGTTGGCGAAGACGGGGCCGGGCTCGACCTCGAAGCCGGCCTGGTCGGGCCGGTAGATGCGGGTGCCGACGAGGTCGGACGGCATCAGGTCGGGGGTGAACTGGATGCGCTTGAACGAGCCGCCGAGGACGTCGGCGAGGGTCTTGATCGTGAGCGTCTTGGCCAGGCCGGGCACGCCCTCGAGGAGCAGGTGGCCGCCCGACAGCAGGCCGACGAGGACCCGCTCGAGCATCTGGTCCTGGCCGACGATGACCCGCCGGATCTCGAACAGGATCGCCTCGGCGGTGGCGCGGGGATCGGTCGGATCGGGAAGCGCGTGGAGGTCGGCGGCGGTCGGCCGGGGCGTCTGGGTCGAATCGGTCATGTCGGTCTCCGGAAGTCAGGGCTCGGCTGGGGCTCGACGAACGAGCGGTGGCATGGACGTTCGCGGAGATTTCTGAGCGTTTCCTGAGAACGTCGCGCGGACCGGCGAACGTTTCGAAATCTTTGCCGGGCGGCGCAGGGGAGAACGAGCGTCATCGGACGGCGCCTGCGTCCATGACGACGGGCTCTGTTCGGCTACCCCTGACCGAACTCGATCAGCCCGGAGGCTGACCGATGGTGGCCGGAACGCCGGCATCGGCAAGGATGCGCAGCGCCCGGCTCGCCATCGTGCTCGCGTCGTTCGTCCCGTCGCCGACATCGATGACGGCGGAGCCGTCGACGCGGGCGAGCGCGACGGCGGCGTCGCGCAGCTCGTCGATCGTGATCGCCTCCGATTCGCCGTCCAGCGCGGCGACCATCGAGCCGTCGTGGGCGATCGCCAGGTCGAGCCGCGGGCCGGTCGACTGGGCCGGTGCCGGCTCGGGGGTCGGTGCCGGCTCGGACACGGCCGGGGCGGCTTCGACCGCGGGTGGAGCGGGGTCGACCGCGGGCGCCCCCGCCACAGCCGCCGCGGGCGCGAGCGTCGGGGCCGGCCCGGCGCTGCCGGTCAGGGCCGTGATCGGGCGAGCGGCGAACGGCTCCACCTCGGCGGCCACGACCATCGTCCCGAGCGGGCCCGCCACGGTCCGGACCGCCCGCTCCTCCGATGCCGGCGGCTCGACCCAGGCCGGCGACGCCGCGGCGGCGGTTGCGCCGGACGCTGTCGCGGCCACCGCCGTCGTGCCGGCGCCTGACGGATGACGACGCCGCGACCGCAGGCCCGGCCCGCCGGTGCTCGCTGATCCGGGCTTCGATCCACCAGATCAGCGCGACGAGGAACACCGAGCCGGTCAGGACCAATCCCGCCGCGATGAGCTGCACGAGCACCTGGTTGCGGACGTAGTTGTCGACGTCCTCGGCGGTGAAAACGTTGAACCACATGGAGAATCGCGGCAGCAGGTAGCCGGTGATCAGGCCGATCCAGGCCGCGAGGATGAGGGCGCCGCCCCTCGATTGATTCGGCTCCAGGCGGACGACGAGGTCGCGAACGATCGCCGGCACCCGCCACAGGTTGAGCACCGGGATCAGGCTCTCGACGAAGGCCATCAGACCATTGGCCGATGGATACCCGAGCCCGAGCGCGGGCATGACCCGGACCGCCTTGCTCAGCCACGCCGCGAAGGCGATCAGGGCGATGATGCCGATCCCGAGCGTCGTCAGGCCCAGGAGGCCGGTGTTCACGATCTCGGTCTCGGCCGGCACGTCGCCGTCGATCGAGCGCAGCACGAGGGTGGCGCCGACCAGCGAGTTGAACGCCTGGACCACGCCGATCACCAGGATCAGGACCGTTGCGAGGATGGCGTATGGCCGGGACGCATGGAACGCGGGGAGGGCCACGGTCCGCGAGCCGACGTGCTCGGTCAGCGGATCGACCGCGGCGCGATCCTTCGGGGTCCGGCAGTTGTAGCACTGCTTGGCGCGGAGCTTGTTGACGGAGCGGCAGTTGGCGCAGACCCAGATCGGCTCGCCGTCGGTCACGTCAGTGCTCGGTGCCGCCGGTGAACGTCCAGCCGTCGATCCGGACCGCCGGCACGACCACGCCGCCGAGGAAGCCCTTGAGCGTCTTGCGCTCGCGGGCCACCGCGACCGTCCCCGCCAGCGCGTCGAGGTAGCTCTGCGTGTAGCGCAGGTTCTTGACCGGCCCGACGATCCGCCCGCCCTCGACCAGGAACGTCCCGTCACGGGTCATCCCGGTCACGATCGCGAGCTTCGGGTGGACCGGGTTCGTGTAGTGGAAGCGGGTCACGAGCAGGCCGCGATCCAGCCCGCCGATCAGCTCGTCGCGCGTCGCGTCGCCAGCCGTCATGACCATGTTGAGCGGGAACGGGCCCCACGGGTTCGGCGCCGGCAATCCGTGGCCGGTCGACGTCACCCCGGCACGGGCCGCGGTCTGGGCGTCGTACACGATCTCGCGGCAGATGCCCCGCTCGACGAGGTCGACCCGACGCTTGGCCACGCCCTCGTAGTCGAAGCCCATCGGCAGGCCGGCCGGATCGTGGCCGTCGTCGACGATCGTGACCAGGTCGCTGCCGATCCGTCGGCCGGGCTCGAAGAAGCTCCGCTCCTCCTGCACCGCGAGCGCCGAGAAGCCGAGGTAGCCGAGCATGTCGAGCAGGTCGACGACGGCGTACTCCTCGAGCACGACCGGGTAGTCGCCGGGCTCGACGGAGACCGCGTCGGCGGTCGCGCGCGCCTTGCCCGCCGCCTCCCGCCCGATCGCCGCGGCGTCGATCGTCGTCGCGTCGACCGCTGCCGCCTCCGCGTAGCCGGTGCCGCCACCCGGCCCCATCGACACGGTGATCAGCTGCGACGGTCGTGCGCGTGCCGGCGGCGCGGGCGCCCGTGCGAGTTGGCGACCGCGGTCGATTCGGTGCCGGTCGCAAACGAGCCGTAGGCGACCACGCCGGCGTCGTCGGCGGCGCCGATCACCGCGCGTCGCGCGCCTCGGCGCGGAACTCCGGGCTCGCGCCGGCGGTCGCCGCGGCTGAAGCCGGCCATCGACCGCTGGCGCCGCGGTCGCGCCGGGCAGCCCCGCCCAGTCCTCGAGCTCTTCGACGACCCGGGCGATGGCCGTGGCGTTCTCGGCCAGCCGGCGCAGCCCGTCCGCGTCGGTCCGGCCGGATGAGGCGACGCCGACCCGCTTGCCGATGACCACGCGGAGGTTGACCACGACGTTGGTCTCGGCGACGTTCTGGTGGATCTCGCTGTTGGCGAAGCGGGTCAGCGCCGAGTCCTCGGCCATGACCAGGGCCTCGGCTTCGGTCACGCCGTCGCGCATCACCTCGGCGAGGGCGGCCTCGGCCAGGGCCAGCGCGTCGGCTGCGCGATCGTCGTTCATCGGCCGGCCCGCCCCGTCCGTCCGGCTACCACTTGCCGACGCCGACCTGGACGTCGCGGAAGCGGGCGCCCGGCACCGCGTGCCCGACGTGGCCGGTCTGGCCCGGCTCGCCCTTGCCGCAGTTCGGCGTGCCCAGCATCACGTAGCTCGATTCGTCACCGACCGCGTCACAGGATCTCCAGAACTCGTAGGTGATGCCGGTGTACGTCGGGTTCTTGAACAGCCGGCCCTTCACCCCGCCCTTGACCTCGTAGGCGACCTCGGTCGCGAACTGGAAGTTGAGCCGCCGGTCGTCGATCGACCACGATCGGTTGGAGGCGAGGTACAGCCCGTCGTCCGTGTCGGCGACGATGTCGTCGAGGCTCATCCCGGGCTTGGGCAGCAGGTTGATGTTGGTCATGCGGATGAGCGGGATGCGGTTCCAGCCGTCGGCCCGCATCGCGCCGCCGCTTCGCCGGCCGATCCGCGGCGCCGTCTCGCGGCTGCTGAGGTAGCCGACGAAGATCCCGTTCCGGACGAGCGGCACGGCCTGCGCGGCGACCCCCTCGTCGTCCCAGCCGAAGGTGCCCATCCCGCCGGGTGCGGTGGCGTCGGCCACGATGTCGACCAGGTCCGAGCCGTAGCGAAAGCCCTCGTCGAGCTTGTCCGTGGTCAGGAAGCTCGTGCCGGCGTACGACGCCTCCGTCCCGAACACGCGATCGAGCTCCGATGGGTGGCCGCACGACTCGTGGACCTGGAGGTAGAGCTGCGACGGGTCGAGGATGATCGTGAACCGGCCCGACGGGCATTGCGGGGCGCTCAGCAGCTCGACGGCCTCCTCGGCCAGCGGCCCGGCGCGCTCGGCGAGTCCCTGGCGACGGACGATCTCGTACCCGCCGCCGCCCCAGCCGCCGCCCGAATCCGGGTAGCTCCGGCGCTGGTGCTCGTCGCCGTCGACGGCATGCGCCTCGATCCCGGCACCGACATGGGTGATGACCTGCTCGGTCAGCGAGCCGTCCGTCGCCGCGAACGTCTTCCATTCGCGCTGCGCCGCATAGGTCGATTCGGTGAAGGCGATGCCCTTGACCCGGGCGGCGGCCTGGTCGGCGGCGAGCAGGTCGGCGATCTTCGTCTCGAGCGGGACCGCGAACGGGTCCTCGACCAGCGGCGTCTCGTAGCGGCCGGTGGCCGGCGGCCGGTCGTCGAGGCGCGACCCCTCGCGCAACGCGGTGGCGCTGGCCCGCGCGATCCGGACCGCGGTGGCCGCGACCCGGTCGGCCTCGGCGGTGGTCAGGACGCGCGACGCGGCGAAGCCCCACGCCCCGTCGACGAGCACGCGGACGCCGAATCCCTCGCTCTCACCGGACGCCACGCCCTCGACGCGGCCGGTCTTGATCGAGATGCTCTCCTCGAGGCGACGGACGACCCGAACGTCGGCATAGCCGGCGCCCTGGGCAGCAGCCGTATCAAGGGCGCGGTCGGTCAGGTCTCGCATGCGCCGCGGAGCGTAGCAGAGGGGTCTGCACTGGACAGTCGGTAGGGTTCCCTATGCTGCGACGGGGCGGGCGACGGCCCTCAGGCGGTCAGAACGTCGTCCCGCCGCCGACCGCCTGGACCGGTGAGGTACAGGCCCAGCGCCAGCACCAGGCACGCCGCGGCCAGCGGCACGTACCCGCTCGCACGGCCGAGCGGTGAGCCGGCGTCGAACCGATCGATCCGCCCGCGGGCGAGGACGAGGGCGAGGCCGATCCCACCCATCACCAGCGCCATGCCGAGCCCGAAGGCGACGACCAGGACGAACCCGAAGGCCGGCCGGCCGGCAGCGATCGAGCCGAGCAGGATCAGGAGGCGCGCTCGTCGACGGGATGAGCCCGCCCGCGAGGCCGAGCACGAACAGGCCGCGCCAGGTGATCGTCGTGCCGGACGGCGGCAGGTGGCTGTGCGCGACGCCGCCGTGGCTGTGCGTGCCGACAGGGTCGTCAGCCGCGTTGTCGTGGTGTGCCTCGTCGCCTTGATCGTGGTCGTGGGCGCCGGCCGCATCGGCGGCGTGGTCGTGGGCCGCTCCGTGCGCGTGGGCGGCCTGGTGCGCCCGGTCGGCCGCGCCAGCGCGCCAACGACGACGGGCCTCGCCGAACAGCATCCAGCCGCCGATCGCGAGGATCGAGATCGCGGCCACGATCGGTGCGCCGCGAACCACCGTGTCGGGCGACAGCACGCCCTCGGCACCGACGATCAGCGCCGCGAGCACGAGGATCCCGAGCGTGTGCGACAGCGTCACCGACAGCCCGAGCCCGGCCGCATGGAGCGGCGTTCCCCGCGTCCCGACGAGGTACGCCGCCATCAGCGTCTTGCCGTGGCCGGGCGTCAGGGCATGGCCGGCCCCCAGGGCGGCGGCCGTCAGGAGCGACACGAGCAGCACCACCGGTGACAGGTCCGCGGCCCGGAAGATCGCGGGCAGGTCCCCGCCGCCGACGCCGCCGGGCACTGCGCCGGCGCCGCCCGGATCGACCTGGGCGACCGGTGCGGCCGGCGGCTCGGTCACGACGGCTCCGGCGCCACCGTTCGGCGTAGGGCTCGCCGTCGGGCCGGGGCGAACCCTGGGACCGGCAGGGCATCGGCGATCTCGAGCGGCGGGCGGGCCGGGCCGCCGGGCGTGACGACGACCTCGATCGAGGCATCGTGAAGGGCCTGGGTCAACAGGTTCGTCGGATAGGCGGTCAGCCGCGCCGATGGGCTCGACGTCCGCAGCTCGCCCGCCTCACCCGTTGCCGCGGCGAGCGTGACGCCGGAGCCAGCGACCACGATCTCGCGCCAGCCGAGGCGGTCGGGCGAGGACGTGTCGGCGAAGGCGAGCCGATCCCCCGCCGCGAACCCGCCGGGCACCGCGGCCTCGAAGCCGCACACCATCCGCATGGTTGCGAGCCCACCGACCCCCGCCGGAAATGTCAGCCCGGCCTCGACCAGTACCGGCGCGAGCCGCGTTCCGTCGTGTCGCAGGTCGATCGATGGCGCGAGGTCGTTGCACGCGGTGACCCGGCCGGCGTCGGCCTCGGCGTCGGACACCTCGCCGTCGCCATCGGTGTCGAAGTCGAGGCGTGCCTGGAAGGTCGGGATCTCGGCCTGGTCGACGACGACGTCGAGGAGGACGCGGTCGGGCTCGACCCGGATCCCGGCGTAGTGATTGATCGTGAAGTTGCCGAGCGGATGCGCCGACGCGATCGCCGGCACGAGGAGCCCGGCGAGAACCGCGACGACGGCTGCACCGAACCGGATCCGGCGAGCGGATCGGCGGACGGTTCGGTGGCGTCGGGGTCGGGCAGCGAGCATCGTCATCGTGTGGCGTCCCGGATCATGCGGCATCTGGACGAGGCAGGCCGCCGGCGGCTCCCCGCGGCCAACGAACCTGCCCAACGGATACGCGCGGTCGCCCGCCGCGGATGACGGCGCAGGGGCAGGGAGCCCGCGGCGTTGGGCTACACTCGCCACGTGACTCGCCCGGTGGCCCCGATGCGTGGCTTGTTCATCACGATCGAAGGACCGGAGGGCTCCGGCAAGACGACCCAGGCACAGGCCCTCGCCGGTCATCTCGCCGATCGCGGCCTCGACGTCCACCTCACTCGCGAGCCCGGCGGGACGTGGCTCGGCGAGCGGATCCGTGACGTGCTCCTCGCCCGGACCGGCTCGACGGCGCCGACCGACCCGCTCACCGACGCCTTCCTGTTCAGCGCGGCGCGCCGCCAGCTCGTGACCGAGGTCATCCGACCGGCGATCGCGGCCGGGCGCACGGTCGTCTGCGCCCGGTTCGCCGATTCCACGCTGGCCTACCAGGGCTATGGCGCCGGCCTGTCGATCGACACGTTGCGATCGCTCGAGGCGGCCGCTACCGACGGGCTCCGGCCCGACCTGACGATCCTGCTCGACCTGCCGGTCGAGACGGGGCTCGCGCGCAAGGCGCCGGGTGACGTGACCCGCTTCGAGGCAGAGTTCGACCTGGCCTTCCATCGCCGCGTGCGCGACGGGTTCCTGGCGATCGCCGCGGCCGAGCCACGCCGGTTCGCGGTGATCGACGCAAGCGGGACCGCCCACGACGTGGCGCGCGCCGTCACCGCAGCCGCCGACGGCCTGGTCCGCTCCGGTGAACCGAATCCGCTTCGAACGCGCACACCCTAGATGAACCAGGTGGATCCACCCGCCCGGCTCCGAACCGCGTCCGCGACGGACGACGCGGACCGGGCCGTGCTCGTGCGCCTGGCGGATGGTGAGCTCGATGCTCTGGAAGCGTTGTACGACCGATACAAGACGATGGCCTACTCGATCGCCTACCGCATCACGAATGACAGCACGCTCGCCGAGGACGTCGTCCAGGACGCGTTCCTCGGCGTGTGGCGGAATGCCGCCCGCTACGTCGAGGGCCGCGGCAGCGTCAAGACCTGGCTGCTGGCGATCGTCCACCACCGGGCGATCGATGCCGTCCGGCGCCGCCGGCCGACGATCGAGCTTCCCGACGTCGAGCTGCCGCCGCCCACCGCGCTGACCCTGCCCGACGTGTGGGCGGAGGTGTCGGCCGGATTGGACGCCGACACGGTCCAGGGCGCGTTGGCCACGCTGTCGGACGTCCAGCGCGAGGCGATCGAGCTCGCCTACTTCAGCGGGCTGACGCAGCAGGAGATCGCCGATCGCACGGCGACGCCACTCGGAACCGTCAAGAGCCGGATGCGCCTCGGCCTGCTGGCCATGCGCCGTCACCTGGAAGCGGGGTCATCGTGAGCGATCCGCGCGGCCCGGGCGGCCTGACCTGCGACGAGGTGCGCGAGCTGGCGGCCGCGTACGTCCTCGGGGCGCTCGACCCGGCGGAGGAGGCGGCCGTGCGCGAGCACCTGTCGACCTGCCCCGAAGCGCACGAGGAGATGGCCGAGCTGGGTGGCGTGCTGCCGGCGCTGGCCGTCAGCGTGCCCCTCATCGAGCCGCCGAGCGGGCTGAAGGCGCGGATCATGGCCGCCGCTGCAGCCGATCTTGCCGCGCGCGGCGGGGAGAGCACCGCGACGACGGCGGGGGTCATGCCGGCCGCGCCCGCCACGCCCGCCACGGCCCCGGTCGCCTTCCCCGGCCCGGCCGAACGGGAGGCGCGCCGCCGCACGTCTGCCGCGTCGTGGGTTCTGCGCATCGCCGCGGTCGTCGCGATCGTCACGCTCGGCGCGAGCACCCTGGTCCTGCGCAACCAGCTCGACAGCGCCCAGGCGTACGAACAGAGCGTCGCCGCCGTGCTCGACGTCGCCGCCCAGCCGGGCTCGCTGACCGCCATCCTGACCGCCGACGGCGGGACCGGCTCCGGCCTCGCGGCGGTCAGCGCCTCCGGGGCCGTCACCATCGCGATGCAGGACCTCGCGCCGACCAGCGGCAACCAGGTCTACGAGGCGTGGGTCATCGGCGGGGACGGTGTCCCGGTCGCGCTCGGCGACTTCACGGTCGGATCGGCGGGGACGGCCACGTTCGAGGGCACCGGCCTGCCGACCGCGAGCGGGATCGTCCTGGCGTTGACGCTCGAGCCGGGGCCCGGCGCCACGACGCCGACGATGCCGATCATCTCGAAGGGCGTGGCCACCGCCGCCGGCTGACCGACGCGACGCCCGAGGCGGCCCGAGCTCAGCCGGCCGGCGCGATCCCCTGGCGCAACCGTGCCGCGACCCTCGGCCTGCGCCGTTGCCAGTCCATCCTTCGCGGCCGCGATGAGCGCCGCCGCATCCTCCGCATCGGCGGGGAAGCGGGCGACCCCGGCGGAGACCGTGATCGGCCGGCCACCGACCGGCGGCAGCGCCGCGATCGCGGCCGAGGATCCGTTGGGCGACCATCAGCCCGGCCGAGCCCGGTGCGACGAGGACGAACTCGTCGCCACCGATCCGCCCGACGGTGTCGACCAGCCGGACCGATTCGGCCAGCGCGGCCGCCACCTGGCGGAGCACGTCGTCGCCGGCCTCGTTGCCGCCCTCACGGTTGGTGGCCTGGAAGTCGTCGACGTCGAAGATCGCGAAGGACACCTCGCCGCCCTGTCGCCCTGCCCGGGCGAGCTCGAGCTCGAGGATCCGACCGACGGTCCGCTCGTTGGCCAGCCCGGTCAGCGGATCGGTGTGGGCCATCCGCTCGAACCATTCGGAGCGTTCGGCCGCGGTCGAGGCGAGCCGGGCCCGATCGGCGGCCACCGCGGCGAGCGTGGCGATCGCGCCGAGGGTCTCGCGCTCCGCGTCGGTCAGCGTGTGCGGCGCCGGCCAGCCGAGGCCCATCGACCCGAGGGTCAGGTCCATCCCTCCGCGCGACACGGTCAGCGGCAGGTAGGCGCCGACGAACGTCGACCCATCGGCCTGCGTCGCCTCGCGGTCGAACGTTGCCGAGCGAGACGTGGCCGCGACGCTGAACGGATGGGCCGGATCGGCCACCTCGGCCGCCAGCCGCGCGATCGCGCCTTCGTCCATCCCGTGCACGGCGATCGGCTGGAGGCCGGGGCGATCGGGATCAGAGATGAAGATCGCGCCCATCGACGGCCCGAACGTGGCGGCCGTAGCAGCCGAGCAGGGCGTCGAGCACCGCCTCGAGCTCGCCGCCGCCCGCGATCGCCTCGATGGCGCGGGGAAGGGTGGTCCGGGGATCGCTGGGCTGGTCGTCGGTCGACACGTGGCACTCCTGCACGCCGATGGTTCGTCGGGGGCCGCATCGTACACCGCGACTGCCCCGGCGGACCGGCTCCGCGTCGAATCCCGTTGACCCGGGTTGGGCCGGCGTCGATACTCCGCGGGTGAAACTCGTCGTTGCGATCGTCCACAGCGAGGACGCGGGCGCCCTCGTCAACGCGTTGCTCGACAAGGAGTTCCGGGCGACCCGGCTCCATAGCTCCGGCGGCTTCCTCAAGCAGTCGAACGCCACGATCATCCTGGGCGTCGAGGATGCCGACGTGGACGAGGTGATGGGCGTCGTCCGGGCCAACTGCACGTCACGGACGCAGGTCGTCAACCCGATGCCGCCGATCATGGAGCCGGGCGAGTTCTTCATGCCCTATCCGCTCGAGGTCGAGGTCGGCGGGGCCACCGTCTTCGTCCTGCCGGTCGAGCGCTTCGAGCGACTCTGAGCTGATGGTCGAATTCGAGACGCGACGCCTCGATCCGCTGACCACGATCACCGTCCGGCACGAGACCACGCCCGGCGAGCTGTCCGCCCTGTTCGACACCGAGCTGCCGCGCGTCGCCGCGCGGATGGACGAGGTCGGTGCGGAGATGGCCGGGCCGCCGTTCGCCCGCTACCACGCGTACGGCCCGGGCCTGGTCGACGTCGAGCTGGGCGCGCCGATCGTGGCCGTGCCGCTGGACCTGGTGCCGGCGTCCGGTCGACCAGACGGTGTCATCGGCGCGTCGTCGCTGCCCGGCGGCGAGGTGGCCGTGACCGTCCACGCCGGGCCGTACGACACGCTGGCCGCGACGTATGACGGCCTCCGCGCCGCGATCGAGGCCGCCGGACGGGTTCCCGGCGACGGCCCCTGGGAGGTCTACCTCACCGACCCTGGTCGCGTGCCCGATCCCACCGACTGGCTGACCGAGGTCGTCTGGCCGCTCGAATGACGGCGCCGAGTCTGCCCGCTCGACTGACGGCGCCGAGCGTGCCCGCGGCCGCGATCGAGGATCCTCCCGCGCGCTGGTGGCAGATGGTCGTCCTCAGCGTTGGCCTGCTGCTCGCCGAGGCACCGTGGTTCGCGTCGGGCGCGGTCACCCCGCTGCTTCGCACCGAGTGGTCGACGACCGGTCTCGACATTCCGCTGCTGACGGTGGCCGTCCAGGTCGGCTTCGCGGTCGGCGCGCTCGGTCTCGCCGCGGTGGGCGCAGCCGATGTCCTGCCCGGCCCGCGCCTGTTCGTGATCGGGTGCGTCGTCGCGGCGGCCGCCAACCTCGGCTTTGCCGCGCTCGCGACGAACGCGGTCTCCGCGCTGCCCGTTCCGCTTCCTGACGGGTCTCGCGATCGCCGCGGTCTATCCGATCGGGGTCAAGCTGATCGCGGGCTGGTTCCGGCGCGACCGCGGCCTGGCCGTCGGCGTGCTGGTCGGCGGGCTGACCCTCGGCTCGGCGCTGCCATACCTGTTCCGGGCGGTCGGGGTGTACGCCGACCTGGCCTGGCGTCCGACGGTTGCGCTTGCCAGCGTGGCCGCCCTCGGCGGGGCGGTGCTGGTCGGCCTGTTGGGCCGGACGGGACCGTTCGACGTGCCGGCCGAGCGGTTCTCGCCATCGGTCGCGCTGGCGGCGATCCGCGAACCGGCGGTCCGCCTCGCCAACATCGGCTACCTCGGCCACATGTGGGAGCTGTTCGCGATGTGGACGTGGATCCCGCTGTTCCTGCTGGCCGCGTTCGCCGCCGCGGGCGTCGACGACGTCGCGCTGGCGAGCCTGGCGGCCTTCCTCGTCGTGGCCGCGGGCGGCATCGGCTGCATCGTGGCCGGCGCCTTCGCCGACCGGATCGGCCGGACCACGGTGACCATCGCCGCGATGGCCGTGTCGGGGACCTGCGCGATCGCGTGCGGCCTGCTGTTCGGCTCGCCGGCGCCGATCGTCTTCGCGGTCGCGCTGGTGTGGGGGATCACCGTCGTCGCCGACTCGGCGCAGTTCTCGTCGGCCGTATCGGAGCTGGCGCCGCCGGGCACGGCCGGGTCGGCCCTGTCGCTCCAGGTGGCGATCGGCTTCCTGCTGACCTCGGTCACGATCATCGTCCTGGGGCTGACCGACACGATGGACGCGACGGCCTGGCGGATCGGCTTCGCGATCCTCGCCCTCGGTCCGCTGGTCGGGATCATCGCCATGTGGCGGCTGCGCCGGCTGCCCGAGGCCCGCAAGATGGCGAGCGGCCACCGATGAGGGATGCGGACCCAGCGGCGGACGCCTGGGCCTGGGTCACGGCGCTGGAGCCGGGCGCACCCGACATCGTCGCGGCCTGGCGCGGGATCGAACCCGACCGCGTCGAGACCGTCCAGCTGGAGGCGCGGAGGGTTGCCGCCCCAGGTTCGACGGCGTCGCTCGTCGCCCAGCTCGGCGCCCTGGCCGAAGCCCTCGGCGCGTCGTCGCCGCCGCGGCGGACTCGACGCTGCGGTCGCCCGGCGGCGAGGCCGATTGGAACGTCGCCCAGACCATCGGTCACGCGTGCGACGCGCGGGCCGGGCTCGCGCTCGCGGCTGCGCGCGCCGCGGCCGGGCGATGGCCGGCCGACGCACCCACGGTCGTGCCCGTCGGGGTGCCGGGCGCTGCTGAGGCCGGCCGCGATCGACTGCTCGAGCGGATCGCCCAGAGCCAGCGCCTGATCGCCCGGGCGGGACGCTCGATCGCGGGCCACGAGACCGATCCGTGCCCGCTCGACCATCCGGTCGTCGGCCGCCTGCGCTGCGGCGAGTGGCTGGTCTTCGCGGGCATCCACGACCTGCTCCACCTCGAGCAACTGCACGCGCTTGCCGCGCGGACTACGCTGCGCACATGAGCCCCTTCCGGCCGGACCTCGTCGACTGCTGGATGTTCCGCGTCGGCCGGACGGCCCGGGACATCGCCCGCCCGGAGATCCTGCTCATCCGCCGCGCGCCGGGCCGGATCCTGCCCGGGCTGTGGCAGTGCGTGAGCGGCTCGCTCGAGGCCGGCGAGCGTGTCGCGCTCGGCGCGCTCCGCGAGCTGGCCGAGGAGACCGGCTTCGGGGCAGCGGACATCGAGGCGTTCTACGACCTCGACCTGGTCAACCAGTTCCACGAGCCGTCGGTCGATGGGATCATGACCGCCGCCGTCTTCGCGGTACGCCTTCCCGCCGATGCCGAGCCGCACCTTTCGGCCGAGCACGACGGGGCGCAGTGGCATGCGCTCGAGGAAGCCCACGACCTGGTCATCTGGCCGGGCTACCGGATCGCGATCGAGCGGATCCGCGACGACCTGTCGGACCCGGAGCGCGCGGCGTGGTTCGAGCTGACCCTCGCCGGCGACCGGACCGAGGCGGCCACTCGGTCCACGACCACTGCCGGCTGGTAGACTCGGGCGGTGATCGACCGAACCGATGCGCCGCCAGCGATTGACCCGTCGAGCGCCGCGCAGCGTCGGGTCTTCCGCTCGAAGGTCGACACCATCCGCCCGACCTACGGATTCGAGGACGTCTCGCTGGCGCCGGGCCTGGACACGATCGAGCCGGCCGACGTCGACCTCGCCCAGGCGTTCTGCGGCATCGACCTGACGATCCCGATCCTGGCCTCGGCGATGGATGCCGTCGTCGACGCCCGGATGGCCGGAGCGCTCGCGCGGCTGGGCGGGCTGGCGGTCCTCAACCTCGAGGGTGTCCAGGCGCGCTATGACGACCCGGACGCGCTGCTCGAGCGGATCGCGACCGCGCCCGACGACGACGTCCAGCAGCTCCTGGCCGAGGCCTACCAGGCACCGATCCGCGAGGACCTCATCGCCCGCCGGCTCGACGAGATCCACGCCGCCGGTTCGCGCGCCGCGGTCGCGGCGACGCCCGGCGCGGCTCGCCGGTTCGGACCGTTCTGCGCCGAGCACGGCGCCGACCTGTTCCTCGTCCAGAGCCAGGTATCGTCGGCCCGTCACCTCGCGACCGACTACGACCCGCTGTCGCTGGCCGACTTCACCCGCTACATGCCGATCCCGGTGGCGGTCGGCAACACGACCAACGCCGAGGCGGCCTTCGCGCTGATGGAGCAGGGTGCCGCCGCGGTCTTCGTCGGCGTCGGCCCCGGGGCCGCGTGCACGACGCGCGAGGTGCTCGGGATCGGCGTCCCGCAGGTGACCGCGATCAGCGACGTCGCGGCGGCGCGCGATGCGTTCCATGCCGAGACCGGTCGCTACGTCCCGGTCGTGGCCGACGGCGGCATGCGCCGCGGCGGGGAGCTGGCGAAGGCGATCGCCGCGGGTGCGGACGCGCTGATGCTCGGCTCGCCGCTGGCCCGCGCCGAGGAGGCGCCCGGCCGGGGCACGAACTGGGGCATGGCCGCCCCGTCGCCGACGCTCCCGCGCGGGACACGGATCCGGGTCGGGACGGTCGGCACGCTCGAGCGGATCCTGCTCGGACCGGCGCACGTGACCGATGGCTCGGAGAACCTCGTCGGAGCGCTGCGCCAGTCGATGGCGGCGCTCGGCGCTCGGACGATCCGTGACATGCAGCGGGTCGAGATGGTCTACGCCCCCTCGACCCAGACCGAGGGCAAGTCCTGGCAGCGGGGCCGCTGACGACCCCCGAGCGAGGGGCGATGGAGGACGAGCTGGTCGCCTCCGGACGCTTCGTCCGGATCGAGATGCGCGGTTCGCGGAGCGGCCTCGTCCGGGCGGTCACGATCGGATACGTGGATGACGAGGCCGAGCCGGGCTCGCTGCTGGTCGCCGCCGGGGTCGAGACGGCCTGGGCGGGCAACCTGGTGGCCGACCCGGCCTGCCACGTGCGTACCGGGGATCGTGCCTTCGACGCCGTCGCCGTATCCACTCGACCGGACCGATCACGTCCGCGCCATCCGCGGCCTGATCCTGCGCTACGGGACGCCGGCGGAGGGCCTCGGACGCGGACCGTCGTTCCGGCTCCGGCCCGTCGAGCCTTGGGTCCCCCCGGAGCCCGTGGCGGCGGCGGAGCCCGTCGAGCCCTCGGAGCGCTCGGCACCCGAGGGGGTGTCGGCGCCCCCGGCGGCTCCCGCCGAATGACGATCTCGGTCGAGGCCGAGGCGCGGATCGGTCGCCCGGTCGCGGACGTGTTCGACGCCCTGATCGACGTCGAGCGCTATCCGGAGTGGCTGATCGCCTCGGGCATCGTCCGGGTCGAGCGGCTCGACCCCGGACCGCTCCAGGCCGGCTCGCGCCTGCGCATCGCGCAGACCGTGGCCGGGCGATCGACCGTGCTCGACGGCGCGGTGACCGTCCTCGCACCCGGGGCGGCGTTCGGGGTGCGGGGCAAGGACAAGGACGGCATCTCGGTCGAGATCGACGCCGTCGTCGCCGCCGACGACCTGGCGACGAAGCTGCGCTGGACGGCGCGGATCGGGCTGCCGCTGCGCTTCCGGATGTTCGAATCGATGGTCGCCCCGCAGGCCCGGCGGGCCGCGGCGCTCGATCTCGAGGCGCTCAGGCGCCGACTGGAGACGGTCGCCGGCTGACCCTCTGCCGCCCGCGGACTGGACATGCGTCCATCCGTGCGAGCGGCGCATGCCCATGCCGGCAGGCTCGCCCGCCGCCCTACGGTGACGGCATCGGGATCCGCGTCGCGGAGACCGGCAGGAAGGAGTCAGCCGTCAATGTTCCACCCGAACCAGCTCCGAACCGGTGAGGCCCTCGCGCTGATCGTGCCCAGCCGGACCGGCGCCTGCCTGATCGACGGCTGCACCTGCAAGGACGCCCGGATCGTGTCGCACCGGCGGGCCGCCTTCTTCGCGGCCGTGGCCCGGCAAACCGGCCAGACCGCCGATCGCGTGATCGCCGTCGATCCCGAGTGGCGGATCCAGCCCAAGGAAGGTATCTGACATGCCCACCCATCCGTCCCGGCTCGTCGCCGGCCTGCTGCTCATCCTCGGCGGCGGCGTCGTCGCCGTGAGCGCCCTGGCCATCGGTCTCGCCCGGCTCCTCGTCGAGGGCGGGATGGTGATCCGACCGGCCGACGCCGTCCTGCTCGGCGACCTGGTCGCAGCTCCTGCCGTTCATCATCACGTTCGCCGTGGTCAACCTCGTCGCCGCCGCCGGGCTGCTGCTCGGCAGCTCGTGGGCCGATCGGGTCGGGCTCGGAGCCGCCATCGTCGGCGCCACGGCCGGGACGCTCGGCCTGCTGCTGGTGGGCGTCGGTCGCGATCCGTTCGCGCCGGCCGCCACGGCCCAGGCGACCGCCGATGGCATCGGCATCCTCGCCGTCGCCACCGCCCTCTACGTGCTCGTCATCGTCGCCATCGACGCGGCCGGCCGGTCGCGGACCATCTTCCAGGGAGCTGCCGCATGACCTCGTCCACCTCGCTGCCGCGGTACGCCCATCGGCGCGGCACCCGCGGGTTCGCCGCATTCGTCACGCTGCTGGCCGGCTTCGTCGTCCTCGGCGTGGGGGCGGTCGTCCTGCCGAACACGTCGCTCGACCAAATCGCCCTGTCGTGGTTGATCCCGCTGACCGTCGCGTTCGGGCTGGCCCACCTGGTTGCCGCCTACGGGCTCATCCGGCGCCGCTCGTGGAGCGCGAGCCTGACCGGCTACCTGTCGGCCATCGGCCTCGGCGTCGTCGCCTACGGCCTGTTGCTGGTCCTCACCGGCCAGGACCCGTTCGGTGCCACCAGCGCGCTGCCCTCGGACCGCGCCTGGGCCGAAGGCGTCGGGCTGCTGCTGTGGATGATCGGCCTGTGGGTCGTCGCCGCGCGGTTCGCCTTCAAGGGCATCGCCGCGAGCGCCGCGGTCCGGACCTCGGCGCCGGCCGGCGCCGGCGCCTGACCGCTCCCACGGCCCGCGCCCTGAACCCGGCGCGCGACTATCCTCCGGTCCGTGACGAGCGGCACGCACACACGATCCCTGTACGACCGTGCCGGCGGGACGCCCTTCTTCGAGGCGCTCGTCGGCCGGTTCTATGACGGCGTCGCCGACGACCCGCAACTCCGCCCGATCTACCCTGAAGCCGATCTCGCCGGCGCCCGGCATCGCCTGACCCTCTTCCTGATCCAGTACTGGGGCGGCCCGACGACGTACGACCAGGAGCGCGGCCACCCCCGCCTGCGGATGCGTCACGCACCGTTCGCGATCGGGCCCCTCGAGCGCGACCGCTGGCTGGTCCACATGCGTGCCGCGGTCGCCGAAGCGGCGCCGCCCGCCGACGTGGCCGCCGAGCTGGAGCGCTACTTCGCGATGGCGGCCGAGGCGATGCGCAACCGCGGTTGACTCGCGGGCCGCCGGCCGCGCTCCAGCGCCCTCGGCCTCGTCACCAGGCCCGGGCAGCCACGTCCCGGCCGGGTAGACTGGGCACACGGCACGGGCCAGCGGAGGGCGGATTGGCGGAGACGACGACCGAGGCGACGGCGGCGCGGAGGACGAGGCGGAACGGCCGGGCCTCGCCACCGAGCCCGGCGCGCCACCGCGGCGGGGCAAGACGATCCACGGCGAGGCGGCGAACGCGGGCCATCGGGTCCTGGCCCCGGACGACGCGGAGGTCGAGGCCTATCTCGAGGCCGCGCTCAAGGCACCGGCCCCCGAGCGATCGAGCGAGGATCAGCCAGGCACCGGCGACGCGGTGGACCGCCAGACCGTCGTCGTCCTCGATTTCGGCAGCCAGTTCGCCCAGCTGATCGCCCGTCGGGTCCGTGAGCTCGACGTCTACTCCGAGCTGCTGCCGCACGACACCCCCTACGCCGAGCTCGAGCGACGCGGCGCCCGGGCGATCATCCTGTCGGGCAGCCATCACTCGGTCTACGACCCGGGCGCCCCGCGGCCGGACCCGGCGATCTGGTCGGGCCGGATCCCGGTCCTCGGCATCTGCTACGGCGCACAGCTGATGGCCCACGAGCTCGGTGGCGACGTGATCCCGTTCGACCACCGCGAGTACGGCCCGGCCAGCGTGAGCATCACCGCGGACGACCGGCTGTTCACCGGCATCGAGCGCGAGCAGCCGGTCTGGATGAGCCACGCCGACTCGATCTCGCGCCTGCCCGAGGGCTTCCACGCCACGGCCCAGACCGACTCGACGCCGATCGCCGGGCTGGCCGACCCGAGCCGCGGGCTGTACGGCATCCAGTTCCATCCCGAGGTCGTCCACACGCCGCGCGGCCGCGACGTCCTGCGCAACTTCGTGCTGGGCATTGCCGACGTCTCGCCGACCTGGACGGCCGGCAACTTCATCGACACGACCGTGGCCGACATCCGCGAGCGGGTCGACGCCCATGCCCGCGAGACCGGGTCCGACGGGCTCGTCATCTGCGCCCTGTCGGGCGGGGTCGACTCGGCCGTCGCGGCGGCGCTCGTCCATCGCGCCGTCGGCGACCGGCTGACCTGCATCTACGTCGACCACGGCCTGATGCGCAAGAAGGAATCGGAGCTGCTCCGGGTCACCTTCGAGCGCGACCTCGGGATGAACCTGGTGATGGTCGACGCGCGCGAGCGGTTTCTCGCCCGGCTGGCCGGCGTCGAGGACCCGGAGCGCAAGCGGGTGATCATCGGCGACGAGTTCATCCGCGTGTTCGAAGAGGAGGCCACCAAGCTCGGGCGGATCGACTTCCTGACCCAGGGCACGCTCTACCCGGACGTCATCGAATCGGCCACGTCAGAGACGAAGGCCGCCCAGAAGATCAAGACCCACCACAACGTCGGGGGGCTGCCGGCCGACCTTCGGTTCAAGCTCATCGAGCCGCTGCGCTACCTGTTCAAGGACGAGGTCCGGAGGGTCGGCAGCGAGCTCGGGCTGCCCGACGCGATGGTCCTCCGCCAGCCGTTCCCCGGCCCGGGCCTGGCCATCCGGATCATCGGCGAGGTCACCGCCGAACGGCTCGACACGCTGCGCGAGGCCGACTGGATCGTCATCGACGAGATCAAGGCCGCCAACCTGTACCGCAGCCTGTGGCAGTCGTTCGCGATCCTGACCCCGGTCCGGTCGGTGGGTGTCATGGGCGACGGCCGGACGTATGCGAACGTCGTGGCCATCCGGGCGGTCACCAGCGAGGACGGGATGACCGCCGACTGGGCGAAGCTGCCGTACGACGTCCTCGGCAAGATCTCGTCGCGGATCGTCAACGAGGTCCCGGGCGTCAACCGGGTCGTCTACGACATCAGCTCGAAGCCGCCGGCGACGATCGAGTGGGAGTGAGCGGCGGGTCCGGCGGCGACCCCGGACGGATGGGCCATCGAAGCGGGTTCCCGATTCGGTAGGATGACGTCGATGGTCGATTCAACGCCCCCGCCGGATCGCACCGACCCCACCGTGTGCCCGTGGTGCTCCGCCAGCGTCACGCCCGAGACGGAGACCTGTCCGTCGTGCGGCGCGGTGCTGCTCAGCGACGGCGAGCCCGTGCTGCCCGGCGTGACCGCCGTCGACGACAAGGTGTTGCGCGGCGAAACCCGGCCGCAGCCGCGAAGCCGGCTCCTGTCGTGGATCAGCGGCGAGTATCCCGACGAGGAGGCCACGCCGGACGACGCCCAGGCCATCGCGCCACCCGACCCGGAGGTCCAGCGCGAGATCCGGCGGCTCGCGATCGAGGCCGAGGTCGCCAACCTGACGGCCGAGGTCGAGGCGCGTCGGATCGAGGCGGCTGTCGATCAGCAGCTCGAAGCCGAAGCCGAGGGCGAGGTCGAGGTCGCTGACGGGGCCGACGAGGCACCCGGCGCCGAGGCGGCTGCGGTCGCCGACGCCGGCATCGAGGTGAACGGCGCGACACCGGCCGATGCGCCGGCCGCAGACGCCGCCACCGAGTCGACCGACGCCGAGGCCGACCGCCCGACCGAGACCGCACCGCCCGCCTGACCCGCGGCGGCCCAGCGGGTCCGCCGCTATGCTGCCGCGGTGCCCGACCGACTCCCGCCGCCCGGCCCGTCGTTCCTGCGCGAGCAACCCGTCCGCATCGGCGACCGGACCCTCCGCGCCGGGATGAGCCGCCCGTCCGAGGCGCCCGACGGGTGGTGGCTCGCGGTCCTGTGGGTGGTCGACGACGACGGCGTCGTGCGCTTCGCCGACGTCGCGCCCTCCGGCGGCCCGCCGCCCGATCCACCGCTCGGCCGGCTTGGGCCGGCCATCGGCGGCGCGCTGTCCGGGCTCATCCTGGAGGACGGCGGGCGACTCCAGATGCGACTCGGCCTGGTGGCCCCACCCGATGACCCGGCCCGGCCATGGCGCGTGCCGGCGGCCGTCCGGGCGGCCTTCCGGTTCGAGCCGGCACGCGCCGCGGCGATGCGGCCGAACGAGCTGGCGACGGCCGTGCTGACGGGCTTCGGCCGTTCCGTCGAAGGGCTCCATCGGCCCTGAGGGCCACCGTCGGGTAGACTCCGCGGACCGATGCGCGACCTGTTCGACGACTTCATGGACGAGCTCGCCGTCGCGAGGCGGCCGCGCGCGGCGAGGACCCCGGCCCGCCACGGCCCGACCGCCGCGATCCCAAACCCGATCCATCAGACGACGACCCCGACCAGGACGACGCCGAGCGCCCGCGGCGATCGCGACGACGAGGACACGGAGGACCGCGATCCGGGCGACGTCGATGCGGACGCCGACGACCGCGAGGCCGACGAGGACGACGCGGATTCGGCCGAGGAGCCGCAGCGGATCGACGAGGCCTCCCGCCGACGCCGCCGTCGCAGCACCGGTGGCCCGAACGACGGCGGCAGCAGCCGCGCAGCGCGAGCCGGCCGACGGTTCGGGATCGCGGCCTTCGCCTTCATCGCCCTGGCCGTCTTCCTGCTGTTCAGCGTCGGGCTCGACGTGTGGACCGACGCCCTGTGGTACGGCAGCGTCGGGTTCGATTCCGTGTTCTGGACCCGGCTGCTCGCGATCGTCGGCCTCGGTGCCGCGGCCTTCCTCGTCGCCCTCGTCGTGTTCTTGGCGAACCTGTGGCTCGCCGGCCGGCTGGCCCCGCCGCCATCGGGCGATGGCGGCTCGTTCCGTTCGCTGTTCGACCGCCTCAACGAGGCCGCGCCCAGGCCGGCGAGGCGCGGCGCGACCGCTCGTCCGCGCTCCGGGGACTGGGGCAATCGCGGCGAGGTCCCCGGCTCCGGCGCACGGCCGGTGGTCTTCGAGGCGCCCGACCTGCCCGACCTGACGCCGATGGCCGGCTGGATCCTGGGTGGCATGGCGGTCTTCTTCGCGATCGTCATCGGCGGCTCGGTCTCGGGTGCATGGGAGACGGTCCTCCTCTGGATCAACCGAGTGCCGTTCTCGCCGACCGCGTCGCGTCACCGACCCGATCTTCAACCGTGACATCAGCTTCTTCCTGTTCGAGCTGCCGTTCCTGCGCCTCGTCCAGGGGCTGTTCAACGGGATCGTGGTGGCCGCGCTGCTCCTCGTCCTGGCCCGCTACATCGTGTCCGCATCGCAGTGGCGGGCTCGTGTTCAGCACGCCGGTCCGGGTCCACCTCGCCGTCCTCGGCGGGCTGTTCCTCCTGTCGGTCGCGTTCGGCTACCAGCTCGACAAGCTCGAGCTCGTGTACAGCAACCGCGGGATCGCGACGGGCGTCAGCTTCACCGACCAGAACGCCCAGTTCTCGGCGCTCGACGTGCTGACCGTCATCTCCGGGCATCGCCGCGGCGCTCCTCGTCGGCGGCGCGTTCACGCGCATGCTGTGGCCGCTCGGGCTGACGATCGCCGTCTGGTTCGTCGCCTCGCTGGTCATCGGGCGGCTGTACCCGGAGGCGGTCCAGCGCTTCACGGTCGTGCCCAACCAGTTCGCCCAGGAAGAGCGCTACATCGGCAACAACATCGCGATGACGCGGCTGGCCTACGACCTCGAGGAATGGGGCGACGTGCCGTTCCGCGGTGAGGCCGTCCTGACCGCCGGCCGACATCGAGCGCGAGGCCGACACGTTCACCAGCGCCCGGCTGTGGGACTACCGCCCGCTGCGCTCGACGCTCGACCAGCTCCAGACGGTTCGCCGCTACTACGACTTCACCGACGTCGACACCGACCGCTACGTCATCGACGACATCAAGCGCCAGGTCATGCTCGTCCGCTCGAGAGCTGTGGCTCGAGCAGAACCCGAGCGCGACCGGCTGGGTCAACCAGCGGATCATCTTCACCCACGGCATCGGCGCCACGATGGTCCCGGTCAACGAGGTCGGGAGCGAGGGCCAGCCGCGCCTGTTCATCGGCAACCTGCCGCCGGTGTCCGTGCCGGGCGCCCCGACGATCACCCAGCCGCGCATCTACTTCGGCGAGCGGCCGTCGTCGTACATCGTCGTCGGCGCCCAGCAGGCCGAGTTCGACTACCCGACCGGCGAGGGCGACGAAGGCGGCTCGGTCGGGACCGAGACGCGCTGGACGGGTACCACCGGGATCCCGCTCGACACGACGCTGAAGCGGCTCCTGTTCGCGCTCCGGTTCCGCGACCTCGACCTGCTGATCAGCGACCAGGTCACGCAGTCCAGCCAGCTCCTGTTCCATCGCTCGATGGAGCGACCGCCTGCCGCGGATCGCGCCGTTCCTGCGCTACGACAAGGACCCCTACCTGGTCATCGACGACGCCGGCCGGATGGTCTACGTCCAGGACGCGTTCACGACGTCCGACCGGTTCCCGAACGCCCAGGGGTTCGACGCCGACGCGAGCCTGCCGTCGCCGACGAACATCGGTGGCGACCCGTTCAACTACATCCGCAACAGCGTCAAGATCACCATCGACGCCTACGACGGAACGATGCATTTCTACATCAGCGACCCGGACGACCCGATCATCCGGGCCTACGCCGGCGTCTTCCCCGACCTGTTCGAGCCGCTCGACGCGATGCCGGCGGACCTCCGCGCCCACCTGCGCGTGCCGGAGGAGCTGTTCAACGTCCAGACCCGCGTGTTCGGCCGGTACCACGTGACCGACGCGCAGCAGTTCTTCCGGAACGACGACCTGTGGACCGTCCCCGAGGGCCAGACGAGCGAGCAGACGCTGCCGTCCGAGGCGTACTACGTCGAGATGCGCCTGCCGCAGCGAGACCGGCGTCGAGTTCCTGCTCCTCCAGCCGATGGTGCCGACCGAACGGCCGAACATGATCGCCTGGGTCGCCGCCCGGATGGATGCGCCGAACTACGGTGAGACCGAGGGTCTACCGCTTCCCGGCCGACACGACGATCTTCGGGCCGGCCCAGATCGAGGCGCGGATCGACCAGGATCCGGTGATCAGCCAGCAGATCTCGCTCTGGAACCAGTCGGGCAGCAAGGTCATCCGCGGCAACCTGATCGTCGTGCCGCTCGACGATTCGCTGATCTACCTCCAGCCGGTCTACCTCCAGTCGACCGGCTCGGCCTTCCCCGAGTTCCGGCGGATCGTCCTCGCCTCGCCGCGCCAGGTCGTGTGGGGCGAGTCGCTCGGCGAGGCGCTGCGCCTCCTGCTGGCGGCCGAGGCCGGCGACCTGCCGACGCCCTCACCGGGCCCGACGCCGACGCCCGGCCCGACGCCGACGCCCGGCCCGACGCGCGACGCCCGGCCCGCCGAGCAGCCCACGCCGACGCCGGGCACCGACCTGCCGACGGACGTGCCGGGCCTGATCGACTTCGCCAACGCCCACTTCGAGATCGCCCAGACGGCGCTCCGCGACGGTGACTTCGCGCGCTACGGCGCCGAGATCGCGCTCGTCGAAGCCGCGCTCCAGCGACTCGAGGAGCTCGCCCCCGGGCTGGCCTCGCCATTGCCCGGGAGCGTCGTCCAGCCCGACGCCGTGACCCGGGGCGCGGCGCTGCTCGAGGCGCTGCTCGTGACGCTCGCCACGCCGGCGACCTGGCCGCTGGCCCTTGGCGCCTTCCTCCTGCGCGGCGGGATCGTGCTGGTGACCGCTCCCGATCATCGTGCTGCCCACGCCGGTCGGCGCCGGCAACCTCGTGGCACCGGCGCTCACCGCGATCGCGCTCGGGACGCTGCCGCCCGTCGTCGTCGCCGCGGCGGCGATCTCCGGCGTGGCCGTCGTGGGCTGGCTCGTGCTGGGCGGCTGGCTTGCCGCGGCCCTCGAAGCCGAGGGCGCCCGGATCGTCGCCGCCGACGAGGACGTGCGTGACAGGCCGCGGGCCGGACGCGGTGGAGGATGCCGCCGTCGCCCGGCCCGCCGGCGGGCCGGGTGGCGGTGCGGATCCTGGCCGTCCGGCTGATCGCGCTGCTGCCGCTGGCGGTCGCGCTGCTGTGGGGCTCGGTCCGGATCGTGTTCGAGACCTACCGCGAGCTCACGCTGCCGTCGGAGACAGGGACGTCGCTCGTGGTCCGGGTCGTCAAGGACACGCCCGACGTGCTGCTGGCGATCGGCGTTGACCTGGATGCTCGGCGAGATGGTCGCCGCCGTCGCCGCCCGCCGGATCGCGCTCGACGGCGACGGGATCTTCGCGGGGCTCCGCGCCGGGGTCGTCCGAACGGTCCGCCATCCGCTCACGGCGCTGGTCCGCTTCTGGCTGCCGACGCTGGCGCTCGGCCTGGTCGTCGTCCCGTCGGCGGTCGCCGCTTCCTCTGCCTGGAGCGCGGTCGGAGCGGCCCTCGGCCAACGCGACGACCCATTTCCGCTCCTCATCGCCGTCGTCCTGTTCGTCGGTCCTGTGGATCGCCGGCCTGTTCCTGGCCGCCGTCGTCTGTGCCTGGCGTGCCGCCGTCTGGACGATCGGCGACGTCGCGGCACGCGGGACGTTCGGGGGGTCCACCGACCGCCATCCGGGTGACTGGCGGCGCGACAAGTCGTCTGCGACGCTCTGACCCGACCCCCGGTCCATCCGGAGTCGAGGTGTGCGATGACGGCCAAAACGAGCTACTGCAGCGAATGCGGTCAGCCGCTGCCCGCGGGACGGCTCGCGTGCCCGGCATGCGGCACGTTGCTGGCCTCGGTCGCCGCGCCGGTCCGTCCGCCCCGTCAGACGCGTGCCAAGCGGAGCGAGGCCCCGCCGGCGCCGGTGGCGGCTGCCGTCGCAGCCGCGCCGGTCGCGCAGGCCAAGGCGCCAAGGCCGACGCCCGCTCCGGCCACCGCGCCTGCCCCCGACCCCGCGCCCGCTCCGGCCACCCCGCCCGCCGCGCCTCCGCCCGCGATCGCCGCGCCTGCGCCGGCCGCGGCGACGGCGCCCTTCCCGCCGCCCCTCGCGACCGCCACGCAGGCCTCCTACCTGCTCGATCCCGTCCCGCTCGAAGCCGTCCCCACCTACCTGCGCCGGCCGGCGTTCGAACCGGCCGTACCCACCTACATCGTCAACGGAACCAGGGTCGACGAGGGCGACGAGGTCGACGAGGGCGATGGTGAGACCGACCGCTACCAGGGCGAGGCCGACGTCGACGTCGCACCTGTGGCCGACGACACGCCGTGGCCCCCGATGCGCGAGCCGGTCATCGTGGCGAGACCGTACGGCGGTGGCGGAGCGACGGCCGGAGCCGGCCTGGGAGCGACCCGCCCCGGTGCCTATCTTCCCCCGAACTCGATGATGCCCGCCCTCGCCGGCACGAACGGATCGGTGGCGGCGGTCGCGCTGGCTCACGAAGCGGGCGACCCCGACCCGGCCGCGGCCCGGCCCGCCGGCGCCCGGCTGATGGATGTCCTGCCGGGTCTGGCGCCCGAGCGGATGACCGAGATCGCGGGCTGGTTCGTCGTCGTCGGCTCGTCGATGGCGGTGCTCGGGTTCCTGCTGCCGTGGTCGGTGATGGTCGTCGGTGCGCGGGGCAGCGGCAGCTACCTCGACGACTGGGGCCTGGCCAGCCCGACCCACATCCTCGTCATGCTCGGCCTGCTCGCGGTGCTGGCGCTCGGCGTCCTCCAGACGCCCGTCCCGGCCTGGGTCCGGACCGGCGTCCTCGGACTGGGCGTGGGTGGGCTGCTGGTCGGGCTGACGTGGCCCTACCTGTTCGGTCCCCTCGGGGCCGGCTCGGCGTGCTGATCACCTCGCTCGGGGCGGTCGCCCTGCTGATCGGCGGTGGCGTCGCAAGCTGGGCGACTCGTCACGCCGAGGTGGAACCGGCCGTCTGACGGCAGGACGCCGGCGGGAGGCACGGGCGCAGCCCCTGCTACACTGCGCCGTGCGAATACCCGCCGCAGCCTCGATCCTCGGACCGGGCTGACAGGCACGGAGGCAACGACCCAGGCGCATGGAAGACATCCTCCAGCAGATCGGCCAGTCGGTCGGCGACGTCGTCGAAAGTGACCCCGTCCAGATCGGGCTTCGGCTGATCGGGCTGTACCTCGTCGTCATCTGGCTGGCCACCGCCTACTGGGCGTTCCGCGACATGCAGCAGCGGTCGGACAACGCGATCGCGCCGTACCTCGCGGCGGCCGGGATCATCCTGTTCACCCCGATCTTCTTCATCCTCGCGGTCTGGATCTACAAGATCATCCGGCCGCACGAGAAGATCGGCGAGGTCTGGGAACGCAACCTGGCCGAGGAGGCACTCCTCGCCGAGGTCGAGTCGATCCACCACTGCCCGTCGTGCGAGCGCCGGATCGACGACGAGTGGATCATCTGCCCGTCGTGCCGGACGCGGCTCAAGCGGGTCTGCCCCAACTGCAGCCGGCTCGTCGGCATGGACTGGTCGCTGTGCGCCTGGTGCGGCAAGGACTTCGAGCGCCGTGAGGTCCCGGCAGCGGCGATGCAGGGGCTGCCGCGCCCCCGCGAGGCAGCGGGCGTCCTGGCCGCCACCGGCACCGAGCCGACGACCACCACGCCGACCCCCCTGCCGTCGTCCGTCCGCAGCTCGATTGGGCCGGTGGCCGGCCCCATCCCGGCGCCAGCGCAGGATCCGCTGCCGGAGCGTTGAGCTCGTCCGAAACGCCGCCCGATGACGGTCCGGTCGGCGTGACGGAGGAACCGACTCCCCCGCGACGCCCAGCCGCCCGACCCGGGCGTCCCGGGTCGGCCCGGAACCGGAACGTTCACGATCGAGGGCCGGGCCGCGCCCGGCCTGTTCGTCGTCGGCTGGCTGGCGACGGTCATCGGCTTCGTGGTCGTCGGGGTCGGCGTGCATGTCGCGGCGGCGGGTTGCCGGCCACGCTGCTGCTGCTCGTCGGCCTGGTCCTCCTGTCGATCGGGCTGGTTGCCGCCGCGGGTTCGCAGGGCATCGAACGCCGCACACGGCCCGGGCTCGAATACCGCGGCCCATCGCCGTTCCTCGTCTTCGCCGCCGCCGTGCCGATCTCGCTGCTGGCCGTCATCGCGCTGTCGGTGCCGCTGGTCGCGGTCGGGCTGGACGTCGACGGACCCGTCGCCGCGCTGCTGTCGGTCACGATCCAGGCGATCGTCTACGTCGGGCTGGTGCGCCTGCTGGTGGTCGACACGGGCGCCCTCGACTGGCGATCGATGGGCATCGTCGCGCTCGACCGACGCGGCGATCGCCGACATCGGCGGCGGGGTGCTGTGGGCGGTCCCGGTCATCTTCGTCACGGCGATCGTCGCCCAGGTGCTGCTCGCCCTCGTTCCGGTCACCCCGGTCAGCCCGCTGCCACCGACCGGGACGACCGTCGGCTTCATCGTGTCGTTCGTGGCCGGCGTGCTCGTCGCGCCGTTCGGCGAGGAGATCCTGTTTCGCGGGTTCGCCACGACCGCCTGGGCGCGGGGCATGGGCGCCAGGCGAGCGCTCGTCGTCGGGTCGCTGTTCTTCGCCTTCGCGCATGTGGTCACCGTGGCGGGCTCGACGGCGGGGGACGCGCTCGCGCTCGCGGCCGTCGGCCTTTGCGGGGCGGATCCCGATCGCCTTCGCGCTCGGCTGGCTGTTCCTCCGGCGAGGCTCGGTGTGGGCTTCGTTCGGCCTGCACGCCGCGTTCAACGGGATCCTGCTCGTCCTCGCCGAGGCCTATCGGCCGCTTCTGAGCCCGAGGCGGGGCCGGGGCCGGATCGCCGGTGAACGGCCGGGTGAGCCGCCGGTGAGCGCCCCTCCCTAGGCTGTGCCTCGTCCTCGAGGTCCGGATGGCGGGAGGAATCGGCGGGCTTCCGTCGTACGGACCTTGAGGACTCCCATCGCCGGATCGGTCGCGGCCGGCCAGCGTGCCGGCTCTGCCGGACGAGCCTGCCGGTCGATCGACGAGGTGGATCCGTGACCCCATCCAATGGTGACTCGACCGGGACCGCGCCGGCCGCCGGCCGGGCGATCCGGGAGGTGCCGGTCGGCGGAGCGGCCGCGCGAACGCCTGGCGCTGCGCGGCGTCGGCGGTCTCACGTCGGCCGAGCTGATCGGGCTGGTGTGGGGCTCCGGGACGCGCGGGCGATCGGCCGTCGACCTCGCCACCGACGCCCTCGCCCAGCACGACGGGCTGACCGGGCTCGCCCGGGCGACCGAGCTGGAGCTCGCCGCGGTGCCCGGGATCGGCGAGGCGCGCGCGGCCCAGCTGGTCGCCGCGTTCGAGCTCGGCCGTCGGCTGCTGGCCGACTGGCCCGCCGCGCGCTGGACCATCCGCGGCCCGCACGACGTCGCCGACCGGCTGATCCTCCAGATGGGCCGGCTCGAGCGCGAGGAGCTGCGGACCGTCCTGCTCGACACGAAGAACCACGTCCTCCGCGTGGCGACCGTCTACCAGGGCAACGTGTCGTCGTCGCTGGTCCGCGTCGGCGAGCTGTTCCGCGACGCCGTCCGGCTCAACGCGGCCGGGCTGATCCTCGTCCACAACCATCCGTCGGGCGATCCGACACCGTCGCCCGGACGATCTCCACCTGACCGCCGAAGCGCTCGCGGCCGGTCGCCTGCTCGACATCGAGCTGCTCGACCACCTCGTCATCGGCCACGATGCCTACGTCTCGCTGCGCGACCGCGGCGTGTCGTTCGACCGAGCGATCGCGACTCGACCCGCCGGCTGACGAGGCCGCCGACGCCGCGGGACGTGGCCCGGCCATCCTCGCGCCCGGGCCCGCGTGTTCGCCCATTCTGCCGGCCGCTCGTCCGGGCGCCGGTGGGCGACCGGGTATACTGCCCCGGCTGCCCGCCCGACCCGTCCGCTTCCGCGCGACCCGCCCGTTCCCGGCGATGCCCGCGCCGCGACACCCACCACCACGAGGACGCACCTTCCGATGCTCGACCGGCTCCTCGGCCTCTTCTCCCGCGACATCGGGATCGACCTCGGGACCGCCAACACCCTGGTCCACGTCCGCGATCGCGGGATCGTGATCAGCGAGCCGTCGGTCGTCGCGATCGACGCCAAGACGAAGCGGGTCCTGGCGGTCGGGGCGGAGGCGAAGCGGATGGTCGGCCGCACGCCGGCCAACATCATCGCCGTCCGGCCGCTGCGCGACGGGGTCATCAGCGACTTCGACGTGACCGAGCAGATGATCAAGTACTTCGTCGACAAGGTCCACGACCGGGTCGGGACGATCGCCCGGCCGCGGATGCTGATGGGCATCCCGTCGGGCGTGACCGAGGTCGAGAAGCGCGCCGTCCGCGACGCCGCCCTCAACGCCGGCGGCCGCTGGGCCGGCCTGATCGAGGAGCCGATGGCCGCCGCGATCGGCGCCGGACTGCCGGTCAGCGAGCCGTCCGGATCGCTGGTCGTCGACATCGGCGGCGGGACGACGGAGGTCGCCGTCATCAGCCTCGGCGGGATCGTCGTCAGCCGCAGCATCCGGATCGGCGGCGACGAGATGGACGCCGACATCGTCACCTTCGCCCGGCGCGAGTACAACCTGTTCCTCGGCGAGCGGACGGCCGAGGACATCAAGATCGCGATCGGATCGGCCTATCCCGGGCGAGTGGGACGCCCAGCGCGTGTCGCTCCGCGGCCGCGACCTGCTGACCGGCCTGCCGCGCAGCGTCGAGGTCGGCGCCGACCAGATCCGCGAGGCGATCGAGCCGTCCGTCCAGCAGATCGTCGACACCGTCAAGGACACGATCGAGGAGACGCCGCCCGAGCTCGTCGCCGACATCATGGACCAGGGCATCGTCCTCGCCGGCGGCGGCGCGCTCCTGGCCGGGCTCGACCGGCGCGTCGCCGAGGCGACCCAGATGCCGGTCCACATCGCCGACGATCCGCTGACCTGCGTGGCCCGCGGCACGGGCGTCGTCCTCCAGGACCTCGACCGCATGGAGCGCGTCCTCGTCTCGGAGACGTACTCGCGCCCGCCGCGCTGAGCCGCGGCCGGTCGCCGAGCGGACCGACATGACCTCCATCCTCGCCACCCGTGCCGCCCGTCGCCGGGGCATCGTGTTCATCGCCCTGCTGCTGACGACCGTCCTGCTGATGGCCTTCTCGTCCAACCCGACGGTCCGCGACGTCCAGAGCGGGATCGGCTTCGCCTTCCGGCCGATCCAGGGCGCGCTCGATCAGGTCGCCGGGGCGGCCGCCTCGGTCGCGTCGACGATCGCCGAGATCGACCGCCTGCGCACCGACAACTCGTCGCTCCGCGCCGAGAACGAGCGGCTCGCCGCCGAGAACGCCCGGCTCGAGGAGATCCGCCGCGAGAACGACTCGCTGACGGCGCTCCTGCAGCTCCGCGCCGGGCTCGACTACGACACGGTCGCGACGTCGGTCATCGCCCGCGAGTCGTCCGAGTTCCGCCGGCTGGTCGTCCTCGACAAGGGCAGCGGCGACGGGATCGAGGTCGGCGACGTCGCCGTCGCCGCCGGCGGCGCGCTCGTCGGCCGGGTCACCGAGGTCGGGCCGGACCAGCGCCAAGGTCGTCCTGCTGACCGACGGCGAGTCGACGGTCATCGGCCAGCTGACCACGAACGCGGCGACCGGCGAGGTCGTCGGCCAGCTCGGCGGGGTCCTGATCATGCGCCAGATCGACGCCGGGCGAGACGGTCGCCGTCGGCGACGAGGTCGTGACCGCCGGCATCGAGCTCGGCGGCGGCGTCCGCTCGCCGTATCCCAAGGGCCTGCTCATCGGCCAGGTCGTCGACGTCAAGCCGCTGGCCAACGATGTCGTCCAGACCGCGTTCCTGCAGCCCGCGGCGCAGCTCGACAAGCTCGAGTACCTGCTCGTGATCACCGACTACGAGGGCGGCCTGCCGCCGATCGAGGAGCAGCCGATCGACTGCGGCGACGGCGGGACGCTGCCCCAGGGCGAGCAGCCGTGCATCGGCCCGAGCGCCGCGCCGACCCGCGCCCCCACGCCCAAGCCGACCGCCAGGCCGTGACCGGCGGCCGTCCGGGGCGGCGCGCCTGCTACCCTTCCGGGCGATGAAAGGGCATCGTCCTCGCCGGCGGGACCGCGACGCGGCTGTTCCCGCTGACGATCGTCACCAACAAGCACCTGCTGCCGATCTACGACCGGCCGATGATCTACTACCCGATCGAGACGCTGGCCGGGATGGGGATCCGCGAGGTGATGGTCGTCGTCGGCGGCAAGAGCGTCGGCGACGTCGTCGAGCTGCTGGCGGACGGATCGGCGTTCGGGCTCGACCTGACCTACCGCTACCAGCCGGGCGCGCTCGGGATCGCCCACGCCATCGGGCTGGCCCGCGACTTCGTCGGCGACGATGCGTTCTGCTGCGTCCTCGGCGACAACATCCTGCGCGGGCCGGCGCTGGCCGACGTCGCCGACGCCTTCGAGGTCGGGCCGTACGGCGCGGGCACGATGCTCTACCGCGTCCCCGACCCGGAGCGCTTCGGCGTGGCCGAGCTCGATGCCGACGGCCGGGTCGTCGGCTTCGAGGAGAAGCCCGAGCATCCCAAGAGCGACCTGATCCCGATCGGCGTGTACTTCCTGCGCCGCGACGCGTTCGCGGTCATCGACCGGCTGCTGCCGTCCGGCCGCGGCGAGCTCGAGATCACCGACGTGCTCAACCACTACATCCCCGACGGCCGGCTCTTCAGCCCGATCTACGACGGCCACTGGACCGACGCCGGGACGGTGCCGTCGCTCCTCCGCGCGGCCGAGATGGCCGCCGCCGACGACGCCGCCGGGCGGCTGGCCCGCCCGGTCAGCCGGCCGATCGGCTGACATGGCCGATCCGACCCCGACGCCTCGGCCGGCTGCTCGTCACCGGCGGTGCCGGGTTCATCGGCTCGTGCTACGTCCGCGACGTCCTGGCCCGCCGCGACGGCACCGAGGTCACCGTCCTCGACAAGCTGACCTACGCCGGCAACGAGGCCAACCTCGCCCCGGTCCGCGACGACCCGGAGCAGGCCGCGCGGTTCCGCTTCGTCCGCGGCGACATCGCCGACCCGGCCGTCGTCGGGCCGCTGGTCGACGGCGCCGACGCGGTCGTCAACTTCGCCGCCGAGTCGCACGTCGACCGCTCGATCCTCGATCCGGAGGCGTTCCTGCGCGACCGGCGTCATCGGCGTCCACGTCCTGCTCGAGGCGTGCCGCGTCGCGGCCGGCCGCCCGCGCTTCCTGCAGGTCTCGACCGACGAGGTCTACGGCTCGGTCGCCGACGGGCACGCCGCGGAGGACGCCCCGCTCGCGCCGCGCTCGCCGTACGCCGCGGCCAAGGCGGCCGGCGAGCTGCTCGTCGGGAGCTACGTCGTGACGCACGGCGTCGACGCCGTCGTCACCCGCGGCTCGAACACGTACGGGCCGTACCACCACCCCGAGAAGCTCATCCCGCTGTTCGTCACCAACGCCCTCGACGACCGGCCGCTGCCGCTCTACGGCGACGGCCTGCAGCGGCGCGACTGGCTGTACGTCGCCGACCACGCGGCGGCCGTCGACTTCGTGCTGCGCCACGGCGTCGCCGGCGAGACGTACAACGTCGCCGGCCCGACCGAGCGCACGAACCGCGAGGTGGTCGCGCTCCTGCTCGATCGGCTGGGCAAGCCGTGGACCCTCGTCCGGCAGGTCGAGGACCGGCCCGGGCACGACCGGCGGTACGCGATGGACGGCTCGAAGCTGGCGGCGCTCGGCTGGCGGCCGGCGACGTCGTTCGAGGACGGGCTGGCCTCGACCGTCGACTGGTATCGCGCCAACGAGGCGTGGTGGCGGGCCGCCCGGTCGGGCGACTGGGACGGCTGGTACGAGCGCCAGTACGGCCGTCGCCTGGCCACGGGCGAGGCCGCCCCGGCCACCGATCCCGCGGCGCCGGCCGACCCGGCGCCGGCCGACTCCGCGACCGCCCCGCGCGGCTGATGCGGGTCGCCGTCACCGGCGCGGCCGGCCGTCTCGGAAGCGCCCTCGTCGAGGCCCTCGCCGACGCGCCGTTCACCGGCCCGGCGGGACCGCTCGCCTGGGCCCGCGACGCGTTCGACCTCGACGCCCCCGACGCGATCGGGGAGCGGCTCGACCGCGAGCGTCCCGAGGTCGTCGTCCATGCCGCGGCGTGGACCGACGTCGACGGCTGCGCCCTGGACCCCGACCTCGCCATGCAGCGCAACGGGGTGGCGACGGGCGTCCTGGCCGAGGCCTGCGCGACGCGCGGGGTCGACCTCGTCGTCATCTCGACCAACGAGGTCTTCGCCGGCGCCACCGTGGACGGCCGGCCGCACGAGCCGACCGACCCGATCGCCCCGCCCAATCCGTACGGCGCGTCGAAGGCCGAGGGCGAGCGCCTGGCGACCGCCGCGTTCGCGTCGCACCCCGGCCCCGCGCTCGGGATCGCCCGGACGGCCTGGCTGTTCGGCACGCCCGGGCCGGGACTTCCCGAGCCGCATCCTCGATGCCGCCGAGCGGGCCCGTGCCGCGGGCGAGCCGCTGCGTGCGGTCGGTGACGAATGGGGGACCCCGACCTACACGGCCGACGTCGCCGACGCGATCGTCGAGCTGCTGGCGGACGATGCGGCGGGCGGGATCCACCACCTCGTCAACGGCCTGTTCGCGTCCCGCGCCGACTGGGCTCGCTACGTCGTCGCGCGGGCCGGCCTCGACGTCGAGGTCGTCAACGTCCCCGGCTCGACCTGGGAGCGGCCGTCGCACCCGCCGCGTTGGGGCGTCCTGGCAGCCGACGCCGCTGCCGTCCGGGGAGCCGCTCCGGCCATGGCCCGACGCGATGGCCGACTACGCGCCGCGGCTCCTGCGCGGCCGGGCGCGGACATGAGCGGCGAACCGGTCGCCGTCCGCCCTGCCGGGCGTCCGCTACGGCGTCATCGAGCGCCATGCCGACGAGCGCGGCGCGTTCCGCGAGCTGTGGCGCGCGGCCGACTTCCCCGGCCAGCGGTTCGTCCAGGCCAACCTGTCCACATCGGCGACCGGCGTCCTGCGCGGCCTCCACCTCCATCGTCGCCAGGACGACCTGTGGATCGTGGCCGGCGGGCGGGCCTTCGTCGCCCTCGTCGACGTCCGGCCGCTGCTCGACGGCAGCGGGTCGAGGCCGATCGTCGAGACCCGCGAGCTGCCGGCCGACGCATGGGTCGTCATCCCGAGCGGGGTCGCCCACGGGTTCCTCGCGCTCGAAGCGCTCGAGCTCGTCTATCTCGTGACCAACGAGTACGACGGCTCGGACGAGCTCGGCTTCGCCTGGGACGACCCGGCGGTCGCGATCGACTGGCCCGCGCTTGCCGGAACCGCCGACGGACGGCCGATCCTGTCCGAGCGTGACGCGGCGAACCCCGCGCTGGCCGATCTCGTGGTGCGTCTGCGCGCACACCGGGGCCTGACCCCGACCCCACCGGTCCGCCCGGCACCCCACCACCCCCGTCCGAAGGGGCTAGCGCAATCGGGACCATCCCGCGATTGAGCGCGCCGTGCGCGGCGACGAGGCTGACGAAGCACACCCGCAGCCTGCCCAGTCCCGGAGTCCGCCTTGCGCAAGACCGTCGCCGCCCTCGCCGCCGTCATGCTCATCAGCCTCGGGATCGCGGTGCCGACCGTGTCGGCCGCCGCGGGCGATCCCAAGGTCGTGATCATCGTCGGCGCGACCCACGGCGCGACGGCCGGCTATCGGGCGGACGCCGACCGGGCGTACGCCGAGGCGATCAAGCACACCTCGAACGTGGTCAAGGTCTACAGCCCGTACGCGACCTGGTCGAAGGTCAAGGCGGCCGCGGTCGGGGCATCCGTGATCATCTACATGGGTCACGGCAACGGCTGGCCCAGCCCGTACACGTACGACCCGAACTACACGACCAAGGACGGCTTCGGGCTCAACGCGACGTACGGCGACGGCGACTACAACAACAAGTACTACGGCGAGCCGTCGGTCGCGACGCTCGACCTGGCGCCGGGCGCGATCGTGCTCCTCCACCACCTGTGCTACGCCTCGGGCAACTCCGAGCCGGGCAATCCGGAGCCGAGCGTGTCGGTCGCCCGCCAGCGCGCCGACAACTACGCGGCAGGGTTCCTCAAGGCCGGCGCATCCGCGGTCATCGCCGACGGCCACGCCGGTGCCGAGTCCTACCTGCGGGGCCTGTTCACGACGCACCAGTCGATCGAGGACCTGTGGCTCCACCAGCCGAACGCCAACGGCAACGTGGTCAGCTTCGCGTCGGCCCGCACGGCGCATGCGACGGTCTACCAGGATCCCAACACCCCAACGTCCGGCTTCTACCGCTCGCTCGCGATCGGCACGCTCGGCGTCACCACCGACGAGGTCGTGTCGGCCGGCTACGGTGATACGAGCGTCAATCCGGCCAGCCTGGTCGTGCCCGGCAACGCCGAGGTCGGGGCCGCCGGTGCCACCCTGTACGGCGATCTCGGCTCGCCGATGACGACCGCCGCGGTCCTGCCGGCCGGCACGCGGCTGCGCGTCGTCGACACGGTCGAGGGGGCCACCGCCGAGGGAACGCCACTGGTCGAAGTCGAGGGCATCGACGATCCGTCGATCACCGGCTTCGTGGCCGCGCTCGAGCTGGCGCCACGCGACAGCACCGCGCCCGTGGTCCGCGTCGTGGACGTGGGCGTCGGCCGCTTCTCGCCGAACGGCGACGGCCAGGGCGACAAGGCCACGATCTACGGGCGCTTCACCGAATCGGTCGCCTGGAGGGTCCGCGTGCGCAACGCCGCACACACCCTGCTCGACGAATCGACCGGCACGGGCGCCACGTTCGAGACCGACTGGGACGGCCTGGTCGGCGGCAACCCGGTCGCTGACGGCACGTACACCGTCGAGGTCACCGGCCAGGACGCCTGGGAGAATGCCCCGGCCGCGGCCAGCCGCACGGTCGTCGTCGACACCGTCGCGCCGCAGCTGTCCGGGCTCACCCCCGACGCGGCCACGAGCCAGTGGTTCTCGCCGAACGGCGACGGCTCGCGCGACACGGTCAGCCTGACCGGCTCGAACAGCGAGACCGGCTCGCTCACGACGCGCATCCGCGACGGCGCCGGGACCGTGGTCAGGACGTTCAGCGTGGCGAACGGCAGTGCAGCCGCGACGGTCACCTGGAACGGCCGGAACAACGCCGGCGCGACCGTGCCGGATGGCACCTACACGATGAGCGTCTCCCCGGTCGACCTGGCCGGCAACAGCGGCGAGGCCCGCAACAGGACGGTCGTGGTCATCAGCGCGCTGCGCTCGGTGCTCACCTCCAAGCCCCTGATCTACCCACAGGACAACGACAGCCTGGCCCGCAGCGCCACGCTCCAGTTCAGCCTCTCGCGACCGATGGAGGTGACCTGGACCCTGCGCGACGCGACCGGCGCCGTGGTCATCACCCGGATGGACCATGTCGCCCGCCCGGCCGGGACCTCGAGCTGGACGTTCGACGGTCGCCGTCCCGACGGATCGATGCTGCCGCGCGGCAAGTACACCTCGCATGTGGTGGCCACCGACGGCGTCCTGACCGCGACCCAGACGGTCACGGTCGAGACCGAGGCCTTCCGGATCACGCCGAGCGACACGACGCCAGGCCGCGGTCAAAAGATCACGATCACGGTCAAGTCCGCCGAGAAGCTGTCGAAGGCGCCGCTCGTGTGGGTCACCCAGCCGGGCGTCGCCGCCTGGAGCGTCCGGATGAGCAAGACGGGGCCGAAGACCTACAAGGTGACCCTCCGGCTCAAGGACCGCGGCAGCAGCGGCACGGTCGTCGTTCCGGGTCTGGGGCCGCGACGCGAACGGCAAGGGCAACCAGACCATCCGGACGTACGCGATCCACTAGTCGCCACCGGGCTCGCCGGCTGCCGCGCGTCCGCCCGCCGACCGCACCAGACCGCACCAGACCACCCCGTACCATCCCGCACCGGGACCATCGGCCGATGGTCCGGCCGCGCTCGACGGTCCACGCTCGGCAGTCCGTGGTACCCCGCTGAGGATCTCGTGCCGATGACTGTCCGCCGCCCGCCAGCCCGCCACGCCGTCCCGATCCGCGCTCGTCTGTTCGCGCTTGCGGCGGCGACCCTGCTCCTCGCCGCCAGCGCGCCGCTCACGATCGTCGTCGCCGTGCAGCCCGCCGTCGAGGACGGCGCCGGGCTCCAGCCGACGATCCAGTACGAGGAGGCCGTCGCCCACGCCGACGACCGGATCGACTTCAAGCCGGGCGAGCGGGTGTCGGTCGGGTTCAAGCCACGCGGCTCGGACCGCTGGACGGTCGATGGCGGTCGCGCGCAGGCATTGCCGGCCGGGCGCCTGTCCGGTCACGCGCTGCGCGATCCGCGGAAGGCAGCCGCCGAGGCCCGGGAGGCTGCGTTGGCCGCCGCCACGATGCCCGGACCGGCCGGCCCCGCGGTCGGCCGTGCCGACGTGGCGTACGTCGCGCCGGGCAACGCGCTCCAGGCCGACCTCGCCGCGGCCGTCGACCCGGGCGGGCTTCGTCGCGAGGTGTTCGGCTTCCTGCCGTACTGGGAGCTGACCGACAGCTCGACCCGGCTCGACTGGGAGAAGCTGTCGACGATCGCCTACTTCGGCGTCGGCGCGGCCGCCAACGGGGACCTCCAGCGCCGCGGCGCGGACGGCAAGCTGACCGTCGGCTGGAGTGGCTGGACGAGCTCGAAGCTGACCGGCGTGATCAACGCCGCGCATGCCAACGGGACGCGGGTCGTGCTGACCGTCCAGAGCTTCGCCTGGTCGTCGGCCGGGGTGACGCGCCAGAAGGCCCTGCTCGGCAGCGCCGGCGCGCGCGCCAACCTCGCCCGCCAGATCGCCGCCGCGGTCCGCGATCGCGGCGCGGACGGGGTCAACCTCGACTTCGAGCCGATCGTGTCGACCTATGCCGACGAGTTCACCGCGCTGGTCAAGTCCGTCCGCGCCGAGCTCAACAAGGTCCACAAGGGCTACCAGATCACGTTCGACACCACCGGCTGGATCGGCAACTACCCGATCGAGGCGGCGACTGGATCGGGCGGCGCGGACGCCGTCGTGATCATGGGCTACGACTATCGGACCGGCTCGACGAGGAACGTCGGCTCGGTCGCCCCGCTCGGCGGCCCGACCTTCGACGTGGGCGACACCGTGCGCGCCTATCTCGCCCGGCTGCCGGCGTCGAAGATCATCCTGGCGGTGCCGTACTACGGCCGTGCCTGGTCGACGGACTCGTCGCTGCTCCACGCGAAGAACATCTCGGGCACCAAGAACGGCGCCTCGGTGACCGTCATCTACGGCACCGCCCGGCAGTTCATCGCCGACCACGGCCGGCGCTGGGACCCGGTCGACGGCGTCGCCTGGACCGCCTACCGGCGCCAGAACTGCACCGCCGCGTACGGCTGCGTCAACCCGTGGCGCCAGCTGTACTACGACGACGCCCAGGCGCTCGGCCTCAAGTACGACCTGATCAACCGCTACAACCTGCGCGGCGCGGCGATCTGGGCCCTCGGCTACGACGGCACGCGGACCGAGCTGTACGCGATGCTCAAGGCCAAGTTCATCACCGACACGGTGCCGCCCAAGATCACCGCGTCCACCCTCAGCAGCGGGATCCTGTCGCCCAACGGCGACGGGCGCTACGACACGACGACGGTCAGGGTCACCGTCACCGGCCACATCAAGTACGGCTGGGACGTGCAGCCGCTCGTCAACGGGGTGGCCGGCGCCTCGGTTCGCTCCGGCAGCGTGACCGGCAAGACCGTGGTCTTCACCTGGGACGGGCGCAACAACGCGGGCGCGGTCGTCGGCGACGGCACCTACCGGATCACGGTCTGGACCGCGGATGCCTCGAACAACCGGGCGGCCGCCCAGAAGGTCGTGACCGTCGACCGCCGGCCGGCCGCCATCGGCCTCGGCGCGTCGCCGAGCTACGTATCGCCCAACGGCGACGGCCGCGCAGACTCGACGCGCCTGTCGATGACCGCCAGCGAAGGCCTGACCGGGACGGCCCGGGTGCTCGACAAGAGCGGCGCGACCGTCCGCAAGTGGACGATCAGCGCGGCGACCTCCGGCGGCTGGACCTGGAACGGGCGGGACCGCGACGGCCGGGTCGTGCCCGACGGCCGCTACACCTTCCGGGTCAGCGGCCTGGACCGGGCCGGCAATGCGTCCACGGCCCAGCGCGTCGTCGGCGTCGACCGCACGATCCGCTCGGTCACCTGGGCGCGCTCGTCGTTCGCGCCGGCCGCCGGCGAGAAGGACAAGGCCACCATCGTGCTCCGCCGCGCGGCGCGCCTGACGGTCTCCATCTACCAGGGATCGACCCTCGTCCGTCGGGTGTGGACCGATCGCCAGGTGGCGGCCGGAACAACGACCTGGACGTGGAACGGCCGGACGGCCGCCGGCGCGCTGGTCCGGCCCGGCTCGTACCGGATCGTCGTCGAGGCGACGAGCTGGATCGGCTGGTCGAGCTACGGTCGGGGCGTGACGGTCAAGGCGCCGTAGGCCTGCCGTCCCTCTAGACTTGCCCGGCATGATCGACCCCGATCCGACCGCGTCCGGCGCGATCCAGGCACGCCCCGGCGAGGGCGTCTGGGTCGTGCTCCCGACCTACGACGAGGCCGAGAACATCGAGCCGATGGCGGCGGCCATCCTCGAGGCGCTGCCGGCGGCGACGCTGCTCGTCGTCGACGACGACTCGCCCGACGGCACCGGGCGGCTGGCCGATGCGCTCGCCGCGGCCGACCCGCGCGTCCGGGTCCGCCATCGCCAGCTCAAGCAGGGGCTGGGCCGCGCCTACCTCGACGGCTTCGGCGTGGCGCTCGCGGGCGGCGCCGAGGCGGTGGTCCAGATGGACGCCGACTTCAGCCACGATCCGGCGGACCTGCCGGCGCTCGTCGCCCCGATCCGCGACGGCGCGGCCGACCTGGTGATCGGGTCGCGCTACGCGCGCGGCGGCGCGGTGGTCGACTGGGGGCTCGGCCGGCGGATCGTGTCGCGCGGCGGCAGCCTGTTCGCGCGGATCGTGCTCGGCCTCGACCAGAGCGACCTGACCGGCGGCTTCAAGGCGTGGCGGGCGTCCACCCTGGCCGAGGTCCCGTTCGACGGCGTCCATGCCGGCGGCTACGTGTTCCAGATCGAGATGACCTTCCGCGCCGACCGTGCCGGCGCCCGGATCCGCGAGCTGCCGATCACCTTCCGCGATCGCCGCGTCGGCCAGTCGAAGATGAGCCGGCGGATCGTGGTCGAGGCGCTGGTCGTCGTCGTCCAGCTCCGGGCCGAGGAGCTGCTCGGCCGCGCGCGACGACGCCGGGGATCATGAGCCCGGGCTCGGCCGGATCGTGACCGATCCGGGCACGGGCCGGCTGGGTGCCGCCGACACGCTGGGTGCCGCCGACACGCTGGGTGCCGCCGGCTGGCCGCGATCGGCCGCGACGCCCGGTGTGCGGGTCGTGCTCGACGCCAGGCCGCTCCAGGCCCCCGACCGCTCGCCGCTCGCCGCCGCGTACCTCGACGGGCTGCTGACGGCGTTCGACGCGGCGCCGCTGGCGGGCGAGTCGTTCGCGTTCCTGATCGGCTCCGACCTCGACGATCCAACCGAGCGGTTCGGCCGGCTCGAGGTCGTCGGCCGGCGGCAGCTCCCGCCGACCCGCCTGCTGCGCTCGGGCGCGATGACCGTCGACCCGTTCGTCCTGCGCGGCGCGGCCGTCGGCGCCGCGTGGCGGGCGAGCCGGGGCGGAGCCGCGGGCGCCGTCTACCACGCGGTCGGCGGCGGACCGCTGCCGATCGCCTCGGGGCTGCCGCTCGTGGTGACGCTCCTCGACCTCGCGCCATGGGAGCTGGCGGGCGCCTTCCAGCGCTCGACGGCGAGCCGCTTCGGGCAACGCCTTCGGGCGCAGATCCTGCGCGACGCGGCTGCGGTCATCGTCGGCAGCGAGGCGACGGCCCGGGCGGCCCGCCGGCTGCTCCGGATCCGGCGCGACCGGCTGCACGTGGTCGGCCTCGCGCCACGTGACGCCTTCGGTCGCGCGGCGGGCATCGGTCGCGAGAGCGGCGCGGCCGAGCTTCGCACGAGGCTTGGGCTCCCGCCGCGCTACCTCGTGCTGTCCGGGCGGTTCGACGCCCGGCTGGACTTCGCGACGCTGCTCGAGGCGCTGGAGCGGCTGGCCGCGACCGGGCGGCCCGACGGGCTCGCCGGCGAGGCGGACTGGCCGCCGCGGATCCTGCTCGTCGGCGCCAGCCCGGACGACCGTGCCGCGATCGCACGCGCGCGCCTCGCGGCGGGGGATCGGCGAGACCCTCAGCTACGCGCCGGCGCTCGCCGTCGAAGACCTCGCCGACCTCGTCCGCGGTGCGCGCGGCGTCGTCCTCCCGGTGCTCTCCGAGGCGGCCGGGCTGCCCGTCGTCGAGGCGATCGCGGCCGGCACGCCGGTCGTGGCCTCGGCCGTCGGGCCACTCCCCGAGCTGGTCGGCGCGGCCGGGCTGCTGGTCGAGCCGCGAGATGCCGCCCGGCTCGCCGTGGCGCTGGCGACGATCTGGTCAGACGACCGCGTGCACGACGGGATCGCGCTCATGGCCCGTGAGCGGGCCGAGACGGACCGCCGGACCTGGGCGGACGTCGCCCGCGAGACCCGGGTGATCTACGCGGCCGTCGGCGTCGAACCCGGGCGGGGCGCCACGGGCGCGTAGCCCGCGGACGGCCGCGTGCCGCCGCTCCTCAGCTCGGGGAGGGCGAAGCCGCCGGAGCGCTCGGGGCCACGTCGACGCCCTTGGTGATCGGACACGGCCGTCCCGGACTGCATGACCTGGATGAACGTCTGGCCGATCGTCAGCGTGACTTCCTTGCCGTTCTTGTCGAAGAACTTCGTCGGCCCGGTCACCGACGCCTTCCTCCAGGTGCCGAGGATCGTCCGGCCGTTGGTCGAGATCCACGCCTTGCCCGAGCCGACGACGTCCGCCTCCAGGCGACCCTTGCTCGGATGGCCGTCGTTGAGCGGGCCGAAATGCATGACCATCACGACCACGTTCTTGGGCGCGATCCGCTCGCCGTTGGCCGCGTCCTCCTGCTTGCCTTCCACGCTGACCGAGCGGAGGTACGTGTTCGAGGCCCGGTCGTAGCGATACACGACCTTGTTGGCGAGGTACGACGTGCGGATGATCCCGCCTTCCGGCCGGTCGGCCAGCGGCGCGTCGGGGGCGAACCTCCAGACCGGCTCGTAGGCCTTCTCCTTGGCGCCGACCCGGGCGCCCAGCCGTTGCAGCGCCGGGCCCTTCGAGTACAGGTTGTGCGGAGCGAACCGCGTCGTGATCCGGCGGAAGTTGGGCAGGCCCCAGCGGAACGCCTCGACGTTGTAGACGTACTGGCCGTTGCCCTTCGCGCGAAGGACGTCGATCGCCTGTGGCGACCCACCGGCATGGACGTAGGCCGCGCGCCACTCGGCTGCCCAGGTGATGTAGTAGTAGCGCGAGCTGCGGATCGGCCCGATGTTGGTCGGCAGCGTGCTCTGGAAGATCGCCATGTAGCGCGGGATGCCGCCCTCCGCCGGGGCATGCCAGACGACATCGGCCGACGACAGGCCCGACTGCGGCCGGGCGGCGCTCAGGTCGTCGATCATGACCGCGATCGGGTGCCGTCGCGCGACCGCCGGAGCGACCGGCTCGCCGGTCAGCGGGGCCGGCACGGTGACCGGCGTCGGCACGGGCGTGGGCGTCGGCACCGGTGACGGCGATGGCTCGGGGCTCGCGGACGGGAGCGCGCCCGAGGCGGCCGGCGCCGGCCGTCGCGGTCGGTGGCACGCTCGCCTGGGCGACCGGCGAGGCGCCGGGCTTGCCACCGCCCGGGATCCCGAGGGCGGTGGCCGCGACGCCGACCACCAGGACGACGGCGGCGACGACGATGAACACGCCAACGACGGCCGATCGCTGCAAGCTTTGCTACCCCTCGGCAACCACGCCGCCGCGCGGACCGTCTGGGGGTCCACGGCTGCGGCTCGGCGCAGGATAGCGCACGTCGGGCGCGGGGGTCCGCGGCGCTCGCCATCGGCCGCCCGGCGCGCTACGCTTCTCGACGATGACCGATCAATCCGGAAGCGACCAGACCGGCGACGACCAGCCGGCACCGCCGCCCAAGCCGAAGGTCACGCGAGCGCGGACGACCGCCGCCGGCAAGCCGGCTGCGAAGGGCGCCACGAGCCGCGCCGCCAAGCCCGCCGCGACCGCCAAGCCGGCCACGGCCGCCAAGCCGGTTTCCGCGGCCACGCCGGCCACGCCGGCCGCCTCGACGGTCACCGATGCCCGCCCCGAGAGCATCGTCATGGATCGCGGCGGGATGGACCTCGCCCAGGCGGACCGGATCAGCCTGACGCGCGGCGGGATCACCCGCGCCGAGGCGACGAACGTCGACGTCCGGCAGGGCGGGATCAGCCGGGTCGAGGCCCGTGACGTGGCGGTCAGCATGGGCGGCATCGCGCTCGCCCGGGCGGATCGCGTGTCGGCCGAGATGAGCGGGGTCGGCATCGCCGTCAGCGGCGAGTCGCGGATCAACCAGTCGTTCGTGCGCACGATGTTCGCCCGCGACGTGACCGTCGATCAGGGCGCGGTCTGGAACCTTGCCGCCAACCGGGTCACGTTCCGGCGAACGGGCGTGGCCGGGATCGTCATCGCGCGGCACGTCGAGGGCGACATGCGCGTGCTGCTCGACTGGCGCGGGGCGATCGCCTTCGGGGCGGTCGTCGGCGTCGTCCTCGGGATCCTCCGCCGGCGCTGATCCCGGCCGCCGCGGCCGCGACCGCCGCGGCCGGGCGCTTCAGCCGATCCGGACGATCCGCGGGTCCACGCCGGCCGCCGTGGCGGCCTCGGTCGCGCGAGCCCGGGCCTCTTCGGTGTGGACGCGGTGGAGCTCGACGACCTCCGCCGGCTCGCCCTCCATGATCAGCTTGCCGCGCTCGATCAGCAGCGCCCGGTTGCAGTACTCGGTGACCCAGCCATGTCGTGGGTCACCAGCACGACCGCCTTGGCGGCCCCGACGATCTCGATCACGCGCGCCTTCGACTTCGCTCGGAAGTTCGCGTCGCCGGTGGCGAGCACCTCGTCGAGCAGCAGGATGTCCGGGTTGATCGAGGTCGCGATCGCGAAGCCGAGACGGGCGCGCATCCCCGACGAGTAGGTCTTGAGCGGCGCGTCGATGAAGTCGCCGAGCTCGGCATAGTCGATGATCGCCGGGAGCAGCTCGCGGGTCACCGCGTCGTCCAGCCCCAGGAAGGCGCCACCGAGCAGGATGTTGTCGCGCCCGGTCAGGTCCTTGTCGAAGCCGGCGCCGAGGGTCAGCAGGCCCGACACGTGACCGAGGACGTCGACCGAGCCCTCGGACGGCCGGATGATCCCGGCCAGGACCTGCAGCAGCGTGCTCTTGCCGGCACCGTTCGGCCCGATGACGGCCAGCGACTCGCCGCGCTGCACGTGCAGGTCGACGTGGCGCAGCGCCCAGAACTTGTCGACATGGCCGCGCCCGAGCATCTGCCCGATCGAGTTGCGAACGGTCGTCTTCTTGGTGAAGCGCAGGTCGTAGCGGACGCCGAGATCGGTTGCCGTGATCGCGTTGTCGGCGCCCCGGTCCATCCGTGGCGGCCGCTGCTCGACGGCCATCAGATGACCTTCGCGAATGTGGGTTCGAGGCGCTTGAACATGATCGTGGTCAGGCCGAGGAACACGATGCTCCCGGCCAGGAGCGCGGCCAGCGCCGCGAAGTTCGGCAGGCCGGGTGGACCGTGCGGCGTCCCGTAGATCACCATCCGGTACGACTCGAACAGGATCGGCGAACGGGTTCAGGCCGGCCAGCGTGCGCAGCGCCGGGTTGTTCCTGAAGATCGACAGCTCGTCGAGCGCGGCCAGGCTGTACAGGCCGGGCGACAGGAACCACCACAGGCGAAGGACGTGCGCCTCGACATTGCCCAGGTCGCGGAAGAAGACGTTGCCGGCCGCGACGGCGTAGGCGCAGGCAAGGGTGAACACGAACTGGACGGCCGCGATGACCGGGATGAGCAGCAGGTAGATCGAGATCCGGTCTTGGAAGAAGAGCATCAGCATGCCGAGCGCCACGAGCCCGAACGCGAAGCTGACGATGCCGGCCACGGTCGCCGCCGTGGGCAGCACGATCTTCGGAAACTGGATCTGCTTGATCAGCTGGTCCTTGCCGATGATCGATTGCGTGGAGTCGGTGATCGTGGCGGTGAACCACTTCCACGGCAGGATCGCGGCAAAGATGAAGAGCGGGTAGTCCGGGGTCGGCCGCGCGACGATGGAGATGAAGACGACATACACGGCCATCTGCAGCAGGGGATCGAGGACCCACCAGATGTTGCCCAGCAGGGTGTCGGCGCCGCGCTTGCGGATGTCGGCCTGGACGAGGTAGCGGACCAGCCGCCGGCGGGAGCGGACGTCGTTGATGCCCTCGCCGATGAGCCGAAAAGGACCCCGATCCCCGGCGGCATGACGGAATGCTGCCGGGACCTCACTCGTGGCGGACATCGCGCGGAAGAGTATCACCTCCCTGCCCGGCGGCCGGCCGGCCACCGAGGAACCGGTCGACGAACCGGTCGGCAGCGCCGCCCCGCTCCGGGCCCAGCTGGCGGTCGAGGAACGCGTCGTAGCCGGTCAGGTCGAACCGCCCCTCGCGTGATCGCCGCGATCACCCCGTCGGTGTCGGACACCTGGGTCCCGATCATCTCCGTCCGGTAGTCGAGGTACAGCCCGGGATCGACCTCGTACTCGGCCAGGTCGCCGACGAGCAGCACGATCGGCCGGTGCAGGAGCGCGAACTCGACGACCGACGAGGAGTAGTCGGTGATCAGGACATCGGTCAGCACGAGCAGGTCGTTGATCTCGGTCGCGGGGTCGACCACGACGTCGAAGCCGGCGGTCGCGCTCGCGGTCGGGTCGAGGTTCGGGTGGGTCTTGAGCACCAGGACGTGGTCGTCGGGCAGGGCGGCCCGGAGGCGCTCCGGCGTCGAGCCCGACGGCCGCGCGCTTGGCGATGCCCCGGCCGCGGAACGTCGGCGCGTAGACGACCACGCGCCGGCCGGTCGAGGGCCGGATGCGCCTCGAGGACGCGCTCGCGCGCCGCGTCCATGGCGCCCGGGTCGAAGAAGAAGTCGGTCCGCGGCGAGCCGAGCGCCACGACCCGCTCGACCGGCGTGCGCAGGGCGGCCGCATACGGCGCTCGTGCCCAGTCGCCGCCGACGACCACCGCGTCGTAGTAGCGGTGCAGGAACGTCCGCTCCGGCTCGGCCGGCGGCGTCCGCGTGTCCAGCCCAAAGCGCTTGAGGGCGCCGGCGGCGTGCCAGACCTGGACCACCGTCGTCGCCGGTTTGTGCGGGGCGACGTGGATCGGCAGGTACGCGTTGTCGACGACGAACAGCCGTGCGGTCTGGAGGTAGTACATGCCCCGCAGCAGGCGGACGAGGTAGGCGAGCTTGGCGGCCAGCCCGTAGCCGTACGGCTCGAGCAGGAGGACGACCTCCAGGTCGGGTCGGAGCCGCCGGATCGCGCCGTCGAGGTGGAGCAGGTTGCCGTCGAGGACCGGCACCCGGGCGGTCGCCAGCACGACCCGGTTGCGCCGGACGCGGAGTCGCGAGAAGAAGAGCCGGGCGAGCAGGAGCAAAGCGCTCGCCAGCCGGTATTCGAGCCGGCTCACCGCCGGCTAGGCTCGCATCCGGACGACGATGTTCTGGCCGTCGAGCGTCGTCTCCGCGTCGCTCATCAGCTGGGCGATGACGTCCGCCACGTGGCCCGGCTGCATGATCGTGGTCAGGTCCTCCTCCGGCGCGAGCTTGCGCCGCAGGTCCGTGGCGGTCCGGCCCGGCGAGATGCTGTAGACCTTGATCCCGCTGCCGGCCAGCTCGTCGGCCAGCGTCGCCGACATCGACACGACGGCCGCCTTCGACGACGCGTACGCCAGCCAGCCCGGACGCGACGTGATCCCCGCCGTGGACGCCACGTTCAGGATCTTGGCCGGCCGGTCGACCATGTAGCGCGTCGCCTCGCGGATGAGCACGAGCATCGCGAACACGTTGATCGTGTAGGTCGTGACGATGTTCTCGGTCGAGGTGTCGAGCAGCGACTGCGGATCGGCGTAGCCGGCGATGTTGAGCAGGATGTCGATGCCGCCGAAGCGCTCGTCGATGCGCCGCACGAGGTCGGGGATCCCGTCGAGGTCCATCAGGTCGTAGGCGATGCACTCGATCGTGGTGTGCTCCGCGTCCATCGCCGCGGCCGTCTCCTGGAGCCCGCCGGCGTTGCGCGCGATGAGCACGATCGCCGACACGTCGGGCTCCCGGCTCATGCGGATGGCGGCCGCGCGGCCGATGCCCTGGCTCGCCCCGGTGATGACGCAGACCTTGCCCATCGTCAGCCGCCGCGACCGATCACGTCGGCGTAGATCGCCTCGGCGGTGACCACGTCGGTCGGGACGGTGATCTTGATGTTCCGTTCCGAGCCGGGCAGGATCCGCACCCGCTCCCCGGCATATCGATGGAACAGGCTGGCGTCCTCGGTGAACGTGGTCCCGTCGCGCCGTGCGGCTTCGTGGGCCGCGACGAGCTTCGCCCGGTCGAACTTCTGCGGCAGCTGGACGTTGACCAGCTCGTCGCGCTCGAGGAGGTCCTCCACGTAGTCATGTCCCTTGAGCACGGTGAACGGGATCGGGATGCCGAACATGGCGTTGGGGTCGTCGGCGTCGATCAGTGCCCGGAACTCGTCGACCGTGACCAGCGGGCGAACGGCCTCGTGGATGATCACCGAGTCGCAGTCGGCCAGCTCGGCCAGGCCGAGGAAGACCGATTCCTGGCGCGAGCCGCCGCCCAGGATGCACTCGAACCGGGCATCGAACCCGTGGTTGGCGACAAGCTTCGCGCGTCTCCTCGAGATGCGCCTCCGGGCAGGTGATCACGACGCGATCGATGGCGGGGATGGCGCGTGCCTTCTCCAGCACATGGATGAGCAGCGGCTTGCCGCCAAGCAGCAGGAACTGCTTGGGAAACGGCCGCCCGATGCGCTTGCCGACCCCGCCGGCGAGCACGATCATGCCCAGCTTCATGCGGACCTCCATGTGCGCGGCTGCCCGGGTCGATCGCGTCCGCGGGCCGCACGGCGTTCGGCCAGAGAGTACCCCGCCGACCCGGCCCGGGGTCGCGCCTCTATCATCAGCGACCGGGTGGCTCGCGCTCCGTGCGGCGAGCCCGGCGTCGAAGGAGGGCGGATGGCGGAGCGGGTCCACGAGCCGGCGATCGACCTCGTGTCGATCCGCTGGGAGCGCGTCCAGCTGATCCTCGACGCCCGCCCGGTCGCCGGCACGGAGCTCGACCCGACCGGGTTCCGCCTCGAGCACGACGACGGCCGCGGGGGCCTGCCGCCGACCGCCGTCACCCGCGAGGGCGACCTCCTGCGCATCCGGATCAACGTCATGCAGGGTCCGGACCTGCAGCCGCTCGACCCGGGCCGCTGGCGGCTTCTCGGGCGCGCGCGACCCGGCGACGCGGCGGTCCCGATTCGGGTTGGCGAGGTCCCGGCGACGGCCGACCCGGCGGCGCCCGACCCGACTGCGGCCGACCTGACTGCCCATGCCGCGGCCTTCTCGTTGCGCGCGGCGGCCTATCGCGCGACGCCGACCATCACCCCGGAGCGGACCCTCGCCCTGGACATCGACTTCGAGGCCGGGGTGGGCTACCTCTCGAACGAGCCGCTGGCGACGCGCATCCGTCTGCGCCTGCGAAGGGTGCTGGCCCGGGCACGCGGCGCGGTGCTGCGCGCGCTGGTCAGCGCGATCCGGGCGCTGGCCGGCCGCTCAGGGCGGCGGATCCTGTTCACCTCCGACACCCACGGCGAGCTGACAGGCAACCTCCGCGACGTCCACGCACGGATGGTCGAGCGCGGCCTGGATCGTGAGTACGCGCTGCTGACGCTGTTCCGGCCGCGGATCGGCGAGGGCCGGCGCCTGCTGGACCGGCTGCGCCTGCCCTGGCTGCTCGGTGCCGCGGACGTCATCGTCATCGACGACTTCCAGCCGGCGATCTACCGGATCGGCGTCGACCCGGATGTCCGGATCGTCCAGCTGTGGCATGCATCGGGTGCATTCAAGACCGTCGGCTACAGCCGGGTGGGCAAGCCCGGCGGCCCGGATCCGTTCTCGCGCGTCCACAAGAACTACACGTACGCGACGGTGAGCTCGGCCCACGACGTGCCGTTCTACGCGGAGGCGTTCGGGATCCCGGAGGCGCGCGTCGTCCCGACCGGGATCCCGCGGATGGACCGCTTCTTCGACGACGCCGCGCGGGCCGACGGCCTTCGCCGGGCGCGCGCCGCGTTCCCGGCGACCGACGGCCGGTTCACGATCCTGTTCGCGCCCACGTTCCGTGGCGACAGCCAGCGGACCGCGACGTTCGACTTCGACAAGCTCGACTACGCGGCGCTCCACGCAGTCTGTGTCGAGAAGGACGCGGTGGTCATCATCCGGATGCACCCGTTCGTGACCGACCCGCTCGGGATCCCCGAGCGGTTCCGCGACCGGCTGCTCGACGGTTCGACGACCGAGCTCGACGTCAACGACCTGCTGTTCGCGGTCGACCTGCTGATCACCGACTACTCGTCGATCGTGTTCGAGTACAGCACCCTCGGGCGACCGATGCTGTTCTACGCCTACGACCTCGACGACTACGTCGACTCGCGCGATTTCTACGTGCCGTTCGAGGCGTTCGTGCCCGGCCGCATCGTGCGGACCTTCGACGAGCTGCTGGACGCGATCCGGCGCGACGAATACGACGCGGCCAAGGTCCCCGCGTTCGCCGCCCGCCACTTCGCACACCTCGACGGCGGGTCCACCGACCGGGTCATCGACCAGCTGATCCGGCCCCGGTGAACGGCCTCATCCTGACCCTCAGGATCGCGCTGGTCCGGCTCGCGTTCGCGCTCTCGAGGCGGCGACGGCTGCGGGCCCGGGTGCTGCTCGCCACCGCGCACGCCGCCGAGCTCGGCGGCAACCTCGCGGCGATCCGCGACGACCTCGCGGCGCGCCACCCCGGGGTCCCGGTGGTGGTCCTCGCCCATCGCCCGGCGCGGGGCCTGCGCGGCCGGCTGGGGGCCGCCTGGCAGGCGATGGTCGCCGGGCACTACCTGGCGACCTCGCGGGTCATCGTCGTCGACGACTACTTCTTCCCGATCTACGTCGTCCGCCCGCGCCATGGGACGACGATCATCCAGACGTGGCACGCCAGCGGGGCGTTCAAGAAGGTCGGCTACAGCGTGCTCGACAAGTCGTTCGGGGTGGACGAGGCGCTGGCCAGCCGCGTCCGGATCCACTCCAACTACGACGTCTGCCTGGTCGCCAGCCAGGCCGCCGCGCCGCACTACGCCGAGGCGTTCCGTCAGCCGCTCGACAAGTTCGTGTCGCGACTGGGCATCCCGCGCACGGACGTCTTCTTCGGCGAGGAGCGGCTGGCGGCCAGCCGGGACGCCGTTCGGCGCCGGTACGGCCTCCCCGGCGACAAGCGGGTGATCCTCTACGCACCGACCTTCCGCGGCGACAGCGTCACCGACGCTCGCGCGACCGACGACCTCGACCTCGACCGGCTGCACGACGTGCTCGGTGACGACCACGTCCTCCTCGTCCGGCTCCACCCGTTCGTCCGGGCGCGGACCGTGATCGGGCCGGAGCTGGCCGGCTTCGCGATCGACGCCTCCGACCATCCCGACATCAACGAGCTGATGCTCGTCAGCGACGTCCTCGTCACCGACTACTCGAGCGCGATCTACGAGTTCTCGCTGCTCGGCCGGCCGATGGCCTTCTTCGCGCCGGACTACGAGGCCTATGAGCGCGAACGCGGCTTCTACTTCGACTACCGGACGGGCGTGCCCGGGCCGATCTTCGAGACGACGGACGAGCTGGCCGCGTATCTTCGCGCCGGGCAGTTCGATCTTGGGGTCGTCGACCGCTTCCGGGCCGCCTCGTTCGACGTCGCCGACGGTCGTTCCACGCGTCGCGTCACGGACGAGCTCATCCTCCCGTCATTGACCCGGGCGGGAGACAGTCGATAGCGCTGCGGCACGGTCCCTCGAGGGCTCGGTGTATCATGCCGCGGCCCTCCATCCCCGGCGCCTGCCGGCCATGTGACAGGAACCACACGACACCATGACCTTCCGTGCCAAGCCCGTCGTCAAGCGCGCCCACCGACCCGCGTGGGAAGCCCAGGACCGACGGAACTTCTATCTCAACCTCGGGTTCGGGCTGATCGTCCTGCTCGCCGTGCTCATCCTGGGCATCGCCGTCGCCCTGTCGTACTACAACGATCACCTCGCCTCGGTCGGCAGCGTCGACGGCCAGTCGATCAACAAGGACGACCTCAAGGCGCGGGCCACGATCGAGAACTTCCGGCTCGAGGAGTCGACGCGACGGATCGACACCGCCGTGCTTGCCGGTCACCTGACCGCCGAGCAGGGTGACGCGGCCAAGCAGACGATCGAGCAGCAGCGCCAGCAGCTCGCCCAGATCGCGCTCGAGCGGATCATCGACACCAGGCTGCAGGCCAAGCTGGCGGTCGGCGAAGGCGTCAGCGCGGCTCCGGCCGACGTCGACGCCCGGCTGCTCGTCGAGGCCACGACGCCCGAGAGCCGGCACGTCTGGGCGATCGAGGTCAAGCCGGACATCGATCCAGGCGCGATCGAGCCGACAGCGTCCCAGAAGGCCGCGGCCAAGGCCAAGGCGGAGACCGCGCTCAAGGACCTCCAGGGCGGGAAGTCGTGGGACGAGGTCGCCAAGACCGTGTCGACCGATGCGACGACCGCGCCGCAGGCCGGCGACCTCGGCTGGCTGACCGCCGACGACAACCAGCAGGACGAGCTCCTGCTCAAGGCCGTCTTCGCCGCCGCGGCCGATACGCCGACGGCCGTCACCGAGGGGACCGACGGCACGTTCCGGATCGGCCGCGCGAGCGACATCATCCCCGCGGCAGTGGACGACGCCTACCAGGCCAAGATCCAGAACGCCAAGATCGACCTCGAGCAGTACCGCTCGGTCGTCGCCGCCGACGTCATCCACGAGAAGCTGACCGCCAAGATCGTCGCCGACGCCATCGGCCCGGGTCCGCAGCGGCGCGCCTCGGAGATCTACGTCAGCCAGCCCGCGGCCGACCTCGGCAGCGACGCGATCAAGGTCCGCCACATCCTGTACTCGCCGAACGGCGACTCGACGAACGCGTCGAAGGTCGCGGCCGAGGACCCGGCCTGGGAGGCCGCCCGTCAGAAGGCCGTCGCGGCCCACGTCCGGCTCGAGGCCAATCCCGAGCTGTTCGACTCGATCGCGCGTGCCGAGAGCGACGAGGGCCAGGCCAACGGCGTCACCGGCAGCGGTGGCAAGCTGCCGTTCTTCGACAGCAAGAGCCAGGTCGACGCGGCCTTCCTCAAGGCCATCACGGCGCCCGGCCTCAAGGACGGCCAGCTCCTCGAGCCGGTCAAGTCCGCCTTCGGCTGGCACGTCATCCAGGTCATGTACCACCCGACCGAGGCCGACCACATGGCGGCGCTCAAGAAGGAGGCGGACGGGAGCGGCAACTTCGCCGTCCTCGCGCGTGACAACTCGGTCGCCCCGACGGCCGGCGCGGGTGGCGACCTCGGCTGGGTCGTCAAGGGCCAGCTCGACGATCGGCTGACCGACGCGATCTTCGCGGCGCCGATCGGCAAGACGTCCGAGGTGGTCACGATCGCCGACGACGGGCTGTACCTGTTCAAGGTCTTCGCCGAGGAGACGCGCACGCCGGAGGGCCGCCAGCTCGAGAACCTCAAGGCAACGGCGTTCTCGAAGTGGTACGACGAGAAGAAGTCGGCGGCGACCATCACCCGCGACGTGTCCATCGCGCCGACCAGCTAGCGGGAGGGGCGGTTGCTCGACGCGCTCGTCACCGAGGCGCGACTGCGCTGGGGGTTCGACGCCGCCGGCGGGCTCCAGGTCTTCGCCGGCGAGGCGTTGCTGGCCGCTCCGATCGAGCCGTCACGGCCGCTCCTGATCGTCCCCCTGGGCCTGCTGCGCCCCGGGACGGCCGAGGCGCCCGCGGTGGAGCCGCTGGCGGGTCGTGCCGGCCCGCGCGGCCGCGACCCGATCGAGCTCCTCCGCCGGCTGTACCCGGCCGGTCACCCGGTCGGACGGTTCGGCCAGCCGGACGGCACGACCGTCGACGACCTCGACGCGGGAGCCCTCGAGACGCCGCTCTACCTCGCCCCGGTCGCGCCGGAGCTGGCCGCCGCCGGCCCGTGGGCGATGCCCTGGATCTCGGCCCGCCTGCGCGAGCCCGACGGCTGCCCGTGGGACCGCGAGCAGACCCACGTGAGCCTGCGCAAGCACCTGCTCGAGGAGGCCTACGAGGTCTACGACGCGCTCGAGGCGGGGGCCACGCCCGAGCTGGCCGGGGAGCTCGGCGACCTGTTGCTGCAGGTCGTGCTCCACGCCCAGCTCGCCGCCGAGGCCGGGGTGTTCGACCTCGCCGACGTGCAGGCCGCGATCGCGACCAAGATCGTCCGCCGCCACCCGCACGTCTTCGGCGACGCCGTGGCCCGGACCGCCGGCGACGTGAACCGCCAGTGGGAGCAGATCAAGGCGGACGAGCGGGCGGCCGCGGCCGATGCCGACGTCGATCCGGACGGCGGCGACGGCCGGCCCGCTCCGGCCCGCGGCGCGCTCGAGGGGATCAGCCCGTCGATGCCGGCGCTGGCCGCCAGCCAGGAGATGCAGGAGCGGGCCGCCAACCTCGGCTACGACTGGCCGACCGTCGACGGCGTGCTCGACAAGGTGGCCGAGGAGGCCGACGAGCTGCGCCGGGCGGTGACCGACGCCGAGCGGGCCGAGGAGTTCGGCGACCTGCTGTTCGTCATGGTCAACGTCGCCCGCCGGCGCGGGATCGAGGCCGAGGGCGCGCTCCGTGCGGCGAACGCCAAGTTCAGGCGCCGCTTCGCCAGCGTCGAGCGGGCCGCCGCCGACCGTGGCGTCGCGCTGCGCGACCTCGACTTCGACGCGCTCGATGCGCTGTGGGATGCCGCCAAAGCTGAAGAGGGGACACGATGACCATCGGCAACCGGCCGCCAACCGTCCGGGCCGACGGCCGCGGCCCCGACGACCTGCGCCCGGTCACGTTCACGCTGGGCGTCCAGAAATGGGCCGAGGGCTCGTGCCGGATCAAGGTCGGCGACACCGAGGTGCTGTGCGCGGCCACGATCGAGGACCGCGTCCCGCCCCACCTCCGCGGCAAGGGGACCGGCTGGGTCACCGCCGAGTACTCGATGCTCCCGCGGGCCACCGCCGAGCGGACCCAGCGCGAGTCGGTCAAGGGCCGGATCGGCGGCCGGACGCACGAGATCCAGCGCCTGATCGGGCGCTCGCTGCGCGGCGTCGTCGACCTGACCCGGCTCGGCGAGCGGACGATCACGATCGACTGCGACGTGCTCCAGGCCGACGGCGGCACGCGCACGGCGTCGATCACCGGCGGCTACGTCGCGCTCGCCGCGGCGCTGATCACGTACGGCATGGAGCGCCACCTCGACGGCCAAGGTCGCGGCCGTGTCGGTCGGCATCGTCAACGGCGTGCCCTAGCTCGACCTCGACTACTCGGAGGATTCGCACGCCGAGGTCGACTTCAACGTCGTCGGCACCGACGCCGGCGCCTACGTCGAGCTCCAGGGCACGGCCGAGGGCAAGCCGTTCGACCGGGCGGCGGCGGACGGCCTGCTCGACCTGGCCGACGGCGGCCTGGCGCGGCTGTTCGAGGCGCAGGCCGCGGTGCTCGCCACCGTCCGGCGCTGATGCGGCGACGCCTGCTCGTCGCCACCCGCTCGGCCCACAAGCTGCGCGAGCTGCGCGAGCTGCTCGTCGCTCGAGCGGACCGACCTCGTGTCGCTCGACGAGCTCGGGATCGAGGGCGACCCGGTCGAGGACGGGGCCACGTTCGAGACGAACGCCGCGATCAAGGCGCGCTTCGGGCTCCGCGCGAGCGGGCTGCCGACGCTCGCCGACGACTCCGGCCTCGAGGTCGACGCGCTCGGCGGCGGGCCCGGCGTCCGCACCCGCCGCTACGCCGGCGAGGACGCCACCGACGAGGAGAACAACGCCAAGCTGCTCGCGCGCGCTCGACGGGCTGCCGCCCGAGCGACGCGGCGCGCGCTACGTGTGCGTGCTGGCGCTGGCGCTGCCGGGTGGCGACGGCCCGCGCGGCGGCGTCGCACCACTGACGGCTCGCGGGACCTGCCGCGGCCGGATCGCGACCGCGCCGCGCGGGACCGGCGGGTTCGGCTACGACCCGATCTTCGAGCCGGCCTCCGAGCCGCCCGGTGGCCGGACGCTGGGCCTGTGGACGCCGGCCGAGAAGCACGCGATCTCGCATCGCGCCCGCGCCGCCCGCCGGATGGCCCAGCGGCTGGCCGACCTCGGGTTCTAGCCCGGCAGGCGGCTCGCCGTCGCGCGTCGAGCACGCGTCAGGAGCGCGGCGTCGGGGTCGCCTTCGGGGGCTTCGTCGGCTTGGGCGTCGGCCACGGCTCGGGCGCCGTCCCCGGATCGGAGAAGAGGGCGGCGGCCATCGCCAGGATCCGGGCCAGGTCGGGCGCCTGCGAGTCGCCGTAGCGGGTGGCCTTGGGGTGGACCAGCGGCGCGCGGATGACGACGCTCGTGACGTCGCGCCGGCCGACCTCCTCCATGATCGCGGCGAGCGCGGGCAGCCGGCCGACCGGGATGTCGGAGCGGACCGTCTCGCCGACCGCGTCGAGCAGCGTCGGGAGCTCGAACAGGAGGCTGCCGCCGCGCGTCGCCTGGTCGCGCAGCGCGATCAGGATCTGCTGCTGGCGGGCCTGCCGGGTGAAGTCGCTCTCGCCGGCGCCCTTGCGCGAGCGGGCATAGGCGAGCGCCGTGGCGCCGTCGAAATGCTGCTCGCCGGCCGTGACCGAGAACCCGCGGTCGCCGACGCCGTAGCCGTCGTAGCCCGGGTCCTCGAACGCGCGCGGCACCTCGACGTCGACGCCGCCCACGGCATCGACCATCTTGATGAAGCCGGCGAAGTCGACCCGCGCGTAGTAGTGGATCGGGATGCCGAGCAGCGCCCCGATCGCGTCCTCGAGCGTGCGCATGCCGCCCTGCGGAAACTCGTCCGGGTGCGTCTCGGCGTAGCGCAGCAGCGAGTTGAGCTTGGGGCCGTACGTGTCGCCGTTGCCCAGCGGGATGTCGATCAGGTCGCGCGGGATCGACACGATCGAGACGGTGTGGCCGACCGGGTCGAGCGAGGCGACCATCATCGTGTCGGTCAGGGTCGTCGTCCGCTTGCCACGCCGGTCCACGCCCACGAGCAGGACGTTGGTCCGCTCGTTCTCGGCGGCGACCGGGCCCGGGCTCGTGCCGGCGACGTGGCCCGCGCCGAGGACCTCGCCGCTGAAGACGCGGTCGAACGTGTCGCCGAGGATCGATCCGTAGCGATACACGACGAGGTGCGGCAGCGCGACGATGATCGCGATCGCGACGATGCCGAACGAGCCCGAGCCGGCCGGTCGGCCCGGTCCGTCGCGTGTCGAGGTAGGCCTGCCCGACCGCCAGCAGGCGCCAGACGAGGAGCACGACGTTGAGGGCGAGCAGCGTGCCGAGCACGGACGGCGACACGACCCAGGCCGCGAGGCGGGCCGGGGACTGGGTCTGGACGAGGATGAGCGCGAGCGCGAGGAGGACGAGCGACGGGACCATGAACAGCGCCGCCAGCCGTCCGCGACCGTTGAACAGCTGGCCGAGTCCCGGGATCAGCGCGGACAGCCCGGCCGCGACGAGGCGGCGGAGGTCCGTCGGCCTGGTGTCAGGCCGGATCCGGGTGGCTTGCACTCGGGCGTCGACTCCTCAAGCGGCTATGGGCGGCGCGATCGTGCGCGAGTCTACCGGACGGTCGAAGCGCCGGGCATGGAAGACGCCGGGTGGTCGATCAGCCTGCCTTGACCACCCGGCGTCTTGTCCTCTGACGAGCCGATGCGTCCGCGACGTGACGCGGACCGGAGCGGAGCTGGTCAGGTGGCCGGCTCGGGACGCCGGACGACGCGGTCCGGCAGCCCCAGCGAGACCGCCGCGACGGCGAGCCCGACGAGGACGAGCAGCCCGAAGCCGAGGGTCACGCCCGCCGCGGTGACGGTCGTGCCCAGGACGGCCCCGGCCAGGCTCGCCCCGAGCACGCCGCCGAGGTAGCGACCCGTGTAGTACGTGCCGGCGGCCATGCCGACGCGGTCGCCGCTGATCGAATCCATGGCGGCCGCCTGGCGCGGCGACCCGGCGAAGCCCATCCCGAACCCGACCACGCCGAGCATCGCGCCGACCGCCAGCGGCGTGGCGCCGGCCGCGAACAGCCAGAGCGCGACGAGCCCGGCCGTCAGGCACAGCGATCCCGCGACGACCGGCCGGCGCCGTCCCACGCGATCGGACAGGCGGCCGCCGAACGGCGCGGCGATCGCGCCCATCCCGGAGATCCCGAGCAGGACCAGCCCGGCCGTCTCGGCCGTCCCGCCCTGCAGCCGCTCGACCAGCAGCGGGACGAGGATGAACGCGGCGTGGAGGACGACGGTCGTCCCGAGGACGCCCAGCACCGCCGCGGTGAACGGCCGGCTGGCAAACAGGCGCGGGTCGACGGCCGGCCGCTCGGCGGCGAGCTCGAGGCGGACGAACAGCACGAGGAGGATCGGCACCGCCGCGAGCGCGGCAAGGGCCACGCCCCCGTCGGCCAGGCCGCGGATGGCGACGAGGATCGCGATCAGGAGCGCGGCGAGCAGGGCGAGGCCCGGGACGTCGATCCCGGGCCGGCGGCGGGCGGCGGCGGCGGCTGCCCTCGGATCCGTTCGTGTCGCCGGGACGCCGCCGGGTGGGCGTCGGGCCGCATCGACCAGCCCGACCGACACGGCCGCGAACAGGGCGACCGGCACGGCGATCACGAACAGCGAGCGCCATCCGAACGCCCCGACGAGCAGGCCGCCGACGAACGGCCCGATCGCCGCGCTCGTCGAGACCAGCATGTCGAACAGGCCGAAGGCCGCGCCCCGGCGATCGGCCGGCGCCAGCGCCCGGACGAGGGCGATCGAGGTCGTCGAGATCAGCGCGCCGCTCAGCGCCTGGAAGACCCGCGCGGCCGCCAGCAGCTCGAAGCTCGGGGCGACCGCCGCGAGGAGCGACGCCACGGCGAACGCGAGGACGCCGATCAGGAACACCCGCCGCTGGCCGTATCGGTCGCCGAGGCTGCCGCTGGCGAGCAGGGCGATCGTCACCGCGCCGAGGTAGAGCGTGACCAGCGACGACACCGTGACCGCGTCGATCGCGAACTCGTCCATGATGCTCGGCAGGGCGACCGCGAGCATCGTCGAGTTGAGCGGCACGAGCACCGACCCGCTGGCCACCCCGAGCATCGCCGGACCGAGCAGCCGCGCCGGCCGCGTGGCGGTCACAGCAGGCGCACGATCCCGCTGCTCCCGTCGAGCTCGACCATCCGCCCGTTCGCGATCCGCGTCGTCGCGTCGCCGGTCCCGACGACGGCCGGGAGCCCGAACTCGCGGGCGACGACGGCAGCATGCGACAGCACGCCGCCGGTGTTCGTGATCAGGCCGCCGGCGATGGCGAACAGCGCGACCCACGACGGGTTCGACGACGGGCAGACGATGATGTCGCCGGGTTCGACCGACCCGAAGCCGTCCTGGTCGAGGATCACCCGCGCGGGACCGCGCACGACCCCCGCGGAGGCGCCCGTCCCGCGCACCTCGTCCGGGCCGGTGGACGCGACCCGGGTGCCGTCGAAGCGGTCACCCTCGCCGTCGTCCTCGGACGGCGCACCGAGCTTGGCCGGCGGTCGGACGGTGCGCCAGTGGGCGTGCTCGGCTCGTCGTTCGGCCACGAGGTCGCGGCGGTCCTCGGGCCGGCGCAGCAGGGCGGGCACCTCCTCGCGGCGCAGGTACAGGACGTCGGCCGGCGCGTCGAGGACGCCCGCCGCGACGAGCCGTCCGGCGACGCGGAACACGAAGCGGCGCAAGGTCGCCTGGGCCATCCGGTCGATCCAGTAGTTGTGGGTCTCGGTCAGCGGCCCGATCTGGCGGGCGTCGGCGAGCAGCGCCTCGAACGAGGCGAGGGCCGTCGGGGTCGGCGGCCAGCCGCGCACGAACGTCGTCGGCGAGCGCCTCGGCCTTCGCCGCGAGCCCTTCGCGACGCTCCTCGGCCCCGACCGCCGGCGGGTGCTGCGACCCGCTTCGCGAGCTCGACCAGCAGCTGATCGGGCTCCTCCGCCCAGGACGGCACCTCGAGGTCGTCGAACGGCTGGCCAAGGTGGCCGTGCTCGACGAGGAAGGCGTCGAGCTCCGTGGCGAACGACGTCGCCGCCGGGCAGGCTCGTCAGCTCGGCGACGGTCGGGTGCGGTTGGCCGATGCGCGCGGCCAGGGCCGGCGTCGCCGCGACGAGGGCCGCCAGCGACTCGAGCCGGCGCTCGACATCGTGCAGCTCGTGGACGCCGCCGGAGATCAGCGCGAGCCCCTGCCCGGGCGGCGCGTCCGGGACGATGGCCTCGTAGCGGTCGGCGAGGTCATCGAGCACCTGGTACGGCCCGCGGATCGCGTAGAAGTGGATCGACCAGCAGCGCCCGATCCGGGTCCACGCCTCGTCCCATCGCTCCGCGAGCTCGTCGCCCGGCAACGTCTCGACGGCGAGCCCGTCGATCCAGGCGTAGTGCCCGCGCAGCTCGGGCACCGCCTCGTCCCGCCAGTACGCCTCGGTCAGCGGGATCCGTGCCCGGGCGCGCTCGGTCCGGCGGTCCCACATCGCCGGCTGCTCGGCTTCGGGCACCCGGGTGTCCAGCGCGAAGTAGGCATAGCCGTTCCAGACCCGGCCGACGATGTTGATCGGGATCTCGAGGCGCTGGTAGGCGTAGGCGAAGCCCGACGCGAGGGTCCGGATGTAGTCGGCGGCCATCGGCGTCAGCGCGTACGGCATGTGCATGTCGTCCCATTCCCAGGACAGCTCCGCATCGCGCGGCTCGGCCCACTCGACGGGGAAGTCGTCGGGCGGAACGGTGGCGGTCGTCGGGCTGGCCGGGTCGGTCACGGGGCGTTCCTCAGGTGGTGATCGGGCGGGCCTGGAGGAGGTACCAGCCGTCGTGGGCATGGGCCGCCTCGATGTCGACGGCGGCGCCGAAGGCCGACTCGACGGCGAGGCACAGGCGGACGAGCTCGTCGAGCACGTCGTCGCGAAGCGCGCGCCCGGTCGGGGCATCGCCGAGGGTGAACTCGACGACCGCGCCGCTGGCCTTGTCGACGACGATCGTGTCGGGCGTCACCGTGCCCGACACCATCGCCTCGCCGAGCCCTGGAACCGCGTTGACCAGGACCTGGTCGGACCGCCCGGTGACCGGGTGGCGGGTGAACGCGACCGCCGCGGCCTCGGCCGGGACGAGCGCCTGGATCACGACGGCCATCGCGCCGCCGTCCGCGGGCAGGCCCCGGCGAGCCCGATAGGCGACCGCGCGAGCGCTCCACAACGACGCCCAGCAGCGCAGCACGGCCGGCGCGACGTCGTCGGCGCCCAGCCCGAGCTCCGTGTCGTGGAGGCCGGCGAACGACGCGCCGGCGCCATCCTCGGCGACGGCGGAGGAGCGGACCGCGAGCCGGGCCGGCGCATCCGGGGCCGAGAGCGAGGCACCGCAGAGCCGGGCGAGCGGCGCTGCCAGGGCGGCCGCGACCGATGCGGTCGAGCGGTCCGAGGAGCATCGCGTCGGTCAGGGCGGCGCGGGTCGGTTCGTCGG
>CAVRKB010000011.1:0-78287 GCA_963721545.1 uncultured Chloroflexia bacterium
TCGGGATACTGAACCATCTGGTTCACTTTACACGCGTTGATCGCCGGATGCAAGCCCTATTCGAGTGGGGAGTGGATCGGGCCGAGCGGACGGCCGTCCAGGCCGCCCGCTCAGCGGACCGATCAGGGCAACTCGCCGGTGGCTCAGACGAGCGACGGTGAGGGCGGCGACCCTCAGTCGACGGCGTCCTCGGGATGAAGTTGCACGGTGGCAAGGACCTCCTCTCCTCGAACCATGCTCTGTCGTATTGAGCCTCGCTGCGTCGAGGCGGCAGGCGTGACGGTCGTGGACAGCACACGCACCTGCTCCGCGTCCGGTCGATCAACGGCGGAGGCGGGGCCAGGCTGCGGCGATCAGGCCGACCCGCAGGAGCGCCAGGGCGGGCGGGATGGGCAGGGCGTAGCCGTACCAGAAGACTGCCTCGATCGGGATCATTGCGACGGCAAGCACGGCTCCAGAGCGGCGTCCCCGCCACATCAACCACCCGCCCCACGCGACCGCTGCGGTGACACCCGCGTATCCGACGAGTGTCGCGGCGAACGCCTCGGGACTCAACGGGCCCCACCACGGGCCGCCATACATCGGGAACAGGTCGCCGAGCCACGGCAGCTCCCGTTCCCGGAGTGCATAGGCCGCGATCGGCAACGCGGGCAGCCCGTATCCGGCCGCGTACACCCAGCACACCACCGCTGCACCACGCGCGACACCGGGGACCGCCGCTGTCGCGGTCACGGGGTCCGCAGCCCCAGGGCGATCCCGATCCACACGAACTCCGGTCATGTCCTGGCCTACGCCTCCGCTTCCAGCAGGGCCCTTAGCACCTGATCATCCCGTTCGACGTCGCGGCGCAGCACACGTCCCATGAACGGCTCGATGAGCCGACCCAGTCCGGAGAAGCGGAGTTGGACGCGACTGGTCAACGCGCTGGTGGAGGCGCTGGTCGGCTCGACGAGGTACGACGCCTCTCCGGTCACTCCGCCCCCGGGCGGGATGTCGAAGGCGACGAAGCGACCGGGCTCGAACGCGACGAACTTGTTCCGCGACTCGATCCGCCGACCGGCGAACCGGCGAACGAAGCTGTGCTCTGACCCTACCCGGATAGGACCCGGTGTAAGGCGATGGACCTCGTCGAGCCCGGACTGCCAGCGCGGCGCGTTCGTCTGGTCGCTGACGAACGCGAACACGTCGGCGGCCGGCCGCCCGATCTCGATCCGTGTCTCCACGCTGATCATCCGTAGGCCCCTTCCCCAGTGACTAGCGGTATCACTAGTATGCACTCTAGTGAGAGGTCGGATAGTATCGCCTTCGCGACGGATGTCAAGAGGTTCCGCATGGCCAGCCTGACCCGACGGGAGCGGTCCCGCGCCACCCACTGGAAGATCGTCGAGGCATCGCACCGCCTGTTCTCGACCCAGGGCTATGCCGCCACGACGATGGCGCAGGTCGCCGAGGCTGCCGGCGTCGCCGTCCAGACGGTCTACTTCGTGTTCCACACAAAGCCCGCCCTGCTGGCGCGGGCCATCGACTTCGCCGTGATGGGCCGGGATGACCCGCGTCCTCCTGAGGAGCAGCCGTGGTACCTGGCGATGACCGATGCCTCGGGGATCGCCGAGGCGGTTCGCCACCTGGTGACCGGTGTCGGCTCGATCATGCCAAGGGTGATCCCGCTCAATCTCGCGGCGCGGGCGAGTGACGATCCCGACCTGGCCAGGGTCATGGCGGAATCCGAGGCCTGGCGGGCCGATGGCTACCGGGTCATCCTCGAGATCCTTCGGAAGAAGGCACCGCTGCGCGATGGGCTCGATCCGGAGAGAGCAGCGCACCTGCTGCTCTTCTACGTTGGCGAGGACGCCTACCACTTCCTCGTCGGGACGTACGGCTGGCCGCACGACGACTGGGTGGATTGGTGCGTCACCACGCTCCTGGATCAGGTATTCGGTCTGGCCACGCCATCCGAAGGCATCCTCTCCGGCACGCAGCCGACGAACCACTGACGGTCGCTGGCCCCCGAGATCGTGGGTGTCCGGCTGACCCAGGTGGCCTGCGCGCACGGACTGGCGCTGGCTCTGCCCGAAAAGGTTGAACTGGCGCGCCCGACAGGATTCGAACCTGCGACCTTCGGCTCCGGAGGCCGACGCTCTATCCACTGAGCTACAGGCGCGAGGCTCCGATCATACCCGTCGAGCACGGATGGAGCGGAGAAGAAGTCCGCGGGGAACGAAAACGACCACCGCATGAGCCGCAGATGCGGCGTGGCGGTGGTCGATCGATTGGGAGTGGTCGAAGCGTCTCGCGAGCCCGCTTGAGCTCGCGAGACGGCTGCGTTGCTAGGCGGCGTGCACCTTGGCAGCGCGCGGGCCCTTGGGGCTCGCCTCGATCTCGAACTCGACGCGCTCGCCGCCGATGAGGCGGTCGAAGTCGAGCGACGAGTCCAGGGCGTCGCGGTGGAAGAAGTAGTCCTTCTCATCCTCCGCGGTGATGAAGCCAAAGCCGCGATCGGCGATGACCTTCTTGACAGTACCGGTGGCCATGCGGACCTCCAACACTTTCCGAACGCGGATTTCGCAGATCGCACGGTCCGTTCGAAAAGGGGGTCGACCACGCGGAGCATCGTCGCGCAGTGCGACGAGCCCAGAGACTAGCACACGTCGATCCGCGGTCACAGCGAACGGCCGTGGTCCTGAAGGCGCCGGCACGGCCCGGGTCACCCGGCGACCAGCGTTCCGGTCATCGTCGGGTGGACGTCGCAGCGGAAGCCGATACTCGCCGGCGGCCAGGGCCGGCACCGCGTACGTTCGCCAGCCCGGGCCGCCGAAAACCTCGCCGACGAACAGCTCGACCCCACGGCCGTCGAGGATCGTGACGTTGTGCGGCGCACTCTCGCGGTTCTCGAACACGAGCCCGAACGGCGTGCCCGTGGCCACGGCAACCGTTCGCGGCGAGAAGGCCAGGTCGTCGGCGACGATCAGCGCCCCGCCGGGCGGGGCCGTCGGTGGTGGCCCGGCCGATCCGGCCGCGGCGCAGGCGGCGAGGAGCAGCACGACGAGTCGCCAGCCCCGCCGCCCGTCGCGCCCCGTGACCGGTCACCGTGCGGCCCGCCCCGGCAACCGGGCGACGACGCCGGCGCCAAGCTCGCGCACGTCGCGAACGATCCCGCGCGGACCGCCGTCGAACAGCCACAGCTCGATCGCCAGGAACGCGATCAGCGTGACCTCGATGCCCTTGTCGACGTACGCGAGCGGGAACCGGGCACCGAACGCCAGCCAGCCCCCGATGGTTGCCGCCGCGAACCCCAGCAGCGCGAGGCGCACCAGCCAGCGATAGCGAGCGAACGGGCCCGGGAGGACCATCGCCACCGCCAGCCCGAGGTAGGCGAGGGCGTTCAACGTGAACAGGAGGCCGCCGAGCGAGGCGTGGACCCCGGCCGTCGCCAGGGTCAGGAGGACCACGCTGGCCCGCAGGAAGATCGATACCGGCTGGATCCCGACGCGAACGCCGTCCTTGAGCGCATCCATCGTGCATCTCCGTTCCGGGCAGGTTACTTGCTACCTGCCGCTAGCACGTAGTCTGCATCGGAAACACGCTACCGTCAAGTAGCACGAACCGCACCAGGTGAGGCGAGGAGCCGGCGCGCGGCGTTCAACGCGGGCGAGAAATCGACGCACAAAAGCCGAGGCCGGCTCCCGAAGGAACCGGCCTCGATGCTGTCCCGGTGAAGGAGTCCGCCGAGGCGGACGCTTCTGCCACGCGTCAAGGGCATCTATCACGTCGGCTGCACCGACTACCCTGACCCTACCTACCCATGACCTTGCCGCTGGGGCAGCGCTGACTGAGCAGCACCGATATCCTACCCCGTCAGGGGCACTTTTCCAAGGGTTTTGACACGGCAGAGGATATAAATTCCTTAACCTTCGGCCGCGTGGATGGTCACCGACTTCATCGCGACCGGCTGATCGGGCAGGTCCTTGCCGTCCCGCGGAGCCCCGACGATCGCGTCGACGACGTCCATGCCGCTGGTCACCTGCCCGAACAACGTGTAGTTCTTGGGCAGCTTGCCGGTCAGGTCCTGGTGGCAGATGAAGAACTGCGATCCGTTCGTGTTCGGGCCGGCGTTGGCCATCGCCAGCGAACCGCGGACGTAGTCGCCCTTGACCGGCTCGTCCTCGAACTTGTAGCCCGGCCCGCCGGTGCCGACCCGGCCCCGCTCGAGGGACGACTTCTTGCCGTACTGCCCGTCGCCGCCCTGGGCGACGAAGCCCGGGATGACGCGATGGAACACGACGTCGTCGTAGAACCCGTCGTTGGCGAGCTTGACGAAGTTGGCCGTTGCCTTGGGGGCGCTCTCGTCGAACAGGTCGACCTCGATGTCGCCGAGGTCGGTGGCGATGGTGGCGCTGGTCACGATGTGGGCTCCTCTCGTGCGGTGGGGGATCAGGGGTTGGCGACCGTCACGGTCGTGATCGGGATCGGGTTGGGGGGCAGCTCGGCGCCGCCGGATGCCGTGTAGATCGCGTCGGCGACGTCCATCCCGGACGTCACGTTGCCGATGATCTGGTAGTTGTTGGCGCCTGGTCCCCCGAGGATCGCGCCATCCTTGTCGTCGAGCACGATGAAGAACTGCGAGCCGACGCTGTCCGGGGCGGCCGACCGGGCCATCGCCACCGTTCCGCGCTTGTAGGGCGTCGTCACCGGCTCGTCCTTGATCGTGTAGCCGGGACCGCCGGTCCCGACCTGCTGGGGGTCGAGCGAGTCGACCTTGCCGAACTGGCCGTCCCCGCCCTGGATGACGAACGGCGTGCCGTCCTGGAGCGTGGGCGTCCGGTGGAACACCGTGCCGTCGTAGAAGCCGCACGACGAGAGCGCGACGAAGTTGCCGGCCGCGATCGGCGACAGGTCGGCCTCGATCGTGAGCACCATGTCGCCCTTCGGCGTGGTCATCGTGACGGTGCGGGTCTCGCCCGCCGGCAGGGGAGGCGGCTGGCTGGTCGGGCACGTTCCGGCCGCGGGCGATCCGCCGCTCGAGGCGCCGGCCGAGCTGCCCGCGCCTGCGGTGGCACCGGCCGAGCCCCCGGGCTTCGCGGACGCGCTGCCGCTCGGGACCGCGGCCCCCGTGCCCGAGCCACCCGGCCGGAGCAGCAGGAAGCCGCCGATGAGCACGGCCAGGACGATCGCGCCGCCGATGAGCCACGGAAGGCGGGGGATGCTGCTGGTCACCGTCCCGCCCTGGACCGGCTGAGCGCCGCCCGGCGGCCGGCTCGTCGATCCGTTGGCGTTGCGACCCACGCTGGCGCTTGCCTCGTTTGTTCTCAGGCACGGGCGGCTCCGGTCGTGTCGCGGTTCATGCGGCGGCCTCCAGGGCTGCTGGGTAGTCGATGGCCCCGGACAGGAGGGCCTGCCCGAGGATGACGCCGGCGACGCCGGTGTCGCGCAGGCGGCGGAGCGCGTCCAGGTCATGGACGCCGCCCGCCACCAGGATCTCGGCATCGTACGACCGAACGAGCTCGCGGGTGCGCGCGAGGTCCGGCTCGGTGCCGCCATGGCTCAGCACGAAGCGGGCGACGCCGGCACCGACCAGCTCGTCGACGAGCCCCTCGACGGTCGGCGGGGCGGCGCGGCGCCAGGGAAAGGCGGCCAGCCGCTCGGGTCGAGGATCGAGCCCGACCGCCAGCCAGTCGCCGGCCACGCCGACGCACGCCCGCAGCTCGTCGGGATCGTCGGCGATCGCGGTGGTCAGCACGACCCGCGTCGCGCCCGCGGCGAAGGCCAGCCGGATGGCGTCGGCCGAATCGATCCCGCCGGCGACCTGGATCGGGACGGCGATGCGGGCCGCGATCGCGCCGACAGCCTCGAGATTCCCCGGCGTGCCGCTCCGCGCGCCATCGAAGTCGACGAGGTGGACGAGGCGGGCGCCGAGGGCCACGAACCGCTCGGCGATCCGCTCCGGCCGGTCGGTCGGCGCCCCGATCCCCGCGCCGGCGCCGGGCCAGTAGACGACGCGCGATCGGCCGGCCTCCAGGTCGATCGCCGGGATGATCTGCACGGGCCGGTCAGGCCCCGTTGGCCAGCAGCCGGCGGTGGAAGCTGATCGGCAGCGATCCGTTGCGCAGCAGCGTGTCGTGGAAGGCCTTGAGGCTGAAGCCGTCGCCCAGCCGGCGCTGCTCGTCGGCCCGCAAGGCCGAGCAGCAGCGTGCGGCCGAGCAGGTACGACAGCGGATAGGTCGGCCGGTAGGTGTACCACTGGACCTCGGCAGCGGCGTTCGCCCGCTCGAACCGGGTGTGCTCGACCAGGAAGTCGGTCGCCTCCTGCATCGACAGCTCACCGCGGTGCATCCGGACGTCGAGGATGATCCGGCAGGCCCGCCAGATCGCGTCGGTGTGCATCACCAGCCGGAATTGCGCGGCGTCGTCGAAGCCGTGCTCGCGCATCAGCAGCTCGGAGTACATCCCCCAGCCCTCGGTGAACTCCGGCGCGTCGGCCAGCATCCGGGTGAGCGACCCGTTCCGCCGGGCGGCATCGAGCTGGAGATGGTGGCCCGGGTAGGCCTCGTGGATGCTGGTGTTGCTGATCGACGCGTAGTTGTGCTCGCGCATGGCGTTCGGGTCGTCATGCACGGCCGGGGTGACGATGTAGATGCCCTTCGGGTCGGGATCGAAGGTCGCCGGCTCGAAGTACGCGGCGAACGGGACGACGTTGCGCAGGTACTCGGGCGTGGCGATGACGTCGATCCGCTCGTCGTCCGGGACGGTCATCAGGCCGCGCTCGATGATGTGCCGGCGCGAGCGAAGCATCGCCTCGCGGTAGGCGCCGAGGGCCTCGTCGAACGAGGCGGGCTGGTCCGACTTGACTCGCGCGATGACGGTCATCTCGTCGGCATCGGGATCGATCTCGCGGGCGGCGGCGGCACGCCCCTCGTGCTCCTCGGCGAGACGGGCCCAGCCGAGCTCGAGGATCGCGTCCGAGTCGAGGCCGTCGAAGGCGCGCAGGCCGACCATCGCGTCGTGGCGTTCGCGCCCGATCGCCCACTCGTCGGTGCCGCCCTCGAGCGTCGTCTCGAGCCAGCCGGCGTACAGCTCGACGGCGATCTTGGCCGACTCGCTCGCGCGCTCGAGGCGGCGCTGCTCGGCTGCCGGGAGGTCGGGCTGCCCGGCGGCGACCAGCTCGTCGAAGAACGACGGCAGGTCCGCGGCGGTCTCGAGCTCGATCCGCTGCCACGGCCGGACCTGCGGGACGGTCGCCCGCGACTTGGCCTCCTCGAGGTACGTGGCGGCGGCCTCCAGCCGGCCGGCGATCGCGTCGAGCCGCTCGGCCAGCGGGGCGTGGTCGCGCGCGAACAGCAGGAACAGCCCGTCGCCGATGGTGTCGAGGGCGAACGAGCGGCGCTCCCACAGGCGCAGGACGTCGGCGTCGAACACGGCCCGGCGCACGTTGTGGATCTCCAGGTCCCGCTCGAAGCGGGCCGTGGGTGACAGGCCGCTCGGGTCGATCGCCTCGATGGCCGCGAGGTGGATGCGGTCAGCGTCGAGCTCGGCCAGGACCTGCTCGCGGCTGCCGTCGCCCAGCAGGTCGTCGTCGGCGTGGAGGCCGACCGCGGTGGCGAGCACCGGGTTGTCGCGGATCAGCCGGACGAAGCGCTCCTCGACGAGGTCGTACAGCCGGTCGTCGAGGGCGCCGGGCGCCGCGTCCGGAGCGGGACGCGGGAGCGGCGCGGCAGGACCACGATCGAACACTGGTGCGGAACCTCCAGCGCGCCATGCGGCGGCGCGCGACATGCGGTCGGTGGGTGAGCCGGTCGGCGGACCGGGTCAGGCGGGAGCGCGAACCGCTGCGGATGCCACGGGTACCGGACTCGTCTCGGCGAGTGCCGCCCGGGTCGCGACGATGGTCGTGTCGATGTCCTCGGACGTCACTCCGTAGTGGGTCACGGCACGCACCTGCCCGTGGGGATATTCCACCATCTCGACGTCGCGTGCTCGGAGTGCCGCCAGGAACGCCGCCCGGTCGCGCTCGACGCGGAACAGCACGAAGTTGGTGCGCACCCGATCCGGGTCGAGCGGGCCGTCCCCGGGCTGCGCGGTCCCGCCTGCCGCGACGATGCCCGGCATGCCCGCCAGCGCCTCCGCGAGTCGCCGGGCGTTGGCGTGGTCCTCGGCGAGGCGCTCGATCGTGCCGTCCGGCCCGTCCGACAGGGCGACCAGCCCGGCCGCCGCGAGGATCCCCGCCTGGCGCATCCCGCCGCCGACCATCTTGCGGGCCCGGCGGGCGCGCCAGATGACGTCGCGCCGGCCGACGACGACCGAGCCGACCGGGCAGGCGAGCCCCTTCGACAGGCAGAACGTGACGGTGTCGGCCGGATCGGCCAGGTCCGTCGGGCGGACGCCCTGGGCCACGACGGCGTTCCAGAACCGCGCGCCGTCGAGGTGGAGCGGCACCCCGCGGTCGTGCGCGATCGCGGCGACCCGCCGGGTGTACTCGGCGGTCAGCGGCTGGCCCATCGAGTGGGCGTGCGTGTTCTCGATCGTGACCAGCCCGGTGATCGCCTCGTGCGGGTCGTTCGGGTCGCGGAAGGCGGCCTCGATCTCGGCCGGGTCGACCGTCCCGTCGGGTCGGTCCTCGAGCGAGCGGATGCTCGTCCCGACGATGACCGCATGACCCGCCGCCTCGTCGATGACCAGGTGGTGCTCGCGACCGGCGATCGTCTCCTGGCCGCGGCTGAGGTGCGCCATCTGGGCGACGAGGTTGCCCATCGTGCCCGAGGCCACGAACAGGCCGGCTTCCTTGCCGAGCAGCTCGGCGGCGCGCTCCTCGAGCGCATTGACGGTCGGGTCGTCCCCGAACACGTCGTCGCCGACGTCCGCGTCGGCCATCGCCCGGCGCATCGCGGGCGTGGGCTGGGTGACCGTGTCGCTGCGCAGGTCGATCCGGCTCATGGGCGGGCAGTATAGGCCGCCGCCGTGATGGGGCCCGGTGCGGTGGCCGTGCGCTACCGTACCCCGGTGCAGCACGCGGCAAGGGGATTCGGATGACGAGACTCGACCACGTCACGTCCGCGGACGCCGCCGAGCTCCTGCGGGGGACGGACCTGGCGCTGCTGCCGATCGGCGCGACCGAGCAGCACGGCCCGCACCTGGCGATGGGCCTCGACTACCTCGCCGCGGAATGGCTGGCCGCGCGCGTCGCGCGCGAGGTCGACTGCGTCGTGACCCCGGTCATCCCGGTCGGCTTCTCGCGCCAGTGGATGGCCTTCCCCGGCACGCTGTCGCTCCGACGCGAGACCGTGGCCGCCGTCGTCGACGACCTGATCAAGAGCCTCATCCACCACGGCGTCGACCGCGTCCTGATCATCAACGGCCACGGCCGGAACTCGGCGATCCTCAACGACCTGTGCCTGCGCATCCGCTACGAGACCGGAGCGCTGATCAGCCACGTCGACTGGTTCAAGATCGTCCACGCCCACCTCGACGAGGTCGGGCTCGTCCGGCCGGCCGGCAACCGGCCGCTGGCGCATGCCTCGGAGCTCGAGACGGCGGTCATGCTCGCGATCGAGGCGGAACGAAGCGAGCGGCTGGTGTGGATGGACCGGGCGAGGGTCGGGCGCCGCGACAAGGTCCTGTTCGAGGGCGTCGACGAGCTCGAGATGGCGCCGGCCGAGACGCCCATCTCGGTCCGCTTCGAGCCGTTCGGCGGCTACTTCCCGAGCCTCGGCCTCGACGGCACGGAGCACTCCGACGACGGCCTCCTCGGCGACCCGACGCCCGCGACCGCCGAGACGGGCGCCCGGGTGCTCGAGCTGGTCGGCGGGCTCATCGCGCAATACGCGGCCGCGCTCCGGAAGGTGCCGGTCACCGTCCACAGCCGTCCCGACATCTACTGACCGGGCCCGTGACGCTGTCGCTCACGATCGTCGGGTCCGGGACGCCGGTGCCGTCCGCCGAGCGGTTCGGCAGCGCCTACCTGGTCGACCTGGGCACCGAGCGGCTGCTGTTCGACTGCGGCCCGGCCACCACCTACAAGCTGGCCCGGCTCGGGATCGACCCGACCGCCATCGACCGCCTGTTCTTCACCCACCACCACTTCGACCATGACGTCGACTACCCGTGCTTCCTGCTGACCCGCTGGGACCAGTCGATCGGCGGCGAGGCCGAGCTCGCGGTCTACGGTCCGCCGCCGACCGTCGCGCTGACGCGCCGGCTGCTCGACCGGCGGACCGGGGCGTTCGCCCACGACTGGATCGCCCGGGTCAACCATCCGCTCAGCACGACCGCGTTCGTCGAGCGGGGCGGCACGCTGCCACGCCGGCCGCCGCGGGTGCGAGCGCACGACCTTGCGGCGGGCGCGGTGGTCGAGGGCGACGGCTGGCGGGTCACGACGGCGCGGGCCGAGCACGTCCAGCCGTGGCTCGACTCGCTGGCGTACCGGCTCGACACGGCCGCCGGCTCGATCGTGATCACCGGCGATACCGCGCCGTGCCGGGACGTGCTCGAGCTGGCCGGCGGCGCCGACACGCTGGTGATGCAGTGCCTCGACCTCCAGGAGCGCCTCTCGCCGGCCACTCGTGCCTCGATGGCCGGGACGCTCGACGTAGGGCGGCTGGCCGCCGAGGCCGGGGTCGGCCGGCTGGTCCTCGTCCACCAGCGGGCTACGCTCGATGCGCCGGACGCCACGGAACGGGCGCTCGCCGAGGTCCGCTCGGCCTTCGGCGGGCCGGTCCACTTCTCGCACGAGCTGGAGCGCCTGGCGCTCGACTGACCCGGGTCGCGGCCGGCGGCGACCGGCGACAAGGCCCAGCGCCTCTGCTATGCTCCGCCCTCGCCGCAACTGGACCCGTGGTGTAGCGGCCCAACATGCCAGCCTGTCACGCTGGAGATCGCCGGTTCGAATCCGGTCGGGTCCGCCATCAATCCGCATTCCCCGACGCCCCGTCCGCCCGCCCGGACGGGGCGTACCTCTGTCCGGCGGTCGCCGCCGGCCCCTCCGGCCGACCTCTGTCACACTCCGGCCGGTGAGCCAACGACCGATCGGGATCGCCGCCGGCCTCGTCCTCCTCGCGCTGGTCGCCGTGGTCTCGGCGGTCGCGCTTGGGGTGGGCGGCGGCCCGACGCCATCTGCCTCGCCGAGTGCCCGCCCATCGGCCGTGGCCGCCGGCCCGACTGGGACACCCGCCGTCACCGGGCAGCCGTCCACGGGTGGCGCGACGCCCGCTCCGACGCCGAGCGCGCCTCCGGCGACCCCGGGCCCGATCGGCGACGTCGCGATCGTGCCGGTCACGAACTTCCGCTCGACCGCGACGTCGACGACGAAGCGCGAAGTCAACGACGTCCTCGACGGATCGAGCGGGCGCTACGCCGCGCTGGAGCTGGTCGACGGCGAGGCAGATGCCATCTTCGCCGCGCTCGGCATCGATCGCCCCGCGGATGACCGGCGGCTCGTCATCGCGCCGGATCGCGCGACGCTCGGCACGGACCTCGCCGCGCATCGCGACCGGCTGGCATTCGTGCGCGCCGACGCGGTCGCGCCGGACGTCCGGGCGCTCGGCTGGGGCGACCGCGAGCTGTTCGGCGTCGACCGGCTTCGCGACCTGGGCGACTGGCCGCTCGTCGCGCAGCTGCCGGCGGCGCCGTCCGGCACCGCGTTCGACCCGGCGGCGACGTGGACGCTGTTCGCCGGCGGCGACATCATGCTCGACCGCGGCGTGTACGAGACGCTCAGGGTCAAGGGCAAGGGTCCCGACTTCCCGTTCGACGGCGGCACGGCCGAGATCACGGGTCGCTGCAAGGACTGCTCGCCGCTCGGCTGGGACACGCCGTACACGCGGCGGACCGGCAACGCCGGGGCATTCCGCGACCTGATCAAGGGCGCCGACATCGCCATCGCCAACTTCGAGAACCCGGCGCCCGACAACTTCAGCTGGCACCGAAGCAGGACGGTCTTCTCGGCCGATCCGCGGCTCGTCGCCGGGCTGGCGGACGCCGGCATCGACTACGTCTCGCTGGCCAACAACCACATCCGCGACTTCGGCGCGACCGGTGTGCTGCAGACGATCGAGAACGTCACGGACTACGGCATCAAGGTGAGCGGGGCCGGCAAGAACCTCGCCGCGGCCCGCAAGCCGGCCGTCCTCGAGGCGGCCGGGACGAAGGTCGCGATCCTCGGCTACGACACGATCGCCGGGTCGTACCACGCGACCGCCACGAAGGTCGGCAGCGCGCCGTTGACGCGGAAGGTGGTCCGGGAGGACGTCGCCGCCGCGCGGAAGGCCGGCGCCGACGTCGTCATCGTCTTCCCGCACTGGGGCACCGAGTACGACCCGACCCCGTTCGAGACGCAGAAGCGGCTGGCGCACCTGGTCATCGACGCCGGCGCCGACATGGTCATCGGCAACCACGCCCACTGGGCGGCGGCGATGGAGCTCTACGCGGGCAAGCCGATCTGGTACGCGCTCGGGAACTTCGTGTTCGACCAGACCTGGTCGGAGCCGACGATGGAGGGGATCACCCTCGAGCTGACCTTCCGCGGCACTGAGCTCGCCCAGGTCCGGATGCGGCCGCACATCATCCTCGACAAGGCCCAGCCGAACTTCCTCGACCCCGCCGGCGACGGGCGGGTGGTGATGGGCCAGGTGTTCAGCGCGTCGAAGGGCCTGCTGCCGTGGTGAGCGCCATCGTGGCCTGCCGGCGGCGCTAGACGATCCCGGCGAACAGGTCGGTCTCGGGGATCGACGACTCGACCCGCGACTCGCGCAGGATGTACGTCTCGGTCCGCCCGAACTCGCGCCACGCCTCGAGGCCGATGGCCATGAACGGGCTGTCCGGCCCGATCTGGGTCACGTGCTCGCCGATGGCTGCCCACTTGGCGTCGAGGCCGTCGTCGCCGATGTCGATCCTCGTCGTGATCGACTCGTCCGGGACGAGCATCTTGGCCGCGAACGCCTCGTATTCGGCGACCTGCTCCGGCGTCGCATCCTCGGGCGCCGCCCACCGGTTCGGCAGGCCGAGCGCCTCCATCCGCTCGGCCATCAGCCGGCGGAACGAGGCGGGCATCGCCTGCTCGTACAGCTTCGACGGCGTCCACGGCTCGAGCCCCGTCCCGTCGAGCTGCTCGGGGTACCAGGCCGCGTCGCCGGCCCGGTCGAACGCCCGGACGGCGACGTCGTGGGTCCGGATGTGGTCAGGGTGGCCGTACCCGCCGAACGCGTTGTAGGTCGTGATCACGTCGGGCCGGTACTGGCGGACGAACCAGGTCAGGCGGCCCGCCGCCTCGTCGAGGTCGGCCTGCCAGAAGCAGCGCGGGTCGTGGTTGCCCTCGGTGTCCATCATCCCCGAGTCGCGGTAGCCGAGGTTCTCCCACTCGGTGACGCCGAGCCGGCCCATCGCGCGCTCGAGCTCGACGGCACGGATCTCGCCGAGCTTCCGGTGGTTGTCCGGGGTGTCCATGTCCGGCACGACGATCTCGCCCAGCTCACCGCGCGTGCCCGTCACGAGCACGACCCGCCGGCCGGCCGCCACGGCTCTGTCCATCGTCCCGCCGGTCCCGATCGTCTCGTCGTCGGGGTGGGCATGGACGGTCATCAGGGTCGGGCGATGGCCCGCGGCATCGGTGGTCATGAATTCGATGCTAGCGCAACGACCCGAAGCGGGCGTCCGGGGCCGCGACCGGCTGCCCGCGCCGCTACCATCGCCCGACGATGCCCGACCGATCCGCTCCCGGTCCGCTCGCCGGCCTGCGCGTCGTCGACTGCTCGACCGTGCTGGCCGGGCCGTACTGCACGATGCTGCTCGGCGACCTGGGCGCCGACGTCGTCAAGGTCGAGCCGCCCGACGGCGACGCGACGCGCGGCTGGGGACCGCCGTGGATCGGGCCGGCGGGCGGTGACGGCGCCCGGACCGCCGCCTACTACCTCGCGGTCAACCGGAACAAGCGGAGCCTCCGCCTCGACCTGCGGACGCCCGACGGGAAGGCCGTCCTGCGCCGGCTGCTGGCCGCGGGTGACGTCGTCGTCGAGAACTTCCGGGTCGGTGGGTTCGCCCGCCTCGGCTTCGACGACGACGAGCTCGCGCGGCTCAACCCGCGCCTCGTCCACCTGGCGATCTCCGGCTACGGGACGCGCGGGCCGGCCGCCTCGCGACCGGGCTACGACTTCGTCATCCAGGCCGCGAGCGGGCTGATGTCGATCACCGGCGCGACCGACGAGGACGGCGGCGAGCCGACCAAGGTCGGGGTCGCGATCAGCGACGTGGTGACCGGGATGCTCGGCGCGGTCGGGGTGCTGGCGGCGCTCGTGGGCCGCGGCGCGGCGCGGCCGGGGCGGGGCAGCGGGCGGCGGCCAGCGGGTCGACGTGTCGATCCTCGGCGCGACGCTGGCCAGCCTGGTCAACCAGGCACAGAACGCGTTCGCCACGGGCACGGCGCCCGGGCGGCTCGGGCAACGCCCACCCGAGCATCGTCCCGTACGAGTCGTTCGCCACGGCCGATGGCGCGATCGCGATCGCGGTCGGGTCGAGCCGCCAATGGGTCCGGCTGTGCGAGGCGCTCGCGATCCCCGAGCTGGCCGACGATCCCAGGTTCGCGACGAACGGGGATCGCGTGGACCATCGCGGCGGCCCTCCGGCCGATCCTCGCCGATCGGTTCGCCACCGGCACGACGGCCCACTGGCTGGCCACCCTGGAAGCGGCGGAGGTGCCCTGCGGCCCGATCAACGACATCGTCGAGGCGTTCGACTCGCCCGAGGCGCGCGCGCTCGGGATGACGGTCGAGCTCGAGCACCCGGCATGGGGCGCGATCCGGCAGGTCGGCATCCCGTTCGAGCTGTCCGCCACGCCCGCCTCGATCCGGCGGCCGCCGCCGGTCCTCGGGCAGGACGGCGACGAGATCCTGGCCGAGCTGGGCTATGCCGAGGACGAGATCCGGGACCTGCGCCGTCGGGGCGTGGTCTAGGCACTTGCCGGCGCCGCGTGGGCCTCAGATCTCCTGGCGGCGGAACGACCAGACCGACAGGCAGGATGAGCAGGACGACGAGCGTCTCGGACATCGCCTGGCCCCGTTCAGCCGGGCCGCTCGGCGTCGGTCAGGTGACGGCTTCCGGCTCGAGCCGGCGGATCCGCGCGACCAGCGCGGTCATCACCGATGCACGGATGTCCGGTGAGACGTCGAGCAGCGACTTGAACGCCCCGCGGCCGATGACGAGCAGCCTCGCCGGGCCCTCGGTGGTGGCCGTCGCCGTCCGGCGGTCCTCGGCGAGCAGCGCGATCTCACCCAGGAAGTCGCCGCGGTGGAGGGTGGCGACCGTCTCCCCATTCCGCTCGATCCGGACGTGACCGTCGATGATCAGGAAGAACTCCTGGCCCAGGTCGCCCTGGCGCATCAGGACGTAGCCGTCGGGGACGTCCACCTCGTCCGAGAGCTGCCCGATCAGCTCCATCGACTTGGACGGGCAGCTGGCGAACAGGGGAACCCTGCCCAGCATCGCGATCTTGGCATCGGCCATCGGTGGTGTCCCCTCGAGGTGGTGACGACCGGATCATTAGAGCATGGGCTGCGGCGCTCGTCACGCCTTCGCCGACGCGATCGGACGTGCAGGGCTGCATCCATTCCGCGGCTGAAGCGGCGAGACCCGCTGCTAGACTCCGGAGGTCCCAATTCGATGACGTGGACGACTTGGAGGCACGCCGAATGACCGACGACCGCGAGCGCTGGGCGCTGATCCTCGGCGGATCGTCCGGGATGGGCGAGGCGACCGCGCTGGCGCTTGCGAAGGCCGGCTACAACATCTGCGGGATCCACCTCGACTTCCGCGCCGCGCTGGCCCACGTCGAGGAGGTCAAGGCCGGCATCGAGGCCGCGGGAGCCGAGGCGCTCTACATCAACATGAACGCGGCCGACGACGAGAAGCGGGCGGGCGCGCTGGCCGCCCTGCGCGAACGCTTCGAGCAGTCTCGTGCCGCCGGCCGCGAACCCTACGTCCGGGTCGTGATGCACTCGCTCGCCTTCGGCTCGCTCGTGCCGTTCCTGACCGAGGACCCCAAGGCCGGCGTCGACCGCAAGAAGATGGAGATGACCCAGGACGTCATGGCCAACAGCCTGGTCTACTGGGTCCAGGACCTGTGGCGCGGCGGCTTCCTGGGCCAGGGCTCGAAGATCTATGCGATGACGTCGGAGGGCTCGACCCGCGTCGTTCCGTCGTATGGCGTCGTGTCGTCGGCCAAGGCCGCGCTCGAATCGCACGTTCGGCAGCTGGCCATGGAGCTCGCGCGGTCGGGCATCGGGGCGACCGCCAACTGCATCCGGGCCGGCGTCACGATCACCCCGGCGCTGCTCAAGATCCCCGAGTCGCAGACCATGATCGACATCACGATGAAGCGGAACCCGACGGGCCGGATGACCACGCCGCAGGACGTCGCCAACGCGATCGTCGCCCTGTCGGGCGACGGCACGGAGTTCATCAACGGCGACATCATCAGCGTCGACGGCGGCGAATTCATCACCGGCTCCTGACCCGACCGTGAGCGGCCGGGTCATCGTCGTCGGGTCCGTCAACGTCGACCTCGTCGTCGCCGTCGAGCGGCTGCCGGGACCCGGCGAGACCGTGGTGGGCGGCCGGTTCGCGCGGCACCACGGCGGCAAGGGCGGCAACCAGGCGATCGCGGCGGCGCGGCTCGGTGCGCCGACGATCGTTCATCGGTGCGGTCGGTGACGACGCGTTTGGTCGGGATGCGGCCGCTGCGCTCGAGGCTGGCGGCGTGAACATCGATGGGCTGGTGACCCTGTCCGGCCGGGCGACCGGCGTGGCCCTGATCAGGTCGACGCCCTCGGTGAGAACAGCATCGCGGTGGCCGACGGCGCGAACCACGGGCTGACGTCGGTCCAGGTCCGTACCGCGCTGCGGGGCCTGCGGCTGGTCCCCGGCGACGTCGTGCTGGTCGGCCACGAGGTCCGGACCGGGGCAGCGCACGAAGCGCTCCGCCTGGCCAAGCTGGCCGGCGCCACGACGATCCTCAATCCGGCCCCGGCCGGCGGGCTCGAGCGCCCGACGCTCAACCTGGCGGACGTCCTGACGCCGAACGAGGGCGAGCTGGCGGCGCTGGCAGGTCCCGGGCCGGCCTCGGCCGCAGCCCGACGACTGCTTGGGCCCGAGCCGGGTGGGCGGGCCGTGCTGGTCAGCCTCGGGCGTCGCGGGGCGTTGCTCGTGATCGGCAAGCGGGCGCGGGCGATCCCCGCGCCGAAGGTCGAGGCGGTCGACACGGTCGGCGCGGGGGATGCGCTCAACGGGGCGCTCGCCGCGGGGCTGGCGGCCGGCCTCGACCTGGCCGAGGCGGCCCATCGTGCGGTGGTCGCCGCGTCGTTCGCGGTCACACGGGCCGGGGCGCGAGAGGGAATGCCAACCGCAGCCGAGCTGGACCGCGCCGTGGCCGCGGCTACCCGGCGAGCGACCCGGGATCAGCCGATCGCGCCGGCGAAGACCGAGAAGGCATAGATCGCGACCACACCGCCGAGCGTGGCCACGACGACCCAGCGCGACCGATCCGAGCGGTGCGCCTCGGGCAGCAGCTCGGCCGCGCCGACGTACAGGAAGAACCCGGCGAAGATCGCCAGCAGGACGCCCAGGACCTCCTCCGGGATAGCGACGATCAGGCCGAGCGCGACGCCCAGGACCGGCGCGATCGCGACGACGGCAACCCAGCGCAGCGCCTCGTTGCGCGGGACGCGGCTGGCGGCCAGCAGGCTGACGACCGAGATGCCGTCGCTGAAGCGGTGGACGACGACCACGACGGCGATGACCAGGCCGAGCCCGCCACCGACGACGAGGCCGGTCGCCAGGGCAACCCCGTCGAGGAAGCTGTGGATGCTCATCCCGGTCGCGCCGATGACCCCGACGTGGCGATGCTGCCGCGTCGCCGTGGTCGAGCTCGGCGGCCGCCTCGTGCCCGACGTGGACGGCGGTCAGCTTCTCGATCACGTAGAAGGCCAGGAAGCCGAACGCGGTCGCGAGCATGACCTGGTCGAGCGCGCCACCGAGCAGCTCCGTCGCCTCCGGGATCAGGTCGAAGAAGGCGGCCCCGATCCGGATCCCGGCGCCGAGCGCGATGATCATCCCGACCTGGCGCACGGCGCGCAGCGCGAGCATCCCGCCGGCGAACGCCGAGATGAACGCCGCCGCCGAGACGAGCAGCGCGGTCAGCGGCACCGCTCGCCTCCGTGCTCGGCTCCGATCCGCCGCGAGGCAGGCCGGGCACAGCCCGAACAGCTCGAGCCGGTGCTCGTCGACCCGATAGCCGGTCTGCTGCGCGACGTCGCGGACGACCGAGCGCAGGCCGGCGTCGTCGATCTCGCTCGTGCGCCCGCAGCGGGAGCAGACCACGTGGTGGTGGTGCGCCGGCTCGCAGCCGACGTAGGCGTGCTCGCCGTTCGGCAGGTCGAGCCGCTCGACGGCGCCGAGCTCCTCGAGCACCTCCAGCGTCCGGAACACGGTCGCGCGCCCGACACCGAGCCGCCGCCGCCGGGCCGCGGCGACCAGCTCGGCCGCGGTGAAGTGCCCCGGCTGGTCGGCGATCACGGCGGCCAGCGAGCGGCGCGGCTCGGTCAGCCGGTAGCCGGCGTGGTCGAGCGCGCTGATGATCGGTGTCGGGTCGCCCATCGACCGGAGGGTAGCATAGTTGAGACACAGTCTCATCAGTCGTGCTGCGCGGGGGCCGGAGCGGACCCCATGAGAACGGGCGAACCGGCCCTCGTCGCAGGGCGGGCTCGGCAGGCGATGCTGGCAGGCGCCCGCGGACCGGGTGGACGCGACGATGCCGCCCGTCGGGCGATCGAAGGAGCGGACGTGAGCGCCAGGACCGATACACCGACCCGAGCAGCCGACGGGCGCGCCGCGCCGCCGATCGACAGCGGCAACCGAGCGGCCCGACCGTCCCGCGACGGCCGGGCCAACGCCAACGGTCGCCGCTGCTATGGCTCACCGTCGTGGCAGGGGTCGCCGCCATCGGGCCTCATCGGCGGGCTGGTCGCTGCTCCAGGGCGGAGCCGCCGTCGCCGATGCGGCGCGCCGGTCGCCCGCGAGCCCGCGCGAGTCACGCGCGACCGTCGCTGGCCGAGGGACGTTCGCTCGGGCCGGGCCGATGCGCCGGTCACGCTGGAGGTGTGGTCGGACTTCCAGTGCCCCGCGTGCGGGCAGTTCGCCCGGGTCGTCGAACCGGAGCTCGTTCGCGACTTCGTGGTGGCCGGGACGCTTCGGATCGTCAACCACGACGCCGCCTTCCAGGGAGAGCGAGCCGCCGCCGCCTACGATAAATCCGTCGAGGCCGGCGCCGCGGCGCGCTGCGCCGCTGCCCAGGATCGGTACTGGCCATTCCACGACTGGCTGTTCGCGAACCAGTCCGGCGAGAACCAGGGTGCGTTCGAGGCAGCCCGACTCCGGGCGCTGGCCGGCTCGGCCGGCCTCGATCTGACGGCCTGGAAGGCCTGCCTCGCGACTGGGACCGAGCAGGCGGCCGTCCGCGCCGAGACCAGCAGGGCTGTTGAGGCCGGCGTGGCCGCGACGCCGACGATGATCCTCGATGGCCAGACGATCGTCGGCCTCCGCGGCGCTGCCGAGCTCGCGGCGCTGATCCGCGGCCGCGGCCGCGGGTTCCTAGGTGCGCGCAGTCGTCGAGCGTGGGCGGCGCGGGGCGACGCTCACGGTCCTCTGCCGCGACCGGGCTCGCGATCGCCGGCATACCTGCTTGCCGTCGCGCTGGCTCGGCGAGGCGCCGGCGTGCGGCCCGATCCGTGGTTGCGACACCGTGGCGTCCAGCGAGTACGCGACGGTGGCCGGCCTGCCCGTGGCGCTACTCGGGCTGGGGTTCTCGCTCGTGCTGACCATCGGCGCCGCAGCCTGGTGGCGCCGCGCAGATCGCCGAGCCCTCCACATGGTCTACGTCCTGGGTGTGGTCGGCGTGGCGGCCGTCGCCTATCTGACGTACCTCGAGCTGGTCGTGATCGAGGCAATCTGCATCTGGTGCGTGACCTACGCCGTCACGATCGTCTCGGGCTGGCTGCTGTCGATGGAGGCCGTCCGCTCGACTGGCTGACGACGACGCGGCGTCCCGGCGTCAGCTCCCCGCGCCGGCGCCCGCGTACCCGGTGAGTTCGACGTAGCCCTGACCGCCGAGGGCGTTCCCGGCCCGGGTCGCCTCGACCACCTGCGATCCCTCCCAGTACACGACGCCGGTCGTCGCGCGCGTGTCGAGCTCCTGCGCGGCGACGGTCGGATGCAGGCGGATCACGAGGTCGTCGCCCGGGATCCGGATCGTCCACGCCGCCGGGTAGTCGGCGCCGGTCGCCGGGCTCGTCCATCGGTCGGTGACCTCGACCTCGAACGCGTCACGGTCGAGATGGCGGACGGTTCCGTCGGGGGCGACGACGGTGCCGTAGATGAGCGGGTACGTGCCGTCGGCGTCGCGGACGAGCGACAGCGTCAGGTCGGTCCCGTCGTCGAGGTTGACCGCGAACCAGTCCCAGCCGCCGCCACCGACCGAGATGAAGTCGCCCCACTGGTGGTCGAACCAGGCGGCACCGTCCACGGCGAGCCGGCGCCCGTCGAGGGTGAGCGTCCCGGTCGCGGCCATCGCGGTCCGCGAGTAGTAGTACGAGCCGCCCGCAGGCCCGAAGTCGATCCAGCCGTCGTGGTCGTGGAGCGCCGCGGGTTTGATGGCCTCCAGGCGGAGGTCGAGCCCGAGGCCGCCCGGCGAACCGGCCAGGGCTGCCTCGTCGGGAGCGAAGGCGGCCACCAGCGTGTCGGTGCCGCCCGAGCCTGCCATCGACCAGGCGGGACGCGCCGTCGCGGTTGGGGCAGCGACGTCCACGCCGGTCAGCGCGAGGTCGAAGCCGGCCGGCGCCGGCGGGCTGCCGGCGGCCACGGCGGCGCTCGCCAGGCGGTCGACGCCGGGACCGACCTCCACCCGCTGGCCGTACAGGAACCGGTCGCCGTCCTCGTCGGTGATCGCGAGGTGCGAGGCCCAGGACGTCGGGAAGCGACCGCGCTCGGCGCGGAAGACCACGAACTCGAAGCCGTAGCGGCCGCCGGTCGCATCGCGCAGGTGGCCGGTGTAGTACCACCACTCGGTCAGCCGGTCGTGCGCGGCATCGTCACGCGGCAGGACCACGGGGAGTGGATCCGTGGCGGCGACCGGCGGCTGCGTCGGCGGCGGGAGCGAGGGCCGCGACCGCGGTCGGGTTGGCCAGGATCGGCGCGCCGCCGGGTCCGCTGCACGCGGCCGTGACCAGTGCCGCCGCGACGAAGAGGAGAGGACCGGGACCAGCCGACGTCGCCTCATCGAACCGCCGCCTCGACCTCGGCGTCCGACGCCGGGAGGCGGCCGGCGAACAGCCGCTCGAGGGTCTTCGGCATCCACCAGTTCCAGCGCCCGAGGAGCCGCATCGTGGCCGGCACGAGGAGGGCGCGGATGACCGTGGCATCGAGCGCGACCGCGATCGCCATGCCGATCCCGAGCGCCTTGATCAGCACGATGTCGGCGAACGCGAACGAAGCGGCCACGACGACGACGATGAGCGCCGCCGACGTGACGATCCGGCCGCTCCGCTCCATCCCGCCGGCGACCGCCTCGACGTTGTCGCCGGTGCGATCCCAGACCTCCTTCATCCGGGTCAGCAGGAAGACCTCGTAGTCCATCGACAGCCCGAACAGCACGCAGAACAGGATCACCGGCTGCGTCGTCTCGACGAACCCGAGCGGCTGGAAGCCGAGCACGCCCGACAGGTTGCCGTCCTGGAAGATCCAGACCAGCGCACCGAAGCTGGCCACGATCGACAGCGTGTTCATCACCAGCGCCTTGGCCGGCAGCACGACCGAGCGGAGGAGGACGAACAGGACGAGGTAGGTCGAGACGATGATGAACAGCGCGGTTCGCGGGAAGTCGGCCCGCACGCGATCGACCACGTCGGCCACGTCGGCGGCGCCGCCCCCGACCAGCGCCGTCATCCCGGCCGGCGCGGCGAGCGGCCCACCCGGCGTTCGGAGGTCGGCGACCAGCGCGCGTCCCTCGTCGCGGTTCGGGCCATAGCGGGTGGTCAGCGTGAACGCCGTCAGGTCGCCGCGGGTGGTGGCGGCCAGCGCGGTCTGCACGTAGCGGTCGCGCGGCCCGTTCGGGTCGGCGTAGAGCAGGGCGTACTGCTCCAGGCTCAGTCGCTGGTCGACGTCGACCAGGCTGTCCACGCGCGCGACGCGCGGGTCCGCCGCGAGGCGCCGCGACCAGTCGTACAGGGCCGCCAGGTTGGCCGCATCAGTCGCCGGGCCGTCGGTCCGGATGGCGACCACGATCGGCGCGAACTCGCCCTCGCCGAACTCGGCCTGGAGCCGGTCGAAGGCCGCGCGCGAGGCGACGGCCGGCGGCAGGATCGACGCGTCCGGGGCGTTGAACCGGACGTGCAGGAACGGCGAGCCGAGCACGAGCAGGAAGAGCAGGGTCGGGATGAGCACGGCGACCGGGTGGCGCATGACCCGCCGCGCGAGGCGGGCCCAGGCACCGTCCGTCCCGCCCGTCCCGTCGGTTCCGCCGGGCGCCGACGACCGGCGCAGCGCGAGGCGATCGACGCGCGGTCCGAGGATCGTCAGGATCGCCGGCAGGAGCGTCAGCGCCGAAGCGACGGCAAGCCCGACCACGATCGCGCCGGCAATCCCGACCGAGCGCAGGATCATGAACTCGAAGAGGACCAGCCCGAGCAGCCCGAGGAGCACGGTCAGCCCGCTGAAGAAGACCGCCCGGCCGGCCGTGGCGACCGTCACCCGGACCGCCTCCGACACCCGGTCCGGTCCCTCCGGCCGGAGCGCGAGCTCCTCGCGGAACCGGCTCGTCAGCAGCAGCGAGTAGTCGACGCCGAGGCCCAGGCCGAGGAGGGTCGCGAGGTTGAGCACGAAGATGCTCATCGGGCTGACCGACGCGGCGAGGAAGATGCCGGCCAGGGCGACGACGACGGCCGCCCCGCCCACGGCGAGCGGCACGCCGGCCGCCACCACCGACCCGAAGACCACGATCAAGGCCAGCGCGGCGAGCGGCAACGAGATCAGCTCGCTCCGCTGGAGGTCGGCCTCGCTCACGGTCTGGACGTCGCCGTAGAAGGCGGGCCCGCCGGCCAGCGCCACGTCGAGACCCGGCGCCGGGCGGAGTCGCTCGCGCAGGATCGGCAGCGCGTCGGGGGAGTCGTCGGGCGACAGGTCGAGGAAGACGATGTCGTAGGCCGTGTGGCGGTCGCGCGACACCTGGCCCGGCGCCAGGGTGTGCGACACGACGCGGGCCACGTGCGGCGCGGCGGGGATGTCCTGCATCGCGGCCGCGGCTGCGGTCTCGAACGCGGGCGTGCCGGCCTCGAGGGCCGGGCTGCTGAACACGACCACCAGCGCCGACGGCGGCGCGCCGAGCTCCGTCTCGAGCAGCGTCTTGGCGCGGGCCGACTCGAGGTCGTCGAGGATGAACCCGCCGGCACTCAGCGCGCCCGGCACCCGTGGGGCGAACGGCACGGCGAGGAGCAGCAGCGCGACCCACGCCCCGACCACCCACCAGGCTCGGCGCGCGACGAAGCGCCCAAGTCGATCGAAGGGGCTCACGGCAGTGGTTCGCCTCGGGCGCGGGGTCGGATGGCGGGCCGGCCCATCGTACCCGCGGCACGCCATTCGGGCCTCCGGCCATCTGCTAGCATCGCGGCGTGCAGCTGTTCCTGATCGCCTTCCAGCAGCCCATCCCGTTCGGCATCTCGGCCATCGCCGTGATCCTGATGATCGGGATCATCCTCAAGTCGGCGATGACCTCCGAGGGCCCGTCGCGCTGGGCTCAGGGCGATCACCAACCCGAACGCCAAGTTCCTGTTCACGTTCCTGTTCATCGGCTGGGCGGTCGTGTTCGGGATCGGGCTCCAGCTCGTGCCGCACACCGGCGCCAACTCGCCGTACGGCGGGATCGGGCTGGTCGCCCTGTTCAGCGGCTTCTTCATCATGATGGGCCTGCTCTGGGCGGTGATCGGGGAATAGCCCGGTCGGGCGACGCCGAACGATGAGCCGGACGCCGTCGGTGGTCGTCGTCGGGGCCGGCGCCCTCGGCCTGTGCACCGCCTGGCACCTGACCGACCGCGGCGTCACCGACGTGACCGTGATCGAGCGCGACAACGTGGCCGGCGCGTCGTCCGGGCTGTCGGTCGGGATCATCGAAACCCAGTACCTCGACCCGCTCGCGATCGAGATCCGAGTCGAGAGCATGCGTTTCTTCAGTGAGCTGGAGCGTGCGGGCGCGCTCGTCGTCACCCGCAATGGGTACCTGCGCCTCGGGCACGAGGACGCCGACATGGCGGCGTTCGCACGGAGTGTCGAGGTGCAGCGGACGCTCGGCGTGCTCGACTGCCGCGTGCTCGAGCGGGACGAGCTGGGCGTGGTGGTCCCGGACCTCCGGACCGACGACCTGGCCGGCGGCCTGTTCGGTCCGAGCGACGGCTACATCGACGGCCACGCCTACTGCCAGGCGCTCGCGGCCGCGGTCAGCGAGCGCGGTGGTCGCGTCCTGCAGGGCACCGAGCTCGTCGGCTGCGATCCGCTCCCCGGCGATCGGAACCGGCTCCGGACGAACCGCGGCGACCTGGAGTGCGACATCGTCGTCAATGCCGCCGGCGGCTGGGCCGGGCGCGTCGGCGACATCCTTGGCGCGCCGGTCACGATCCTGCCGCAGCGGCACCAGGCGCTGATCGCGCACCTGGCCGAGCCGCTCGGTTACGTCATGCCGTCGGTCATGGACTACGTGCCGTCGTCCGGCGGGTTCGGTGCGTATTTCCGCGACGACGGGCCGGGCCGGCTCGTCGCCGGGCTGCACACCGAGGAGGTCATCCACGACATCGTGGATCCCGACGCCGTCCAGCGCGACACCGCCGGCGAGTACGTCGAGCTCGTGGCGGAACGCCTCGCCCACCGGCTGCCGGGCCTCGAGGACATGCGTCTCGGGGACGTGTGGGCCGGCATCTACCCGATGCGGCCGGATGGCCGGCCGGTGGTCGGCCCGAGCGTCGACCGCGCGTCGGTGGTGATCGTTGCGGGTGCCGGCGGGTCGGGGCTCCAGTCGTCACCCGCTCTCGGGCGCATCGCCGCGGACTGGATCGTCGATGGGCACGTGGGGTCGATCCCGGCCGCTGCCGCGCTCAGGCCGCAGGCCGACCCGGACGGCCGCTGACCGGCGGAGCGGGCACGATCGAGCGGGGACCATCGGGCCAGTAGACCCCCGTGACGCGGTGGCGCTACTATGCCGGGACATGCAGACTGCATAGACTTTATGCGTCGGCCGGCCAGACCGACCGACGCCCGAACCCGGAGGCTCGCCGCGTTGGACGCCCACGAGATCAAGACCGCGGTCGCCCACCAGGACGCCGCTCGCGCCGCGGCGGACCTGCCGTTCGTCAATCTGGCCGATCCGGCCCGGGCGGTCGGCCCGGACGGGAATCCCGCGGTCAGCCGTCGCGCCCCGATCTGGGAGGACGTGCCCGACGCCCAGTGGAACGACTGGCGCTGGCAGCTCAGCCATCGGGTGAACGACCTCGCGGAGATCGAGCAGGTCCTCGAGCTGACCGACGACGAGCGTGACGGTTTGTCGGCGCCGGACAAGTTCCGGGTCGACATCACGCCGTACTTCATCAGCCTGATCGACCCGAAGGATCCCAACGACCCGATCCGTCGCCAGGTCATCCCCAGCGGCCGGGAGCACCAGGCATTCACCGCGATGATGGAGGACTCGCTCGCCGAGGACCGCCACTCACCGGTGCCCGGACTCGTCCATCGCTACCCGGATCGCGTGCTGATGCTGGTCACCACCCAGTGCGCCAGCTACTGCCGCTACTGCACGCGGTCGCGGATCGTCGGCGACCCGACCCAGAACTTCAACAGCCGCGACCACGAGGCCCAGCTGGAGTACCTGCGCCGCACGCCACAGGTCCGCGACGTGCTCATCTCCGGCGGCGACGGCCTGACCCTGGCCCCGAAGCTGTTCGAGAAGATCCTGCGCGGGCTGCGCGAGATCCCGCACATCGAGATCATCCGGATCGGCAGCCGCGTGCCGGTGTTCCTCCGCAGCGGATCGACGACGAGCTGTGCGAGGTGCTCGAGAAGTACCACCCGCTGTGGATCAACCTGCACTTCAACCACCCGCAGGAGATCACGCCCGAGGTCAGCCGCGCGGTCGACAAGCTGACCCGCGCCGGCCTGCCGGTCGGCAACCAGAGCGTGCTCCTCGCCGGGATCAACGACTGCGTCCACATCCAGCGCGCGCTCGTCCACCAGCTGGTGGCCAACCGGATCCGGCCGTACTACCTCTACCAGTGCGACCTCGTCGAGGGCTCGGGTCATTTCCGGACGCCGGTCGGCAAGGGCCTCGAGATCATGGAGGGCCTGCGCGGCCACACCTCCGGCTACGCGGTGCCGACGTTCGTGATCGACGCACCCGGTGGCGGCGGCAAGATCCCGGTCATGCCCAACTACCTGATCAGCTACAGCGACCACAAGGTCGTGCTCCGCAACTACGAGGGCTACATCACGACCTACGAGGAGCCCGAGACGTACCAGAAGCACGACCAGGCGAGCTGCCAGTACTGCCAGCACGAACGCCCGGAGCCGGGCCAGTCCGGCGTCCTCGGCCTGCTCGAGGGCGAGCGGATGTGGATCGAGCCGAAGGGCTTCGACGAGATCCACACGCGCGGCAACACCGAGGCGCACCGGCTCCAGGACCCCTCGAAGTGGGTCCCGTTCGGCGTCGGCGCGATCGAGGGGACCTCGTCGCCGTCACTCCCCGTGCTCGAGGCCGGCGACCCGGCCGGCAACGGTGCCAAGCCCGTCTACGCTCCCGGCGAGGAGCCGCGGCCGCGCGAGGGCGAGCCGACCGGCTCGGCCCACGGGGAGCTGCTCTAGCCGTCGGTGCCTGACCCGCCGACGGCGTGGCGTAGCGCGCGTAGTAGTCGGCGGTCGACGTCTCGCCCTGCGCGTCGGGGTCGAACCGGTCCGGATCGAACATCGCCAGCCGGTCCGGCGACACGCCCGTCACGAACCGCTCGGCGAGCAGCTCCGTCAGGTACGGGGCGAGCAGCATTCCCCGGCCGCTCCAGCCGTTCGCCTGCCACCAGCCTTCGAGCTGGGCGGTCGGACCGACGAGCGGCTGGTGGTCGGGCGACACGTCGTACATCCCGCCCCATTGGCGGATGACCGCCACGTCGGCGAGGGCTGGCGCCTTGCGCGTCATGAGCGTCGCGGTCCGGCGGAGGAACGCCCACGACGAAGCCTGGTTCACGCCGGCCGGTTCGTCCGGGTCGACGACGCCCATCACGATCTCGCCCCGGAGCGTCTGGTTGAACCAGCCCTCGGTCGGGCGGTAGAACGTGACCGCCGCCTCGATCGTGCGGCGGAGCGGCGCGGTCACCAGCACCTCGCGGCGGACCGGCCGGTTCGGGGCGGAGACGCCGGCCAGCGCGTTGAGCTCGGTCGACCAGCCGTCGGTCGCGTTGAGCACGTTCCGCGTCCCGATCCGCCCGCGGTCGGTGTCGACCGCCACCACGCCCCGGTCGTCGCGGACGATCGCCTGGACCGTGGTGTTCGGCACGACCCGGACGCTCGTCCCGGCCAGGTGCTCGAGGTGCGCCCAGACGACCGCGTCGTGGTGGACGATCGCGTCGTCGTCGTGGACGACGGCCCCGGCGACCGGCTCGCCGCCGGTCAGGATCGGCAGCCGCCGGAGGGTGTCGTCGGGCGACAACAGGCGGCTCGCGACGCCGATCCGGTGGTGCATCTCGACGATCGTGCGCATCCGCTCGACCTCGTCGGCCTCGTACAGGACCCACGCGTAGCCGAGCCGGTAGAACAGCACGTTGAACCCGAGCTCCTCGCCCATCCGGTCGTACTTCGCCTGGCAGGCGCGGGCGACGTGGGTCAGCTCCTCGGTCAGCTGCATCGCCCGGAGGCGGGCGACGTTCCGGCCGGTCGCACCGCCGCCCGGGTAGCCGCGATCCAGCACGACCACGTCGCCGACGCCGCGCCCCGCCAGCTCGCGGGCGAAGGCGAGACCGGCGATCCCGGCCCCGACGACGACGACGTCCGCCGTCGGCGGCAGGTCGCCGGCGTGGAGGAGCCGCGCGATCGTCCCTGACCGTGTCATCGCTCGACGGGCGGGGAAGGATCCGCCGGTGCCGCGACGAGGTCGCCGAGACGGATCGGCCGGAGTGGCGGCCGCGCCGGTCGGCAGCGAGACGGGTGCGTCCGACGCCGACCTCGTGAGGCAGGCGAACGACTGGAGGCAGAGCTTGCCCTGGCACGGTCCGGTCAGCGCGCCGGTCCGGCGCTTGACCAGCTCGGGGTCGGTGTAGCCCGCGGCCTGCTCCGCCCGGATCTCCCAGGCACGGACGTCCTCGCAGAAGCAGCTGATCGCGCCCCGCGGGATGGCGGGCGGCCCCGCACGCCTGGCCACCGGGGGTCGCCCGGCCGCCCTCGGCGCCGCAGGGGTCTTGCGTCCCGTCGCCGCTCGGCCCGCGACCTGGCCCGCCGATCGAGCCGCATCGGCGGCCGTCGCGTCCGTGATCGGTCGCCCGGCTGCGGATCCGACCACCGTGAGCGAGGCAACCGTCGTCCGGCCGGCCGCGTCGGCCACCGGCACGAGCGTGTCGCCCTGCCACTCGACGACCGCGCCGGCGGCGAGGACGAGGTCGAGGTTCGGGCTCCGGTCGCCGAATACGACAGCGTCCGCGCGCGATGTGCTGCCGCCGACCACCGAGCCGCACGTCGGCGCCGATCACCCGGTCCCGGCCGCGGATCCCGACGAGGGCGTCGGTGTCGACCGGGCCGATCAGCTCCGCCGCACCGGCGCCGGCCACCAGCTCGCCGGCCGTGCCCAGCTCCTGCCCCGATCCGATCAGCAGGACGCGATCGCCGGGCAGGATCCCGTAGCGCTCGCACAGCCCGATGACCATCCGCGCCGCCATGACGCCCGGCCGGTCCGCGCCGGGGACGAGCGGCACCCGCTCGTAGGAGCCGGTCGCCGCGATGACGCCGCGGGCCGCGATCTCGAGGTGCGCGTCCGCGGCGATGGCCGTGACGAGGCCGTCGTACCAGCCGACGGCCTGGACCCCGGTCAGGATCTCGATGCCGGAGGCGCGCGCGTCCTCGTCGAGCTGCCCGAGCGATACCCCGCCGTGATACCGGCCGCGCTCCGTCCGCCAGCCGCCGCCGATCGTCGCGTCGGCCTCGAGCAGCACGACCCGGGCACCTGTCTCGGCCGCCCCCAGCGCCGCCAGCAACCCTGCCCGCCCGCCCCCGACCACCAGGACGTCGGTCTCGACCCGGCGCGTCTCCCGGCCGCGGATGGGCGTCCGGCCGCCCCGTTCCGACCCGTGCCCGCCCAGGTCCAGCCGCCCACGGCCGCCGAACCAGCGGAGGACGTCGAGAAATGGCTTGCGCAGCCGGCGCGGCCGCAGGAACCGGTGGTGGTAGAACGTCGGCGGGATCCAGCGCGACACGAGGCCGACCAGCGACAGCAGGTCGAAGTCGACCGTCGGGATGGCGTGCTCGCCCCGGGCCACGAGGCCTTCGCGGACCGGCACCCGGCACGACCGGACGCTCGGCACGCCATCGACCTCGCACTCGCACCAGCCGCACTGGCCGGTCGAGCACATCAGCCCGCGGGGACGGTGGAAGCGGAAGCTCCGCGACAGGATCGGCCGGTTCGCGGCCAGCAGCGCGGCGGCCAATGGCTCGCCTTCGACGCCCGTGACCTCGCGGCCGTCGAACTGGAACGTGACGAGCGGTCCGGCGCCCGCGTCGGGCGACTCGTGGCGAACCCGACGCGGCGGCACGTCAGCGGATGTGGAACGTCGGCGAGCTGTCGATGCACACCCGCTTCGACTCCAGGTACGCCTCGAGCCCCTCCATCCCGAGCTCGCGTCCAATGCCGCTCTGCTTGACGCCGCCGAACGGGCTCTCGGCCAGGCGGACGTAGTGGGTGTTGACCCACACGTCGCCGACCCGCAGCCGGCGCGCGACGCGGATCGCCCGGTCGAGGTCGCTCGTCCACACCGCGCTGCCCAGCCCGAACTCGTTGTCGTTGGCGAGCGCCAGCGCCTCCGCCTCGGTGTCGAACGGGATCACCGACAGGACCGGCCCGAAGATCTCCTCGCGCGCGATCGCCATCGTCGGGGCAACGTCGTCGAAGATCGTCGGTGCCATCCAGAAGCCGGACGCCCACTCCCCGCCGAGCTGCTCTCCGCCGAGGACGAGCCGCGCCCCTTCCGCCCGACCGCGCTCGACGTAGCCGAGCACCCGATCGAGCTGGCGGCGCGAGACCATCGGCCCGAGCTGCGTCGCGGGGTCGAGCGGCGAGCCGACCTGGAGTCGCTTCGGCGCGCTCGATCAGGCCCTCGACGAACCGGTCGTGGATCGACCGCTCGAGGAGGAGCCGCGAGCCGGCGGTGCATGACTGACCCGCGTACAGGAAGATCCCGACCGCCACCGCGTCCATCGCCTTGTCGAGGTTGGCGTCGGGGAAGACGATCACCGGCGCCTTGCCGCCGGCCTCGATCGACACCCGCTTGAACGACCGGGCACCGAGCTCCATCAGGCGCCGCCCGACGTCGCTGCTGCCGGTGAAGCTGATCTTGTCGACCCGCGGATCGGTCGCCAGCGCCTCGCCGACCACGTCTCCAGCGCCGACGACCCCGTTGGCGACGCCCTTCGGCAAACCGGGGATCCGGTCGAGCAGGCCGAAGATCGCCATCGATGACGCCGGGGCGTCGCTGGCCGGCTTGAGCACGAACGTGCAACCGGTCGCGATCGCCGCGCCGATCTTGCGCAGCGGCAGGTCCACCGGGTCGTTCCACGGCGTGATCAGCGCGCACACGCCGACCGGCTCCTTGAGGATGAAGTTGAGGAGATGCGTCGGTGCCGATGCCGTGACCTCGCCGCGGATCATCCGGGCGGCGCTGGCGTAGAACAGGATGCGATCGATCGCGGGCTCGATCTCGCGCTCGCGGACGTAGCGGATGGGCTTGCCCATCTCGATCGCGACCAGCCGGGCGAGCGTGTCGGCCTCCTCCCGGAGCAGCTGTGCGAGCTCGAACAGGATCGCCGCGCGGTCCCGGCCTGACGTGGCGGGCCAGGCGCCGTCGTCGAAGGTCGCCCGGGCGGCGGCGATCGCGCGCTCGACGTCCTCGACCCCGGAGCGGGGGGCCACCGCGACCAGCTCGCCGGTCGACGGGTCGCGGCTCTCGAACGTCTCGCCCGATGTCGCCGGCGACCACTCGCCACCGATGTAGTTGGCGACGCTGATGACGGCCTGGGTCGTGTCGGTCATCGAGTTCCTCGGATGGTGTCGATGGTCAGGTCGAGGGCCGTGTCGAGGAGGCCCTCGTCGATGGTCAGCGGCGGGCAGAGCTTGATCACCTGCTCGTGCCGTCCCGCCGCTGCCGAGCACCACGCCGCGCTCGAACGCGGCGCGACGGATCCGCGCCGTCCGGCCGGGGTCGGGCTCGCGCGTGTCGCCGTCGGTCACCAGCTCGATGCCGATGAACAGCCCAAGGCCGCGGATCTCGCCGACGCCCGGCTCGCCGGCGAGCGCCGACCGGAGCCGATCGAGCGCCCGGGCGCCGAGCGTCGCCGACCGCTCCGCCAGCCGCTCGTCGCGCAGCACGCCGATCGCGGCCGACCCGGCGGCCAGGTTGACCGCGTCGCCCATGAACGTCGAGGTGTGGGCTCCCGGCGGCCAATGACCCATGAACGCCGCGCGGCCGACGACCGCCGACACCGCCAGCCCGCCGCCGATGCCCTTGCCGACGGTCATCAGGTCGGGCACGACGCCCCAGTGCTCCGCGGCCCAGGTCCGGCCGGTCCGCCCGAAGCCGCACTGGATCTCGTCGAAGATCGAGGACCGCGCCGTGGTCGTCGCACAGCTCGCGCAGTCCGGCGAGGAACGCCGTCCGGTGGCACGACCACCCCGCCGTTGCCCTGGACCGGCTCGACGACGACGGCCGCGACCGGGCCGACGCCCGAAGCCGGGTCCTCCAGCGCGTGGCGCACGAGCGCGAGCGCGCCGGCGCCGGCATCCGCGTCGCGCCCGAGCGGCCAGCGGTACGGATCGGGATAGGGCAGGAAGTGCGCATCGGCTTCGATCCCGACCGTCTCGCGGAAGCGGGCCTTGCCGTTGAGCCCGATGACGCCACCGCCACGGCCGAAGTAGCCGCCCGAGAAGGCGATCACCTCGCGCCGGCCGGTCGCCGAGCGTGCCAGCCGAATGGCCGTGTCGTTGGCGTCCGAGCCGCTCAGCCCGAGCAGCACGCGATCCAGCCCGGCCGGCGCGATCTCGACGAGCGCCTCCTCGAACGCGACGCGCGGCTCGCTCATCGACGCCGACGAGACGTGGCTGAGCCGCCCGACCTGGTCGCGCACCGCGGCGACGACCGCGGGGTGCGCATGCCCGATCGTGGCCGCGGCGAAGCTGCCAGCCAGGTCGACGAACCGGTTGCCGTCCGGGTCGGTCAGCGTCGAGCCGTTCGCCGAGTCGACCACGAGCGGCGCGTCGTCGCCGCCGGTCCGCGGACCGGCGCCCTCGACCGCCCGCATCCGCTCGATGATCCTGCGGGCGCTGCGGGCCGGGGTAGGGGACGGTCACGGACGGGCCGATCGCGTCGCCCGCTCCGGACGGCGACGAGGCCGCGGCGGCCGCCGCCTCTCCGGTCGCGGTCATGCGGGCACCTCGTAGACGTGCCGCCCGTCGACGACGACCGCCACGCCGTCGAACTCGACGGTCGGCGCCATGACCAGCCCGTCGAGGTGGACGTCGCATTCGACCAGGCCGCCGTACTCGTTGGCCGAATCGCCGAGGGCGATGTGGACGGTGCCGAACGCCTTCTTCGCCTCGGTGATCTCGTCGCCGATCCGCGCCGCGGGGTTGAGCCCGATCCCGATCTCGCCGATGTTGTCGGCGTCCACGACCGAATCGACGATCGCCCGCAGCCGGAGCGCGGACGACCCGCCGTCGATCCCTGCGCGCGACCGCCGCGGACCGTGATCCGGACGGGCTCGTCGAGCGCGCCGAGATCGGACGCGACCCGCTCCCACACGACGATCCCCTCGGAGGTCCCCTCGATCGGCGGCAGCGACACCTCGCCGCCGGGCAGCGCCGAGACCTCCCCGGCGTTGCGGCAGATCCCGGTCAGCCAGGCCATCGGCTCGCGCCCGGCCACCGTTGCCCGCAGGTCCGTGCCCGCCGGGGAGGTGACCCGGACCTCGCTCGTTCGTCGCCACAGGGCGGCCAGCGCCTCGGCCCGGCGGCGGATCGCGAAGAAGTCCGCGGTCATCGCCCCGGTCCGCCAGGCATCGGCCCGGTACGGGGCGTTGAACACGCCACGGGCACCCGCCCGCTGCGCCGCCGCCTTGGCCGTCGTGTGGTAGAGGGACGTGCTGGCGGCGCACAGCACGACGTCGGCGGCGGCCATCGCGGCGGCCGCGGGCGCGGGCGGCTCGGCGCCACTGCGCGCACGCGGCGGGAAGGTGATCACGATCGGGTCGCCGCCGGCATCCCGCGCCGCGCGCGCCAGCTCGGCCGGGATCTCGGCGTCGGTGCGGTCGTCGACGACGATCGCGAACCGCTCGCCCGGTGGCGACCGCGAGGTAGTCGCGCACGACCCGCCCGGCGATCTCCGCGACCGAGGCGACGTCGACCGTCACCGAGGGGTCTCCACCGCCCCGCGATCGGCGAGATGCCAGCGCCGCCGGACCTCCTCGGCCTCGGCGGGGTCATGCTGCTCGTGCCGCTGGTACAGCCCGACCCGGCTGATCGTGTACTTGCCCTTGCGGTACAGGTCGGCCAGCGTCTCGGCCGCCTTGAGCGCGAGCAGGTTCGGGTTGAGGATCGGCAGGTCGCCGTGCCGGCCGGTGGTCATGATCTCGCGCTCGAGACAGCCGCCGATGATCGTGCAGCCGAGGATGACGACCTCGGCCTGGTCCTCCTTGAGCGCGGTGAGGCAGGCGGCCGCGGCGTCGTCGGCGACCGCGGTCGTGTCCTCGATCATGTCGGTCACGTACCAGTCGATGAAGCGAACCCCGCGACAGTTGCCGGCGCCGTGGATCCGGACCAGGTCCTCCAGCCACGGCCGGGCCTTGGCGTGGTCGGTGACGACCGTGAACGAATGCCCGAAGTACGACGCATGGTTCATCGCCGCCTCGAGCGGCCCGACCACCGGGATGTCGACCAGCTCGCGGGCCACCCGGACGCCGGGGTCGTAGCAGCAGCCGACGACGACCGCGTCGTAGCCGCTCTCCTCCAGCCGGCGGACCTCGTCGAAGATCGCCAGCTCCATGAGGTGCTTCGGGTAGTAGTAGTCGATGTTGGCCGGCACGCCCTCGAGATGGATGACGTCGACCGACGTGCCGCGGGCGGCGTACGGGACGAGCGTCTCCTCGATGATCGCGTCGAACGCGGCCGTCCCGAATGGGTTGATGAACGCGATCCGGCGATCCACGGCGTCGTCCATCGCTACCACGTGCTCCCGGCTTCGACCGGCGTGAGCGTCGGGCGATCGAATCGGAACGGCGCCGGATCGATGACCGGCTCGCCGCCGCACACGAGGTCGGCCACCAGGCGCCCGGTCGTCGGGCCCGCGCCGTTGCCGAAGACGTGCCCCGACGCGAGGATGACGTCGTCGAACCCGGGCAGGCGGTCGATGATCGGCAGGCTGTCCGAGGTCAGCGGCAGGACGCCGGCCCAGGCGCGTGCGAACCGGGACGCGCGCAGCTCGGGCAGCGCCTCGGCCATGCCTTCGCTGATGAGCGAGACGCCCGCGAGGTCGGGCTTCCAGTCGAAGCCCGGGAAGTCCATGGCGATCCCGAGCAGGTACGAGCCGTCGGCCTTCTGGCAGGCCGATTCGAGGAGCGCGAGGCCCGAGCCGGTCCTCGAGGGCCGTCTCGAACGGCTCGGGCCGGTAGGTCGGTAGCTCGCGGAAGATCGCGTACTGCTTCACCGCCGCCGGTCCATACAGCACGACGTCGAGCCGCGGCGCCATCGGCTCCGTCTGGACGATCTGGAGGCGCATCGGCGCGATCGGCACCTCGATGCCGAGCTGGGCAGCGAGGTACGGGCTCCACGCTCCGGCGGCGAGCACGACGTGACCGGCCGAGATGGGGCCGATGTCGGTCTGGACGCGCGTGACGCGTCCGCCGTCGGTCTCGATCGTCCGGGCTGCGGTTCCCTCCAGGATCCGGGCGCCGGCACGTTGCGCGGCGGCCCCGAACGCACCGACATAGCGCGTGGGGTCGACCTGTGCGTCGAGCGGGCAGAACGTCGCGCCGATCACGCTGTCGGGCAGGATCGGCGCGATCTCGCGCGCCTCGTCGCCGTCGAGCAGCCGCATCGGGACGCCGTCCGCCGTGCGCCGCTCGACGAACTCGCGCATGACGACGGCCTGGTCCTCGGTCGTGAAGTAGATCAGCCCGCCGTTGGTCCGCAGCCCGAAGTCCGCCCCGAGCTCCTCGGGCAGGCTCTCGAGCGTGTCGCGCGCCGGCATCACGAGATCGAGCTCCGGACCGCGCCGCCGCGTGTGGAGCCAGATGTAGCCGAGGTTGCGACCCGTCGCGCCGAACGCGAGACGCTCGGCCTCGAGCAGGACGACCGATGCCCCGCGCCGGGCCAGGTGATACGCGGTCGCGGCGCCGACGATCCCGCCGCCGATGACGAGGACATCCGGGGACGACGTCACGCGCTGCTCCTCGAGGGTGCTTGGGGGTCCGTGCAGACGCTACCAGCCACCGGTCGCGACCCGCATGGCGACAACCCACAAAACATACTCCACATCGTTGGCGCCAAAACACAACGCCGCGGACGTCGCGGCCGCTATCATTCGGCCAGCCCGGGGAGCTGCCCGATGGGAACGGATGCATGAGCAGGCCTGACCGATGAGCCATCCCGCGGCCTCGATCGCGGTCGCCGACGCGGCCGGCGCGCCTCGGTCCGACGGTTTCGACGCGGCCCTCGACGAAGCCCTGTCGCGCGCCCGCGAGGTGGCGGGCTGCCCTGCGGTCGTCGGCACGCTCCTGTCCGGTCGACCCGAACGCGTCCGTCACGACGCCGAGCCCGGGCCTGCCGCTCTCGAGGATGCCTGGCGGCTGGCCGCCGAGTCCGCCGATGGACGGATCGCGACCGTTCCGGGCACGCCGGGGCTCGCCTGGACTGGCTTCCGCTACCAGCTCGACGACACCCGGGTGGCGTGCGTGCTCGTCGCCCGGGCGGGGCTCGACGACCTCGCGATCGCGCGACTCGAGGCGGTCACGCTCGACCTCGTGCGGGCGGCGCTGGTTCGCGACCAGGCCCATCGGACGGCGCAGCTCGACCAGCTGTTGGCGACCGCCCGTCGGGTGGCTGAATTGCTCGACCTCGATACCGTCCTGTCGTCGATCATCGGCGACGCCACGACGCTGCTCGGCGCCGACAGCGGCGACATGCTCCTGTGGGACCGCGAGCGCGACGTGCTCCGCGTCGTCGCCCTGTCGAACTTCCCGCCGGAGATGATGGGCTTCGAGCTGCGGTTCGGCGAGGGCGTCTCCTCGCGCGCGATCCTCGCCCGCCGGACGATCGAGGTCGCGGACTACGGGACCTACGAGCATCGTGCCAGGGCGCTGGACGAATACGACTTCGGGGCCGTCCTGTGCGTGCCGCTGCTCATCAAGGGCGGCGCGATCGGCGCGATCAACGTGCATGCCCGGGCCGGCCAGCGCAGCTTCCCGCCCGGCGCCGCCGACCTCCTCGCCGCATTCGCCGGGCATGCCGCCATCGCCATCGACCACGCGCGTCGGTACGAGAACGAGGTCAGCCTCGGGCGAGCCCTGGCCGAGACCAATCGCGAGATCACCCGCTCGCTCCAGGTCCAGCAGCGTCTCGCCGAGCAGGTCCTCCTCGGCGCCGGCCCGCGGGGGATCGCGACCGTGCTGGCCGAGCACCTCGGTCGCCGGGTCGTCATCCAGGACCACCTCCATCGGCTCATTGCCGGCGCCGCACCCGACGGTGGCGACGAGTGGCGCCGGCTCGTCGCCGATCGCAACCAGGACGGCCGCGACACGCCCGAGCCGGAGGCGTTCAGCATCGCCGTGCGGGTCGGCAACGACGTGGTCGGGCACCTGTTGCTGTCGTCGGACGAGGACCTCGGGCCGATCGACCGCGCGCTGGTCGACGTCGCCACCACGGGCGTTGCGCTCGAGTTCGCCAAGGAGCGCGCGGCGGCGGAGGTCGAGGAGCGGCTGCGCGGCGAAGCGGCGACCGAGCTGCTGACCGGCTCGTACGCCAGCGAGGAGGTCATCGGCGCCCGGGCGGCACGGCTCGGCTACGACTTGAGCGAGCCGCGGGACGTGCTGGTCATCGATGTCGCCGGCGAGGGCGACGGGCCGTCCGATGCCGACGCAGACCACGATCGTCTTCGTCGGGCGCTCCAGCAGGCGCGCGAACGACTCCTTGCCCATTCGCCGCGCGGGCTCGTCGTCCAGCACCTCGGCTCGATCGTGGTCCTGGCCGCCGCCGGGCGGGTCGCGTCGCGCGAGCCGCGGGCCTTGGCCGAGGACGTCAAGGCATGTCTCGAGGGGGCGGTCAACGTCGGTTCGGTGACGATCGGCATCGGCAACCGCTGCACCCGGCCGGACGACTACGCGACGTCGTTCCGCCTGGCGCGCGACGCGGTGGAGCTGATGATCAAGCTCGGCCGCGATGGTTCGATCGTGTCGGCCGGCGAGCTCGGCCCGTACGGGCTCCTGCTGCGAGCCAGCTCGCGCGACGACCTGGAGGCGTTCGCCACCCGCGCGCTCGCGCCGCTGCTCGAGCACGATCGGGCCCACGGCTGGCGAGCTGGTCGCGACGCTCCGGGCGTACCTCGACGAGGATCGCGTCCAGCGGCGGGTCGCGGCCCGCTGCTTCATCCACGTCAACACGGTCGTCTACCGCGTTCATCGCATCGAGGAGCTCCTCGGCGCCGATCTCGGCGACCCGCGAACGGTCTTCGACCTGACCCTCGCCCTGCGGATCCTGGACCTGCTCGCCGACGCGCCGGTCAGCGCACCGGCGGCGCCCGAACCTCCTCGGGAAGGTCGTACCAGCGCCGCCTCGGCCCGATCATCGCCCTGACCCGCCAGCCGACCGACTTCGATGCGGTCGCCAGCTCGTCACGAAGCGCCGTTGCCCGCCCCGACGCCAGGTCGAGCACGCCGCTGAGGGCATCGTCGGCGGTTGCCCGCTGGTCCCGCCACAGCTCGGAGAGCCTGCCGAGGTTGTCGTCGACCGTCCGCCACCAGCCCCAGTCCTCGGCGCACACGCGTCGCACACGGTCGACGGCGATGCCTGCGGGGTCGGTTCCGGTGAGCTCGAAGTCCGCGAACAGCGCGAGCAGGTCCTGGCCGTCGCGCTCCGTCAGCTCGACGATCTGCAGCTTGGTGAGGACGAGGTCGGCCGGCGGCAGCGACCACGACGGCTCGGTGAAGGCGCCACGCAACGACAACGTGTGGCACATCCGCAGGGTTCCGATGAAGACGTCGATCCGGCGGCCATCCGGGTCGTGGAACAGCAGCCGCTCGGCGCCGTTGAGCGTGTTGAACCGGCGAGCGGGGTCGTAGCCGAGCCCGAGGAGGACGTCACCGACGGCGGGCGTCCCGCTCGGTGCTGCGAGGTCGATGTCGTGGTAGAACCGCGGCGGCGCGAGCCGATGGACGGTCGGGCAGACGAGGGCGATGCCGACCCCGCCCATCGCCCGGAGCGGCACGCTCGCTGCCCGGGCGGCGGTCAGGATCCGCCTGGCCTCGTCGATCGGGTCGGGTGCAACTCCGGTCATCCGGCGGTGAACACGACGTGGCGCAGGCCCTGCTTGGCAGAGACGCGCAGGAGCAGCCCCGACAGCACGCCGTCCTGGTACTGGCTGCCCGGGTTGAAGCCCTGGGTCGCGCCGATCCTGTACCGGCCGCGACCCTCGTGGATGTGGCCATGCAGGGCGATCGACGGCTGTCGCTCGGCGATGAGGTCGCGGATGGCGTGGCTGCCCACCGGGATCATCTCGGGCTCGCCCGAGCCGTCGTACTGGACGGCCAGCCCGGGGCCGAGCCGGGGCGCCCGATCGATCCGGGTGTCATACGGCGGCATGTGCAGGTTCCAGATCGTCGTGCCGCCGGCCGGGAGCTCGTCGACCACGTCCCGGACACGGTCGCCGAGGTCGGCTTCGGACAGCTCGCGCGGGGTATTCCAGGGCGTCGGCGTGGACTCGCCGCGCGACGCCATCCAGATGCCGGGTGCGAGCTCGGTCGTGGCGCCCTGCACGTCGCGCAGCGTGCGCGACGCCGCGAGCACGGCGTCGATCTGCGATGGGTCGTCGTTGCCGGCCATCACGAACGCCTGCGTCGATCGGCCGGCGAGGCGTTCGTCGGCGAGCGCCAGCCACTCCTCCAGCGCGGTCACCTTGAGCCTCGCGAACGTCTCGCGCTCACGCTCGATCGAGCCCCGGATCTCGGCGACCTCCTCGGGCGTGGTGACGAAGCCGTAGGTCCCTTCGTTGCGCGCGACCCGGATGAGCTCGTCCACCTCACGCCGGGTCTCGAGGCGCTGCTCCCGCTCCTTCCATGTCGCCCGCCAGCCCTCCACCGACCCGCCGGCGGGATAGATCGGCAGCAACGTCTTGCCGGTGAGGTCGCCACCGATGACCAGCACGTCGGCACCGTAGAACGCGGCGGCGTTGAGCCACTTCCGGAAGCAGACCTCGGACCCGTGGATGTCGGCGACGTAGTAGATCGTCAGCTCGGCCATGACTCGGCCCGGGGTCGTCGAGCCGATGTCGCCTGGCTCACTCGGGCGGGATCTCGCGGAACGCCGCGTCGATCGGGACGCCCTGTCGCTGTCGGTAGGCGCGGGCCACGATGAAGATCACGAGCGGGATGCGCGAACTGCAGCCCGGTGGTCAGCAGCTGCTGCGGGCTGTTGAGGAAGAGCAGGTCGTTGGTCAGCATGAAGTACAGCCCGACGGTGAAGTAGAAGAGCCCGAACACGCCGCAGATCGACATGACCGGGATGCCCGCGATGCGCCAGTTGACCGGGCTCGCCTCGAGCAGCGGCCGCGTCCGGGCGAGGATACGGGAAGACGACGCCGCACAGCGACACGGTCCAGAACACGAAGTAGTAGGCGAGGGCCGGGGTCAGGAACTTGAACACCTCGATGTGGTACAGGAACAGGAACGCCTCGGCGATCACCGCCACGACGATGACGGCGACCCACGGCGAGTTGTACTTCGGATGGACCTCGGACAGCTTCTCGGGGACGAGCCGGTCGAACGACCAGGCGAACATCGCGCGGGTCGCGATGAGCATCGCCGACGGCAGCCAGAAGTAGCTCCACAGGACGAGCCCGGCGCCGACCGCGAGGAACACGAGCAGGTTGTCGATCAGGACGCCGGCGTACAGCATGAACACCGGGTAGGCCTCGACCGTGGTGTCCGGCGGCGGGTTGTAGCTGAGCCAGGTCAGGGCCTGGTTGAACTGGACCGTCACCGGACCCGAGATCGCGAAGAACAGGACCAGCGCGATCCCGGCGTACAGCAGCATCCCGCCGACGGTCGCACGGAGCTGGGTCTTGGTGGGCGTGCGGACCTCCCCGCCCAGGTACGTCGATGCCCACGCGATCAGCCAGATGATCGGGATGATCCCCAGCGTGTCGACGATCGACAGCCCGGTCGGCATGCCGCCGTCCTTGGCCAGGGTCAGCGTCTGCTCGTAGCCGGGGATCCCGGCCGCCGCCGCGTACTTGTCGAAGCCGGTCTGGAACGCGGTCGTCGTCGCCATGAAGAAGACGAGCAGGAGCAGGATGCCGGTGATCGCACCGACGATCCAGTTGATGTCCTGGAAGCGGAGGTAGGCGCGCAGGCCGCGGATGTTGAGGCCGGCCATCAGCACGATGAACACCGTCCCGAACAGGAACCACGTGGTTGGCTCGTTCGCCCACGCGCCGATGTCGGCGATCGTCTGGTTGCCGCTCGCCAGCCCGTACGAGCTGAACAGCGGCCCGAGCACGAACTGGGCGATCCAGTAGCCACCGATCCCGACCCAGAACGCCTGGCTCATGGCGGCCGCGAAGCTGGCCATGAACCCGATCGCCGGGTGGAACGTGCGCGACAGGAAGACGTACTCGCTGCCGGTCCGGGGCATGATCGAGGCGAACATGCCGTACAGCAGGTTGAACGGCAGGGCCAGGGCGGCCGCGATCGGGATCGCCAGCAGCAGGTTGCTCTGGGGGAAGACCGCCGGGAACGTCCAGTACGTGAACATGATGTAGACGACGCCCACGTTGGCGACGTTGAGCAGGAGCATCCGCCACGGCGATCCGACCCGGACCAGGCCCGACGACTCGCGGCTGAAGATCTGTCCGGAGGCCTGCGTCCCGATCGCCGGGCCTGCGACGACGTCGCTCATCCACGTCCTCCCGGGCCATGGACCGATCGACGACATGGATCGACGTCGCGATCCTGGGGCATGTCGTCGGGCCACGAGCCGCTTGGCGCCGGACGCTACCGGTGGAAGGACGCGGCGAACAATGGTGCCGGGCACCAAAAGCCAGCCGCGCGTGGTTGGCGCCCAGCCACGACACCCGGTTACTGCGCGGTCAGCCCGCCATCGGCGACGACCACCGAGCCCGTCATCAGCCGGGACTGGTCCGAGGCCAGGAAGACGACCACGTCGGCCACCTCGTCCGGGTGCCCCTGGCGGGCCATCGGGATCATCGTCTCGATGAACGGCGCCAAGGCGTCGCGGCCGCCCGCCCGCTCGATGGCCGGCTCGTTGAACGGCGTGTCGATCCAGCCGGGGCACACCACGTTGACGCGGATCCCGTCGCGGGCGAAGTCGACCGCCATCTGCCGCCCGAGCATCACGATCGCGCCCTTGCTCGCGCAATAGGCGGCAATGGCCGGCTCGGCGACCAGTCCGGCCGTCGAGCTCATCAGGACGATCGACCCACCACCGTCCGCCAGCATCAGCGGGACCGCGTACTTCGCGCACAGGAACGTGCCGGTCAGGTTGACGGCGAGCGTCCGCTCCCAGTCCTCGAGCGACGTGTCGACCACCGACCCGGACACGAGCACGCCGGCGCTCGTGAACAGGACGTCGAGCCGGCCATGCGATGCTCGGACGGCGTCGACCAGCGCACGAACCGACGCGTCGGAGGTGACGTCCACCGGGATGGCCACGACGTCGAGTCCCGAGCCACGCAGGTCCGTCGCCACCGCCTCGAGACGCGCCCCGTCGTGGTCCGCGATCACGACGCGCGCCCCCTCCTCGGCGCAGCGGCGGGCAGTCGCGCTGCCGATCGCGCCCGCACCCCCGGTGACCAACGCGACCTTGCCGCGGAGCAGGTCCATCGTCATCTCCCTTCGGTGGACACGGATGCTAGCGGTTCCGCCGGCCCGGCCAGCCGCCGACGCGTCGCTAGACTTCGAGCGTGGCGAACGACGAGCCTCCCCGGAAGCCGCGCAAGAAGGGCGCATCGGCCGGCCAGACGATCGGCGGGGTCATCGCCGGGTTCGAGCAGCAGATCTTCCGGACGACGCCGCCGGTCAACGAGCTGGTGGCCAAGGCCAAGCCGCTCGCGGCCGTCGCCGCGGCCGGCGGCGGGACGGTCACGGTGGGGATGCCCGGCGACTCCGCCGGCCGGCGGCGCCGATCCCGGACGCCGCGACTCGATGCTCCGGGCGACGCGGTTGAAGCCCATCGACCTGGCGACCGGTGGCCGCGTCGCGTCGCTCCGTGATCGACGGCCATGAGCTGCTTGCGCACGGTGGGCGACGGGCCGATCCAGTGGGGCTCGTTCCCGATGGCGCCGTACGCCGGCCGGGTCCGTGATGGCCGGTTTTCCTTCGAAGGGCGGGATCATGGGCTGCCGGTGACCCTGCCGCCACACGCCATCCATGGCACCGTGCTCGACCGACCGTGGCGAGTCGAGTCAGAGCGGTTCGATCGCCACGGACCTCGGATCCGACTGGCCGTTCGCCGGCCGGGCGGTCCAGCGCTTCGAGCTGTCGGCCGACTCGCTGACGTGTCGTCTGGAGGTCCACGCCGACGAGCCGATGCCGGCCTCGATCGGCTGGCACCCGTGGTTCCTGCGACGGCTCGAGGGCGTCCCGGGCGAGGTCGAGCTCGACCTCGACGCCGGGGCGATGCTCGTCCGGGATGCCGACGGGATCGCCACCGACCGGCGCGTCGAGCCGCCGCCCGGTCCGTGGGACGACTGCTTCGTCGACCTGCGCCGGCCGCCGCTCCTCCGCTGGCCGGGGTTTCTCGAGCTGTCGGTCGAGTCGGACTGCCCGGCCTGGGTGATCTACACGGAGCCCGAGGACGCGCTCTGCGTCGAGCCGCAGACGGCGCCACCCGACGCGCTCAATCGCAAGCCGGCGATCGTCGAGCCGGGCCGGCCGCTCGTGGCGACGATGACCTGGCGCTGGCGCCGCCTCGGCGGCTGAGGGTCAGCCGCCGCTGGGGGTCAGCGCGGTGACCAGGCTCAGCCCGCGGGCGAGCTGCGGGTCGGCCAGCTTGTCGACCTGGGCGGCGGTCATCTTCGAGACCTCGTCCGGGTCGATCGGCGCGACGTCACTGGCGCGCTCGACGACGACGTCGGGGCTGATCCCCTCGTGCCAGATGCGGCGGCCCTCGGGGGTCAGCCACTCGACCGTGCCGACGCGCAGCGCCGAGCCGTCCGACAGCGGGAACTCACCGAGCACCGTGCCGGTCCCGTACGTCTTGATCCCGACGATCTGGGCGCGGCCGGCATCCTGCAGCGCGCCGGAGACGATCTCGGACGAGCTGGCCGTGCCCCCGTCGACGAGGACGACCATCGGCAGATCCGTGGCGAGCCCGCCGGGTGCGACGTCGTGGCGCGTCTCGTGGCCGTCGGCCGCACGCTCGATGAACACGATGCCGCTCTTGAGGAACTGGCTGGCGACCGCGTCGGCCTCGTTGACGTAGCCGCCCGGGTTGCCGCGAAGGTCGAGCAGGATGCGGTCGGCGCCGGCCGTACGGATCTCGCCGAGCACGGCCTTGAGGTCGTCGGCGGCGCCCTGCGAGAACTGGTCGAGGCGGATCAGCGCGGTCTTGGTACCCGGCACCAGCGTCCACGAGACGGGCGTGACCGCCACGTCGGCACGGACGAGCTTGACGTCGCGCGGGGCGCCCTTCGCGCTGCTCTTGACCGTCACGGTGACCGACGAGCCGGCCTCGCCACGGACCCAGCTCACGATCTCGTCGATCTCCTTGCCGGTGGTCGACTTGCCGTCGACGGCGACGATCTCGTCGCCGGTCACGATCCCGCCCTTTTCGGCCGGGCTGCCCTTGAACACGCCGATGATGAGCGGCAGGCCGTCCTCGGCGGTGTCGATCCGGACGCCGATCCCGACGTACTTGCCGGACAGGTCGTCGGAGCGCTCGGCCCGCTCCTCGGGGGTCATGAATGAGGTGTGGCCGGTGTCGCCGACCGCATCGGTCATGCCGTCGATCGCGCCGTAGATCAGCTCCCGGTCATTGAGCTCGGATGCGCCCACGTACTTCGTGTGGAGCGTGTCCCAGGCTTCCTTGATGAGCCCGAAATCGGTGGTGCCGGAAGAAGGGGACGGGGTCGTCGTCCCGTCACCGCCCAAGGCGGGCAGTGCCAGTCGGCCGACCCCGATCCCAACGCTGAACGTCAGAACGAGGGCGAGCCCGATGGCCACACGGCGGAGCATCGAACCGCGTCCGCGACCGGCCGCCGGTGACGTCGAGGCCAGGGAGGGGCCGGTCACGAGGGAGGTCGTGTCCGGTGGCTCGCCGTCGGTGGTCGGTTCGGTCTGGATCGGTTCGCTGTCCATCGTGGGCATCTTGCTCGTAATCGGGTGACGCTCCGGACGGACCACACCTGCGCGGCCGCCCACCGAGCGCTCTGCCCGGTACGACGCAGCATGACGCACCTTCGTGGACATGCGATATCGGGAAGGTGAAGGTTCGTTCGCCTGATTCGGATCGCCGCGCGGCGGCGCAAACCGGCTGGACCCGCCCCGGGCCGTGCGATAGACTCGTCAATCCCTAGTGAACTCGTCGGAGATGACCGACCCCATGACCCAGCCATGACCGACGCGCTGACCGTGACCATCGGCCTGGGCCCGCTCCGCGAGGCCCCGGCCGGGCTGCCCGACGCGGCCATCTCGCCGCCGGTCATCGCCGAGGCGGGTGACCCGTTCACGGCCCTCCGCGTGATCGACCTGCTGGCGCGGCTCGAGCGCGGCACGCCGGCGCGCCTGGCCGACGTCGTGGACCGTCTCAACGCCACGTACCTCGACTGGCTGTTCACGCTCCCGGTCGTCGCCGACGTGGCCCTCCAGCTCCAGTCGAACTGGATGGCCGACTACCGCAACGGCTCGGGCATCGCGGTCGAGGACGGGCCGCTCGGTCCGACCATCACGATCGAGGACTCGAGCCGGGTCGACCCCTGGATCGTCCGTCAGGCGCGGCGCGAGGCGGCCTCGTGTACCGAGCGGCTCGACGAGTTCAGCCGGCGGGACCGACCGACCGCCGGCGGCTGAGCTCCCCGAGCCGCGACTCCCGACGCGCTGTCCAACCCCGACCCCACGTCCCAGTCCCACGTCCAAGGAGGATCGAGCCATGAGCCACCACGACTACGCCACCGAGAACGCGCTGGTCGACAGCGAGTGGGCACTCGCCCATCTCGACGACCCCACCGTCCGATTCGTCGAGGTCGACGTCGACACGACGGCCTACGAGCAGAGCCACATCCCGGGCGCCGTCGGCTGGAACTGGAACAGCCAGCTGTCTGACGGGATCCGCCGCGACATCGCCGGTCGCGAGGACTTCGGCAAGCTGCTGTCCGACTCGGGCATCGGGCCGGACACGACGATCGTGCTGTACGGCGACAACAACAACTGGTTTGCGGCGTGGGCCTACTGGCAGCTCAAGCTGTACGGCCACCGCGACGTGCGGATCCTCAACGGCGGTCGCAAGTTCTGGCTGGACAACGGGCTGGCGTTGAGCGTCGACGTGCCCTCGCACGCGACGACCGGCTACCAGCTGCCCGAGCCGGACTTCAGCCTGCGCGCCTTCCGCGACGACATCCTGCCGCGGCTGGGCGATCCCGGCCTTGCGCTGGTCGACGTCCGCTCGCCGGCCGAGTACAACGGCGAGATCATCGCCCCGCCGGGCATGAGCGAGACGGCCCAGCGCGCCGGCCACATCCCCGGCGCCGCATCCATCCCGTGGGCCCAGACGGTCCGCGAGGACGGCACGTTCAAGAGCGCCGAGGACCTCGCCACGCTCTACGAGGCCAAGGGCATCACGCCCGACAAGGACGTCATCGCCTACTGCCGGATCGGCGAGCGGTCGAGCCACAGCTGGTTCGTCCTCCATGAGCTGCTCGGCTACAGCCGCGTCCGCAACTACGACGGCTCGTGGACCGAGTACGGCAGCCTGATCGGCGTGCCGATCGAGAAGCCGGCACCGGTCACCGCCGGCTGACCCCGTGGGGACGCGTCGCGGTCGTTCCGCGGCCGCGACGCGGTCACCCCGCCGTACCCGGCACCCTCGGGGTAGGCTTTGCGTAGTCGTCTTGCGGCGCCAACGGTCGCCGCGGGCGGGCGACAGGCGAGCGAGGTCGAACGAATGGCGATCAGCGAACGGCCGATGACGGCCGCCGGCCAGAAGGCGTGGTACGACGAGCACGGCTACATCACCTTCCCGGAGATGCTCTCGCCGGCCGAGGTGGCGGTCCTCCAGGACGCGCTCACCGAGCTCCTCGACGAAGCGAGCCGGGTCCCCGACGACGTCGAGATGACCGACAAGTTCTCGTTCACGCGCTCGGACACGGGCCAGCGCAACGTCCGCCGCATCTTCAACCCGATCGCCCACCACCAGGCCTTCAACGACCTGGTCTTCCACGAGGGGATCGTCGACGCGGTCGAGTCGCTGATCGGGCCGAACATCCAGCTCCATCACACCAAGCTCAACCTCAAGCCGCCGGCCAGCGGCCAGGCGCGCTTCGAGTGGCACCAGGACTACCCGTTCTTCCCGCACTCGAACTACGACCTCGTCGCCGTCGCCGTCCACATCGACGAGGCGACCACGGAGAACGGCTGCCTGCGGGTCATCCCGGGGATCCACAAGGGCGGCCCGCGCGAGCACGCGTTCTCGGCCGACGGCGCCTTCTCCAGCCAGCTCAAGGACCAGAGCTACATCCCCGACGAGTCGCACTGGCTCAACGTCACCTCGCCCGCCGGCGGGGTCGAGATGCATCACTGCAACATGCTCCACAGCTCGACCGCCAACCGCGGCACCAAGCCACGCAGCGCGGTGATCATCCAGTACCGCGCCGCCGACAACGTCCAGCTCTCCCCGGACTGGCCGGACCGGCCCGGGTTCGGGATGCAGATCCGCGGCGTCAACCCGTACCAGGCTCGCCTGCTCGACGGCACGATCGTGCCGCTCCCGACGCCGATCAAGGACCCGACCCAGCGCGACGGCTGACGGGCGGAACCGCCCGGACGGGATGGCGGCTCAGGCGGGCTGCGTCCCGCGGCCGTAGCGGGCCATCGTCTCGAGCAGCCGGTCGTGCGGCAGGGCATGGGCGGTGACCCCGTCGCGTCCGACCATCGTCGTCGCCGCGACGAGCGCGTTGACGATCGCTTCCTCGGTCGCCTCGATGACGCCGTCGAACAGCGCGTCGATGACCCGATCGCCAACGGCGCGAACGTCGTAGTCCAGCGGCGACTGGTCGTCGATCCCGGTCGGGAGGCGGTTGCCGGTCGCGAACGCGATGAACAGGTCGCCGCTCGTATGGCCGCCGGTCCCGCCGGCCCGGGCGATCCCGAGCCCGGCGCGTTGGGCCAGGCGCTGGCACTGGTGGGGGAGCAGCGGCGCGTCGGTCGCGACGACGACGATGATCGAGCCCGAACCCGGCGGCGGGGTCGACTGCGCCAGAGCCGTCGCGCCTCGCCGTACGGGCTGGGGACCTCGTCGATGCCGATCGCCGCGCCGACCGGCACGCCGTCCACCCGCAGCCAGTCGCGCTTGCCGTAGTTGGCCTGGACCAGGACGCCGACCGTGTGGCCGCCGAGCTCGGCCGGGATGACCCGCGAGGCCGTCCCGATCCCGCCCTTGAACTCGTGGCAGACCGATCCGGTGCCGCCGCCGACGCCGCCCTCGGCAACCGGGCCGCCGGTCGCCGAGGCGAGCGCCGCCGCAACGTGCTCCGCCCGGACGTGGAAGCCGTTCATGTCGTTGAGCAGGCCGTCGTACGTCTCCCCGACGACGGGCAGCGACCACGCCTCGCGACCGCGGCCCGTGCCCGGCGGCTTCGACTGCGGCCGCGACCAGCGCGTCGCGCACGACGCCGACGCTGTGCGTGTTGGTGATCGCCACGGGCGAGGTCAGCATCCCCGACTCGCGAACCCATTCGAGGCCGGTCAGCTCGCCGTTGCCGTTGAGCACGTGACAGCCGGCGAACACCGGCTCGAGCTCGTCGCCTGGGTCCGCGCGGGACGACGACCGTGACCCCCGTCCGGATCGGCCCCCGTCCCCTGACGAGCGGCCCGTCGCCCTCGATCAGGGTGGTCTGCCCGACCCGCACGCCCGGCACGTCGGTGATGGCGTTGCCGGGGCCGGGGCGCCCGCGCCCGATGGTGATCCCGAGGTCTCGCGTCCGCATCCGCGGATGCTAGTCGTGCGCCCGGGCAGGCGTGATCGCCGCGGCACGTGGCGCAACCCGCGCGCCGGGGAACGCTCAGCGAGGGCCCGGCCGGGCACCGGCCGTATCATCGGCCCGTGATCCCGACCGAGCGGTCCAGCGCCCAGCCCCGCCTCCGGCGCCTCCCGGAGCGGATCGCCGCGGCGCGCGCGATCGACGTCGCCGAGGCGTTCCGCGACCTGCCGGGCCTCGTCCTGTTCGAGAGCGCCCGGCCGGGCCGCAACGCCCGCTGGTCGTACCTGACCGCCGATCCGGTCGCGGTCATCGAGACCCCGGCCGGCGGCCCCGATCCGTTCGCCGTGGCGCGCGCCCTCGTCTCGCGCCTCGACCCGGGCGCGTCGCCCGCCGGCGCACCACCGTGGCTCGGCGGGCTGGCCGGCTTCCTCGGCTACGACCTCGGGGCGACCTTCGAGCGGCTGCCCGCGATCGCCGCCATCGACCAGGACCTGCCACCGCTCCGGCTCGCGCTCCACGACTGGGTCGTCGCCTGGGACCGGCGGACCGGCTCGGCATGGCTCGGCGGGCGCGCGCTCGACGGCGACGATCGGCGGCTGGCGCGGCGTCTCGACGAGGTCCATGCCCGGCTCACCGGCCCGGCCCGAGCAGCCGGCCCGGCGGTCGCCGGCCGGTGACCGCCTGACGTTCCGCTCGGGTCTCGACCGGCGCGCCTACATGGCCGGCGTCGAGCGCATCCGCGAGCACATCGCCGATGGCGACCTGTACCAGGCCAACCTCACCCGCCGGCTCGAGGCGCCGTTCGACGGCGACCCGTGGGACCTGTACCGGCGGCTGCGGACCGGCGACCCGTCGCTGTTCGCGGCGTTCGTCGACCTCGGTCCGGGTCCGCTGACCGGCCGGCCGCGCGCGCTCCTGTCGGCGTCGCCCGAGCCGTTCCTGGCGGTCGACCGGCACGGCGTCGTGACGACGGATCCGATCAAGGGCACCCGCCCGCGCGGCCGCGACGCCGCCGAGCGACCGGGCGCTCGCCCGCGAGCTGCTGTCGAGCGCCAAGGACCGCGCCGAGAACGTGATGATCGTGGACGTCCTGCGCAACGACCTCGGGCGCGTCTGCCGGCCCGGCAGCGTCCGCGTGCCGCGGCTGTGCCGGCTCGAGCGAACGGCCGCCGTCCAGCATCTCGTCTCGACCGTGACCGGCGTGCTGGACGACGGCCGGGACGCATTCGACCTGCTCGCCGCAGCGTTTCCCGGCGGATCGATCACCGGCGCGCCGAAGATCCGGGCGATGGAGATCCTCGAGGGCCTCGAGCCGGTCCGGCGCGGGCCGTACACCGGGGCGATCGGCTGGATCGGGCCGGACGGGGCGATGCAGACGAGCATCGTCATCCGCACCTTCGTCGCCGACGGCCGGCGGCTGACGCTCCACGTCGGCGGCGGGATCACGTGGAAGAGCGACCCGGCCGCCGAATGGGAGGAGACCGTCACCAAGGCCCGCGGGCCGCTCGGCGCGATCGACGCCACGGAGGCCGCGTGACCGACCGCGACGCAGCGACGCGGCCCGCGCCCGGGGCACGTCTGGGTCGACGGCCGCCTCCTGCCGGCCGATGGTCCTCACCTGTCGGCGTTCGATCGCGGGTTCCAGCTCGGTGACGGGATCTTCGAGACGCTCCGCGTCCGCGCCGCCCGCCCGACCGAGCTGCCCGAGCACATCGCCCGGCTTCGGCGCTCGGCCGCCGGGCTCGACATCCCGCTCCCGGACGACGTCGACACGTCGCTCTCGGCCGGTATCGCCGCGCTGCTGGCGGCCGACGGCCTGGCCGGGCCGGACGGCGACGCGTCGGTCCGGATCACGGTGTCGCGCGGCGCCTTTCGCGGCCGTGGCCTCCTGCCGCCGGACGAGGTCGTCGTGCCGACGATCGTGATCCAGGCCTGGCCGGTCGTCGCGCCGCCGGCCGGTCACCTCGAGCGCGGCCTGCGACTGGTCGCCTCGGCCGTCCGGCGCGACCCGTCGAGCCCGCTGGCGACGCTCAAGACGACCTCGCGCGCCGACTACGTCTTCGCCCGGCTCGAGGCGCGCCGCGCGGGCGCCGACGACGCGCTGTTCCTGACCATCGACGGCCACCTGTCCGAGGGGACGACGGCCAACGTGTTCCTGGTCCGGCCGGCGCGGACGATGGGCCGCCGAGCTGGCCACGCCGTCGCTCGACTGCGCGATCCTGCCCGGCACGACGCGGTCGTGGCTGCTCGGGTGGGCGCCGACCGTCGGGCTCCGCCCGGTCGAGGCGCGCCTGACGCCGGCCGACCTGGCCGCGGCCGACGAGGCGTTCCTGTCGTCGAGCGTGGCCGGCATCCTGCCCGTCACCGCGTTCGAGGGCGATCCGATCGGCGACGGACGGCCCGGACCGTGGACGCGCCGGGCGCGGGCCGACCGCGAGGCGATGATCGCCGGCGAGCGGCGGCCGTGACGCGCGACGAGCTGATCGCGGGCACCCGCCAGCTGGTCGACGAGGGCGTCCGGCTGCAGGCCGACCCGTCGCTCGGCTCGCTCCAGGTCTGGCTCCAGCACTCGGACGACCTGCTCGCCACCGCGTGGGGGAGCATGGACCGCTACCACCTCGCGTGGCTGATGGTCGGCAAGCCGAAGGGCATCGTCCGCGGGCGGCCGATGACGCCGGACGAGGAGGCTGCCTACGTCCGCGAGGTCGCCGAGCAGAAGACCGCGGCGCTGCGGATGAGCCTCGACGCGGTCGAGCGCCAGGGCATGCCGTTCGTCGGCGAGACCGGCGGGGTCGGGGCCCCGGCGAGGGCGCCGCGGGATCGACCGCCGCCGGGTCCCCGCCGGCCCGCTCGCCGGACCGGCCGCCCGATCGTGCCGGGCTGCCGACCGACCCGGAGCTCGCCGAGCGGCTGGCCGAGGCCCGCCGCCGGGCGGCGAGCCATCTCGACCACGACGCGCCGCGCGCGCCGCGACCGGACCGGATGCAGCGATGACGCTCGGCCGTGCCGGCGGTCGGGGGCGTGCGCACGGTCCCGGCCGGCCGACCCCGTCGCCCGCGACTACATCCTCCTCGCGCTGCGGCTCGAGCAGCACATCCCGGGGCTCGTCGACGGCTACTTCGGGCCGGCCGACCTCAAGGCCCAGGTCGACATGGAGCAGCTCCGATCGCCCGCCAGGCTGCGCGACGACGCCGCCGAGCTGCGCTCGCGGCTCGGCTCGATCGTGCCCGAGCCCGACCGGCGCGCGTGGCTCGACGTCCAGCTCGTCGCCCTCGAGACGCAGGCCGCCGCGCTGGCCGGCGATGCGCTGCCGTACCTCGAGCATGTCGAGCGCTGCTTCGCGTTCGCGCCGCGGCGCCGGCCCGACGCCGAGTTCGACGCGGCCGCGGCGCGGCTCGACGAGCTGCTCCCCGGGGACGGGCCGCTCGACGAGCGGCTGGCGGCCTGGGACGAGCAGCTCGAGATCCCGATCGAGCGCCTGCCGGCCGTCGTCGACTGGCTGGTCGAGCGGTTCCGAGCGACGGCGGCGGTGACGTTCGGGCTGCCGGACGGCGAGGACCTGCGGGTGTCGCTCGTGACCGGCCAGCCGTGGGGCGCCTACAACTGGTTCGACGGCGGGCGCCGCTCGCGGATCGACGTCAACACGGACCTGCCGGTGCGGGCCTCGTCGCTGCCGTCGACGATCGCCCACGAGGCCTACCCGGGCCACCACCTCGAGCACGCCTGGAAGGAGGCCGACCTGGTCGACCGGCAGGGCCGGCTGGAGTCGTCGATCCTGCTCATCAACACGCCCGAGTGCCTGATCAGCGAGGGCCTGGCCAACCTCGGGGCGCGCTTCGCCGTCGCGCCCGAGGACCGCGCCGACCTGTTCGTCGAGCTGTTCGAGCGGGCCGGGCTGGCCGTCGCCGCCGACCCGGCGGCGCTCGCGCCAGGCCGCCGAGCTGACGGTCGCGATGGCCGAGCCCCGCCGCGTCCTGACCGCGATCGGCGGCAACGCGGCCATCCTCCGCCACGCGGACGGCGCCTCGCACGACGACGTCCTGGCCTACCTCCGCGACGTCGGCCGCTATCCCGCGGCGCAGGCCGCCAAGCGCCTCGAGTTCATCGAGCATCCGCTGTGGCGGACGTACGTCTTCGTCTACGCCGAGGGCGAGGCGCTCCTCGCGCGCTGGGTCGACGCCGTCCCCGAGGCGGATCGGGCCGCCCGTTTCGGGCGCCTGCTCCACGAGCAGCTCACGCCGGCGGCGGTCAGAGCTCCCGGCTGAACGCGACCCGATCGTCGCCGTCGGCGTCGTAGTCGGCGTAGGCGGGCGTGCCGTACAGGTTCTGGGTGCCCGGCCCGTCGGCCGGCACGAAGCCCATGGCGCGGTGGAAGGCGACCGATCCGCGGTTGCCCGGCCAGGTGATCGCGCGCACGTGCCGGACGCCCGCGCCCGCGCATGTCCTCGAAGAAGCGTTCGTAGAGCGATCCGGCCGAGGCCGGCCCGGCGATGGTTCGGGCTCGTGCCGACGAGATGGATGTACGCCTCGTCCGGCCGGTCGGGGCTGACGAAGCCGACGAGGAAGCCGACCAGCCGGCCGTCGCCGTCCTCGGCCACCCACGACGTTCCGGTGAAGTGCTGGAACCACAGGCGCATGAACAGCTGGTGCACGTTCCGGCCGCCCCACCAGTCGTCGACGTGGCCGACGAGCAGCGCATGGTCGGCCTCGACCGGCCGCCGCAGCCGGATGTCGCCGCTCACCGGGCACCGATCCGGGCGGCGATCGCCGCCACGAGGAGCTGGCCCGGGACGAGCGGGCCGAACACCTCGGCGAGGTAGTCGAGGGGCGGCAGCACGCCGCCCTCGATCCGGGCGTACTGCCACAGGCCGAGCTGACCGACGACCACGGCACCGAGCGCGATCAGCAGCGCGACCCCGACCCGCCGCCCGCCGGCCAGGTGCGGTCCGGCCCCGACGCGGAGCGCCTCGCCGACGGCCCAGCCCGAGCAGGGCCGCGACGACCAGCAGGCCGCCGGTGACCGCCAGCACGCCGCCGAGCACGACGATCGCGACCACGCCCACGAGCGGCGACGACGAGCGCGACCGCCACGCCGCGGGCAACCGAGGCGGCCGGATCGGGCGCCTGCGCCGCCGCCGCGGCCCGTTCCTCGGCGGCGCGGTAGCGATCCGAGGGCGGATGGGCAAGCCGTCGCTCGCCGGGCGTCGGCGTCGGAGCCTCGTCGGCGGCCGGGTCGGCGGCCGGGTCGGCGGCGGGACCGGGCGCGGCTGACGGGTCGGTCGAGGTCACGCGGCCATCGTAGCCCGGCGTGGCAGCGCACAACCCTGCGCGCTAGACTCGCCAGCGTGAGCCACCCGAGCCTCGGCCTGCCGCCGCCCGACCCGTCCGCCGGGCTGCCCGGCGTCGCATCCCGTATCCGGGTCAACCGGGATCGCCTCGCCGCCCGGGCGCTGCGCGTCGCGATGGACGAACGACCGGACCCTCGAGGAGCGGTACGACGAGGTCGGCCTGCGGCAGCGGCTCCACGACGCGGGTCTGCTGGCCGATCGCGTGGCGCTGTCGGTCGAGACGGCGCGGCCCGAGCTCGCCCGCGAGTACGCCGAATGGACGGCCTCGACCTATCGTCGCGCCGGCGTCCCGATGGACGACCTGGTGGCGCTGTGCGAGGGCCTCCGCGCGGCCCTGCCGAGCGTGCTTGCCCCGGGCGAGCTCGCCGCCGCCGGCGAGGCGCTCGACGCCGCCATCGGTGCCTATCGCTGGCACCGCCGCATCGCCGGCGACGCGCGGCGCAAGAACGCCTTCCTGCAGTTCCTGTACAAGGGCGGCTGAGCGGTGACGATCAAGTGGGTCCAGCAGGACCCGCTCGTGATGAACGGCGAGCCGTTCTGCTACGGCTCACGCCTGACCGTCCGGCAGCTCCTCGAGCTGCGCTCGAACGGCTACGACCTGACGCGCATCCTCAAGGACCACCCGGAGCTGCGCGTGCTCGGGATCGCGGCGGCGTACGTCTACGCGGCCAATGACAAGGCGCGCTACGGCGAGTTCTTCGAGCGGGACGGCTCCCTCGTGGGGCCGGGCTACAGCGAGGCCGAGGCGGCCGAGCTGCCGGCGCAGTACCGCGTGCCGGGCGTCGTGATCAAGCCGGGAGCGAACGCCGCCTGACGGGCTCGCTGGCCATATCCGACCCTGATGCTAGGATTAAGCGGCCATGACCGATCAGACCGCGACCACGACCGGACCCTCCGATGCGACGACGCCCGCCTTCGATCCGGAGCGGCGAGCCACCGAGCTCGCGATCCTCGATGCCCTGCGGTCCGTGGTCGACCCCGAGATCGGGATGAACGTGGTCGAGCTGGCGCTGATCAAGCAGATCATCCTCGGCCCCGAATCGACCGAGATCAAGATGATCCTGACCACGCCGTTCTGTCCCTACGCGGGCTCGATGATCGCCCAGGTCAAGGAGCAGACCGAGACGGTCGTCGATCACGACGTGACAGTGACCCTGCTGGCCGAGCGCTGGGATCCGCGCGACGCCGGCCTCATGTGGTGAGCGCGGGATCCCAGGAGGGCATCGATCGATGAGCCAGAACCAGTTCCCCGGGCAGTACCGCTCCCCCTCGACGCCGGCCGTGCCGGCGAACCCGGCCGGGACGCTGACGCCGGGCGTGACCGCATCGCCTGAGGCCCTCGGCGTCAAGCCGGACAGCCGCCTCGCGAACGCGTTCCTGACCCATGCCTTCGTCTGGATGTTCGCCGGGCTGCTCATCACGGCCGGCGTGGCCTCGGTGGTCACGGGCAACCCGCGGCTGCTCGAGTTCGCCAAGGGGAGCTTCTTCTTCCTGTTCATCGTCCAGATCGGGATCGTGATCGGGATCACCGCCGCGATCAACCGGATCAGCGCGCTCGCGGCGCTCGGGCTGTTCTTCGTCTACGCCGCGTCGCTCGGGATCACGATGGGGCTGATCGTGGCGAGCTACACGACCGGCTCGGTCGTGTCCGCCTTCCTCAGCGCGTCGGCGATGTTCGGGGCAGCGGCGATCTACGGTCACGTCACGAAGCGGTCGCTGGCGAAGCTCGGCGGCCTGCTGTTCATGGGGCTGATCGGCCTGCTGGTCGCGATGGTCGTCAACATCTTCCTGGGCAGCAGCCAGGTGACGTGGATCATCTCGATCGTCGGCGTCGTGCTGTTCACGGCCCTGACCGCCTACGACGTGCAGAAGATCCAGTCGGGCGCGCTGGCCGCACAGACCGGGTCGATGGAGAAGGCCGCCGTCATCGGCGCGCTGACGCTCTACCTCGACTTCATCAACCTGTTCCTGTTCATGCTCCGCCTGATGGGCGGTCGCAACTAGGTCGGTCGGACCGGGCGGCTCCGAGGCCGCCGCCGAGATCGCGCCGACCGAGTCGAGCACCACATCGGCCAGCGGCTCCAGGTCGTCGCGCCCGCCGACGCCGGTCAGCACGCCGACAACCAGCCCGGCACCCGCCGCACGGGCCATCTGCAGGTCGGCCGGTGAATCGCCCACGACCGCGGTCCGCGCCGGCGGCACGTCGAGCGCCGCGCACAGGTGGACGACCATGTCCGGCGCCGGCTTGACCGCGACGCCGTCGTCGGCGCAGACGAGCGCGTCGATCGCGTCCGTCAGCCCCAGCGCGGCGAACGTCCGGACCGTGGGTTCGCGGTCGTCCGTGGTGGCCACCGCGACCCGCCGCCCGCTTGCCCGGAGCAGCCCGAACAGCGCGGCGAGATCGGCCAGCGGGTGCGCGAGCCCCAGCGGGTCGGGCGCGTGCCACGCGATCGCCAGCGCGCTCCTCCGCGGCCTCGGCAGGCACCCCCGCTCCGACGAGGACGTCGCGCGTCCGCTCGCGCAACCGGGCCATCGGCGTCGCGGCCAGCCCGCCACCGGGCGTCACGCGCCGCGCGACCGGGTCGTAGCCGAGCATCGCGAACAGCGGGCCGTCGACCGGCCGGCCGGTGGCCTCGCCGAGCCGATCCGCGAGCGTCTCCGCCCAGCCGCTCCACATCGTGCCGAAGTCGATGAGCGTGCCGTCCTTGTCGAAGATGACCAGGTCGATGCCGTCGAGCCGGACGGTCACACGTGCGCGCCGGCCTCCGCGTCGACCGCCGTCGCGTCACCGGCCGCGCCCAGCACGAAGCACGCCTCGGGCGGGAACGAGACGGTCACGACCTCGCCGATGTCGGGCAGCTTGAGGTTCGGGTCGTTGAACCGGTCGAGCGAGACCTCGTTCGGCGGGCTGCCATCCGCCCCGTCGCCGACGCGCAGCCGGAGGCGCACGATCGAGCCCAGGAAGTTGATGTCGTCGACCGTGCCGCGCAGGCGGTTCGAGCCCGGCGCGCCCTCGCCGAGGGCGATGCCCTCGGGCCGGACCGCCAGCGTGACCTGCCCGCCGTTCGCGGCCGCGGCGGTGCCCTTCGTCGTCCGGACCTCCTGGCCGTCGATCGACAGCCGTCCCGAGCTCGCGTCGACGACGCCGGCGTTGACCAGGTTGAGCGTGCCGACGAACGACGCCACGAACGCGGTGGTCGGGAAGTTGTAGATCTCCGACGGCGTCCCGACCTGCTCGATCCGGCCCTCGCTCATGACCACCACGCGGTCCGACAGCGACAGCGCCTCCTCCTGGTCGTGGGTGACGTACACGGTGGTGATCCCGAGCTGGCGCTGGATCGCCCGGATCTCCTTGCGCAGGACCAGCCGGATCTTGGCGTCGAGCGCCGACAGCGGCTCGTCGAGGAGGAGCACCTGCGGCTCGATCGCGAGCGCCCGCGCCAGCGCGATGCGCTGCTGCTGGCCGCCCGACAGCTGCCACGGGTAGCGGTCGCCGCGACCCTCGAGGTGGATCAGCGCGAGCAGCTCCTCGACCCGCTTCGCGATCTCGGCCTTGGGTCGCTTGCGGACCTTGAGCCCGAACCCGATGTTGTCGCCGACGCTCATGTTCGGGAACAGGGCGTACGACTGGAAGACCATCCCGACGTTGCGCTGGTTCGGCGGCTGGTAGGTGATGTCCCGGCCGTCGATCGTGATCAGCCCGGACGTCGGCTTCTCGAACCCGGCGATCATCCGCAGCGTCGTCGTCTTGCCGCAGCCGGACGGGCCGAGGAACGACACGAACTCGCCCTTCTCGACGGCCAGGTTGAAGTCGATGACGGCCGCCACGTCGCCGAACAGCTTCTGCACGCCGGTGAGCTCGAGAAAGGCCATGCGACTCCTCGGTTATCGGGCGCCGGTGACGGTGATCTTGCTGCGCGAGCCCCGCCCGAGCACGGAGATGAAGCCCATCGCGATCCAGGTCAGCCCGAAGCTGACGAGGGCGACGGCCGACTGCTGGTACGGCTCGTTGCTGCCGAGCAGCGAGAGGTACGGCGCGAACGCCGGGCGGGCGAGGTAGTTGGCCATGGTGAACTCGCCGATGACGATGGCCAGGGTCAGGAACGCGCCGCTCAGCAGCGCCACCCGCAGGTTCGGCAGGATGATCCGGGTCATGACCGTGAACCAGCCGGCTCCGAGGCTCTGCGACGCCTCGGTCAGCGCCCGGATGTCCATCGCCCGCAGGCCCGTGTCGACCGCCCGGTACATGTACGGGAACGACAGGATGACGTAGCCGAACACGAGCAGCGCGCTGCTGCCGATGTCGGTGTAGGTGAACGGCAGCGGCGGGTGGCTGTAGGTGCTGATCAGCCCGAACACGAGGACGATCGGCGGCACGACGAACGGCAGGAGCGTGATGTACTCGACGACCGGCCGGGCGCGCGGCATGCGCAGCCGGACCCAGAACGCGGTCGGCACCATCAGCGCGATGCTGAACACGATGGTCAGGATGCCGACCACGAACGAGTAGCCCAGGCTCGCGAAGAACTTCGGGTCGCCCAGGATGTCCGTGTAGGCCGACCCGAACGGGATCGCGCGCAACGAGAAGGCGAGCGTGCCGAGCAGCGGCCACGCGAAGTAGACGATGCCGACGATGAAGACGACCCACCAGATCAGGCGCGCCCACGGGCGCGGCTTGCGCGCGCCCGAGTCCGCGGCCTCGCCCTGGATCGCTTCGATGCCGTGGCCGAGCCGGTCGGTGCCGCCCGCGGCCGTCATCGCGACCACCGCTCGGAGCGGCGCTGCAGGAACGAGTAGGCGATCAGCGTGATCCCGAGGATCGCGACCATGCCCATCGCCAGCGCATAGCCCAGCCCGACGTTGTGGAGGACGTCACCCGACAGCTGGTTGCCGATCAGGATGGGGACCAGGTTGATGAACCCGCCGGTCAGCTGGTAGGCCGTCGCCTGCGCGCCGAACGCGTTGCCGAACAGCAGGATCATCGCGCCGAGGAGCGAGGGCATGAGGACCGGCAGGGCGACGTAGCGCCAGTACTGGTAGCTGGTCGCGCCCATGTTCTCGGACGCCTCGCGCCACTCCTGCTTCAGCCCGTCGATGGCCGGGGCGATGATCAGGATCATCAGCGGCAGCTGGAAGTAGAAGTAGACGATCTCGAGGCCCAGCTTCGTGTACAGCGAGAAGCCGCTGTCGTACGGCCTGAGGCCGATGCTGTCGAGGAATGTCGTCAGCAGGCCGGTCCGGCCGATGGTGAAGATGAACGCCAGCGCGAGCGGGATGCCGGCGAAGTTGGACGCGACGCCGGAGAAGGTCATCAGCCCGGACCGCAGGCGCCGGGGCAGCCCGGCCGAGATGACCGCGTAGGCCATCAGGAACCCGTAGAGTCCGCCGGCGATGGCGGTCACCAGGCTGATCTCGATGCTCGTCGCGTAGGCGTTGAGGGTGACCGGGTCACCCAGGTCGATGTAGTTCTGGAGGGTGGGGTTCCCGCTCGTGTCGAGGAAGCTGCCGACGACCAGGTAGAGGGTCGGGATGAGCAGGAAGAGCGTCGAGAAGATCGCGAACGGGGCGAGCCCCAGCCACGTCCAGCCGAAGCGTCGCCGCCCAGGGCGCGCCGGTGGCGCGCCCTGGGCGTTGATCGGCACGACCGAGCCGGTCACGACCGGACTCCGTCCGCTGCCGGTTCGGTGTCGGTTACTTGACCGTGACGCCGACCGTGGTCGGCCAGCCGGTCGTGATCGCGGTGGACGCTGCGGTGATCTGGTCGAGCAACGGCAGCTGGGCGCCGGTCGAGTCCGGCAGCTTGGCGAGCAGGTCGGCCGGGATCTTCTTGGCCGCGACGAGCGCGTCGTAGCGGATCGGGTTGCAGTAGCCCTTCAGCCAGATGAGCTGGCCCTCGTCGGAGTACAGGAACTCCTCCCACAGCCGGGCCGCGAACGGATGCGGCGCGTAGGCGCTGATGCCCTGGACGTACATGCCCGCGAACTTGGCGTCGGTCGGCACGTTGACCTCGACGGCCGGGTTGCCGGCGAGCTTGTCACGGTCGGCCAGGGCGGTGTAGGTCCAGGTCAGGACGATCGGGGTCTCGCCCGACGCGACCGTCGCCTGCTTGGCGATGACCGGCACGAAGTTGCCCATGTCGTTGAGCTTCTTGAAGAAGTCGAGGCCGGGCTGCACGTTGTCGAGCGAGCCGCCATTGGCGAGCGCCGCGGCCCACACGGCGGAGATCGCCTGGTTGGACTTGGTCGGGTCGCCGGACAGGGCGACCTTGCCCTTGTACTCGGGCTTGAGCAGGTCCGGCATACGACTTCGGGGCGTTCGGGACGACCTTGGTGTTCGTCTCGATGCTCATCACGCCGTAGTAGTCGCCGTACCAGGCGCCGTCGGCGTCCTTGGCCGCGGCCGGGATGTCGTTCCAGGTGGCGACCTTGTAGTTGGCGAGGACCCCGTCGGTCTTGGCCTGCGGCCCGAATGACAGGCCGACGTCCACGACGTCCGGCGCCTGCGGGCCCGGGTTGGTCTTGTTGGCCTTGATCGCGTCGATCTCCGCCGCCGAGCTGCCGTCAGGGTTGAGCTCGTTGATCTTGATGCCGTACTTGGTCGAGAACGCGGTCAGCATCTCGCCGTAGTTGCACCAGGTGTGCGGCAGGGCGATCGTCGTGAGGTTGCCCTCCTTCTTCGCCTGCCGCCACCAGCGCATCCATCGAGCCGGCCGACGCGCCCGCCGACGGGCCGCCTCCGGTTCCGGAACAGGCCACGAACACGAAGCTCGCGCCTACGAGCAGACCCGCCAAGCGGGTCATCGAGCGATGGGTAGACAACATCCGTCCTCCGTCTCGGTTTCCTGATTTGCCTGTGACGGCCGGGCCCTCCGTGCCCCTCCTGGCCGATTCCGGTCCCCGCCCGACAGTCTGGATGACGGCGGGACCCATCGCGCGGTCGTCGTGCGCATTGGACCCCCGGCCTCGTCGGGCGTCAAGGGCCGAAATGTTAACGCCCGATGTCCGTTGGATTCAGGTGACGACGACGGCTGTTCGTGGGCGTGACAGCCCCTATACTCGCTGACCATCAGGCACCGGCTGCCCCAGGCCGTGCCGGTCGGAGGACGGTCGTTGACCGCTGGCCCTGGCGAATCGTCCCGAGGCGCGTACGCTCCAGGACCCCCTGGCCGAGTCGCTGCGCCTCGTCGAGCTCGCGAACGAGCGCGGCCTGCTCGTCCGGCTGATGGGCGGGATGGCCATCCGTGCGCACGCTCCCGATTGGCCGGCGCGCACCCGGCGCGTCGAGGTCGACCTCGACTTCGCCACCCGCTCGAAGGACCGCGGCGCCTTCTACGAGCTGCTCAGCGCGGAGGGCTACACCGCCGACAAGCGCCACAACGCGCTGTTCGGCGGCAAGCAGGCCTACTTCGTCGACGTGCCGCGCAAGCGACCCGTGGACGTCCTGGTCGACAGCCTCGAGATGTGCCACCGCTTCGAGTTCGCCGATCGGCTCGCGTTGTCGACCCCGACGCTGCCGCTCGCCGAGCTGCTGCTGTCGAAGCTGCAGGTCGTGAAGATCAACCGCAAGGACGTCCTCGACGCCCTGGTGCTCCTGGCCGAGCACCCGCTGGGCCAGAACGACGGTGCGCTCGACTCGCGCTACGGCCTTGGCGCGATCAACGTTCCACGCATCCTGTCGTTCACCTCGAACGACTGGGGCTGGTGGCGGACCGTGACCGGCAACCTCGACAAGCTCGACCAGTACCTCGCGACCGACGTGACGCCCGAGGACCTCGACCTCAACAACGGTCGTGACGTGATGTTCGATCCGGGCGAGCAGGTGGCGGCCCTGCGCGCGGCCATCGACGAGGCCCCCAAGTCGACCCGCTGGAAGCTCCGCGCCCGGGTCGGCGAGCGGAGCACCTGGTACAACGAGCCCGAGGAGATGGGACACAACTGATGCGTGTCTTCTTCGCGACCGACATCCACGGCTCGGAGGTCTGCTGGCGGAAGTTCCTCAATGCCGGCAAGTTCCACAAGGCGGACGTCCTGATCATGGGCGGCGACATGACCGGCAAGGCGATGGTCCCGATCGTCGCCAACGGCTCGAACTGGGAGCTGGAGCTCCAGGGCCAGAAGCACGTCCTGACGACCGAGGACGAGGTCCAGGCCATGGAGAAGCGGATCTCCGACCGCGGCTACTACCCGGTCCGCCTCACCCGTGACGAGGTGGACGCCTGGGCCGCCGACTCGACGCTGGTCGACACCCGGTTCAAGGCGGAGATGCTCGGCAACGTCGAGCGCTGGATGGCGCTCGGTGACGAGCGCCTGGCCGGCACGGGGATCCGCTGCATCGTCTCCCCGGCCAACGACGACATGTTCGAGATCGACCCGATCATCGAGCGCGCCGAGCATCTCGAGCTCGGCGAGGGCAACACGATCGCGCTCGACGGGTTCACCCTGGTGTCGACGGGCTGGGCCAACACGACGCCGTGGAACACGTTCCGCGAGCTGCCCGAGCCCGAGCTCCGCGAGCGGATCGACGGGCTCGTCGCCGAGGTGCCCGATCCGCACCGCGCGATCTTCAACTTCCATGCCCCGCCGTACGGCTCGAACCTGGACAACGCACCGAAGCTCGATGCGGACATGAACTACGTGTCGGGCGGCCAGGCGCTGATCCCCGTCGGATCGCGCGCCGTCCGCGAATCGATCCTCGCCTACGGCCCGCCGCTGTCGCTCCACGGGCACATCCACGAAGGCAAGGGCGCGGTCAAGCTCGGCCGGACCCTGTCGGTCAATCCGGGGAGTGCCTACGAGGACGGGATCCTCCAGGCAGCCATCGTCGACCTCGATGCCAAGAAAGGCGAGGTGAAGCGCTATCTGCTGATCAACGGCTGACGGTTCTCACGGTTCGGGGAAGAGGAGGGAAGCATGGCATCCGGTACCGGCACCGCCCCGACGCTGTTCCTCAGGAACGCGACGGGCCTGGTCAAGGGTTGGTCCGGTTTCGACGCGTTCAGCTACTCGTTCATGTCGGTGAACCTCGTCACGCTGGGCATGTTCTACAGCCTGGCGGTGTTCGCCTACGTCCCCACGGCGAACCCGATCCTGTCGATCGTCCTGGCGGCGATCGCGGTGACGTTCCTGGCGGTCGCCTATTCCGGCCTGATCGCGGCGATGCCGCGCGCCGGCGGCGACTACATCTGGCAGAGCCGCGTCCTCGACGGGATCCCCGGCGTCCTGACCGGCGCCGTGGTCGGCGGGGTCGCCGGCTACCTCGTCGGCCAGGCGACCGGCCTCGACCAGACGTTGGCGCTCGTGACGGGCGTCGGCGGCCTGGTGGTCGGCGGCGCGATCGGCTACCTCAACGGCGGCATCGGGTTCATCCTGGCCGCGAGCGGCTGGTGGTTCATCCTCGCGATGTGGGCGCCGATCTACGGCGCGATCCTCAATCTCGAGTTCTTCCAGCCGCTGGCGGCGCTGGTCAAGTCCGCCGACGGCCTGTCGTTCTTCGTCTCGCAAGAACGGCATCCTGTTCGTGTCGATCGTGACCATCATCCTGACGTCCGCCCTCGTCGCGCTCGGCATGGCCGGCTACGCCCGGATCCAGAAGTGGTGCCTGTGGGCGGGCCTCGTCGGCTTCGGGATCATGGTCGTGCTCATGCTGATCAACGGTCAGCCCGAGTTCAAGACGGCGTTCGACCGGGCCAACGAATCGATGTTCGGGGTCCAGGGCGCGTACGACAAGACGCTCGCCGATGCCGCGGTCAACGACGGCTGGGTCACGACCCTCGCGCCGCTCGACTTCGGCGCCAACATCGGCGACACCCTGTTCGCCACCGCGGCGATGATCCCGTTCATGCTGTTCTGGATCCTGTACCCGAACTGGGGCTCGACGCTGTACGGCGAGGTCCGTGGCTCGGGTGATTTCCGCAAGGTCCTGCGCGGCATGCTCGGCGGCATCTGGGTGACGGCGGGGCTGGCGCTCGTCTTCGTGCTGCTGGCAGCCAGGACGTTCGGCTGGGACTTCTTCACCGCCACCAACGCGAACTTCATCAACTACTTCTACGGCTATACGACGACCGCTCCGACGGTCCCGATCTGGAGCTACCCGCCGCTGCTCTCGTCGTACCTCATCGACAACGTGATCTTCCAGATCGCGATGGTCGTGCTGTTCGGCGTGTGGTTCCTCGGCTGGTCAGGGACGCTCTTCCTGTCGTCGACGCGGATGATCTTCGCGGCGGCCTTCGACCGGGTGCTCCCCGATCACGCCGCCCAGGTATCCGAGCGACGGGCCGTCCCGATCATCGCCCTGCTCTACATCATGATCCCGGCGATCGTGGTCAGCGTGATCTACGCATACTCGACCGAGTTCCGGGCGTTGACGCTCGACGCGACGCTCGTCATCGCGGTGACCTTCCTCGGCAGCGCGGTTGCCGCCACGATCCTGCCCTGGTACAAGCCGGCGATCTTCGACAACTCGGCGGTCGCCCACCTCAAGCTGGTGGTGAGCGGGGCTGGGCTGATCACCGCGATCATCCTCGGCGTAGCGGTCTACCTGTGGCTGTCCGACCCGCTGTACGGGATCGGCACCGGCAACGCGAACTCGATCATCTTCCTGGGCGTCGTCTACGGCGCCGCCGCGATCGTCTACATCGTGGCCCGGATCGTGAGGCGCCGGCAGGGCATCGACCTCGACGCCATCCACTCGGAGATCCCGGCCGAGTAGGACGGGACCCTCACCGATCCGACGACGGCGCTCCGGTCCCCGGGGCGCCGTTTCGATTCAGCCGCCGAACCAGCCGCTCGGGCCCGGCCGGGTGTTCTGCCAGATGTGCTTGGCCTCGCGGTACTCGTCGAGGCCGCTCGGTCCGAGCTCGCGGCCGATCCCGGACTGCTTGAAGCCGCCCCACTCGGCCTCCGGCAGGTAGGTGTTGTAGTCGTTGATCCAGACCGTCCCGTGGCGGAGGCGCGCGGCGACCCGCTGGGCGCGCTCGGCGTCCGCGGTCCAGACCGCGCCGGCCAGCCCGTACGTGGTGTCGTTGCCGAGCGCGACCGCCTCGTCCTCGGTCGTGAACCGCTCGACGGTGACGACCGGTCCGAAGACCTCCTCGCGAACGATCCGCATCCCGGCCGTGACGTCGGCGAAGACCGTCGGGCGGTAGAAGAAGCCGGATTGCAGCTCGGGCTCGTCGGGCCGCCTGCCGCCGGCGACCAGCCGCGCCCCCTCGGCGATGGCGGTGGCGACGTGGGCCTCGACCTTGGCCCGGTGGGCGGCCGAGATGAGCGCGCCGGCCTCGGTCGCGTCGTCGAGCCCGTGCCCCAGGCGGATGCGGTCGGCGCGCCGGCCGAGCTCCTCGACGAAGCGGTCGTAGATCGTGTCCTGGACGATCGCCCGGCAGCCGGCCGAGCAGACCTGGCCCGAGTGGGTGAAGGCGGCCGTCAGGGCGTTGTCGACGGCGGTCTCGAAGTCGGCATCGTCGAACACGATGTTGGGGCTCTTGCCGCCGAGCTCGAGGGCGACCTTCTTGAGGTTGACCGTCGAGCCGCGGAGCAGCGCTCGCCCGGCCTCGAGCCCGCCGGTCAGGGAGATCGAGATCGACATCCGGGCTGTCGGCGAGCGCCTGGCCGACTCGCTCGCCTGGGCCGAGGACGAGGTTGACCACGCCCGCCGGCACGCCCGCCTCCTCGAACAGGCGAGTCAGGTGGATGGCCGTCAGCGGCGTCAGCTGCGCGGGCTTCATGACCGCGGTGTTGCCGGCCGCGAGGGCCGGTGCGATCTTCCAGCTGAGCTGGAGGAGCGGGTAGTTCCACGGCCCGATCAGCGCGCACACGCCGACCGGCTCGTACACGATCCGGCTGATCGCGTCGGGGTTCCCGGCGTCGACCAGGCGGGTGGCGTCGACCTCGGCGAGGCCGGCGTAGTAGCGGAAGACGCGGGCGACGTCGGCCATGTCCCAGCGGCTCTCGCGCATCGCCTTGCCCGTGTTGAGCGATTCGAGCCGGGCCATCGCCTCCAGGTCGCGATCGAGCAGCCCGGCGACCCGGTTGAGCAGCGCGGTGCGTTCCGCGGCCGGGCGCCACCGCCAGTCGGTCGTGTCGAACGCCCGGCGCGCGGCCGTGATGGCCGCGGCGACCTGCTCGTCGGTCGCGACGTCGACCTCGGTGATGACGGTCGCGTCGGACGGGTTGACGACCGGGCTGCAGGCGCCGTCGGCAGCCGCGACCCACTGGCCGTCGATGTACAGGCTCGGCAACGTCATCCTCGTGGCTCGCGACGGTTGGTTGTCCCCGGGCGCCGAGGATGAGCCGACGTTCGCGCGAACGTCAAGGACCGGTCGCGTGCCGCGGGCCCGGCGGTCGGGGACCGGGCACAGAACGAATCAGCGGCCGGCGCGGGCGCCTGGGGGAAGCGCCCGTGCCGGCTGCCGTGGGATGTGTGCCCTAGGCGGTGGCCTTGACCACCCAGCCCGGCTCCGGATCGCCGAACTTCGAGAGCAGGTAGTCGCGCGACGACTTCGACGGCCTTGAGCGGTCCGTCGAGCGGGGCCTTCAGCCGGAAGTCCTCCTTGAGGATCTCGCCGGCGACGAACACGGTCTTGACGTTCGAGACGTCCGCGGCGCAGACGACCGCGCCGACCGGGTCGATGATCGGGGCGACGTTCACGGCCGACCCGTCGATGATCACGATGTCCGCCTGCTTGCCCGGCGTCAGCGATCCGGTCCGGTCGGCGATCCCGGCGACCTCGGCGCCGCCGAGCGTGGCCCACGACAGGACCTGGCGCGAGGTGATGAGACCCGGCGACGCCTCCAGCCCGTCGAGGTCCGCGTCCCAGGCCTCCTGGTGCTTGCGACCCCGCTCCGAGCCGAAGATCGAGCGCATCTGGGTGAACTGGTCGGACGGCGCCGTCGTGGCGACATCGGAGGACAGGCCGATCGGCACGTCGTACTCGAGCGCGGTCACGGCGGGCGCCCAGCCGTGGCCCATCTGGATCTCGATCTGCGGGGCGAACGACACGTTGCCGCCCGAGTCGCGCGCCAGCGCCCATTCCTCCGGCGGTGAAATGCGACGCGTGGACGTACGTCGTGTTCGGGTACAGCAGGTCCATGTCCCGGAGCATCGTCACCTGCATCTTGGTGTAGCCGAAGCGGTCCATCGCGACGTGGACGGTGATGTTGAGGCCGAGCTCCTTGGCCAGCTCCCAGTCGTGGCGGACCACGTCCGGCTTGCAGAAGTTGGGACCGCGCGTGGCGAGGGCCATCGTGACCCGGCCGTCGTCCGAGTTGAAGTACTGCTTGCGGATCCGCCGGGCGTCGGGCCCGTCCGAGGTCAGGACGCTGCCCTGGTAGTCCGGGCCGAACCACCAGTCCTGGAGCGAGGTGTTCCCGAACCCGTAGGCGAACACGGACCGGATCTTCGAGTCCTGCAGCCCGCGGATCGCCTCGTCGGCGTGGGCCGGCGTGTTCATGATGTGCGACCAGTCGACGAGCGTCGTGATGCCCGGCGTTGATGCACTCGAGCGAGCCCCACAGGTTGCCCGCGTAGACGTCGTCGGGCCGGTAGTGCGGCGCGAACTTGTCGAGGATCGACCCGAAGTAGGTGATCAGCGCGAAGTCCGGGGCGCTCGTCCGGATCGACGTCTCCCAGGTGTGCCGGTGGGTGTCGATGAAGCCCGGGATGACGATGTCCCGCGTGGCGTCGATGACCCGCGCGCCGTCCGCCGGCAGGTCCCGGCCGACGGCCGCGATCTTGTCGTCCTCGACCAGGACGTCCGCGTCGGCCAGCTCGCCGAGCGCCGGATCCTGGGTGAGGACGTAGCCACCCTTGATGAGCAATCGGTCGGTCATCGATCGTTCCCTCGTCTGCGGTTCGGTCGGATGCGGTTGGTCCGTTTCGGTTTGGCTGCCCGTGCGGCGGATGCTGTCGATCGTCGCGCGCTCGCCCTCCTCATGGCCGATCGGTCATCGCCGGCCCTCCTCACGCAGGTGACCGGCGACCATCGAGAAGTCGGCCTCGCCGCCGACCGAGCGCTCGGCGGCACGGATCGTCGCGAGGTTGATCGCCGCCTGCGGCATGCTCGTGCCCGACGCGTCGGCGAGCTCGCCGATCAGGCGCAGGTCCTTCTCGGCGAGCGCCAGCGAGAACGCCACCGGCGTCGCGTCCGGGTCGACGAACGCCGCGCGCTTGTAGCCGACGAACGGGGCGCCGGCGGCGCTGGCGGCGAGCACGTCGTACGCGAGGGCCCGGTCGATGCCGTTCCGCTCGGCGAGGACGAGGCCCTCGGCGACGGCCTCGTTGAGCCCGAAGATCAGGGTGTTGACGGCCAGCTTCATCGCCGCGCCGGTGCCGAGCGGGCCGACGTGGAAGACCCGCCGCGCGAGGTGGTCGAGGACCGGCCGGGCGCGCTCGAGGTCGGCCGCCGCGCCGCCGGCCATGATCGTCAGCTCGCCGGTCAGGGTCGAGCTGACGCTGCCCGACACCGGCGCGTCGAGGATCCCCGCGCCGCGCTCGAGCACGGCCGGGGCGATCGCCCGGACCGTGTCGGGCAGGACGGTGCTCATGTCGACCGCCACGGCGCCGGCCCGGATCCCGGCCGGCGACGCCGTCCGGACCGTCGTACAGGGCCCGCACGGCGGCATCGTCGGCGACCATCGAGATGACGACGTCCGCGCGCGCGGCGGCCTCGGCGGGGCTGCCGGCGACCCGTCGCCCCGATCCGGTCGGCAAGGGCCTTCGCCCGCTCCGGCGAGCGGTTGTAGACGACGACCTGCGACGCCCGGCTCGGCCAGCCGCTCGGCCATCGCCGAGCCCATCCGCCCGGTGCCGAGGACCGCGACGACCGGCTCAGCCACGGCCGTTGCCCTCACGCGGCATCGTCCAGCCGGCGCTCGACCGTGTCGACGATCCGATCGACCGACGGCATCGCCAGGTCCTCGAGCGCCGCCGCCGACGGCAGCGGGATGTGCGGGGTCGTGATCCGGACGATCGGCGCATCGAGGCTGTAGAAGCCCTCGTCGGCGACGATCGAGGCGATCTCCGCGCCCCAGCCGCACAGCCGCGGGTTCTCCTCGACGGTGAACAGCCGGCTCGTCTTCGCGACCGACGCGAGGATCGCCGCGGTGTCGAGCGGGACGAGCGAGCGCAGGTCGATGACCTCGGCGTCGACGCCGTCCTCGGCGGCCAGCCGGTCGGCGGCCTCGAGCGCCTTCGGGACCATGGCCGCCAGCGCGACGATCGTGGCGTCGCTCCCCGGACGCACGATCCGGGCCGTGCCGAGCGTGTCGACGAGCTCGCCGTCGGGGACCTCGCCCTTGATCGCGAACAGCGCCTTGTGCTCGCAGAAGATGACCGGGTCGGGGTCGCGGATCGGCCGCCGCCATCAGCCCGACCACGTCGGCCGGCGTCGACGGCGCCACGACCTTGAGCCCGGGGATGGCCATCGCCCAGTTCTCGACGCTCTGGCTGTGCTGCGCCCCGAAGCGGAGGCCCGGCCCCGTTGGCGGTCCGCAGCACGAGCGGCATCGACACCTGGCCGTCGGTCATGTAGCGCGTCTTGGCGATCTGGTTGACGACCATGTCCCAGGTCACCGCGAAGAAGTCGGAGAACATCAGCTCGGCGATCGGGCGCAGGCCGGTCATCGCCGCGCCCATCGCCGCGCCGACGATGGCCTGCTCGCTGATCGGCGTGTCGCGGACGCGGTCCGGCCCGAACTCGTCGAACAGCCCCTCGGTCAGCTTGAACACGCCGCCGGCGGCGCCGACGTCCTCGCCGATCAGCACGACGTTCGGATCGCGCCGCATCTCCTGGGCGATGCCCGCGGCGATCGCCGCCGGTACGTCAGTTCCGCCATCGACACCTCCGCTCCGAGCCCCAGCGACGCTCCAGACCTGGGTCGTCGCCAGCGACCTCCGTCGTCCAGCCTGGTTCGGACTCGCGGCCGGCTCGGCCGCGCGCCTCGGCCTCGGCGGCGGCCACCGCCTCGGCGCGTCTCGGCGTCGATCGCGGTCGAGGTCCGCGGCGTCGACGCCGTCCGCCTCGAGCCGGGCGCGATAGGCCGGGATCGGGTCGCGTGCCTTCCACGCGGCGACCTCGTCGTCGGGCCGGTACTTGCCCGGGATCGGCGCGCGAGTGGCCGCCGTGCCGGTAGGTCACGGCCTCGATGAGCGACGGTCCGTCGCCGGCCCGCGCCCGGTCGATCGCGGTCCGGGCCGCGCGCGTAGACGGCGTCGACGTCGTTGCCGTCGATGACGATCGACTCGAGGCCGTAGGCCGACGCCCGGTCGGCGGCGGGGTGCTCGACCGCGGTCACCGTCGCCGATCGGCGTGTACTCCATGTACAGGTTGTTCTCGCAGACGAAGACGACCGGCGCCTTCCAGACGGCCGCCATGTTGAGCGCCTCGTGGAACGCCCCGATGTTCGTCGTGCCGTCGCCGAAGAAGCAGACCGCGACCTGGCCCGACTTGCGGTACTGCGCCGACCAGGCCGCCCCGAGCGCGATCGGCAGGTGGGCGCCGACGATCGCGTACGAGCCCATCACGCCGTGCTCGACGCTGGTCAGGTGCATCGACCCGCCCTTGCCGCCGAGCAGGCCCGTCGCGCGGCCGAACAGCTCGGCGAAGATCGGGCGCCATCGGCACGCCCCGGGCGAGCGTGTGGTTGTGGCCGCGGTAGGTGCAGAACGTGTAGTCGTCCTCGCGCAGCGCCGCGGCGACGCCGGCCGCGACCGCCTCCTGGCCGATGCCGAGGTGGGTCGTGCCGCGGACCAGCCCCTCGAAGAACAGCTCCTGGGCACGGACCTCGAACTGCCGGCACTCGACCATCGTCCGGTACATCCGGAGGCCGGGTCGTCGCGATCGATGTCGGGCGTCGGTCGGTCGCCATCGCGGGCGCTCCTAGTACGCGTTGGCGACGAACAGCTCGTCGGACGGGAAGCGGGTGATGACCTGCGGGCCGTCGGCGGTGATGACGACCTCCTCCTCGATCCGCGCCGCCGACACGCCGTCCTTGGCCGGGCAGTACGTCTCGAGCGCGATGACCATGCCCTCCTTCAGCTCGACCGGGTGGTCGAGCGAGTTGAGCCGGCTGATGATCGGGCGCTCGTGGAGGAACAGCCCGACGCTGTGGCCGAACTGGAGCCCGAAGCACTCCATCTCGTTGTCGAAGCCGAACTCCTCGGCCTTCGGCCAGACGCTCGCGACCTGGTCGGTGGTCACGCCCGGGCGCATCAGCTCGATCGACTGGTCGATCCACTCGCGCGCCTGCTTGTAGGCGTCGCGCTGGGCGTCGTTCGCCCGTGCCGACCACGAACGTCCGGTAGTAGCAGGTCTTGTAGCCGACGAACGTCTGGATGATGTCGAAGAACGCCTGGTCGCCGGGCCGGATGATCCGGTCGCTGAAGACGTGCGGATGCGGGCTGCAGCGCTCGCCGCGAGACCGCGTTGATGTTGTCGACGTGCTCCGAGCCGAGGTCGAACAGGTACTTCGTGACGTTGGCGACGAGCTCGTTCTCGCGGATCCCCGGCTTGAGCTGCTCGGAGATCAGCTGGTAGGCGCCGTCGACCATGGCGCACGCGGTGTTGAGCAGGATGATCTCGTCGATCGACTTGACCTCGCGGGCGTCGAGCATGACCTGCTGCGCGTCGCGGACGGTGATGCCCTCGGCCTCGAGCGCGGCCAGCATCGGCGGCTCGATGATGTCCACGCCGAGCGGCATGTCGGCGGCGCCCTCGGCCGGAGGATGTCGCGGATCTCGCGGGCGGCGCGACGGAACAGGCCGGCATCCGGTGCGACGGCGCCGCGCAGCCCGACCATCCCGGCGTGGATGTTCTCCTGGCGCAGCCACGGGCAGTTGAGGCGGTGGTGCTTCGCGGCCGAGCCGAAGTCCCAGATGTGCGGGTCGCCGCCCCGCGTCTGGAGGGCGTAGCGGGTCATCTTGTCGCGCGCCCACTCGCCGATGTGGGTGCTCGTGACGTAGCGGATGTTGTTGAAGTCGAACAGCAGGACGGCGCCGACCTCGGAGGCGTCGAGCGCGCTCGCGCGCGCGTCCGAACCGATAGTCCGCAGGCGGTCGACGTTCCAGCGCTCCTCCCAGTCGACATTCATCGAGCCCGGCGAGGCAAAGGCAGTCGTCATCGCAGTACCCCAATGCTGGTCGGCGGCACGGGACGGCTGTCGGAACGGGGGATTGTTCACCCATGCTACACATCGACCGAGTCGGCGCAAGTCCGGCAGATCGACCTCGCTGCGAGCGTCCGACGTTCACTCCACGTCAACGCGACGCACGTTTCGGACAATGGCGTCGCACAGACTGTGCAACTGGCACTTGACACGCGTTCACTGACTCTGCACACTCGCGCGCAGCCGCGAACGGCGAGTTCAACGGTGGAGGAGATCACATGCTCGCGAGTCATCAGCGACGCCATCGGCCTGACGCGGCTGGGAGGGTTGCTCGGCGTCATCGTCGATCCTCGTGGCGTGCAGCGGTTCGGCTGCATCGTCGGCACCGGCGTCCGCCGGCGCCCCGTCGACCGCCCCGAGCGCGGCGGCCAGCGCGGCCGCCCCGAGCTCCAGCGCCGACGCCAAGACCCTCGAGATCGCGTACCTGTCGTTCGCGGTCGCCAACAGCTACGACGCGCCGATGCTCGCCGCCGCCCAGGCCGCCGCGGCCGCCGGGAACGCCAAGCTGACCGTGTTCGACGCGAACGCTCGACCCCGCCGCCCAGACCAAGCAGCTCCAGGATGCCGATCGCGTCCGGCAAGTACGACGCGATCATCACCCAGCCGCTGTACGGCGCCGGCCTGGTCGAGGACGTCAAGAAGGCGATCGCCGCGGGCATCGCCGTCGGCAACATCGACCAGGTCCTCGGCTCCGACATGACCACCGCCGAACTCGCAGGTCGAGGGCCTGAGCGCGAACGTCGCGTTCGTCCCGAGCGAGCTCGGTCGCAAGATCGGCGAGCTCGTCGTCGCGGCCTGTGCCGATCTCAAGGCCAACCCGTGCAACGTCGGCTACATCTGGTCGGTCAAGGCCGCCGCGCTCGACATCGCGCTCAAGGCAGGCGTTCGACAGGCGATCGCGAGCCATCCCGAGATCAAGGTCGTGTCCGACAGCGGTGAGTCGTTCTACACGACCGCCCTCGGCCTGAAGGCGTCGCAGGACATCGTCGCCGCCCATCCGGACGTCTCGGTCATCGTCAGCGCCGACCAGGCGATCACCGGCGCGGTCGTCGGCCGTCAAGGACATCAAGGACAAGGTCCGACTCGTCGGCTACGGCGGCGGCACGATCGCGCTCCAGGGCATCGCCGCCGGCGAGCGCTTCGGGACGGTCATGCAGATGCCGGCGACCGAGGGCCGCCTCGGCACCGAGCAGCTGATCAACGCGATCCGGACCGGCACGCCGGCGCCCGGCGTCGATCCGCTCGCGTCGCTCCAGGACGGCGGCGTCGTCACGAAGGCGAACGTCGACTACTTCCTGCCGCTCACGGAGTGGCCGGGCTGAGACCTGACCGATCGGGCGAACGTGGCCATGCCGGCCGACGACGCCGTTCACCTCGAGGTTCGCGGGCTCGGGAAGTCCTTCGGGGCGACCCGGGCCCTCGACGACGTGTCGATCGCCGTCCGCGCGGGCTCGGTCCACGCGTTCGTCGGTGAGAACGGCGCCGGCAAGTCGACGCTCGGCAAGATCATCGCGGGGGTCTTCCCGCAGGACCAGGGCGAGCTCGTCCTGCGCGGGACGACGGTCTCGTTCGGCTCCCCGCGCCGGGCCCTCGTCAACGGGATCGCGCTGGTCGCCCAGGAGGTCGCGCTCGTCCCCCGGCTGACCGTGGCGCAGAACGTGTTCCTCGGCACCGAGCCGAGGCGCGCCGGGTTCATCGACCGGCGGGCGATGCGCGAGCGGTTCGAGCGGCTCGCCGCGGACACGGGCTTCGACCTCGAGGCAGGCACGATGGTCGGGCGGCTGCCGCCCGCCCAGCAGCAGCAGGTCGAGATCCTCCGCGCGCTGGCCAGGGAGGCGGACCTGATCGTCCTCGACGAGCCGACCGCGAGCCTGTCGGGGGCGGAGACCGAACGGCTCCACGAGATCGTCCGCGGCCTCCGGTCCCGCGGCCAGACGGTCATCCTCGTCTCGCATTTCCTCGGCGAGGTCCTCGACCTGTCGGACACCGTCACGGTCCTCCGCGACGGCCGGGTCGTCCGGACCGGCCCGACCGCGCGATGAGACCGAGGCGAGCCTCGTCCTCGGGATGCTCGGCCGTCCCGCCAGCCGGACCTATCCGGACAAGCAGCTGGCGTCATCGGAGGCGCCGATCGCGCTGTCGATCGATGGCCTGTCGGCCCCCGGCGTCGACGATGTCTCGCTGGCGGTTCGGGCCGGCGAGATCCTCGGGCTGGCCGGGCTCGTCGGCGCCGGACGGACGGAGCTCGCCCGGGCCATCTACGGCGCGAACGCCGACCACGGCCGGTGCGGTTCACGTCGGCGACGCCGCGCTCCCGGGGAAGCCGGGCGCCTCGGTTCGGGCCGGCCTGGCGATGATCCCCGAGTCGCGCAAGGACGACGGACTGATCCTGCGGCGGCCGATCCACGAGAACGTCAGCCTGACCAGCCTCCCGCGCCTCCAGCGCTTCGGGTTCGTGCGACGCGGCGCCGAGCGGGCCCAGGTGCGCGACGCACTCGAGCGCGTGACGGGAACGCCGCTGCTCGAGGCGCCGGCCGGGTCGCTGTCCGGTGGCAACCAGCAGAAGCTCCTGTTCGCCCGCGCGCTGCTCGATCAATCCGGGCGTCCTGATCGCGGACGAGCCGACCCGCGGGATCGACGTCGGGGCGAAGCGCGACATCTACGAGGTGCTGGTCGGCCTCGCCGCCGGCGGCATGGCCGTGATCCTCATCTCCAACGAGGTCGAGGAGATCCTCGGGCTGGCGCATCGCGTGCTCGTCATGCGCTCCGGCCGGATCGTGGCCGAGCTGTCGGGGCCCGACATGACCGAGGAGGCGATCGTGGGCGCCGCGTTCGGCACGACATCGTCGAGCGCCGCGTGACCACCGAATCGGTGGCTCCAGGCGACCGGCACCCCGCTCGCGCAGCGTGCCGGGCGCCTCCTCGGGCGTGCCGGGATCCTGATCCCGTTCCTCATCGCGTTCGCGGTGCTCACCCTGATCAGCCCGCCGTTCCTGCGCGTCGGGAACCTGACGAACATCCTCGACCAGCAGGCCGGGATCATCATCGTCGCCTGCGCCGGGACGTTCGTCCTCATCGCGGGCGGGATCGACCTGTCGATCGGGGCGATCTACGGCTTGTCCGGCGCGGTCGCGCTGACCACCGCATCGTCGATGTCGTCGGAGATCGGAATCCTGGCCGGCATCGGCGTCGGCCTCGCGGTCGGGCTGGCCAACGGGGTGATCGTGACCCAGTTCCGGATCAACCCGCTGATCGGGACCCTGGCGATGTCGTTCGTGGTCAGCGGCATCGCGGCCATCGTGACCAAGGGCAACCTCGTCGTGGCCCTCGACCGGCTCGACTTCCAGGCGTTCGCCGCGACCAAGGTGCTCGGGCTCACCAGCGCGGCGTGGATGATGATCATCACGGCGATCCTCGCCACGATCCTGCTCAGCCGGACCGCCTTCGGCCGCTACGTCTACGCCACCGGCGGCAACATCCAGGCGGCGAGACTCGGGGGCGTGCGGGTCAACGCGATCCGGATCGCGACGTTCGCGCTCAGCGGTGCCGCCGCGGGCCTGGCCGGAACGCTCGATGCGTCCCGGGTGCTGAGCGCGCAGGCGACCGGTGGCCAGTTCCTCACGTTCACCGTCCTGACCGGGATCATCGTCGGCGGCACGAGCATCCTGGGTGGCGAGGGCTCGATCCAGCGGACCGTGCTCGGCTGCCTGTTCGTCGCCCTGATCGCCAACGGCTTCAACCTGCTCGGGCTCGACCCGTTCTACCAGCAGGTCACGCTGGGCGTCATCCTGTTGCTGGCCGTCGGCGTCGACGCCTGGACGCGCCGATTCGAATAGGGTCGAGGCGCCGACACGCCGGTCCCGATCTTGCCCACCCGCTAGCGAGCCGCAGATGCATCACGTCGGACATGTCGATTGGTCGTTCGCCGAGCGCCCCGCACCGCCGAGCGCGACGGCCTCGGGGATTGCACGGTCGCTGATCGTCGGACCGGCCCAGGGCGCCGTCCACACCGACCTGGCCGCGGTCGTGCTCGATCCCGGTGGCTGGCTGGCGCCCCACGTCCACGCCTTCGAGGAGGCGCTGTACGTGCTCGAGGGCGAGCTGCTGGTCGATCTCGGCGAGGCGACCTGGGACCTCCGGGCCGGCGACTTCACGCTGATGCCGACCGGGCTGCGCCACGCGCTTGGGCAACGCCGGAAGCGGCCAGGCCCGCTTCCTGTCGCTCAGCTCGCCCCAGCGGCTCCCGCCGGGCGGCGACCGGCGCGACACGTTCTTCGAGGCGCCGCAGGACCTGGCGGCGATGGCCGCCCGCGCGAGGCGCCCGCCATTCGGCGACCCGACGCTCCGGCTGGTCGGCCACTACGAGGGGACGCCGCCGCAGCTCGAGGCCCTCCGCGTCAGCGACGACCCGCGCACCCGCGAGCCGGCCGGCATGGACATCGCGGTGCTGGCCTACAGCGGGATCTCGGTCAAGATGCTGGTCGACCGCACGTTCGGCGCGGACCACGTGACGATGTTCACCGTCGACTACGAGCCCGGCGGCGCCGCCCAGGCGCACGACCACCCGTTCGAGGAGGCGTACTTCTTCCTGTCCGGCGTGGTCGAGGCCGAGCTGGACGGCGAGCGGCACACGCTGCGCGCCGGCGACATCGTGTTCGCCGGCGTCGGGTCGGTCCACGGCTTCTGGAACGTCGGCACCGAGCGCGTGCGCTGGCTCGAGACGCAGGCGCCGCAGCCCCCGGCACGGCATGCCTATCGCTGGTGGCCGTCCTGGGAGCGATACGGCCGCGAACACGCGGATGAAGGAAGGTAGCGACATGTCGGAAGCCGGATCGGTCGTCGTCGTCGGTGGCACGCGGGCCATCGGGCTCGGGGTCGTCCGGGAGTACGTGGCCCGGGGTGAATCAGTCGTGGTCATCGGTCGCCACGCGGACCATGTCGAGGCGGCCGTCGCCCTGGTCGGCCACGACGCGACGGGGATCGCCTTCGACTTGTCCGAGCCCACGACGATCGCGGCCGCATTGGCCGGTCTCGGCCCCGTCCGCCGCCTCGTTTTGGCCGCCATCGATCGCGACTCGAACACGGTCGCCGACTACGACATCGCCAAGGCGATCCGGCTGGTGACACTCAAGCTCGTCGGGTACACGGAGGTGGTTCACACGCTGCGTGACCGGCTGACCGAGGACGCGTCGATCGTGCTCTTCGGCGGTATGGCCAAGGAGCGTCCGTACCCCGGATCGACGACGGTCACTACCGTCAACGGCGGCGTCGTCGGGTTGACCCGGACGCTCGTCGAGGAGCTCAAGCCGTTGCGGGTCAACGCGATCCATCCCGGTGTGGTGGGTGACAGCCCGTACTGGGCGGAGAAGCCGGCCGCGGTCGCGAAGTACACTTCGGAGACGCCGACGGGCCGCCTGGCGAGCATGTCGGACATCGTCGGGGCGGTTACGTTCCTGCTCGAAAACCCGTCGGTCAATGGCGTCGACCTCATCGTCGACGGCGGCTGGCATTGCCGGTGATGTCGAACGGCGAGGCCGGCACGTGCTCGAGCTCGTCGGGCCGACTCGGACGACGCGATCCGTGGGCGCCGGAGGTCGAGGGCTAGCGTGGCAAGATCCGGCGGCAGTCGAAACGGACGACCGGACTATCCGGAGATGGGCGAGCACCTGCGCGTCGCGCGGCAGGCGCGCGGCCAATCGCTGCGCGAGCTCGCCGGCCGGCTCGGCGTGTCGGCCAGCCTCATCTCCCAGATCGAGACCGGACGCGCGAACCCCTCGGTGAGCACGCTGTACGCGATCGCCGACGAGCTGGACGTGTCGCTCGACGAGCTGCTGTTCAACGACCGCCGGAGCCCCGAACCCGCCACCGAGCCGTCCGAACCCGGTGCGGCCCGGCCCGGGATTGCCGCCAACCGGCACGATGATCCCGACCGAGCCCGTCCAGCGGGCGGCGACCCGGCAGAGCATCCGGCTCGCCTCGGGCGTCCTGTGGGACCGGCTGACGACGACGTCCGAGCCCGGCATCGAGTTCCTGCACGTGACCTACGAGGTCGGCGGTGC
>CAVRKB010000012.1:0-343652 GCA_963721545.1 uncultured Chloroflexia bacterium
TCGAGCCCGGAGAGCGCGTACCAGCGCCACGCCGGCCACGAATGGGGCTACGTCCTGAGCGGTCGCCTCCAGGTCCGCATCGGGTTCCAGGAGTACATCCTCGAGCCGGGCGACGCGATCTCGATCGATTCGTCGATCCCGCACCGCCTCGCGACGATCGGCGACGTGCCCGTCGAGGCCGTCTGGTTCGTGCTCGGCCGTGCCCAGTTCGACACCCAGACCCTGGTCGACGAGCACCGGCCCGGGGCGGTAGCGCCCGGCGTTCAGCCGGCCTGGCGCAGGCTGCCCGAGATCCGGGCCGCGGCGGTGACCACGGCGATCCGCCAGCGCGGCCTCGACCCCGGCCGACGGGAAGCGGTACGACGGGCCGTGGAGGTGGACCGCGGCGACCACCTCGCCCGACGCATCGGCGACCGGCGCTGCGACCGACGAGATGCCCTCGTCGAACTCCTCGAGCGCCCAGGTGTAGCCGTCACGCCGGATCGCGCGCATCCGGTCGAGCAGCGCATCGGCGCTGACCAGCGTTCGCGCGGTGAACGGCTCCATCGGCCGGCCGAGGTAGCGCTGGACGAACGTCGGTGGCGAGAAGGCCAGCAGCACCTGCCCCGACGAGACCGCGTGGAGCGGGATCCGCGAGCCGGTCCAGTCGCGGACCGAGACCGGGTTCGGGCTGCCGACCTGCTCGATGTAGTGGGTGAAGTCGCCGTCGCGGACGCTCAGCCCGGCCGCCTCGCCGACCGCATCGGCCAGCTCCGCGAGCGACGGGCGCGCCAGCGCCGCCAGCGTGCGCGCCGGCCGGATCCGCGCGGCGAGCGTGACCAGCCGCGGACCGAGGCGGTAGCGCGTGTCGCCCGGGACCTGCTCGACGACGCCCTCGCGGGTGAGCGAGGCGAGCAGCCGTGCCGCCGTCGACTTCGGCAGGTCGGCGCGATCGGCCACCTCGGTGACCCCGATCGGCCCGTCGGCGAGCGCGCCGAGGACGGCGAAGGCTCGCTCGATGGACTGGACTCTGGACACGGCGCCCCTTCTCGGCTGAGATTCTGCTGTCGCGGAGTTCCATGATACGGCACAGTTCCACATCGTGGAACCCCTCAACCCAGGAGATCGCCCGACGATGACCCAGGACGAGTACGCGGAGATCGATCTCGCGGCCCTGTCCGACGACGAGCTGACCGAGCAGATGCACAACGACCTCTACGACGGCATGGCCGCCGAGATCGTCGAGGGCACGAACATCCTCCTCGGTCGTGGCTGGACCGCGACCCGGGTCCTCGACGACGCGCTCGTTGCCGGCATGAAGATCGTCGGCATCGACTTCCGCGACGGCATCCTGTTCGTGCCGGAGGTCCTCCTCGCGGCCAACGCGATGAAGGCCGGCATGGCCATCCTCCGGCCGCTGCTCGCGGAGACCGGCGCCGAGCCGGTCGGCAAGGTCGTCATCGGCACGGTCAAGGGCGACATCCACGACATCGGCAAGAACCTGGTCGGGATGATGCTCGAGGGCGCCGGCTTCGAGGTATTCGACCTCGGGATCAACACCGACGCGGAGAAGTTCATCGCCGCGCTCGAGCTCCACAAGCCGGACATCCTGGGCATGTCGGCGCTGCTGACGACGACGATGCCGTACATGAAGGTCGTCATCCAGACGCTCAAGGATCGCGGCATCCGCGACGACTACATCGTGCTCGTCGGCGGCGCGCCGCTCAACGAGGAGTTCGGTGCCGCGGTCGGGGCCGATGCCTATTGCCGCGACGCGGGCGTTGCCGCCGAGACCGCTCGCCGGCTCATCGACGAACGACGTGCCAGCGCGGCCTGAGGCCGTCCCGACCCGGATCGTGATCGTCGGCTGCGGCGCGCTGGCCCGCGAGCTGCTGGCCCTGACCGCCGGGATCCCCGGCGTCCGCGTCGAGGGCGTCGACGCCCGGCTGCACATGCGCCCCGAGCGCATCGCCGACGCGGTCGCGGCCAAGGTCGACAAGGTCCGCGAGCGCCACGGCGCCGACGTCCGGATCTTCGTCGCGTACGCCGATTGCGGCACCGCGGGCACGCTCGACGCGTATCTCGCCCGCGAGGGCCTCGAACGGATCGGCGGCGAGCACTGCTTCGAGTTCTACGCCGGCCCGGCAGCCTACGCCGCGATGCAGGAGGAGGAAGTCGGCACCTTCTACCTGACCGACTTCCTGGCCCGCCAGTTCGACTCGATCATCATCGCCGGCCTCGGGCTGGACCGGCACCCCGAGCTGCTGCCGATCTACTTCGGGAACTACCGCCGGCTGGTCTACCTGGCCCAGACCGACGACCCCGAGCTCACCGCCCGCGCCGCGGCCGCCGCCGACCGCCTCGGCCTCGCCTTCGAGCGCCGGATGACGGGCTACGGCGACCTCGCCCCGTCCATCCAGCACGCCGTCGCGGGAGCCGCCTGACATGCCGCCGATGCTGTCGATCATCTGGTGGCGCGACATCCCGGCGCAGGTCGTCGGCAAGGACGCGCGCCGGTCGAGCAAGATCGTCCTCCACCCGCGCTTCCAGGTCGCCATCGACAAGGCCGCCAACCGCGCCGGCAGGCGCGAGTACAACGCCTACATCGCCGAATGGCACAAGACCCAGCGGCCGTGCGGCGACGACCTCGAGACGGAGGTCCGGACCGAGGCCGAGCGGCTCGAGGCCGAGTACACCAAGCACCACCTCGCCGAGCTGATCCAGTCCGGCGGCGTCGCCGGCGGGCCGGCGCTGCCCCCGGCCGCCACATCGGAGATCTCCGCGACATGACCGACACCGTCATCAGCTCCGCCACACGCGAGGTCGTCATCGGCTTCGACCGCCCGTTCGTGCTCATCGGCGAGCGGATCAACCCGACCGGCCGCAAGCTGCTGGCCGAGGAGATGAAGGCCGGCGACTTCAGCCGGGTCGAGCGCGACGTGCTCGCCCAGGTCGAGGCCGGCGCGCACATGCTCGACGTCAACGCGGGCATCCCGCTGGCCGACGAGCCGGCGATCCTGGCCAAGACCATCCAGCTCGTCCAGAGCCTGACCGACCTGCCGCTGTCGATCGACTCGTCGATCGTCGAGGCGCTCGAGGCCGGGCTCGCGGTCTACCAGGGCAAGCCGCTGCTCAACTCGGTCACCGGCGAGGAGGAGCGCCTCGAGCGCGTCCTGCCGCTCGTCCGCAAGTACGGCGCCGCCGTCGTCGCGATCAGCAACGACGACACCGGGATCAGCATGGACCCCGACGTCCGGTTCGCGGTCGCCAAGCGGATCGTCGAGCGCGCCGCCGACCACGGCATCCCGCGCTCGGACATCGTGGTCGACCCGCTGGTCATGCCGATCGGCGCCCTGGCGCAGGCCGGCCAGCAGGTCTTCGCGCTGGTTCGACGGCTGCGCGAGGAGCTCAAGGTCAACACGACCTGCGGCGCGTCGAACGTCAGCTTCGGGCTGCCGAACCGCGAGGGGATCAACGCGGCCTTCCTGCCGATGGCGATCGCCGCCGGGATGACCTCGGCGATCACCAACCCGATGATGCCCGAGGTCAAGGCCTGCGTGATGGCGGCCGACGTGCTGATGGGCCACGACCCCGACTGCACGCGCTGGATCACCGCGCACCGCGTCCCGGTGCCGGAGGGCGAGGTCAGCCGCCGCAGGGTCAACCGCCGCGCCGTCGCGGTCGGCTAGCGAGGGCTTCCGCCCGTGGCCGACGACGCGCTCGTCATCTTCACGCCGTCGGGCCGGCGCGGCCGGTTCGCCACCGGGACCACGGTCCTCGACGCGGCCCGCTCGCTCGGCGTCGACATCGACTCGGTCTGCGGCGGCCGCGGGATCTGCGGCCGCTGCCAGGTGACGCAGGGCCTCGGCGAGTTTCCCAAGCACGGCATCGTGTCCGAGCCCGACCACCTGTCGCCGTTCGCCGAGCTCGAGGCGACCTACCGATCCGAGAAGGGGCTGGCCGCCGACCGGCGGCTGTCGTGCACGGCCGAGGTCTGCGGCGACGTCCTGATCGACGTCCCGCCCGAGAGCCAGGTCCACCGCCAGGTCGTGCGCAAGGGCCTCGACGTCCGGACGTTCACGGTCGACCCGGTCGTCCGGCTCCACTACGTCGAGGTCACGCCGCCCGAGCTCGCCTCGCCGACCGGCGACCTCGCCCGGCTGTTCGAGGCGCTCGAGCGCGAGTGGCAGCTGACCGGGCTGGAGGCCGACCTCGACGTCATCCGCGCCCTGCAGCCGGCGCTCGAGGCCGGCAAGTACGGGGTCACGGTCGCGGTCCACGAGGGGCACGACGTCATCGGCGTCTGGCCGGGACTCCACGAGACGGCCTACGGGGTCGCGATCGACATCGGCTCGACGACGATCGCCGGCCACCTCGCCAACCTGGCCGACGGCGCGGTCCTCGCCAGCAACGGCGTGATGAACCCGCAGATCCGGTTCGGCGAGGACCTGATGAGCCGCGTCTCGTACGCGATGATGCATCCCGAGGGCGCCGGCGAGATGACGACGGCCGTGCGCAAGGCGCTCGACGGGCTGATCGCCACGCTCGCGATGCGGGCCGGGATCAAGCGCGCCGAGATCCTCGAGCTGGCGGTCGTCGGCAACCCGATCATGCACCACCTCCTGCTCGGCATCGATCCCGACGCCGCTCGGTGGGGCGCCGTTCGCGCTGGCCACCGACCGGGCGGTGCGGACCACCGCGGCCGCGCTGGGCCTGCGCGCCCACCCCGGCGCGCGGGTGTACGTCCTGCCGTGCGTCGCCGGCCACGTCGGCGCCGACACGGCGGGCGTGATGCTGGCCGAGGAGCCGTACAACGCGGAGCGGATGACGCTCGTCGTCGACGTCGGGACGAACGCCGAGATCGTGCTCGGCGACCGGCGCCGGCTGCTCGCGGCGTCGAGCCCGACCGGGCCGGCGTTCGAGGGCGCCCAGATCTCGGGCGGCCAGCGGGCCGCGCCGGGCGCCATCGAGCGCGTCCGGATCGACCGCGCGACGCTCGAGCCGCGCTTCCGGGTCATCGGCGTCGACGCCTGGTCGGACGAGCCGGGCTTCGCGGAGGGGATCGCCGACACCGGCATCACCGGGATCTGCGGGTCGGGGATCATCGAGGTCGTCGCCGAGCTGTTCCTGGCCGGGATCGTGACCGAGGACGGCGTGATCGACGGGTCGCTCGCCGAGCGCAGCCCGCGGATCGTGTCCGACGGCCGGACGTTCAGCTACGTCCTCCATGACGGGGCCGACCGGGCCGACGGCGCCGCGGCGCCGCGGATCGCCATCACCCAGAACGACGTCCGGGCCATCCAGCTCGCGAAGGCCGCGCTGTATGCCGGCGTCCGGCTGCTGATGGACAAGCTGGAGATCGACGAGCTCGACGAGATCCGCCTGGCCGGCGCCTTCGGCAGCCAGATCGACCCGGTCCACGCGATGATCCTCGGGCTCGTGCCCGACTGCGACCTGGCGCACGTCAAGTCGGCCGGCAACGCGGCCGGGACCGGCGCGCTGATCGCCCTCCTGTCGAAGGCGGCCCGAACCGAGATCCAGGGCGTCGTCCGGCTGGTCGAGAAGATCGAGACCGCGGTCGAGCCGCGGTTCCAGGAGCACTTCGTCGAGGCGATGGCCTTCCCGCACAAGACCGCCGCCTTCCCGAACCTGGCCAAGGTCGTCGACGCTGCCCGAGCGGCGAGCGGGCGCCGGCGGCGGCCGGGCCGGACGCCCGCAACGAGCGACGGCGCCGCCGGTCCGTGCCGGTCGGCACGAGGGAGGACGGCTGATGGACGACCCGCAGCGCCGCCGGAGCGGGGGACGGGCCGCCCGCCAGGCGATCCGCCTGGCCGCCCACGCCGAGCACGTCCCGTTCCTGACCCGCAAGCTCGCCCCGTTCGAGGTCCTCGGCGAGGAGGGCCTGTCGCTCATCGAGCACAACGCCGACACGATCCTCGAGGAGGTCGGCCTCGAGTTCCGTGGCGACGACGACGCGATCCGGCTCCTGCGCGAGGCCGGCGCCGACGTCGACGGCGTGCGCGTCCGCTTCCCGCGCGGGATGTGCCGCTCGATCGTGCAGGCCAGCGCGCCGCGCCAGTTCACCCAGTACGCCCGCAACCCGGAGCGCAACGTCGAGATCGGCGGGGTGCACACGGTGTTCGCCCCGAACTACGGCTCGCCGTTCGTGCGCGACCTCGACGGCGGCCGGCGCTACGGCACGATCGAGGACTTCCGCAACCTGGTGAAGCTGGCCTACGCCTCGCCGCACCTCCACCACTCGGGCGGGACGGTGTGCGAGCCGGTCGACGTGCCGGTCAACAAGCGCCACCTCGACATGGTCTATTCGCACATCCGCTACTCGGACAAGCCGTTCATGGGCTCGGTCACGGCGCCCGAGCGGGCGCGCGACACGGTCGAGATGGCGCGGCCTGACCTTCGGCGCCGACTACCTCGAGGACCACACGGTCATGCTCAGCCTGATCAACGCGAACTCGCCGCTGGTCTGGGACTCGGTGATGCTCGGCGCGGCGCGGGCCTACGCCGAGGCCAACCAGGCGACGCTGCTCACCCCGTTCATCCTCGCCGGCGCGATGGCGCCGGTGACCGCGGCCGGGGTGTGCGCCCAGACGCTCGCCGAGGCGCTCGGCGGGATGACCTTCGTCCAGCTCGTCCGGCCGGGCGCGCCGGTCGTCCTCGGCTCGTTCGCCAGCTCGATGTCGATGCAGTCGGGCGCGCCGACGTTCGGGACGCCGGAGCCGGCGCTCGTGCTGTACGTGATGGCCGCCCTGGCCCGCCGCCTCGGCGTCCCGTTCCGCTCGGGCGGCTCGCTGTGCGCCTCGAAGGTCGCCGACGCGCAGGCCGCCTACGAGTCGGCGGCCACGCTCCAGCCGACGGTCCTCGGGGGCGTCAACTTCGTGCTCCACGCCGCCGGCTGGCTGGAGGGCGGGCTGACCGTCGGCTACGAGAAGTTCATCCTCGACGCCGACCAGTGCGGGATGATGGCCGTCTTCGTCAACGGCGTCGACATGTCCGAGAACGGCCAGGCGCTCGACGCGATCCGGGCGAACGAGCCGGGCACGCACTACCTCGGCAGCGCCCACACGCTGGCCAACTTCGAGACCGCGTTCTACCGCTCGGACGTCGCCGACAACAACAGCTACGAGCAGTGGCAGGAGGACGGCTCGCTCGACGCCGCGCAGCGCGCCAACAAGATCTGGAAGCGGATGCTCGCCGACTACGAGGCGCCGCCGATCGACCCGGCGATCGACGAGGCGCTGCTCGAGTTCATCGCCCGGCGCAAGGCGTCGATGCCGGACTCCGAGGTCTAGCCCGATGCTGTTCCGCCGACGCTCGGCGCTGACGCCCGTCCGCGCGGCCGCGCTGGCCGGCGTCCTCCAGGCGCCGACCATGGAGCTCGTGCCGCTCAAGAACGCGCTCGACCAGGCCGCGTACCTGCCGGCCGGGGCGACGGTCTCGGTGACGGCCTCGCCCGCCAAGGGGATCGAGGCGACGGTCGCGCTGTGCGAGCAGCTCCAGGCTCGCGGCTTCCGGGCCGTCCCGCACCTCTCCGCGCGGATGATCCGCGACCGCGGCCACCTGTCGGAGATGATCGCCTGGCTCGAGGGCGCGGGCGTCGATCGCGCCTTCGTCGTCGGTGGCGACGCGAAGGAGCCGGGCGACTACCCGGACGGGCTGTCGCTGCTGCGGGCGATGGCCGACATCGGCCATCCGCTGACCGAGATCGGGATCCCGGCCTACCCGCAGGGGCACGCGTTCATCGCCGACGCTCCGCTGCTCGAGGCGCTGCGGGCAAAGGCGGCCTTCGCCAGCTACATGACGACGCAGCTCTGCTTCGACCCGAATGCGATCGCGTCCTGGCTCGCCGCGCGACGCGCGGAAGGCATCACGCTGCCGGTCCACGTCGGGCTCCCGGGCGTCGCCGAGCCGCAGCGCCTGCTGGCGATCAGCGCCCGGATCGGGGTCGCCGACACGCATCGGTTCCTCGTCAAGAACACGCGGTTCATCGCCCGGCTGATCCGGTCCGGCGGCTTCTACCGACCGGACGGCCTGCTCGAAGGGCTCGCACCGCACATCGCCGAGCCGGCCAATCGGCATCGTCGACCTGCACCTGTACACGTTCAATGCCGTCGACGTCACCGAGCAGTGGCGACGGGCGTACCTGGACCGGTTGGGAGCCCAGGCCGCGGCGTGACCCTTGCCCTGCCGGACCCCGTGGGGCACTATGGGTCGACAACTGAAGAGTTTCTTATCAAGAGTGGCGGAGGGACCGGCCCGTTGAAGCCACGACAACCTACCGGCGTCGAGCCGGCAAGGTGCCAAGTCCGGGCAGGTCTCCTGCACGATAAGGGAACTCCCTTGAGACCCTTCCGAGCAGGAAGGGTCTTGTCATATCCGGTCCCGACGCCCGACAACCGTTCATAGGGGACCGATGACCCACGCTACGCCGGTCGGCTCGCCGCGACAGCGCTTTCGAAGCCGACTCGCCGCCCGCCCGCTCCTCGTCGACGGCGGGCTCGGGACGCTCCTGTTCAGCCGCGGCGTGCCGCAGCGGGCCTGTCTCGAGGAGCTCGTCACCAGCCATCCGGACATGGTCGGGGCCGCCCATCGGGAGTATCTCGAGGCGGGCGCCGAGCTGATCGAGACGCTGTCGTTCGGGGCCAACCGGCAGCGCCTGGCCGCCTGGGGCCTCGAGGGCCAGGTCGGCGCGTTCAACCGGCGTGCGGCCCAGCTCGCACGCGAGGCACGCGAGGTCGGCGGGCGTGATGCGCTCGTCGGTGGCTCGGTTGGGCCGCTCGGGTCGCCGGCGCGCGGCGGCCCGGCGATCCGCGAGGCCGCAGCGCGGGCCACGTTCCGCGAGCAGATCGACGGCCTGCTCGAGGGCGGTGCGGACCTGATCGTGCTCGAGACCTTCTCGGACCTGGAGCAGCTCGTCCTCGCCGTCGACGAGGCGCGCCGCGCGTCGGACGTCCCGGTCATCGCGTCGCTGACGTTCGGTGAGGAGCTCGTGCTGGCCGACGGCAGCAGCCCGGCGGCGGCCGCCGCGACGCTCGCCGGCGCAGGCGCGGACGCGGTCGGGGTCAACTGCGGGGCCGGGCCGGCGGCCTGCCTGGATGCGCTCGAGGCGATGGGCGCTCCCTCCGATGGCGACCCCGCGAGGTCGATCATGCCCAACGCCGGGCTCTCGCAGCGGCTCGAGGGCCGCTTCATCTACGCGGCGAGCGCGGAGTACTTCGGGACCGTCACGCCACGCCTGCTGGCGGCCGGAGCCCGGATCGTCGGTGGCTGCTGCGGGACGACGCCCGAGCACATCGCCGCGATGCGTGCCGCGCTGGACTGGCGGCCGCCACAACTAGCTCGATCGCCTCGATCGAGACCGACGGTGCGCGAGCGGCCACCGCCGTCGCCGAACGCCCGCCCGCCGCTGACCTCCGCCGGCGACGCCCCGCCGCCGACCCGACTGGCCGAGCTGCTCGATGCCGGCCAGTTCGTCGTCTCCGTCGAGATCGATCCGCCCCGGAGCATCCGGATCGAGCGGACGATCGAGGCCGCCCGGCTCCTGCGCGATGCCGGCGTCGACCTCGTCAACGTCTCCGATTCGGCGATGGCCCGGGTCCGGATGAGCGCCCTGTCCGTCGCGTTCGGGATCCAGCACGACCTCGACCTCGAGTGTCTCGTCCACTGCACGACGCGCGACCGGAACCTGATGGCCCTCGAGTCGGAGCTGCTCGGCGCGCATGCGCTCGGGGTCCGCAACATCATCGCGCTGACCGGCGACCCGCCGCGGATCGGCGACTACCCGACGGGGACCGGAATCTGGGACATCGATTCGATCGGGCTGATCGAGATGCTGACCCGGCTCAACCTCGCCGAGGACCCGACCGGCCGCTCGATCGGCCAGCGGGCCGGCTTCACCATCGCCTGCGCCCTCGATTTCGACCGCCGCCGACGCGACGACCGAGTGGGATCGTCTCGAGCGGAAGCTCGCGGCCGGAGCGCACCTGGTGATGACCCAGCCGCTCTACTCCATCGAGCAGGTCGAGACGATGCTGGCGGAGGCGCGGCGGCGGTTCGGTCCGGGCGGCATGCCCGTCCCGATCCTGCTCGGCGTCCTGCCGCTGGTCTCCACGCGTCACGCCGAGTTCCTCCACAACGAGGTCCCCGGGATCACGATCCCCGACGAGGCGCGCGAGGCGATGCGCGCCGCCGGTGAACGCGGCTCGGAGGTCGGCATCGAGATGGCGGACGCCCTCCTCACCGCCATGGAGGGCGAGGTCGCCGGGACGTACATCATGCCGAGCTTCGGGCGGTACGAGCAGTGCGCCGAGCTCGTCCGTCGGATCCGGGCACGCCACCCGATGGCGGTGGTTGCATGACCGCGTTCGACCGTTCCTCGCGGCTCGCGCTCCTGCCCGGGCTGCTTCGCGAGCGGATCCTCGTCCTCGACGGGGCCATGGGCACGATGCTCCAGGCCCACAAGTTCACCGAGGCCGACTTCCGCGGGGAGCGCTTCCGCGACCATCCGCGCGACCTGCGCGGCAACAGCGACCTGCTCTGCCTGACCCAGCCGGCGGCCGTTGCCGCGATCCATGCCGGCTACCTCGAGGCCGGCGCGGACATCCTCAGCACCAATTCGTTCACCGCGACCCGCATCGCCCAGGCGGACTACGGCTTCGACCCGGAGACCGTCCGCGACCTCAATGTCGCGGCTGCCCGGCTGGCCCGTGACGCCGCAGACGCCGCCGAAGCTGCCACGCCCGAGCGCCCGCGCTACGTCGCGGGCTCGCTCGGCCCGACCAACCGGACGGCCTCGATGAGCGCGGACGTCGGCGATCCGGCCGCCCGCAGCGTCACCTGGGAGGAGCTCGAGGTCGCCTATCGTGAATCGGCGGCCGGCCTGCTCGATGGCGGCGCGGACATCCTGCTCATCGAGACGATCTTCGACACGCTCAACGCCAAGGCCGCGATCGCCGCGGTCCAGTCGCTCTTCGACGAGACCGGCGAGCGGGTGCCGCTGATCATCTCCGGGACCATCGTCGACGCCTCGGGCCGGACGCTGTCGGGCCAGACCGTCGAGGCGTTCTGGCACAGCATCCGCCACGCCGATCCGCTGATCGTCGGGCTCAACTGCGCGCTGGGGCCGAAGCAGCTCCGCGAGCACCTCGACGTGTTCTCGCGCGTCGCCGACCGGCCGATCTCCGCGTACCCCAACGCCGGCCTCCCGAACGAGCTCGGCGGCTACGACGAGACGCCGGAGGAGATGGCCGAGGCGCTCGGCGAGTGGGCCAGGCATGGCCTGCTCAACGTGGCCGGCAGCTGCTGCGGCTCGACGCCGGAACACGTTGCCGCCATTGCCGCCGCGGTCGCGGGCCTTCCCCCGCGCCAGATCCCGGAGCCGACCGGGACGACCCGGCTGTCCGGTCTCGAGCCGCTGGTCATCCCGCCGCCGGGCAACGCGTTCGTCAACGTCGGTGAGCGGACGAACGTGACCGGCTCGCGCAAGTTCGCCCGGCTGGTCGCCGATGGCGCCGAGGACGAGGCGGTCGACATCGCCCGCGAGCAGGTGACCAACGGCGCCCAGCTGATCGACGTGAACATGGACGAGGCGATGCTCGACGGCGTCGCCGCGATGACCCGGTTCCTGCGACGGATCGCCGCCGAGCCGGACATCGCGACCGTTCCGGTCATGGTCGACAGCTCGAAATGGTCGGTCATCGAGGCCGGTCTCCAGCAGCTCCAGGGCAAGGGTGTCGTCAACTCGATCTCGCTCAAGGAGGGTGAGGACGAGTTCCTGCGCCAGGCCCGCCTCTGCCGGCGATATGGGGCGGCCGTCGTCGTGATGGCCTTCGACGAGCAGGGCCAGGCCGAATCGGTCGATCGCCGGGTCGCCGTCCTGCGGCGCGCCTACGACCTGCTGACGGGGACCGTCGGGTTCAGGCCCGAGGACATCATCCTCGACGCCAACATCTTCGCGATCGCGACCGGCATGGAGGAGCACAACGCCTACGCCGTGTCGTTCATCGAGGCGGTCCGGCGGCTGAAGACGGAGTTCCCCGGGACGCGGACGTCGGGTGGCGTGTCGAACGTCTCGTTCGCGTTCCGTGGCAACGACCGGGTCCGCGAGGCGATCCACTCGGTCTTCCTCTACCACGCCATCGAGGCCGGCCTCGACATGGCGATCGTCAACGCCGGCGTCCTGCCGATCTACGACGACATCGAGCCGGAGCTCCGCGAACGGGTCGAGGACGTGGTCCTCAACCGCCGACCCGACGCCACCGAACGGTTGCTCGACCTGGCCGCGCAATACGCCGGCGACGCCGGCATGGAACGCGCGGCGGAGGACCTGGCCTGGCGCGAGCGTCCGGTCGACGAGCGGCTGACCCACGCCCTGGTGGCCGGCAACGACGCCTACATCGTCGAGGACACCGAAGAGGCGCGGCTCGCCGCGGCCCGGCCGCTCGACGTCATCGAAGGACCGCTGATGGCCGGCATGAACGTCGTCGGCGACCTGTTCGGGGCCGGCCGGATGTTCCTGCCGCAGGTCGTCAAGAGCGCGCGGGTCATGAAGAAGGCCGTCGCGGTGCTCATCCCGTATCTCGAGGCGCAGCGCGAAGGCACGGGCCGTCGAGCCGGGACGATCGTGACCGCCACGGTCAAGGGCGACGTCCACGACATCGGCAAGAACATCGTGGGGGTCGTGCTCGGCTGCAACGACTACGAGGTCGTGGACCTGGGCGTGATGGTCCCCGCGGCGCGCATCCTCGAGAAGGCGATCGAGATCGACGCGGACCTGATCGGGCTGTCGGGTCTCATCACGCCGTCGCTCGACGAGATGACCCACGTCGCGTCCGAGATGGAGCGCCAGGGATTCACGATCCCGCTGCTCATCGGCGGCGCGACGACGTCGCGGACTCACACCGCGGTCAAGATCGCGCCGAACTATTCCGGGCCGGTCGTCCACGTCATCGATGCCTCGCGGGCGGTCGGCGTCGCGGGTGCGCTTGTCCAGCCCGATCGGCGCGACGCGTTCGTGGCCGGGATCCGCGACGAGTACGAGACCGTGCGGCGCGACCGGGCCGGATCGCGGGCCAAGGAGAAGCGGCTGACGGTCGCCGAGGCCCGCGCCAACCATTTCCCGATCGACTGGTCCGCGGTGGAGCCGCCGCGCCCGACGTTCCTCGGGCCGCGGACGTTCGACGACTACCCGCTCGCCGAACTCGTCGACTTCATCGACTGGACGCCGTTCTTCACGACCTGGGAGATGCGCGGCGCCTACCCCGCGATCCTGGACGACCCGCGGTTGGGCCCGGCAGCGCGCGACCTCCACCGCGACGCGCTGGCCCTGCTGGAGCGGCTCGTGACCGACGGACGCCTCACCGCGAACGCGGTCGTCGGGTTCTGGCCGGCCAACAGCGACGGCGACGACATCACGGTCTGGTGCGACGACGAGCGCCAGGAGCCGCGGGCGGTCTTCCGAACGCTCCGCCAGCAGATGGCCAAGCCCGACAACCGGCCGAACCTCGCGCTCGCCGACTTCGTCGCCCCCGCGGACACCGGCGTCGCCGACTTCATCGGCGCCTTCGCGGTGACGACCGGGGTCGGCCTCGACGACGTCGTCGCGGAGTTCGAGGCGGCAAACGACGACTACTCGGCGATCCTCGCCAAGGCCCTCGCCGACCGGCTGGCGGAGGCGTTCGCCGAGCGGCTCCACGAGCGCGTCCGTCGCGAGCTGTGGGGCTACGCGCCCGACGAGGCCTTGTCGAACAAGGACCTCATCGCCGAGCGCTACCAGGGGATCCGGCCCGCCCCGGGCTACCCGGCGTGCCCGGATCACACCGAGAAGGGGACCCTGTTCGACGTGCTCGAGGCGGAGTCGCGGGCCGGCATCCGGCTGACCGAATCGTTCGCGATGTGGCCGGGCGCGGCGGTCTCCGGGTACTACCTGTGGAACCCGGCCAGTCAGTACTTCGGCGTGGGCCGGATCGGCCGCGACCAGCTGGCGGACTATGCCGCGCAGGAAGGGCGTCCCGCTCGCCGAGGCGGAGCGATGGCTGGCCCCGAACCTCGCCGACGACTGAGGCGCGACGAATCGTACGGGTTGCCGCGGGCGACTCGGGTCGCGTATGGTCCGGCCACCGACGCCCCCGTGTGCTCGAGTTGGAGGGATCCCATGCCGCCTGAGTCCCAGCCACTGCGTTCCCGTCGCGCCCTGTTGACAGCCGCCGCCGGCACGGCGGCAGCCCTCGCTGCGAGTGCGGCCCTGCCGCTCACCGCGGCAGCCGCCGACCCGAATGACGTCGTCAAGGAAGTCGACAACCCGACGACCGCGACAACGTCGATCACCAATTCGGGCGCGGCCAGCACCGCGTTCCAGGGCAACGCGACCGGGACCGGCGCCGGCTACGGCGTCGAGGGCACGAGCCTCGGTGCCGGCGGCGTCGTCGGCTGGAGCGTCGAGCCGCCGTCGGTGAGTGCCGGTCCGGCCGGGACACCCAGTACACCGGCGTGTTCGGTTCCGCGCCGACGTTCCCGGCCGCGACTATCTTCTCGACCGGCGTCTGGGGCGACAGCCCGGACATCGGCGTCTTCGGCAGCGGCCTGCTCGGCGTGGTCGGGTTCGGCGCGGTGGGCGTCGTGGGCGAGGCCAACGACGAAGCCGGCAGCATCGGCGTCCAGGCGTTTGCCCCGAGCAACTCGCAGAAGGCCCTCGTCGTCAGCGGCAAGGTTTCGTTCAGCCGGTCAGGGCGCAAGACGATGTCGAGCGGATCGGCGTCGACGACGGTCTCCCTCTCGGGCGTGACGACGTCGAGCAAGGTGTTCGCCGTGCTGGCCACCAATGAGAAGGGTCGCTGGGTCCGCTCCGCGGTGCCGGGCACGAACTCGTTCGTGATCCGGCTCAACACGGCGTTGAGCTCGTCGGCGGTGGTCTCCTGGTTCGTGCTGGACTGAGGCCGACGATGCGACCGATCGGCAACGGACGACCGAACAGCGGGACGACGGCCCGCCTCAGCGATCTCAGCGGCGAGGGAGGCGACGGCGGCGAGCTGCGGATCCAGGCGCGGATCCAGGGCCTGCACGAGCGCGGCTCCGGGCGGAACGCGACTCGCCACGAATCCAAGGACGCCATGGGCGTCGCCGGTCGCCAGCCGATTGCGCGCCAGGGCGCCGGCCGGCTCGCGCGTTCGGCCGACCGACCCTCGGCTCAACTGTTGGATCACCAGGCGAGGCTCGAGGCGTTCGCGGCATTCCCGCAACGCCTCGGAGCCGCCGCGCGGGCGGCCGCCGGACGCCCGACCGCCATTGGGGAGTGGGGCCCGTCCGAAGTCGTCCGCCACCTCGTGGCCGTCGAGCGCGAGGTCTGGCAGGCGCGCTTCGAGCAGATCGCCGTCCAGGACGATCCGCACTGGGGCTGGACCGAGCCGGGCCTGGAGCCGGGCCTCGAGGGCGCATCGCTCGACGAGAATCCTGACGGCCTTCGAAGCCCGACGAGCCGCGACGGCCGCCTCCGTCCGGGTGCTCGACGACGCCGGCTGGGCGCGCTTCGGCACCCACGTGACCTACGGCGTCCTCGACGTCGCTGGCCTGCTCAACCTCGCGATCGACCACGACGAAGACCATCTGGCCGGCCTCGCCCGGGCCGAAGACTAGCGGCCGACCCGATCCTGGATCGGATCCAGTCCGCCGGCTCACCGTCAGCAGGCGGTCGAACTCCCCGCTCCGCTGAACTGACACTTGTCCTTCAGCGTTCCCGCCGCATTCTTGAGCTTCGCCGTGTCTCCGGTGTTGTTCCACACGTAGCCATGCGCATCCCAGTATCGGTGGCCGGCCGTATCTGCTCCGCTCCCGGTGTGGATCTTCACGTAGCCGCCCGCCTTCAACGTGTAGGCGCCGAAACGGTAGACGTGCGAGCTGGTGTCGCGCACCGTCCAGCCGTTTAGCGACTTCCCCGAAGCGCACCCGTTTCGAAGTTGGATCCACTCCCCGTTGAGGCTCGTGTTGCTGCCCGTGTCCGATCCGGGTGAGTCGAAGTAGACCCGCGAGATCTTGATGCAGCCGGCGCCTTGGGCGTCCGTCGCGGCCGCCGGGCTCAGCGCGAACGACAGACCAAGGAACGCGGCGATCGCAACTACGGTCAATGAGCGTCTCAAGAGTGCCCCCTCATCTGGCCACACAGCGGCGGCCTATCGCCCCCAACCTAACACCCTCGTTCGGCGGCCCGAGCCAAGAACAGAGGCTCGGCGTCCCCCGATTGACGCTCCTCGGCGGCGCCCGTACACTCATATCCGACGAATTCACTCGGATATCGAGGACGACCCCCTGAGCGCCACCACCCCGGCCACGCCCCCGACCGCGACCCCCGTGATCCCGACCCCGCGCCCGGCCTTCCACGGCAGCGGCGCGATCGCGTTCAGCACGAAGGGCGAGTACGGGGTCCGGCTGATGGTCCAGCTCGGGCGGCACTACGGCAAGGGGCCGGCCAGCCTGGCCGAGATCGCGGCCGAGGAGGACCTCCCCCGCGCCTACCTCGAGCAGCTCGTGGTCAACCTGCGCGAGTCGGGGCTCGTCACGAGCACCCGCGGCGCGCACGGCGGCTACGAGCTCGCCCGCGCGCCCGAGACCATCTCGATGGCCGCGGTCCTGCGCGCGCTCGAAGGCCCCATCGCCCCGATGCTGTGCGCCAGCGACGACCCCGAGCACGCCAACCTGTGCGATCGCTCGTCGCGCTGCACGGTCAACGTCCTGTGGGTCCGCGTCCGCGACGCGGTCACCGGCGCCCTCAATTCGATGACCCTCGCCGACCTCGTCCCGGAGCGGACGCCCGACACCGTCCAGCCAGCCCTGCAGGGAGCCCTGACCCACCCGTGACCACCGATACCGACCAGCAGCTGATCATCCGCGGCCTGCACGTCGCGCCGATTGCCGCCCCCGACCACGAGATCCTCCAGGGGATCGACCTGACCGTCGGCAAGGGCGAGGTCCACGCGATCATGGGCCCCAACGGCTCGGGCAAGACGACCCTCGCCTACGCGCTGATGGGCCACCCGGCCTACGTCGTCAAGGCCGGCGAGGTGATCTGGAAGGGCCGCGACATCCTCAAGCTGTCGCCCGACAAGCGCGCCCGGCTCGGCCTGTTCCTGGCCTTCCAGTACCCGACCGCGATCCCCGGCCTCAGCGTGGCGAGCTTCATCCGCTCCGCCCTGAACGCCAAGCTCCAGGGCATCGACAAGGACCCCGACGTCGACCCGACCGACCCGATGCGCGGCGGCATCTCGATGCGCGACTTCCGCAACAAGATGCGCGAGAAGATGGCGCTCCTTCGGATGGACGAGGGCTTCGCCAGCCGCTACGTCAACGACGGCTTCTCGGGCGGCGAGAAGAAGCGCCTCGAGATGCTCCAGATGGCCGTCCTCGAGCCCGAGATGGCGATCCTCGACGAGACCAATTCGGGGCTCGACATCGACGCGTTGCGGATCGTCGCCGAGGGCGTCAACGCGATGCTCAGCCCGGAGCTCGGCGTTCTGCTGATCACCCACTACCAGCGGCTGCTCAACTACATCACCCCGGACTACGTCCACGTCCTGGCCCAGGGCCGGATCGTCACCTCGGGTGGCAAGGACCTGGCGCTCCGACTCGAGGACGAGGGCTACGGCCCGATCCTGCGCGAGAACGGCTTCGAGCCGGACCTGCCCGACGAGGCGCTGCTGGTGCCCCAGGCGCCCGCCGGCGCCGAGCTCGAAGCGGTGGAGACGGCCCGCTAGGCGGGCGGCCCCGATGACCGTCACGTCCGAGCCGATCCGCACCCTGGACGCCGATCGCCTGCGCGCCGACTTCCCGATCCTCGCCCAGGAGATCAACGGTCATCCGCTGGTTTACCTCGACTCCGCCTCGTCGAGCCAGAAGCCGGCCGTCGTGATCGATGCCGTGGCCGACTACTACCGCCAGTACAACGCCAACGTCCATCGCGGGATCTATACGATCGGCGAGAAGGCGACGGCGGAGTACGAACGGGCGCGCGCCCGGGTCGCCCGGTTCATCAACGCGCCGGACAGCCACGAGCTGATCTTCACGCGCAACGCGACCGAGGCGATCAACCTCGTGGCCTACGCGTGGGGCCGGCGGAACATCGGCCGCGGTGACGTGATCGTGCTGACCGAGATGGAGCATCACGCCAACCTCGTCCCGTGGCAGCTCCTCGTCCAGGAGCGCGACGGCGACCTCGAGTTCATCCCGATCACCGACGACGGCATCCTCCGCCTCGACGTGTTCGAGGTCCTCCTCCGGCTCAAGCCCAAGCTCGTCGCGTTCACCCACGTCTCGAACACCTTGGGCACGATCAACCCGGTTGCCGAGATGATCGAGATGGCCCACGCGGCCGGTTCGCTCGTGCTGATCGACGGTGCCCAGGCGGTGCCCCACGTGCCGGTCGACGTCCAGGCGCTGGGTGCGGACTTCTACGCGTTCTCCGGCCACAAGATGCTCGGGCCGATGGGCTCGGGGGCGCTGTGGGCGCGGCGCGAGCTGCTCGAGGCGATGCCCCCGTTCCTCGCCGGCGGCGAGATGATCCGCGAGGTCCACCTGCGGCGGAGCGACTTCAACGAGATCCCCTGGAAGTTCGAGGCGGGCACGCCGGCCGTCGGCGATGCGATCGGGCTGGGCGTCGCGGCCGGCTATCTCGCGGACCTGGGCATGGACGCCGTGCGCGAGCACGAGCGCGACCTCGTCACCTACGCGCTCGAGACGCTCCCCCGCGAGGTCCCCGACATCGCCCTCTACGGTCCGGCCGACCCCGACCTGCGCGGCGGCGTCATCCCGTTCAACCTGCCCGGCATCCACCCGCACGATGTGGCCCAGGTCCTCGACCGCTACGGGATCGCCGTCCGTGCCGGCCACCACTGCACGATGCCGCTGCACGAGCGGCTGGACCTCGCGGCCACCGCGCGCGCGTCGTTCAACGTCTACTCGACCCGGGGCGACATCGACGCCCTCGCGGCCGGCCTGATCGAGGTCGAGCGCGTCTTCAACGGCTGATCGCCGGGCGAAACCTCAGCCGGGGGCGAGCGACCGCCACATCTCGAGCGCCCATTGCCAGTCGGCCGGGTCGTCGAACTCGATCCGGATCGCGGCGCCCGAGCCGACCACCGCGGAGTAGCCGTCGAGCACGCCGATCTCGACGCCGGAGCTGGTGTCGGACGACAGCCGAGCCCGGCCGACCACGCCGTTGCCGTGATGGTCGATCGCGTCGGGGCCCATGTCGCCGGCGAACTGGTTGACGAACGCCTGGGCGCCCATCGCGCCGCTGTCGGTGCCGGTCTGGACGGCGGCCAGGGTGATCGCCCGGCCCGTGCCCCCGCCCCACCATTCCTCGGCCGAGCGCTTCTCGGCAAACGACCCCGGCACGGTCAGGGCCCAGCCCTCGTGGGTGATCGTGACCGGCGCGCGCCGGTAGCCGATCTCGACGCCGTCGTGCGGCTCGCGCATCGCGCGCGCCACGACCTGGCGGGCCATCGGGTCGTTGATGCCCGCGCAGGCCGACGATCTCGGCCCACGCGCGCCATGGGTAGCTGAGCGACGGATCGAGCGGGAACGCCCGCGACAGGAGGCGGTGGACCTCGTCGAGCACGAGGCCTTCGGGCTTCAGCGCCGGCGGCCGCCAGCGGACCTCGAACCACATCAGAGTGAGAGCGCGGGTGAGCAGCGATTGCCCGTCGGTCGCATCGGCCCACCATGGGGTGACGTCGATGGCCAGCCGGGTGTCGCCGATCGCTCGTTCGAGCCAGGCGTCGTCGCGAGGCCCGAGCGCCGTCGCGATCGCGCCGTCGACGGTGAAGCGCACGCCGTCGGGCGTGCCGATATGGAGCGCGGGGCTCCCGCCGGCCCGCAAGGCGCGGGCGTTGACGAGGGTCCGGCCGAGCCACGTGAGGTAGGCCCGTTCGGTGGCCGCGCGGTCGGCGAAGGTCAGCGATGCCGCTTCGTCGATTTCGTCCGGGTTGTCCGGGTTGACGCGGCCCCAGTCCACCGCGAGGTCCTGCTCCAGGCGCTCGAGGAGCCGGCCCACGAGGCGGTGGTAACCGGGGCCGAGCGCGGCGGTGTCGGCCTCGGCCTCGACACGGCCAGCGTCGGTCGCCGTCAGCACCAGCGGTCGGGCGGCCGGATGGAGCGACACCTCGAGCCGGGCTTCGCCCTCGGCGGGCGTCGACAGGCTCGACGTGCGCACCAGGTCGGGGTAGTTCGCGGTCAGCCAGGTGTCGGCATCGGCCAGCAGGCGCTCGGCGGTCGGGACGCGCGGGATCAGGCCGCGCCTCGTGGCCTGGCCAACGACGCGGGCAGCGAGCGGGGTGACGACCATGGCTACCACCGGAGCCTCGACGATACCGCAGTGGACCGCCCGTGCCGCCGAGCGCTTCGTACCACCCGGCGGACAGGCAGGAGTACCCCCTCAAGCCATATCCGACCTCTGTGGTCGGGATTAGACGAACGCGCTACACTCGAATGAGCATGGACGACCTGTATCGCGACTACATCCTTGAACACTATCGGCGGCCCCACAACTTCGGGGTCATCGAGGACCCCGATGCGTCGTACGAGGGTGCCAACCCGCTGTGTGGCGATCGGATCACCCTGATGCTCGGCGTCCACGACGGGATCGTCGATCGCGTCGCGTTCACCGGCCGTGGCTGCGCGATCAGCCAGGCCAGCGCCTCGCTGCTCACCGACGAGATCAAGGGCAAGCCGGTCGGGGAGGTGGCCGCGATCCGCGCCGACGACCTGCTCGACCTGCTCGGGATCGAGATCAGCCCGGCCCGCCTCAAGTGCGCGATGCTCAGCCACGACAGCCTGCAGCACGTCCTGACCGATCTCGGCGTCTCCACGGCCGCGGAGCCGGGCGCATGACCAGGATCGAGCGCCGCTGCAGGTGTCGGCCGCCGGCCTGACGCCGGCTCATCACCCGCTCGCGGACCCACCCGCGAACGGCTCAACTCACCGCTCGCGGACGCCCGCGAGCTTCCGCCCTGGTGCCGTCGAGGTGCCAGCCCGTCGACCATCGGAGCCCATCACCCCATGCCGAAGTCCTACGCGGACCTCCTTCGCGAGGCTCGTGCCCAGATCAGAGAAGTCACCCCCCAGGAGGTGGATGCCCTGCCCGCAGGCGCCGCCACCGTCGTCGACGTCCGCGAGGCGTCCGAATGGGAGCAGGGCCACCTCCCGGGCGCCCGCCACATCTCCAAGTCGTACATCGAGCAGCAGATCGAGGCCGCGGCCCCCGATCGCGAAGCCCCGGTGATCCTGTACTGCGCCGGCGGCGTCCGCTCGCTGTTCGCGGCCCAGACGCTGGCCGACATGGGCTACACCGACGTGGCCTCGATGTCGGGCGGCTTCCAGGCCTGGAAGGGCGCCGGGCTCGAGTTCGACACCCCGGTCGTGCTGACCGCCGAGCAGAAGCAGCGCTACAGCCGCCACCTGCTGATCCCCGAGGTCGGGGTGGAGGGCCAGGCGCGGCTGCTCGGCTCGAAGGCGCTCCTGATCGGCGCGGGCGGGCTCGGCTCGCCGGCGTCGCTGTACCTCGCCGCGGCCGGCGTCGGGACGATCGGGATCGTCGACTTCGACATCGTCGACGTCAGCAACCTGCAGCGCCAGATCGTGCACACCACCGACCGCGTCGGCGAGCGCAAGGTCGAGTCCGCGAAGAAGTCGATCAACGCGCTCAACCCGGAGATCAAGGTCGTCGCCCACGAGGAGATGCTCGTCGCCGAGAACGTCGAGCGGATCATCGCCGGCTACGACGTGATCCTCGACGGGACCGACACGTTCGAGACGCGCTACATCCTCAACGACGCGGCGGTCGCGGCCGGCATCCCGGTCGTCCACGCCAGCGTCTTCCGGTTCGAGGGCCAGCTGACCACGTTCGTCCCGTACGAGGGGCCGTGCTACCGCTGCCTGTACCCGACCCCGCCGCCGCCCGAGCTGGCTCCCGGCTGCTCGGTGGCCGGCGTACTTGGCGTGGTGCCAGGGATCCTGGGCATGCTCCAGGCCAACGAGGCGCTCAAGGTCCTGCTCGGGATCGGGAACACGCTCGCCGGCCGGCTGCTCCTGTTCGATGCGCTCGAGACCGAGTTCACCGAGCTCAAGCTGCGACGCGACCCGAACTGCCCGGTCTGCTCCGATGCGGCCGTCCAGGCTCGTGCCGAGGGCCGGCCGCTGACCGTCGACGGGGTCGGCGTCGAGGCGCCGTTCCTGCTCACGCTGTCGGGCCTCGGTGGCACGCCTGCGCCCACGCCCACGCCCGAGGCTCGCGCGTGAGCACGGTCTTCATCCCGGCCGTGCTCCGGCCGAACGTCGGCGGCGCCAAGTCGCTCGAGCTCGAGGGCGGGTCGATCCGCGCGGTCGTCGGGGCGCTCGTCGAGCGCCACCCGTCGCTCGGGACGCAGCTGCTGACCGACGACGGCGAGCTCAACCGCTTCGTCAACGTCTACGTCAACGGCCAGGACGTGCGCTACCTCGCCGGCCTGGACACGCCCGTCGCCCCGGCCGATGAGGTCCGCCTCCTCCCGGCGATGGCCGGGGGCTGAGGCGCATGGGGCACGTCCACGACGAGCTCCCACGACACGGCGGCCGGTTCGACGACATCCTCGACGCGATCGGCTACACGCCGCTTGTCGCGATCCCGCGCATGTCGCCCAACCCCGACGTGCGCATCCTGGCCAAGCTCGAGATGCTCAATCCGACCGGCTCGGTCAAGGATCGGATCGCCAAGTACCTGATCGAGGACCTCGAGCGCCGCGGGCTGCTCCACGAGGAATCGATCATCCTCGAGCCGACATCGGGGAACACCGGCATCGCGCTGGCGATGATCGGCCGGCGCAAGGGTTACCGCGTCGCGCTGGTGATGCCCGACAACGTGACCAACGAGCGACGCCAGATGGCCGCGCTGTTCGGGGCCGAGGTCATCGACTCGCCCGGGGGCGCTCGGCTCGAACGGGGCGATCGCACTGGCCAAGCACCTCGTCAGCAAGGACGAGCGCTTCGTGATGCCGTACCAGTACGGCAACCCGGCCAACCCGCAGGCGCACTACGAGACCACCGCCCCGGAGATCCTGGCCGACTGCCCGGAGATCGACGTGTTCGTGGCGGGGCTCGGGACCGGGGGCACGTTGATGGGCGTGTCGCGCTACCTGCGCGAGCACAAGCCGGGCGTCCGGATCGTGGCCGCCGAGCCACTCCCCGGGGAGCTGGTCCAGGGCCTGCGCTCGCTCGACGAGGGCTTCGTGCCCGAGATCTTCGACCCGACCTGCATCGACGCGAAGTACCTCGTCTCCAACCGCGAGTCGATCGCCGCGCTCCGTGAGCTCGTCTTCCGGGAGGGCATCTTCGCCGGCCCGTCGTGCGGGGCGGTGCTGGTCGCGGCCGCACGCGAAGCCGCCGAGATGACGTCCGGGACGATCGTCGCGCTGCTCCCCGACGGCGGCTGGAAGTACCTGTCGGCCGGGCACGTTCGCGACCAACCTCGACGACATGGAGGAGGCGCTCGAAGGCGGCGTCAACTGGTGGTGAGCACGCGGCCCGAGGGCCCGGCCGTCCTGCCGCGGGCGATCCGCGAGGCCATCGTCGCGCAGGCGCGAGCGGTCTACCCGAACGAGTCGTGCGGCCTCGTCATCGGCGATCGCCCGGCGGGCGATGGCGGGCAGGCGCTGCGCTACGAGCCGACCCGCAACAACGCGGCCTCGCCGTATCGCTACGAGATCGACCCGATCGACCTGCTGCGGCTGACGATCGCGACCGACGACGCGGACGAGGCGTTCTGGGCGATCGTCCATTCGCACACGCACACGCCGGCGGTGCCGTCGCCGACGGACGTCGGCCTCGCGTTCTACCCAGAATCGCTGTACATCCTCGTCTCGCTCGACGACGAGGAGACCGACCCGGAGACCGGCGAGCCGAGCCTTCGCGCGTGGCGGATCGTCGACGGCGAGGTCGCCGAGGTCGAGCTGCGATGACGCGCCTGGCGGGCCGGCCGGCGTGAACCGCACCGGCTGGCGAGCATGAGTCCGCGCGTCGCCGGGTTCGGTGCCCTTGGGCTCGGTGCGCTCGCGGTCGGCGCAGCCACGCTGCTCGGCTCGACGACCGGCGCGCTCGACGCCGTCGTCCATCCGCCGCCGCTGATCCGGGCGGCGCTGGTCGGGCTGTCGGCCGGTCTCGCCGTCGTCCTGCTCGACGCGGTCGCTGACCCGGCTGGCCGGCGGGGCGACGGACGTGCCCGGGATGGTCCGCGGCGTGCGGCTCCTGTTCCTGGCCCTCGCCGCCGCCGTGGCCGGCGTGGGTTGGGTCGTGGGCGACGCCCTCCCGCTCATCGTGGCCCTGGTCGTGGCCGGCATCGACGTCGTCGAGACGTCGTTCCTGTTGATCGTGGTCGGTGGCGCGAGCCGGTCGGACGGGGCTGATCCGGGACCCTAGTCGCAGCGCAGCCCGTCCTTGGGCACCTTGAGGTCGAGCAGATAGGCGTCGACCGCCTTCTGGACGCAGTTGCTCGCGTCGTAGCTGGTATGGCCTTCGCCCTTGCGCGTCACGAGCACGCCCGACTGGAGCTCCTTGGCGAGCGCCACGGACCAGGCATACGGCGTCGCCGGGTCGCCGGTCGCGCCGACGACCACGATCGGCGGCGCGCCGGGCGCGCTGACCTTGTGCGGCACGCGTTCGGCCGGGACGGGCCAGAACGCGCAGACCAGGTCGTTGTACGCGATCATCGAGGCGAAGCGCGGCGCGGTCCCGTCGAACTTGGTCGCCCACCTCGTGTACGCCTTGACGTCGGTCGGGGCGGGGTAGTCGAGGCAGATGTTGGCGCTGTAGGCGTCCTGCTGGTTCGAATAGGAGCCATTCGGCTTCCGGCCGCGGTACGGGTCGGCGATGAGCAGCATCAACGACCCGTCGCCGCGATCGGCCAGCTCGAGCGTCCGTGCGAGGGTCGGCCACGACGCCTTGTTGTAGAGCGCGGCGAGGACCGCGTACCAGGCGTTGCCCGAGCCGACCTTGCGTCGATCGCCGATCAGCCGGGCGGGCAGCGGCTTGGCGTCGATCCGGGCCATCAGCGCATCGAACGCCTGGACCGACTTGCCGCCGTGGTTGAAGGCGCACGACGGCCGCGCGGCGCAGTCCTTGAGGAACGCGAGCAGGGCGTCGTCGAACGCCTTGGCCTGGCCGCCGCGCAGGCCCTCCAGGTCGAGCGCCGGGTCGACCGCGCCGTCGAGCGCCATCGCGCGGATGTGGTCCGGGAACTGCTCGGCGTAGCTCGACCCGATGAGGGTCCCGTACGAGAAGCCGAGGTAGGTCAGCTTCTCGTCGCCGACGGCCGCCCGCAGCGTGTCGAGGTCGTGGGCGACCGCGGCGGTCGACAGGTACGGCAGCGTGGCGTCATTCCGCTTCCCGCACTCGCCGGCGTAGGCCTTGGCCGAATCGACCAGCGCGCGCAGCTCGGCGGCGTCGTCGGGCGACGGGTCGAGCGCCGCCTGCCCATCGAGGTTGTCGATGCAGCGGATGGCGGTGCTCGAATTCACGCCGCGCGGGTCGAAGCCGATGATGTCGAAGCGCTTCCGCAGGTTGGCCGGGAACAGGTCGCCCGCGGCCGCGTTGCGGACGAAGTCGACGCCCGACGCGCCGGGCCCGCCCGGGTTGACGAACAGCGAGCCGATCCGGGAGGCGCGGTCCGTGGCCGGCAGCTGGACCATCGACACGTTCAGGTAGCCGGCCGCTGGGTTGTCGTAGTCGCTCGGCACCGGAACCTTGGCACACAGGAAGCCGCCGCCGCAGTCGGCCCAGCGGGCCGGCTGGACGGGGGCCCTTGCGGCGGGCGACGGTGCCGCGGAGGCGCTCGCGCTCGCACCCGGCGAGGCCGCCGTCGCCGGGGTCGCGGACACTGCCGGGCCCGACGGGGAGGGATCGGCCGGGGAGCACGCTGCGACGAAGAGGACCGACCGCCACGGCGGCGAGGCGGCTCGTTGCTCGGCGACGCCACGTCATGAGGCGGCGAGCATAGCGGACGCGCTCGGCGAGGGTCCGCTCGCGTGAAGGTCCTGCCGCGCCGACCCGGACTCGCGATCAGCCGAAGGCGCCGACCACCTCGCGTTCGCTGACCCGATCGTCGACCCGCATCGCGATCGAAGCTGAGCGCCATCGTGCACGATCAGCACCGAGCACGGCGCCTGGAGCAGGACACCTCGCGCCACGCTGCCCAGGACGAGGCGGCGAATGCCGGTCTGGCCGCGTGAGCCGATGACGATGACCGACGGCGCCCGCTCCCGGGCACACGCGACGATCTCATGGGCGGGGTCGCCGGTTCGGACGTCGGCCATCGGCCGCACGCCATCGGAGCGCCAGCCGCGCGACCGCCGCCTCGCAATCGGACAGCCCGGGCACGACGTTCGGTCTCGATCGCGTCCGTGTAGCCGGTCGATCGAATCGGCGTACAGCGCCGGCGCCACGGCCCGGTAGACATGAACCCATCTTCGACGACGGTCACCACGGTGACCGGAAGGCCGGCGAAGAGCGGCCAACCCGACGAGGCCTCGGCGGCCCGCGCATGGGGCGAGCCGTCGACGGCGAGCACGACCGGCCCGAGCTGGTCGTCGCGCACGACGAGGACCGGACACGGCGCGTGATCGACGACCTCGGCCGAGACCGAGCCGAGCAGCCTCGACTCCCACCGGCCCACCCCCGATGACCGACGACCACGAGATCGGCGTCCATCTCACGCGCCTGGTCGACGATCGTGCTGGCAGCGCGTCCACGGGCGAGGACCATCTCGACGTCCAGGTCCGCGCGAGCAGACGCCGATCTCCCTCCGGGCGCGTCGAGCGCCCCGCGATGGACGCCGACGACCGACGCCTCGAGGGCAGCGGCATCCGGCGGGATGGCCATACCCCACGGCACGCCGAGGATCTCGGACCGCGTTGGGAGCGACGCTGACGAGCCGCACGAGACAGTCCGTCGACGCTGCGGGATCGACGCGACGAGGTCGACGGCTCGGTCGGCGGATTGCGAGCCGTCGATGGCGACCAGGATGCGCATGGGGGACCTCCTTCGACGGGCCAGCGTGCGCGGATCCGGAGCGTCCGGCACGTGTCGAAGGTCCCGATCCGGGGCCACCTGGCCCGTTCGGTCAGTCGCCCGAGCGCCGCCAGCAGGCCGGCTGCGTCGAGGGCCGGCGGGATCGATCCCGAGCCGTGCCGCGATCCGCGCGGCGGGCGGCGGCGTCAGCCCGGTCGAGGCCAGCAGGTCCCGGTTGCCCGCCGAGAAGATCGCGGCCGGCGGCCCGTCGGCGACGACCTGGCCGGCGCGCAGCACGACGATCCGCCCGAAGTGCGTGGCCGCGAACTCCATGTCGTGGGTGATCGCCACGACCGATCGCCCGGCCGCGCGGAACGCCTCGACGATCCGGCCGACGCGAGCGACCCCGTCGCCGTCCTGCCCGGTCGTGGGCTCGTCGAGGACCAGCACCGCCGGATCCATCGCCAGGATCCCGGCCAGCGCCACAGCTTGCGCCGCGACAGGTCGAGGTCGTACGGGTTGGTCGCCTCCTCGCGGACAGGCCGACCGCGGCCAGGCTGGCGGCGACGAGCCGGGCGATATCCGCCGCGGGAAGGCCCAGGTTGCGCGGCCCGAACGCGACCTCGCGACCGACCGAGCGCTCGAACAGCTGCTCGTCGGGGTTCTGGAACACGAACCCGACGATCCGGGCCAGCTCGGCGACCGGGCGATCGTCGGTCGGCATCGCCATCCAGCAGCACGCGTCCCTCGGCGGGGCGGAGCAGGCCGTTGAGGTGCTTGACCAGCGTCGTCTTGCCCGAGCCGTTCTGGCCGAGGATCGCGACCGCCTCGCCCGGCTCGATGGTGAGCGACACGCCGCGGACGGCCTCGACGCCGGTGGGGTAGCGGTGGACGAGGTCCTCGATCGCGACGCGGACCGGCGGCCGGTCGCGGCCCGGGGTCCAGGCCGGCTCGAGCGCGCGCCTCCGGCCACGCGCGTCGTGCGCCGGCGCGGCGCCAGCCGAGGCAAGCCGCCCGGCTGCCGCGGCCGAGCGCAGCGCCTCCGCCACGGCATCCTCGTCGAAGGCACGCGCCAGGTCGAGCCCGGCGGCCAGGGCCAGCCGGACGAGCGTCGGCGCGTCGAGGCCCGGCGACGCGCTCACCCGCCTCAAGCGCCGCACCCGGGCAGGTCGAGCGCGACCGGCCGTCCGCCCTCGAGCACGAGGCAGCGGTCGAGCCGCCCGAGCACGCTCGGGTCGTGCTCGGCACACAGGATCGCGCTCCCGGCGCGGGCCAGCTCCTCGAGCAGGTCGGCGACCGACGCCGTGCCGGCCGGGTCGAGCTGCGCCGTCGGCTCGTCGAGGACGAGCACGTGCGTGCCCATCGCCACGATGCTGGCGATCGCCACGCGCTGCTGCTCGCCGCCCGACAGCGCGAATGGCTCCCGGTCGGCGAGATGCGCGATCCCCAGCCGCTCGAGCGTGGCGTCGATCCGCGGGTCCATCTCGGACCGCGGCAGGCCGAGGTTCTCGAGCCCGAACGCGAGCTCCTCGCGAACGGTCTGCTTCGAGGCCGACAGCTGGTTGGCCGGGGTGGCGAACACGATCCCGACCCGCCCGAGGAGCGCGTCGGGTGCGGCGCCGACGGTCGCCACGCCGTCGATCGCGACCCGGCCGTCGACCCTGGCGCGGACCACCCGCGGGATGAACCCGGCCGCGGCCAGCGCGAGCGTCGACTTGCCGGCGCCGGTCCGGCCGGCGACGCCGACCCGTTCGCCGGGGGCTACGGTGAGCGTGACGTCCGCGAGGCTCGGCGCCTTCTTGCCCGGGTAGCGGACCGCGAGCTCGTCGATCGCCAGCGGGAGCGGTGCGGCTGCGGTGTCCTCGCTCACCGGACGACGCCGGTGACGGCCACGACGACCACCGCGACACACCCGAGCACCAGCCCGAGTCGAAGCCAGCGGTCGACCGGCGGATCGGCGACGACCCGGTACGCGGTGCGCGACGGCCGGGCGCCGAACCCACGGGCCTCGAGCGCGAACGTCCGCTCACGGACGTCGACCAGCGAGCCGAGGACGACCGGGCCGATGAGCGGCACGAGGGCGCGGATCCGGCGCACGATCGAGCCCTCGAGCGACAGGCCGCGCGCCTGCTGCGCCTCGAGGATGCGCGCCCGCCCGCTCCTGCATCCGCGGCACCATCTGGACCGCCGACAGGACCACGAACGAGATGCGGTGGCTGGCGCCGCGAGCGATCAGCGCCTCGAGCAGGTCGTCGGCCAGCGTCGTGAACAGGAAGGCCACGGCCGCGAGGAAGACGACCAGGATCCGGCCGGCCGAGATGAGCCCGAAGGTCAGGCCCTCGCGCGTCATCGCCAGCGGGCCGAACTGAGGCAGCACGTCCGTCGCGCCGGGGTAGAAGAGGCCGTTGACGACCAGGATCGACAGCAGCAGCAGCGCCGGGATGCGCATCGCCCGCGCCATCGGCCGGAGCAGGCCGGCAGACCAGACCGGCGGCGACGATGACCAGCGGCCAGCACGATCAGCACGATCGGCGGCAGCAGGAACGCCGACAGCAGGATGAACGCGAGGGCGAGCAGCTTGGTCAGCGGATTGCGGCGATGGAGCCAGCTCGAACCCGCGACGAAATAGCCGGTGGTCGCGGACATCTGGTCCCGTCAGCCGGCCGCGGACGTCACTCGACGACCGTCGCCTCGCCGCGGCTGTACATCGTCCGGACCGTCACCGGCAGGGCGCCGAGGATCAGGAAGACGACGGTGAAGCTGATCGTCTTGTCGAGCGGATCGCTGGTCAGGCCCTGGGCCAGCGCCGACTGGAGCACGCCGAGCCCGAGGGTCCGGAACAGGGCGACCAGCAGGTCCGTCCCGCCACCGGTCACGCCGCCGAACGCGCCGGCCGAGATCGGAGCGGAGATCATCGCGGCGACCAGGCCGGTCGTCGCCCCGCCGATCCAGACCGGGAAGAGCCGGGCATGCTCGCCGCGGCGGGCCCACGAATACGCCAGGAAGCCGACGATCAGGCCGAGCACGATCGCGACGATCAGCCCGGCAGGATCGCCGATGGCGAGGAAGCTCAGGTCGGCGCCCCCGAACAACGGGCCGAGCGGCCCATCGCCGTCGGGATCCTTGCCGTTGACCGACGAGAAGTAGCCGGTCGGCCCGAACGCCAGCCGGAACAGGGCGACGATCAGGACGAACGCCGAGATCGCCGTCGCGCCGACGAGGTAGGTCCGGATCCGCGGATCGTCGGCCTTGAGGTCGAACACGGTGCGACCGCTCAGCCAGGCGACCGCGATCCCGACGAGGACGATCAGCACGCCGATCACGACGAAGCGGTTCTGCGAGTTCGGGTCGGCGGGATCGATCGCCAGGCCGATCGTCGACTGGACGATCTGGAGCACGATGAACGCCGCGGCGAACCCGGCGGCGAGCGACAGGAACCCGCCGGCGCGGGCGTCGTCCGAGCGGAACTGGAACACGCCGCGGCTCGCCCAGAAGCCCGCCATCAGGCCGATCACGCCGGCGACCGGCGCGAAGAACGCGGCCGTCGGGCTGGCGCCGCCGGGGATCGGCAGGATCGACCAGATGAGGTTGGACAGGATGCCGGTCAGGGCGCCGGCCCATGGGCCGGCGAGGGCGCCGACGAGCACCGTCCCGATCGAATCGAGATAGATCGGGAGGCGCAGCGCGTAGATGATCGAACCGACCGCGATGTTGATCGCGATCGCGACCGCCATGAGGCTCAGGACGGACGTCGTGAAATCGCGCGAGCGGCGGCCGATGATCGCGAGCAGGACGGCCCCGATGACCAGCGCGACCAGGTAGGCGACCTGGATGGGCGCGACGCAGTCGGCGGTCTGGCCCTCCGCGCAGACCTGCAGCCAGCTCAGGTTCATCCCGTCCTCCTCGTCCCACACCGCGACAAATGTCGCGGGGCCGCGGCGTCTAGCGTGCCACGTCCGGGTGGTCCGCCGCCAGCCGTCCGACGCGTTCGACGAGCCGGTCCAGGAACGTGGCGACGTCGGCGGTGACGGCGACATCGAGGTTTGGTGGCCGGCCGGTCAGGTGCCGCCGGTCCGCGACGGTCATCCCGGCCGTGATCTCGCCGCGGGTCTCGACGTCGACGTACAGCGCCTCGGTCGTGACCAGGCGTCCGGTCGAGCGCTGCCGCGACGGCCAGCGGATCGTGGATGAACGCGCCGTAGAACCCGTCGTACGACGCGTGGAACTCCATGTAGAAGCGCAGCGCGTCGGCCACGAAGCGGACGATCGGGTTGCTCGCCACGGACCGGGCGGCGAGCATCGGCTCCTCGCCGCGGGCCAGCGCGATCGAGTCGTCCGGGGTGCTGCCGGCGCGCCGGGCGAGCTGGACGACGTGGTCGGGCAGGATCCGGGCCTGCTCGGTGACGTCGAGCCCGAGCGCGAGCGGCCGTGGGATCGACGGGTCGGCCTCGCGCGCCGCCGCCCACGCCTGGAACACGATCTTCGCTGCCTCCGGGTCGCAGTGGATGTTCCACTCCGTGGTTGGCGTGGTGTTGCCCGGCACGCCGTACGCGCCGCCCATCAGCGTGTAGCCGCGGAGGAGCCGCGGCAGCGCCGGCTCGCGCTGGACGGCGAGCGCGAGGTTGGTCAGCGGCCCGAGCGTGACCAGCATGACCTCGCCGGGCCGGCGCCGGGCCGTGTCGAGGATGACGTCGACCGCGTGCCGTTCCGAGAGCGGCCGTGACGGCGGCGGCAGCTCCGCGTGACCGATGCCGCGCGGCCCGTGCGTCTCGGGCGTCGTCTCCAGCGGCCGGACGAGCGGGACCTCACGGCCGAGGGCGACCTCGACGTCCGGCCGCCCGGCGAGCTCGAGGACCGCCAGCGTGTTGATCGCGACCTGCCGGGCATCGACGTTGCCCGAGACGCATGTCGCGGCGAGGAGCTCCGCGTCGGGCGAGGCCGCCGCGTAGAGGAGCGCCAGGCTGTCGTCGATCCCGGTGTCGACGTCGAGGATGAGGGCCGTCCGATCCACCACGGCCCGATCCTAGCCGAGCGCGGCAGCTCCGACCGCGGCGGCCACCCGTGCCACGGCATCGTCCGGGGAGTGCTCGTCGACGTCGACCATCAGCGCGCCGAGCGCTTCGGCCAGCGGCTCACGATGGGCCGCCTGCTCGGCGAGGAACGCCTCGGGCGACTCGCCGTAGGCCGGCCGATGTTCGTCGGCCGACTCGAAGCGGGCGGCCAGCGTCTCCGCGCTGGCGTCCAGCCACACGACCAGGACGGCCGGCTTCGTCATGGCCGCCCGGCAGGCCGGGTCGTCGATCACGCTGGCGGCTGCACTCACCACCATCGGTCCCGGCGCGGCGAGCGCCTCGAGCAGGTGCGCGTGCTCGCGCTCGTGCATGGCGGTCACACCCTCGCGGTCGCGCAGCTCGCGCACGGTGAGCCCGGTCGCCGCCTCGATGTCGACGTCGGAGTCGCGCCACGGCCAGCCAAGCCGCTTCGCGAGGTCTCGCCCGACGGTCGTCTTGCCGGCGCCCATCAGGCCGGTGATCACGACATGGTCAACGGCTGTCATCGCGACAGGGTAGCCCCCGTACACTCGCGCCATGGGACCGCAGCCGCCGATCGCGCCGCCGGCCGTCATCGGCATCCTCGGCGGCGGCCAGCTCGGCCGGATGCTCGGTGGCGCCGCCCACGCGATGGGCTACCGCGTCGCGGTCCTCGACCCGGATCCCGATTGTCCGGCCGCCGCGGTCGCCGATCACCTGGTCATCGGCTCGTACGACGACGTCGGCGCGGCCCTGCGCCTGGCCGAATGCAGCGCGGTCGTCACCTACGAGCTGGAGCACGTCGCGGCATCGGTCGTGGCCGCGGTCGAGGCGGTGGTCCCGGTCCGGCCCGGGACGCAGCCGCTGCTCGTCACCCAGGACCGGCTGACCGAGCGGCGGTTCGTGGAGGGCGCCGGCATCGCGGTTGCGCCGTGGCGCGAGGTGCGTTCGGTGGCGGAGGCGCGCACCGCCGCCGACGAGCTCGGCCTGCCGCTCCGGGTCAAGCTCCCGATCGGTGGCTACGACGGGCGTGGCCAGCTCCGGATCACGGACCCGGCACAGCTCGACGACGCGTGGCCGCGGCTCGGCCGCCAGGCCGGCGACCCGCTCCTCGCCGAGCGCGAGCTCGAGTTCGCCGCGGAGCTGTCGGTCGTCGTCGCGCGCGGGCTCGACGGCGTGCCGGAGACCTACCCGATCGCTCGCAACCGGCACGACGAGGGCATCCTGGTCGAGTCGGTCGCGCCGGCGCCGATCGACCAGGGGACGGCCGACTGGGCCGCGACGATCGGCACGGACCTCGCCGCCGCCATGGACCTGTGCGGCACGCTGACCACCGAGCTCTTCCTGCTGCCGGACGGCGCCCTGGTCGTCAACGAGCTGGCGCCGCGGGTCCACAACTCGGGTCACTGGACGCTCGAAGGCGCCGCCACGTCGCAATTCGAGCAGCACATCCGCGCGATCTGCGGGCTGGGCCTGGGGTCCACGGCCGCGCTGGCACCGGCAGCCACGGTCAACCTCCTGGGACGCGGCCCGCGGCGGCCGGCGCGTCTGCTCGGCGCCGACGCCGCGCTCGCCGACCCGGTCGTCCACCTCCACCTGTACGACAAGCGCCAGGTGTTCGAACGCCGCAAGATGGGGCACCTCACGGCGCTCGGCCCGGACGTCGACACGGCCCTCGCGAGTGCGACGCGGGCGCTGGCCACCCTGAGCTGGGCCAACGACGAGATCGAGGAGGGCACCCGATGACCGAGCCGAGCACGGCCACCGCCGCGCGGCCCGTCGTCGGCGTCGTCGGTGGCAGCCGCTCCGACTTCCCGATCCTCGAGGCGGCGGTGGCCGTGCTCGGCGAGCTCGGCGTCGCGGCGGAGCTTCGCGTCGTGTCCGCCCATCGAACCCCGGACCACCTGTTCCGCTACGCCGAGGACGCCGCCGGCCGCGGGATCAAGGTCATCGTGGCCGGCGCCGGGGGCGCGGCCCACCTGCCCGGGATGCTCGCCGCGAAGACGGCCCTGCCGGTCATCGGCGTGCCCATCCCGACCGAGCACCTCGGCGGCCTCGACTCGCTGCTGTCGATCGTCCAGATGCCGCGCGGGATCCCGGTCGCGACCGTGGCGATCGGCAACGCGACGAACGCCGGCCTCCTCGCGGCGGCGATCCTCGCGCTCTCGGACGACGCGCTGGCCGGACGCCTCGCCGCCTGGCGCGCCCGCCAGACCGAGGCCGTGCTCGACGACCCGTCGAACCCCGCCTAGAGCCACGGGAGGATCAGCCGCCCTCGACCCACGGCGTGACCGCGCCGCGCACACCGACGTCGATCGCCCACAGGGTCGTGGTCGCGGTGATGAACAGCCGCCGGCCGTCGGCGCCACCGAACGTGCAGTTGCCGGCCGGCTCGGGCACCAGGATCCGCCCGAGCTCGGTGCCCCGGTCGTCGAGGACGTGGATGCCGTCGCCGGCCGACGTCCACAGGTTGCCTTCGACGTCGACCCGGAAGCCGTCCGGGAGGCCGGGCTCGACGACCGCGAACACGCGGGGCGACTCGAGCGTCCGTCCGTCGATCACGTCGAAGGCGACGATGTGGTGGTTGCCGCCCTCGATCCGCGCGGCCGAGGTGTCCGACACGTACAGCACGCGCTCGTCGGGCGAGAAGGCCAGGCCGTTCGGGTGGACCAGGTCGCCGTAGACGATCGCCAGCTCGCCGCTGGCGGGGTCGAAGCGGAAGACGTTGCACGCACCAAGCTCGGAATCGGCCTTGTAGCCCTCGTGGTCGTCGAGGATGCCGTACGGCGGGTCGCTGAACCAGATGCGCGCCGTCAGACGCGACCACGAGGTCGTTCGGCGAGTTGAGGCGGCGGCCGTCGTACCGGTCGACCACCGTCGTCCGCGAACCGTCGGGCTCGTAGCGCGCGACGCGCCGGGGTCCGTGCTCGCAGGCGAGGACCCGCCCGTCGAGGTCGAGCGTGTGGCCGTTGGCGAAGTCGGACGGGCGGAGGAGCTCGCTCGGGCCGTCGGCCGCCGACCAGCGACGCACCACGTTGCCCGGGACGTCGCTCCACAGGACGGCGTCCTCGTCGGGGACGTAGACGGGGCCTTCCGCCCAGATCGCGCCGTCCGCCAGCCGGACGAGCTCGGCGCCCGCCGGCACGAGCCGCTCCAGCCGCGGGTCGCGCACGATCCGCTCGACGCCGGTCCCCATCAGGACACCGCGTTCGGTCGTGGAGCCACGGCGGTCGCCGCTGACGGCCCGCGATGCTCGGCCAGGTGCAGCCCGAGGTCCAGCGCGATCTTGAGCAGCACGAGCACGACGATCGCCGCCGCCGGGGCGCCGGTCACGCTGATCGCCATCGCGCCGATGATGACCGTGACGTGCATGACGACCAGCCGGCCGTACGGCGCAAACATCTGCGCCGCGGCCGTGGTCCGCAGGTACTCGCCCCGGCCGATGTAGTTGAAGACGTACGACACCCCGTGGCTGATGAACAGGCCGACGAGCACGAAGGCGATCGCCAGCGGGTTCAGCGTCGTCCCGAAGTCCGGCTCGCCCTGGGCGCCCGTGAACGCGAACAAGGGGAGCGTCAGGACGAACAGGCCGTGGACGACCCAGAAGATGCCGTAATGCATGATGAAGAACGGGATCAGGGTCGCCTTGTCCATGCCGCTCGGCGAGCGGCCGTTGACCCGCATGCCACTCAGCTTGCGACGGGTCTCGCGCACCGCTTCCGGCGACGCGTCCTCCGGCCCATCGGCGCGACGCATCTTCAGCACGTTGAACAGCCCGTAGATGCCGTTCTCCAGCCAGTAGATGATCAGGATTCCCCAGACGTCCCAGCCGAACCACAGCACGCCGGCGAGTGGGATCAGGTTGGCGACGATCAGCGCGACGACCGCGCCGACCGACGAGCCGACCCGGTACCAGGCGACGAGGCGCTGCATGCGCCCGATGCTATCCCGCTCGGCGGCGGGCCGTCCGCTCCCCCGGAGCGATCGCGCTAGGCGCTGAGCTCGACCGGGCTGACCGAGACGGACCGGCTCTCGCCGCCGCGTTCGACGCGCAGCTCGACGCGCCGCCCGATGACGTCGCCGACGAGCTGGCGCTGGAGGTCGCCGACGCCCTCGATCGGCTGTCCGTTGAGCTCGGTCACGATGTCGCCGACGCGCAGCCCGGCGCTGGCGGCCGGACCCGGCTCGAGGAGCTGGACGATCTCGAGCCCGCGTGGGCGGCCGATCCGGGCGGCGACGGCCTCGCCGAGCGGCCGCGTCCCGCCGACGATGCCGAGGAACGCGCGCCGGACGCGGCCGTCGACGATCAGCGCATCGAGGATCCCGCGGGTGACCGCGTCGATCGGCACGGCGAGGCCGAGCCCGATTCCGGCGACCGCGGTGTTGATGCCGACGACCCGTCCGCGCGAGTCGGCGAGCGCCCCGCCGGAGTTGCCCGGGTTGAGCGCGGCGTCGGTCTGGATGACGTTCTCGACCAGCCGGCTCGACCGCCCGTCACGCGTGGCCAGCGAACGGCCGAGCGCGCTCACGACGCCGGCGGTCACAGTTCCCGCGAACCCGAGCGGATTGCCGATGGCGACGACGAGCTGGCCGACCCGCAGCCGGGCCGCGTCGCCGAGCGGCGCCGCCGTCGGGCTGCCGCCCGCCGTCCGGACGACGGCGAGGTCGGACAGGGGATCGCGGCCCACGACCGAGAAGTCGAGCTCGGCGCCGTCGACGAACGTGGCGGTGCCCCGTTCCGAGCCGGCGACCACGTGGGCCGAGGTCACGAGATAGCCGATCGGGCTCGATCGCCACGGCCGACCCCGCGCCGCCGGCCGACCAGCCGCCGACCTGGCGGGTCACGCGCAGGCTGGCGACCGACGGGATCAGCCGCTCGGCCGCCGTCGAGACGGCGACCGAGTAGGCATCGAGCGCCTCGTCATCGATGGCGTCGACCGGATCGGCGTCCGGCCGTGGCAGCGAGGCGAGCACGGCGGTCAGGCCTCGCCGGTGGCGGTGGTACCCCCGCCGACCTGGACGGTGCGCTCATCGTTGCCGCGGACGAGCTTGACCTCGAACGGGAAGTCGAGCGCGCCGAGCGCCTCGTGGAGCTCGTCGGCATCGGTCACGGCGCGGCCGCCGGCCTCGACGATCAGGTCGCCCGGATTCGATCCCGGCCGCCGCCGCGGGGCTGCCGTCCTCGACGCCGCGGACGAGCACGCCCTCGCGCTCCGGGAGCCCGACCGACCGGCGCATCCGCCGCGCGACGTGCGACGGGGCGACGGCCACGCCGAGGCGCAGGCGCTTGGGCGACTCACCGCGACCGAGGGCGTCGATCCGCCCGCGCAGCTCGTCGTCGGCCGGCAGGGCCAGATAGAAGCCCTCGCCGATCCGATTCGTGTTGATCCCGACGAGCTTGCCCGCCGCATCGAGGAGCGCCCCGCCGGACGAGCCGGGCGCGAGCGGCGCGGTGTGCTCGACGCTGCCCTCGATCCGCCGGCCACCGGGGCCCCGGAACGCGCGGGCGACCGCCGAGACGAGCCCGAACGTCACACGGGTGCCGCCACCGTGGCTGGCGCCGGCGCCGAACACGGCCGTGCCGACCGTGAGCGCGGAGCCGTCGCCCCACTCGAGCGGGGTGGCGGCCGCCGGTGTCGACGTCGATGACGGCCAGGTCGCCCTCGCCGTCGAAGCCGGCGACGGTGCCGCGCACCCGCCGGCCATCGGCGAAGGTGACGGTGACCTCGTCGCCGCGCAGGTTGTGGGCGTTGGTCAGGACCTTGCCCGCAGCAAGGACGATGCCCGAGCCGCGCGTGCCACGGCCGATTCCGACGATCGATGGGCCGACGTTTTCGGCGGCCTGGGCGACGGCGGTCTGGAGTTCTTCGATGGCGCTCATGGGCTGGTTGCTCCGTGTTGTGCGGTGGGAATAGACTTGTAACTTGCAATCTACTACTGACTCGGAACCGTGACAACCCCCGATCTCGCCCCTACCATCGCCGCCATGCCCGATGCCCAAGACCTGACCGCGGCCCGGCGCGAGTCGACATCCCTCGAAGCGGCGCTCGAGCGCGTCGGCGACCGCTGGAGCCTGCTCTTGGTCGACGCCCTGCTCGCCGGCCCGCGCCGGTTCAACGAGCTGGCCGAGGCGATCCCCGCGATCGCACCGAACATCCTGACCGACCGGCTGCGCCGCCTCGAGCGCGAGCGGATCGTCCATGCGACGCCCTACCAGCAGCGCCCGCCCCGGATGTCCTACGCCCTGACCGCCGATGGACGCGACCTCGCCTCCGTCCTGCGCCTCCTGGCCGACTGGGGCTCGCGCGGCGCGACCGACGCCGACCCGATGCGCCACGGCGTGTGCGGCACCCCGCTCGAGACGCGCTGGTATTGCCCGACCTGCGACCTGTCGATCGAAAGCCGCGACGCCGACGAGTCACGGACCGTCTGAGGCGGCTCAGGCCTCAGTGCGCCGCGCGGCACCGACGAACGCGTGGAGCCCGTCGAACAGCGGGCCGGTCAGCTCGAGCAGTCGGTCGTCGTCGACGGTCATCGACAACCCCCGGATCAGCGCGTCGAGCCCCGCAGCCTCGGGGGCGTCATAGCGGTCGTCGCCGATGTCCGCCTCGTGGACGATCCGGCCGATGGCCGCCAGCACAGGGTCTGTCAGCCCGTAGTGGGCGAGCATCACCTCGAACGTGCAGTCGCCGCCGTGGTGCGAGAACGCCGCACCCGGCACATCGAATGGCGTCGCGTCGACGGGCACGTCGCCCGGGTCGTCGACGAACACGAACGTCGCGTCGCGGTCGATCGAGCGCACGATCAGCCAGGCACAGGCGGCCCGATCGACATGGCAGCCGCGCCGTGTCGCCCACCTCACGACGCGGCCTCGAGCGTGTCACCGAGTCCTTCGACCGCGGCCTCCGCCCTCGCCGCGATCGGCGGCGGGAAGTAGTCGCGCGACCGGATCCGGCGCAACTCACGGCGCAGTCGGGCCACGGTCCGAAGCCGGTCGGACCGAGGGGCTGCCGCCGCGGCTCGAGCATCACCCATGACACGCGCATAGTCCGCCGCGACGGCCTCGGCCATCCGGGCAGCGAGCGCCTGATCCTGCCCCGTTGTCGCCGGCTCCGCCAGCCAGATCGTCGCCTCGCCGCCGGACTCACGAATGTCCTCGGCCAGCCAGTCCAGGCGTTCGCGCGTCTGCGCGTCCAGCGGGAGGGCCACGAGCCCGTCAGCCAGCTGGATTGCGCCGAGCCGGCGCAGCGTGCGCCAAGTAGAGATGCGAGGTGTCGACGGCTCGCGGGGGATCCGATAGGCCATCAGGACCCAGCGTCGCTTGGCTGCCATGGCCGGAGTTTACCATGAAAAATGCAACCGTGGTTACAATTCTCGGTTCATGGACGTCACGTCGACTCAAAGGTCAGCGGGCACGGCAGGCCTGTGGTCGAAGGCCGACTTCCGCCGGTTGTGGGGCGCCGATGTGATCAGCCGTCTTGGCGATGCCACGACCGTGCTCGCCTTGCCACTGGCTGCCATCGTGGCTCTCGGGAGCAGCCCGTTCGAGGTGGGCCTCATCGGCGTCGCCCAGTTCGCCGCGGCGATCGTGTTCGGGTTGCCCGCGGGCGCGTGGGTCGACCGGCTCGGCCGCCGCAAATTGACGATGATCGCGGCCGACGTCGGCCGCGCCGTCAGCCTCGCGACGATCCCGCTGGCGTATGCGGCAGGGGTCCTGACGATCGGGCAGCTGCTGGTCGTCGCGGCCGTCAACGCCGCGCTCGCGTCGTTCTTCGACGTTGCCTCGAGCGCCTTCGTACCCGAGCTCGTGGGTCGGCCCAACCTGGTCGAGGCGAACGCCAAGCTGGCGATGGGACGATCTGCCGCGGAGGTCGGTGGGCCGGCCATCGGGGGCGCGCTGATCGCGGTCGCCGGCGCGCCGCTGGCCGTGGCCTTCGACGGCGTCAGCTTCGTCGTGTCGGCCATGACGCTGCGGCGCGTGTCGATCGACGACCATGGGCAACCGCCCGGGACAACCTCGGGGGGCACATCCCTCCGACGCGACATCTCGATCGGCGTTCGCTTTGTCGCGCGGCAGCCGTACGTTCGCGCCGTTGCGGTGACGGCATGCCTTGGCAACCTGTCGCGCACCGTGGCGTTCACGGTCCTGCTCATCTACGCGATCCGCGAGGCCGGCCTCTCGCCGCTCGCAATCGGTGTGGCGTTCGCGGTGGGCAATGTCGGGTTCTTCGTCGGCGGGCTTACCGCGACGCGGCTCACCAGGCGCCTCGGACTCGGATGCGCCATGGTCGTCGCGGTCCTTTGCTTTGGGCCGGCGATGACGCTCGTCCTGGTGGCACCGGCCGCCCAGCTGGCGCCGGCGATCGGGCTGATGGCATTCCTGAACGGCCTCGGCATCGCCTTCCATGGGGTCAACCAGATCAGCCTGCGCCAGGCCGTTACGCCAGCTCGCCTGCTGGCTCGGGTCGCCGCGGTCACGCGGCTGCTGATCATGGGCGCCCTGCCGCTCGGCGCCGCCATCGGCGGGATCCTCGGGTCAGTCATCGGGCTCCACCAGACGATGGTGATCGGCACAGTCGGCCTGTATCTCATGGTGATCCCGTACCTCGTGTCTCCCGTCCATCGGCTGCGATCGCTGCCCGAGCCCGATGAAGGTCACGATCCCGCCTGACCCCCAGCGCCGAGACCGCGTGCAACCTGGGCGGGCCACCGGCCGCGGGACCGTGTCCCGGAGCGACCATCCGCGACTGGTTCCGATCATGCGGAACCATCTGTGCTGATGGCCTGGAGATCGTTCCGTTTGGGTGGAACCAACTCCAAACGATGATCGTGGGCGGGCCCGATCCCAAACCTCGGTGCGCTTCCGGGCGCTCCGGCACGCTCCGGCTACACTCGGGCGATGGATGACGAGCGCTGGGAGCCGGGCATGCCGGTCCTCGACCGCCAGGCCGTCCGTACCCCGGTCCTGCCGCCCAGCCTGCGCGGTCTTCCGCCCCGGTCTGTCCCTGAGGTCGCGCCCACCCCGCTCCAGCGCCACTACATCAACCTGAGCGTGATCGTGCTGATCTGCGGCGCCGTGGCGATCACCGCGCTCGAGCTCGGGGCGTCGCTCGGCAGCCCGCTGGTCAAGCTCTGCGTCGTGATCGCAGCGCCGCTCCTCGTGGTGACGACGGCCGACGCGGTGGTACGGATCTGGCGCTCGGCCTGGGCATGGATGCCGATCGACCGCACGAAGGGCCTCTTCCGCCTGGCCTGGGTCGCGGTCAGCCTGATCGGGCTCGCAGCGCTCGTCGCAGCATCGATCGTGGTCCTGCTCGCATGAGCAGCCCGAGCGAGAGCCGCAGCCGACCGAGCGAGATCCGGCCGCGCCCCACCCGGCCATGATGGACGAGCCGTTCCCGCGCGGACCCGACGGCCGCTCGACCGACCTGCCCTCCGGCCGCGGCGTCCCGCCGTGGCTCGCCGAATCGCTCAATTTCTGCTCGCGCTGTGGCTCGGCGCTGCGCTTCGGGATGGTTCCAGGCGAGGATCGCGAGCGGCTCGCCTGCGAATCGTGCGGGCACGTCGCCTACGTCAACCCTCGGCTCGTCGTCACGACCCTGCCGATCACCGACGCCGGGGAGATCGTGCTGATCCGCCGTGGCATCGAGCCGGGCAAGGGAACCTGGGCGCAGCCGGGCGGCTTCCTCGAGGTCGACGAGACGGTCAACCAGGCGGCTGTCCGCGAGACGTGGGAGGAGACCGGCCTCCTCGTAGAGCCGGGCGACATCGTCGGCCTCTACACGCGCCTCGAGGCGTCGGTCGTCACGATCGCATTCGAGGCCAGGATCGTCGGCGGGACGGCGTCGCCGACGATCGAGGCGACCGAGGTGACGCCGTTCGCCCCCGAAGACCTGCCGTGGGCCGGCATCCAGTTCAAGACGACGATGTGGGCGCTCCACGACTGGCTGGAGCGGCGGCGGCCCGACCTCGAGCCACCCTGGTTCAACTCAGGTCGATGAACACGTTCTTGGTCTCGGTGTACAGCTCGAGCGCCGACATCCCGAGCTCGCGCCCGATCCCCGACATCTTGTAGCCGCCGAACGGCGCCTCGGTGTGGACCGAGCTGTTCGAGTTGACGCTGATCACGCCGGCCTGCAGCCCCTTGGCCGTCCGCAGCGCCCGCCCGATGTCGCGGCTCCAGATCGAACCCGACAGCCCGTACGGCGTGGCGTTGGCGAGGCGCAGCGCCTCCTCCTCGGTGTCGAACGGGATGACCGACACGACCGGGCCGAAGATCTCCTCGCGCGCGATCCGCATCTCGTTCGACACGCCGTCGAACACGGTGGGCATGAGGTACGCACCGTCGGCTAGCGCCGGATCGGTCGGCGCCTCGCCACCGAGGACCAGCGTGGCGCCCTCGGCCAGCCCGATCTCGATGTAGTCGCGCACGCGATCGCGCTGCTTGAAGCTGACCAGGCTGCCGACCTCCGTCGCGTCGTCGGCCGGGTCGCCGACCTTCATGGTCCGCGTCGCCTCGGCGAACAGCTCGACGACCCGCTCGTGGGCCGACCGCTCGACGAGGATCCGGCTCCGCGCGCAGCAGTCCTGGCCCGCGTTGTCGAACACCGAATAGGGCGATTCGCGGGCGAACTTCTCGAGGTCCGCGTCGGCGAACACGATGTTGGGGCTCTTGCCACCCAGCTCGAGCGAGATCTTCTTCACGTTGTTCGAGGCCAGCCGCATGATCTCCTGGCCGGTCGTCGTCTCGCCCGTGAAGGCGACCTTGCCGATGCCCGCGTGCCCGGCGATCGCGGCGCCGGCGGAGCCGCCCGGTCCGGTCACCACGTTGAGCACGCCGGGCGGGATCCCGGCCTCGAGCGCCAGCTCCCCGAGCCGGATCGCCGTCAACGGCGAGTAGCTGGCCGGCTTGAGGATCGCGGTGTTGCCGGCGGCCAGCGCCGGGGCCACCTTCCACGAGGCCATCAGCAGCGGGAAGTTCCAGGGCACGATCAGCCCGACCACGCCGATCGGCTCGCGCAGCGTCAGGTCGAGCCCGGGCTTCGACACCGGGATCGTCTGGCCGAAGAGCTTGTTGGCGGCGCCGGCGTAGTAGTCGAACACGAGGCTGGCGCCGGTGATCTCGCCGCGGGCGCCCGTGATCGGCTTGCCCACGTTGCGGCTCTCGAGCTGGGCGAGCTCCTCGGTGTTCGCCTTGAGCAGCGCCGCGAACTTGGCCAGCGTCCGGCCGCGCTTGCCGGCCGCCCAGGTCGCCCAGCCCTTGCGCTCGTCGAACGCGCGCTGGGCCGCCTCCACCGCGCGGTCGACGTCGGCCGGCCCACCGAGCGGCGCGGTCGCGATCACGGCGCCGGTCGCCGGATTGACGACGTCGAACGTCTCCCCATCGAGCGCGTCCACGGACTCGCCGCCGATGACCATCCGGGCGGTCGTCGGGTCGGCGGAAGCGGTGGTCGGCGTGGTCATCGTGGGCCTCCGGGTGTGAACGAACGGCGCTGGGCGCCGGCAGGTGTGGGCCCTCGATGATACGCCCGGCGCCCGGGCGGCCCTCTCGGAGCGCCGCCGATCGGTGACCCGCGGCGCGACCCTCAGCTCTTGGCGTCGCCCTCCGCCACGGGCTCCGGGGCCGCGGCGATGGAGGCCAGCACGGTCTCGAACGAGACGGCCTGTGCGACGTGCGACGACCCGGACGCGACGATCGCCGCGCCGATGATCCCGGCATCGTTGCGCAGCTGGGCCGGGACGACGGGACAGCGCACGGTCAGGCGCGGGATGAACTTGTCGGCGCTCTTGCTGACGCCGCCGCCGAGGATCATCAGGTTCGGCCACGTCAGCTGCTGGATGCGGTCGAGGTGCTCGTCCAGGTCGGCCGCCCAGGCCTTCCACGACAAGCCGCGCTTGACCCGCGCGGCGGCAGCCGAGCGGCGCTCGGCGGGCCGGCCGCGGATCTCCATCTGGCCGAACTCGGTGTTCGGGACGAGGATCCCGTCGACGAACACGCCGGACCCGACGCCGGTCCCGAGGGTCAGGAAGATGACCACGCCGGGCTGGTCCCGACCAACGCCGAAGCGCATCTCGGCGATCCCCGCCGCGTCGGCGTCGTTGATGATCGAGGTCGGCCGCCCGACGACACGGGCCACCCGCTCGACGACCGGGAAGTCGATCCACCCGGCGTCGATGTTCGCGGCGGACTTCAGCACGCCGTCGATCGTGACGCCGGGCAGCCCGATGCCGATCGGCGTGGCGTCGCCGAGCCCGCTCGACTTGGCCAGGCGTTTGACCAGCCGCGCGACCGAGGCCAGGACGGCGTCGGGCGTCGAGGGGCTCGGCGTCGCCACCCGGATCCGCTCCGAGCGGAAACGCCCGGCCTCGACGTCCACCACGGCCGCCTTGATCCCGCTCCCGCCGATGTCGATGCCGATCGCGATCCGGCCGCTGGCCATGTCCGGCGTCTCCTCCGTCATCGATTCCTCCGGCCTGCCCTCAAAAGTAGTTGACCGTGATCCCGCCATCGACGACGAGCGAGGCGCCGTTGGTCCAGCGCGATTCGTCGGATGCGAGGTAGACGGCGAGGTGGACGATCTCCTCGGGCTTGCCGAAGCGGCCCGTGGGGTTGCGCGCGAGCCGGAGCTGCTTGGCCGCCTCGTCCTTGACCAGCCAGTCCATCAGCAGCGGCGTCTCGACCGGTCCGGGACAGATCGCGTTGGTCCGAACCCCGTGCGGCCCGAACTGGACGGCCAGGCTGCGCGTCAGCGACAGGACGGCGCCCTTGGAGGCGGTATAGGCGTCCTGCGGCACGCTGCAGCCGAGGAGCGCCACGAAGCTCGCGATGTTGATGATCGACCCGCCGCCGCCATCGATCATCGCCGGGATGGCGTACTTGCAGCCGAGGAACACGCCACGGACGTTGACCGCCATGACGGCATCCCAGGTGGCCACGTCGGTGTCGGTCACCGAGTGGTCCGCTTCGGGCATCACCCCGGCGTTGTTGTACAGGCAGTCGACCTTGCCGTAGGTCGCCAGGGCGTGATCGACCATCGCCTTGGCATCGGCCTCCTGCGATACGTCGGCCCGCACGAAGGTCGCCTCGCCGCCGGCCTGGCGGACGAGCTCCACGGTCTCGATGCCGGCTGCCTCGCCGTACTCGGCGACCACGATGCGCGCCCCCTGGGCTGCGAACAGCTGGGCGGCCACCCGGCCCATCCCGCCACCGGCGCCGGTGATGATCGTGACCTTGTCCTGCAGCCGCATGCCCGCTCCCTCATCCATCCGTGGCGCGGATGCCAGAGTAGCGCGATGCGGCCCCGTTCACGACCTCGCTTCGAGCATTCCCTCGATGATCGAAGCCGCTTGATCGAGGCGGCGACGCTCCTTGGGCGTGAGCGGGCCGAGCATCCCCTCCAGCGCCGCGACGCGGCGGTCCCGGCCGGCCAGGAGGAGCGCACGCCCGGCCGGGGTCGCGCGGACCCGGACCACGCGCCGGTCGGCCGGGTCCTCGGACCGCTCGACCAGCCCGTCCCGGACCATCGCCGCGACCAGACGTGTCATCGTCGGCGCCGTGACCCCCTCGGCCGAGGCGAGCGCCCCGATCGTCCGCGGGCCGCCGAACACCAGCACGGACAGCGCCGACAGGCGCGGCGCACTCACGCCGCTGGCCCGATCCTCCTGCGCCAGCCGGCGCAACAGGTGGAGGGACGCCGAGTGGACCCGCGCCGACAGCTCATCGGTGGTTGAACTTCGCGCCATCGACGGTATATTAGTTGCTGCACCTAACGATCGTCGAGAGGGAATCGCCGTATGGCCAGCCCCGCCGAGGACCTGATCGCCGCCGTGAACGACGACGACGCGGCACGGGTGACCGAGCTGCTCGAGACCGATCCGGCCCTCGCTGCCACCCGCAACCGGGACGGCGTGTCGGTCATCATGCTGTCGCGCTACCGCTTCGATCGCGCCACGACCGACGCCCTGCTTGCGGTCGACCCCGACCTCGACGTATTCGAGGCGACGGCGCTCGGTTACATCGATCGGCTGCGCGAGCGGTTGATGGAGGACCCGGGGCGGGCAAAGGCCTATTCGCCGGACGGCTTCACCGCCCTCCACTTCGCCGCCTTCTTCGGCAAGGCCGAGGCAGCCCGCACGCTGATCGACGCCGGCGCGGGGGTCGACGTGTACTCGGTCAACGAGCTCCAGGTGCAGCCGCTCCACAGCGCGGCGTCGGGCCGCCATCTCGAGGTCTGCCGGCTGCTGATCGCGGCCGGCGCGGACGTCAACGCGACCCAGCGCCACGAGTTCACGCCGCTCCACGCCGCGGCGCAGCACGGTGACGTCGAGCTGGTCGAGCTGTTGCTGTCTGCGGGTGCGGACCCGACCGCCCTGACCGAGAGCGGCGATGCGCCCGCCGACACCGCCCAGGCGGCAGGTCACGTGGACGTCGCGCGGCGGCTCCGCGAGGTCGCGGCCGCGCGCTAGGGCCGGGTCAACCGCGCTCGAGGTAGCGTTCGCGCTCCCAGGCGTGGACCACCGAGTCGTAGGCCTCCTGCTCAACGCGGGCGGCGTTGAGGTAGTGGTCGACGACGTCCTGGCCGAAGATCTCGACCGCGGCCTCGGATCGCTCGAGCTCCGCGATCGCCTCGTACAGCGCGCGCGGCATGCGCTTGACGCCGGTCGCCAGGTAGCCGTTGCCCTTGAACTCGGGGTCGAGCGCCAGCCCGTGCTCGATGCCGTAGAGCCCCGCCCCGATCATCGCGGCGTAGGTCAGGTAGGCGTTCATGTCGCCGCCGGGGAAGCGGTCCTCGACGTGCAGCGACGGGCCGCGGCCGACGAGCCGGAAGCCGGTCGTCCGGTTGTCACGACCCCACACCACGTTGACCGGGGCCCACGACAGCGACGCGTAGCGCTTGTACGAGTTGATGAACGGCGCGACGAACACGGCCAGCTCGCGCGACAGGTGCATCATCCCCGCCATGAACTGCTGGCCGACCTCGGACAGGCCGTATGGGCCGGCCGGCTCCCCCTCGGCAGCGGCCATCAGCGGGCGGTCATCCGGATCCCACAGGCTCATGTGGAGGTGGCCCGACGAGCCGGTCCAGTGGTGGTCCGGCTTGGCCATGAAGGTGATCCCCCAGCCGTTGAGGTAGGCGATCTCCTTGGCGCCGTGCTTGAACACGACGCTCCGGTCGGCCGATTCGAGGACATGGTCGTAGCGGATGTTGACCTCGTGCTGGCCGCGGGCCGCCTCGCCCTTGCTGAACTCGATCGGCACGTCCGCGGCGGTCATCTGGTTGCGCAGCAGCCGATACAGCGGCTCGGCCTTGGTCGCCTGCAGCAGGTGGTAATCCTCGTTGTAGTGGCCGAACGGCCGGGGGACCGGCCAGCCCTGGTCGGCGAGCTCCTCCCACGAGTCGCGCAGGACGTAGAACTCGAACTCGGAGCCGGCCTTCAGGGTCAGGCCCATCGACGCCGCTCGCGCGACCTGTCGCTTGAGGACCGTCCGCGGCGCGATCGGGACCTCGTGGCCGGTCTCCTCGTCGACGACGTCGGCGAGCACCATCGCGGTTCCCGGCAGCCAGGGCAGGACGCGCAGCTGGTCCCACACGGGTTCGGCGATCCAGTCGCCGTAGCCCGTGTCCCAGTTCATCAGCTGGAAGCCCCCGGGCGTGCTCATCTCCATGTCCGTGCCGAGCAGGTAGGTGCAGAAGTGCGCTCCGTGGGCCACGACGCCGTCGAGGAACGCCTGGCCCTGGACACGCTTGCCCATCAGGCGGCCCTGCATGTCGGTGAACGCCACGACCAGCGTGTCGACCGTGCCGGCCCGGACCAGCTCCTCCAGCTCGACCAGCCGCGGATGCCGCTCGCCGGCGGCGTGATCGTGGTCGCTCACGTCGATCAGTAGAGCATCGTCGTGCCGGTCGGGAAGGCGAAGTCGAAGGCGGTCGGCTGGAGCACCGCATCCGGGGACAGCTCGACCACCTCCGCGCGACGGGTCTCGGCGCCGCCCATCGACTCGACCAGGCGAAGCAGCACGCCGGTGTCGCGATCGGCCGCGATCGAGATGTGGAAGTCGGGCCGATCGCCGGCCAGCTCGGTCGTGCGCGGGTGGTCGCACTCGAGCAGGATCGCCTCACGCCCGCTGACGATGGCCGAGCCCGTGACCGTGCAGCGACCGGTCGCCAGCACGTTCTGGCAGTAGCCGGCAGGGTGGACGAAGGTGTCGGGCAGGGTCTCCATCGGAAGCGCCGTGACCGGCTCGTAGACGCGCGACGGACCCGGGAAGTCGGCGTCCTCGAGGCCGCGCGGGCGATTGCGGACGGGCCGCTGGGTGCCGAGGCCGTGGGCGCTCGCGTAGGTCCGGACCAGCTCCCCGTCGGACACCCAGAGCTCGTAGTCGGACTTGATCGAGACCTCGCCGTGGGTGGTCATGACCTTGGCGTCACCCGGGTGGCGGACGATGGCCTCCATCGTCGTGAGCTCCTCGCCGCGCGCGGTCTGCGCCCGTTCCTCGATCCGCAGCCGGAGGGTGCCGAAGCGCAGCTCCGCGTCGCGCATGAAGTCGAACAGCTCGGCGACCGTCGGCAGGCCGGCATCAAGGGTCGCGACCTCGGGGAGTCGCCGTCCATCCGCCCGGGCAGGCAGGGCAGCGGCACGATCCCACAGACGCGTCTCGGTCATCGCGCGGATTGTAGCCGCCGGGTTGGTGGCGCGACGCATCGCCGGGGCCTGGGGGCTTGACAGGGCCTGCCCGTGCCGCTATATATCGTGTCACGATATAGCGTGTCGTGATAGATCAGCACACGATTGAGAGGGACCCAGATGCCCACCACCCGCCGCTCCGTCGCCATCGTCGCCGGCCCCGTCCTCGCCGTGCTCATCGCGGCCTCCGTGGTCGCCGGCCCGCCGGCACCGAACCACGCCAGCGCCACGTTCGTCGATGCGTCGGGGGCCGTCGTCGGCTGGGTCGGGCTGACCGAGGATCGCGCGGGGGACGTCCACGTCAATGCCCACGTCAAGGGCCTGTCCGCCGGGCTGCACGGCATCCACATCCACGCCGTCGGGTCCTGCTCGCCGACGTTCGCCGCCGCGGGTGGCCACTACAACCCGCTCGGCCACCAGCACGGCCTGGACAACCCGAACGGCCCGCATGCCGGTGACCTGCCGAACCTGATCGTCAACGAGGACGGCATCGGCCACCTCGATGCGCGAACGGACCGCGTGTCGCTGTCGGACGGCCTGGCCGGCCTGTTCGACGCCGACGGCAGCGCGTTCATCATCCACGCCAACACGGACGACCAGGTGACCGACGCGGGGGCCAGCGGACCCGGCGGCAGCGGCGCCCGAATCGCCTGCGCGGTCGTGACCGCCGAGTGATGCCGGCGTATGGTGGCAGGGCGTTGACAGGGGTGCTGCCGTGACCCAGGGCCTGACCGATCTCGGGCGGTTCGCCGAGCCGTCGCTGTTCATCCTCGTGTCGCTGTCCGAGGGGCCGAAGCACGGCTACGCGATCATGACCGACGTCGAGGCGTTCTCCGGCGTGCCGCTCGGACCCGGGACGCTGTACGGGGCGCTGGCCAGGCTCGAGTCGCGCGGGCTGATCGAGGCGCTCGAGCCCGAGGATCGGCGCCGGCCGTACCGGCTGACCGGGCTCGGCGTCACGACGCTGCAGGCGCAGCTCGACGGGCTGGCCGGGTTCGCCAAGGTCGGCCTGCAGCGGCTGCGGGAGACGTCCCGATGACACGCCTGATCGCGCTCTACCCGCGGACCTGGCGGGATCGATATGAGGACGAGTTCCTCGCCCTGCTCAACGAGCGCGCGCCGGATCCGCTCGATCGCCTCGACATCGTGCGCGGCGCGATCGACGCCAGAATTCATCCACAGGTCAAGGGGTCACCGGTCGCGCCCGAGCCGCCCGTCGTCCTTGGCCCGTGGCCGGCTCGTGCCGGCTGGTTGACGCTTCTTGGCGGCGTGCTCTGGCTCGCCGCGTTCCTGGTCGTGGTGAACTCGCCGATGATCGTCGACCAATGGGGGACCTACCGAGATACAACGACGGCCGTGCCCCTGTTCTTCGGCGCGGTCATGCTGCTTGGGGTCGGGATGATTGCCGTCGTCCTCCAGCTGCCGACGGCGGCGCGCGCCGCGCGCGCCGCGACGTACATCGGTTCGATGGCGGGGTTGCTGTGGGCGCTCGCTCCCTGGTTCCTGTGGGCCGGGGCGGTCGCGTTCGGCGGACTGCTCGTCGTCGCCGTTGCCGCCTGGCGTGCCGGACGGTGGTCGTCGGTCGAGCTCGGGATCCTGGCGGCGGGCATCTGCACCGGATGGCTCCCGATCCTGGCGTTCATGGTCGGTGCGTGGAGACCGTCGGCGGCGGACCCCGACCTCCAGTTCCTGATCCTGGGGTCGCTCGTCTCGGTGTGGCTCGTCGTCGGCGCCTCGCTCGTGCGCGCGCCTCGCCCGCACGCCGCGCCACCGCCGACGGTTGCCTGACCGATCAGCCGTGGCCCGCAACGTCGTTCCGCATGCGTCGCCGGGACCGCTGACCGCGCCGGCGATCCGGGCGCTCCGCGGCACGCCAACGGACGGGCTGTCGCGCCGCACGCTCCTCCGTCGCGGGCTCGCAGCCGGTGCCGGGGTGCTGGCCATCGAATGGCTGGCTGGAACGGTCGGGTTCGCCTGGTCCGCGGTCGCCAAAGCCACGCCGGTCGTTCGGGTCGGGACCTTCGAGGATCTCCTTGCGGCAAACCCCGGCCTGCCGATCCGCGAGGGCTTCCCGGCGTATGTCCCCATCGGCCCGCGCCTTCGTCATGGTGCTCGATCCCCGTCGTGGCGGATGGCAGCCGGGCACCGACCCGACCGGAGACGGCACGGCGCTCAACGTCCGCGCGCTGTCGCAGGTCTGTCCGCATCTCGGCTGCCGGCCGAACCCGTGCATCGAGGATTACTGGTTCCACTGCCCGTGCCATCAGTCGCGCTACGATCGGCGCGGGATCAAGGCAGCCGGCGAACGCTACGGGCCGGCGCAGCGCGGGATGGATCGATACGCCATCGAGGTCGATGCCCGTGGCGTCCTGACGATCGACACCGGCCGCGTGGCTCTCGGGCCGTTGCCGGTCGCCCTCGGCCAGCCCGGCATCATCCCGCCCCGCGTCGAGAACGGCTGCACATGAGATCGGGGCTCGTCCGCCTCTACCCGGGGCCGTGGCGCGCGCGGTACGGCGAGGAGATGCGCGCGCTGCTCGGCAGTGCGCCGGGCCGTCGGCGCGACGTGCTCGACCTGCTCCGCGGGGCGCTCGACGCCTGGCTGCACCCGGCGGCGCCGTCGCGAGTGCCGGCGATCGCGGCGCTCGTCGGTGGCGGCCTGTGGACGATCGCCGCCGCGGGCGTCATCAGCCAGCCCGTCCCGCCGGACTGGCCGGGCTACCTGGCTGAGATCGTGCTTGTGGCGCTTGGCCGCGGCCTCCCTGCTGCTCGTTGCGACGCTCGGCTGCGCGCTCCGGGCCGGCGACACCGGCGGCCGCTCGATGCGGGTCGGATCGGCGCTCACGGCCGTCGGGTTCGTCGCCTGGATGGCCGCGCTGGCGGTCGCGGCCGCCGGCCAGACCGACGGCGCCACGCTGGCCGCGGCGCAGACCCTGGCGATGATCGGCGCCACGCTCGTCGGGGTCGTCCTCGTGCGCGAGGGCGACTGGCCGATCGGCGTGCTCGTGGTCATCGGATCGGTGGCGATGCTCGTGCCATGGACCGCCGCCTGGCTCGTGTTCGGCGGCGCGTGGACCGCCATCGGGGTCCTGCTCGTCGTGACGTGGAGCCACGGCCGGACGATCGGCGGTCTGCCGGCCTGACGCAGCGGGGCGGCGAGTGGCCAGCGTTCGGGAGCTCGCTGGCTCAGCCGCCCGCGGATCCTCCGCCGAGACCCGGTTCGGTCATCGATGCCGGATCGAGCAGCCGGTCGAGCTCGCTCGGCGTCGAGGCCGCGCTCCAGCGCCAGCTCGCGGATCGTGCGACCGGAGGCATGGGCCTGCTTCGCCAGCTTGGCCGCCTCGTCGTAGCCGATGACCGGGGCGAGCGCCGTCGCCAGCATCAGGCCCTGCTCGACGAGCTGCGGCCCGCGCTCGGTGGCGGTCAGGCCCTCGATGCAGCGTTCGCTGAAGTTGGCGGTCGCGGCCGCCAGGAGCTCGATCGACTCGAGCAGCGCCGCCGCGCTGACCGGGAGCATGACGTTGAGCTCGAGGAAGCTGCCGGTCTGCCCGAAGGCGATCGTCGCGTCGTTGCCGACGACCCGGGCGACGACCATCGTCAGGCTCTCGACGATGACCGGGTTCACCTTGCCGGGCATGATGCTCGAGCCTGGCTGCGTCTCCGGGAGGGCCAGCTCGGCAAGCCCGGCGCGCGGGCCCATCCCCATCAGCCGCACGTCCGAGGCGATCTTCCACAGGCTCAGGGCGATCGTCCGGATCGCGCCGTGGGCCGCGATCGCGACGTCGAGCGTGGCCTGCGCGTGGAAGTGGTTGGGGGTCTCGCGCACGGTCAGCCCGGTCAGGGTGGACAGCCGGGCGCAGGCCCGGAAGGCGTACTCGGGATGGGCGTTGATGCCGGTCCCGACGGCCGTCCCGCCGAGCGGCACGGCCAGCAGCTCGGCCTGCGCGGCACGGGCGCGGCGGAGCGATTCCTCGACCTGCCCGGCGTAGCCCCGGAACTCCTGGCCGAGGCGGATCGGGGTGGCGTCCTGGAGGTGGGTCCGGCCGGTCTTGACGACCGGCCAGAACGCCTGCTCCTTGGCGACGAGCGCGGTATGGAGTCGCTCGAGGGCGGGCAGCAGGTCGGTTTCGATGGCCATCGCGGCGGACAGCTGCAGCGCGGTCGGGATCGTGTCGTTCGAGCTCTGGCAGCGGTTGACGTCGTCGTTCGGGTGGACCCGCCGGCCAGCGAGCCGCGCGCCGGCGAGGTTGGCGACGACCTCGTTCATGTTGGTGTTCGTCGAGGTGCCCGAGCCGGTCTGGTAGACGTCGATCGGGAACTGGTCGTCGTACCCGCCGTCGGCGACCTCCCGCGCCGCGGCCGGCGATCGCCGCGGCGACGTCCGCGTCGAGCAGCCCCAGCTCGCCGTTTGCCTCCGCGGCGGCCAGCTTGACCAGCGCCAGCGCGTGGAGGAAGCGAGGCGGCAGGCCACGGCCGGAGATCGGGAAGTTGAGCACCGCCCGCTGGGTCGAGGCGCCGTACAACGCGCCGGCGGGGACGGCCATCTCGCCCATCGAGTCGCGCTCGATGCGGGTGGCCGGCGCGGGCGTGTCGGGCATGCTGCGATTGTAGGCGCGCCGGGCATGCGGCTCGGCGGCGGGTCGTCCTAGTCGAGCCGGAGACGCCACACCGTCGTGTCGCCCATCGGCTGCCCCGACGATCCGGCCAAGGGCCACGGCGTCCGCCGCCGTTCCGGCCAGCCCGGGGACCTCGGCGGCCAAATCGCCGTCCGGCAGGCGGCTCCAGCTCGACCCGTCGGTGGTGACCCACGTGCGCGACATGCTGTCGTTCCCGTCGTAGCGCGCCCCGACCGCGACCACGCCGCCGGGTGTGAGGGTGAGCCGGAAGAAGCCGTAGCCCGCGCCGTTCCGGAGTCGCATCGTCGACCAGGACCGGCCGTCCGTGCTCAGCCAGCCCGTCGCGAACGCTGCTGCCATCCGCGTCGTACGTCCCCCCAATGGCGAGGACGCCGGACGTCGTCGGGACGACGGCATTGGACGGCGGCCCCGGCGAGCGACGGTTGCTTCGGAACGCGTGCTCCACGCCGATGCCGTCGGTGGAGGCCCACAGGGCCGCCCGCTCCGGCGGACCGCAGACGTCGTCGCAGTCGCGTGCCCCAGGCGATCAGGCCTCCGGCTGAAGGTCGTAACGCCCCGGATCGGTCCCGACATCAGGCTTCGAGGCGGTGCGGGTCCAGGTGACCCCGTCGGATGACGACCACGTGTCGAACCCGAAGAAATGCGACGGCCCGGCGTGGACGCCCACCGCGATCCAGCCTCCGCCGGGTCGCGCCACGACGTCGACCAGCGCCCGGCTCTCGAGGCTGGCCTGGTCCGGCGCTCGACGCCACGTCCGACCGTCCGCCGAGATGAAGGCGGCGCCGTCGAGCTGCTCCCCGTCGCCCGGAATGCGGCGTCGCGCCCGACGGCGGCGTACCCGTCGGGGCCGCTCGCGACCGCGATCAGCTCGACGCGCGCCGTGTCGCCGTCCAGGTGTGCGCGTGGTCCACTCGCCGCCGTCCGACACGCGGATGGCGGCACGAGTCGCAGTCGTCGGTCACCCGTCGGCACCCTGCAGCCAACCGCGATCAGCGTGCCCGAGCGCGGCCAGCTGCATCTCGAGACCTCGAACTCGGGCAGGGTCGTGTCGAGCGACCCAGGGTCCCGCGGGTCGTAGCGGCGCTTGGCAGGGCCGAGGGCGTCGCGCGACGCGGTCGGCGATGGCCACCGGCGACGGGCGTGGTTGGCGGGGTCGATGGCGACGCCGGGGTGGACGACGCCGTGGATCGGGGTCGGCGTCGGCGCCTGGGTCGCGACCGGGGTCGCCGAGCACGCGGCCACGATCAGGCATAGCGCCTGGGCACCGGGTGCAGGAACCGTATCGACGCGGCACGCCTCGCCGGCTCGTTCATCGACGCTGAGACGGGTTGAGTGCCGGCTCCTGTTACGTCGCGCACGACGGCCGATCCAAGGGCGGGCGGCTTGGCCTAGACTCCCACGATGACACCTGTCCGCGACGATCCCGTCCGACACCTTCCGCCGGGTGATGGGCCATTTCGTGACCGGCGTGACGGTCGTGACCGCGCTCGACGGCGAGCAGCCCTTCGGCATCACCGTCAACGCCCTGAGCTCGGTGTCGCTCGATCCGCCGCTGGTCATGGTCGCGCTCGATCGGCGCCGCTTCCTGACCCCGATCGTGCGTGCCGCGGGCGCTATGCCGTCAACGTCCTGTCCGAAGACCAGCAGGCGCTGTCCGACTGCTTCGCGGGCGCGCCGGTCGAGCCGGGCCGGCAGCGCTTCTGCGGCGCCGAGTGGCACGCCGGAGAGACGCGGGCTGCCGCTCATCGACGGGGCGATCGCGACGCTCGAGTGCACGGTCGTCGAGACGTTCTCGGCCGGTGACCACGACCTGTTCATCGGGCGGGTGGACGTCCTGGCCAATGACCCCGAGCACGCCATGCCGCTGCTCTACTACCGCCGGCGCTACCTGCGCATCGAGCGCGCGCGCGACGGCCGAGGTCGAGGGCAAGCCGGAACGCTAGGATCGGTCCGATGGCCGATCCCCGCTCCCCGTCGCTCGACGCCGGCCCGCCGGCCACGGCCCGCTTCATCGCCACCGCCGACGCCGGCGCCGTGACCGGCTCGGTCGTCGTGGTCGACGTGCTCCGGGCGTTCTCCACGGCGGCCTATGCGTTCGCCGCCGGCGCCCGGCATGTCTACCTGGTCGGCACCGTGGCCGAGGCGCTCGCGTTCAAGGCCGCGAACCCCGGCACGCTCGCGATGGGCGAGGAGCACGGCCGCCGACCCGACGGCTTCGACTTCGCCAATTCGCCGGCCCAGGTCGCACGCCGCCGACCTGCGCGACCGGGTGATCGTCCAGCGCACGTCGTCGGGGACCCAGGGTGTGATCGCCGCGGTCGGCGCGACCCGGCTGTGGTGCGCCGGGCTGGTGACGGCCTCGGCCACGGCAGCGGCGGTCCACTCGGCCGGGCTGGGCGCCCCGACCTACGTCATCACCGGCTGGTCGAGCAATGCGCCGGGCTCGGGCGAGGATGACCTGGCGACGGCCGAGCTGATCGAGCGGGCGCGGCTCGGCCAGCCGCTCCGGGCCGCGGCCACGGCCGAGCTGGTCGCCACGTCGCGAGGAAGCGGCCCGCACGCTGGTGATCGGCGCCGGCCACGTCGATCCCGCCGACGTCGAGCTGGCCGTCGCGGTCGACGCCTTCGACTTCGCGATGGAGGTGACCCGAAGCGCGAACGGCCTCCGGCTCGACCGCGTCGCGCCGGGGTAGCATCGGGCCGATGCCGACGATCCTCGCCAACGGCCTCGAGATCGGCTACGACGTGCTCGGTGCCGGGCCGCCGCTGGTCATGCTCCATGGCGCGGCCACGTCCGGCTCCGAGACGTTCGACCGGCAGGTGCCGGCGCTGTCGACCGGGTTCCGCGTCCATCTCCCCGATGCGCGCGGCCACGGCCGGACGCGCTGGGACGTGGCGGACGGGTTCCGCGCGTCGTGGCTGGTCGACGACGTGCTGGCGTTCGTCGACGGCCTCGGCCTCTCGACGTTCCACCTCGTCGGCTACTCGATGGGCGCCATGACCGCCCTCGAGCTCGCGACGCGGGCACCCGAGCGGCTGCGCACGCTGGTCGTCGTCGGGATCACGACCGAGCGCGAGCCGCGCGCGAAGGTGGCCGCCCGCCTCCTCGATCCGGAGCGCGTCCTGCGCGACGACCCGGCGTGGGCGGCCGCGCTCGCTCGCACGCACGATCCCGTGCAGGGCGCCGGCGCCTGGGCGCCGCTCCTGCGGGCGATCGCCGCCGACGTCGCCGACCAGCCGCTCCTGACGCCGGCCGAGCTGCGCGCGATCGACGCACCGACGCTCGTCGCGTGTGGCGATCGCGATCCGCTGGTCCCGGTCGCCCAGGCTGCGGCGCTCGCCCGCCAGGTCCGCGATGGCCGGCTGCTGGTGGCGCCCGATGCCGGCCACGACGTCATCCACGAAAGGGCCGACCTCGTCAACGAGGCGCTCCTGGGCTTCTATCGTTCGACCGCGTCGATCGCCAGCGCGCGAGCCGACGCACCAGTGGAGGTGCCTCGATGACGACCCTGCTCGCGCTCTACCGCCGGCCGGAAGGCGGCGACGAGGCCCAGGCAACGTTCGAGCGGCGCTACGCCGACGAGCACCTGCCGCTCGTCGCGGCGACCCCGGGCCTGCGCGGCGTCCGCGTCCGGCGGGTGACGCAGCCGCTCATGGGCGATCGCGAGGTCATCCTGGTCACGACCATGGAGTTCGACGACCGCGCGGCGCTCGACGCCGGCCTCGCCTCGGACGAGATGCGGGCCGCGGGCCGGAACCTGCGCGACATCGCGCCGGGGCTGGCCACGCTGCTCGTGCTCGAGGACGAGCCGGACATGCTTGACTCGGACGCCGTCGCTTCCCCCGCCGTGGATACTGTCGGGACGACAGTCGAGGAGCGCCCGTGACCGACCCCGCGCCATCGAGCGACCCGGCGGCGATCGCGCAGCCAGCAGCGGCCGAGCACGTCCGCGTCGACTTCCCGTCGCCCGCGCCGGCGGCCCTCGCGCCCGCGGCCACGCTGCCGAACGTCGCCCTGGTGACGCTCGACCGGCCCGCTGCGCTCAACGCGCTCAGCTTCGACCTGCTCGACCAGCTCGCCTCGGCGCTCGAGGCGCTCGACCGCGATCCGGCCTGCCGGGCGATCGTCATCACCGGGTCCGGCGACCGGGCGTTCGCGGCCGGCGCCGACATCCGCGAGCTCGCGCCGCAGAGCGCGGCATCGCTGGCATCGGGCGGCGGGTTCCGTGCCTGGGACCGGCTGGCGGCGATCGGCCTGCCGCTCATCGCCGCGGTCCGCGGCTTCGCGCTCGGCGGCGGCTGCGAGCTGGCGATGACCTGCGACATGATCGTGGCCGCCGAGGACGCCACGTTCGGCCAGCCCGAGATCCGGATCGGGGTCATGCCGGGGGCGGGCGGGACGCAGCGGCTGACCCGGGCGATCGGCAAGGCCCGGGCCATGGAGCTGATCCTGACCGGCCGGACGATGAGCGCGCGACGAGGCGCAGGCCGCCGGGCTGGTCACGAGCGTGGTCCCGGCCGCCGCGACCGTGGACGCCGCGCTGGAGCTGGGCGCCCGGATCGCGGCCATGCCGCCGCTCGCCGTTCGTGCCGCCAAGGCGGCCATCCTCGACGCCGCGGAGCGCCCGCTCGGCGAGGGGCTGGCGCGCGAGCGCGACGCTTTCTTCGGACTCTTCGATACCCAGGACCAGGCCGAGGGGATGGCCGCCTTCACCGACAAACGCCCGCCCGTCTGGTCGGGACGCTGACCGCGAGCGAGCAAGGAGGACGGCGATGGAGCAGGACACCAACGGCGGCACCGACGTCGGACGCGACTATGGGCGCGAGCTCGGCGACGAGCCGCCGGCGTCCATTCGCGACAGCGCGCCCGATTACCTCGCGCCGATCGACGAGTCGTCGCCGGTCAGCGGCCACCAGCCGGTCCCCGAATCGACGACCTCGCCGGTCGAATCGCCCGAGCAGGACTGGTCGATCGCCCAAGGCCTGCTCTATCCGGCGTTCCGGCCGGTCGGGACGCAGGGCCTGATGCTCGACACGATCGACCGCGAGAGCCTGGCCGCGCACGGCACGATGAGCCACGCCCAGCCGCTCATCGACGTGGGGCCGGCCGAGCTGCCGGTCGTCTACACGATCGACGCCGGGGCGTACGACATCATCGTCAACGGCGACCACCTGCTGTCCTGGGGCGTCGAGCCCTCGGCGATCCAGGACGCGGCGTTGCGCAACCTGGCGGCCTGGTCGGCGACCGCGCCGTGGACCGACGAGGTGAGCGGCGAGCGCCGGTTGATCAGCTCGGACACCGGCAACGGCTGGGATGCGGCGCGCATCCTGCTGCCCGAGGTCATCGCCCACCTGACCGCGGAGCTCGGCCCGGTCGGGCGGATCCTGATCGGGCTGCCCGAGCGCCACCTGATGACCGCCGGCTCGCTGCGCCCGGGCGACGAGGACTTCGCGACGCTGTTCAGCGAGTTCATCGTCGAGCAATCGGGCGGCTCGGACGAGCCGATCGACCGTCGCGTGTTCGAGCTGGTGGACGGCCGGCTGGTCGAGTTCGCGGGGGTCCACCCGGTCGCCTGATGCCGTCCGAACCCGGGCCTGACGGGGCCGCGCCCCTGCGGGTCGAGATCGCCGACGCGATCGCGACGATCACGCTCGACCGACCCGATGCCCTCAACGCGCTGACGATCCCGCTCAAGACCGCCCTGCTTGCCGCGTTCCGTTCGATCGGCCGCGACCGGTCGGTCCGCGCGGTCGTGCTGACCGGCGCCGGCCGGGCGTTCTGCGCCGGCCAGGACCTCAAGGAGCGGCTCGAGCCCGACGCCGTCCCGTTGGCCGTCGAGCTGCGCGAACGCTACAACCCGATCATCGCCGCGATGCGCGCGCTCGATCAGCCCATCGTCGGGGCGATCAACGGCGTGGCCGCCGGGGCCGGTGCCTCGCTCGCGTTCGCCTGCGACGTGCGGGTGGCGGCCGAGGGAGCCAGCTTCGTGCTCGCCTTCGGGCGGATCGGCCTCGTCCCCGACAGCGGCTCGACCTGGTTCCTGCCGCGGCTGGTCGGCCCGGCCAAGGCGGCCGAGCTGGCGCTGACCGGCGCGACGCTGTCGGCCGCCGACGCCGAGCGGTTCGGGCTGGTCGTGCGGGTCGTGCCGGCGGCCGAGCTCGCCGACGCCGCCCGATCGGTCGCCGCGGGCATGGCCGCGCTCGCCCCGATCGCGCTGGCCCAGACCAAGCGGGCGCTCGAGCGCGCGTGGTCGCTCGACCTCGATGCGGCGCTCGAGGAGGAGGCGTACCGGCAGGGGATCGCCGGCGCGACCGCCGATCACGCCGAGGGGATTGCCGCCTTCGTCGAGAAGCGGCCGCCGCGCTTCCGCGGGGATCCTGAAGCGCTCGCTCCGCGCCTCTTGCGGAGCCTTGACGGCGGTCTTTTCGCGCCGTACCCTGCCACCCTAACGATCGTTAGTTAGGAGACGCTGCAGCGGTGGTGGAGACCAACCGGCGTCGCGAGATCGAGGACGCCGCCAGCTCGCTCTTTCGTGAACGTGGCTATTCGGGCACGAGCGTCCGTGACATCGCGCGCGCTGTCGACATCCAGGGCGCCAGCCTGTACGCCCACGTCGCCTCGAAGCAGGACGTCCTGTGGGCGATCGTGGAGCGGATGGCCGCCCGGTTCGAGGCCGCAGCCGACGGCGTGGAGGCGACCGACCCGGGCGCCCTCGTGTTCGGCCCTGGCGTCCACCTCATCTCGCTCGTCCGCGCCCACGTCGGCGTCCTGACCGACGACATCGAGCGGGCCAGCGTGTTCGTCCACGAATGGCGTGCCCTCGATCCCGGTCGCCGTGCCGAGATGGCACGTCGGCGCGACGCCTACGAGGCCCGATTCCGCGCCGCGATCGCCGACGGCGTCGGCACCGGCGCGTTCGCCCCGGTGGATCCGGCGCTGACCGCGACGTACATCCTGACCGCGCTCAACGGCCTCGTGGGCTGGTACCAGCCGGATGGCCGGCTGTCGGCGCGGACGATCGCCGACGCCTTTGCCGACCTGTCGGTCCGCGCCGTCCAGATGCCGGGAGGCAGGCCATGACCGATCCCCTCGCCCTCGAACCCATCCTCGGGCCGCTCGAGCGCGGCCGTCCCGCGTTCAACGACGAGCTGCCGCACGACGAGCGCACGGCGCTGTTCGAGGCGCACGTCGCCGCGGGGCTCAAGATCGAGGCGACCGACTGGATGCCCGACGAGTACCGCAAGGCCGTCCTGCGCTTCGTCGAGATGCACGCCAACAGCGAGCTCATGGGCGTCCTCCCCGAGCGCGAGTGGCTGATGCGCGCCCCGACCCTCCGGCGCAAGCTGGCGCTCACCGCCAAGGTCCAGGACGAGGTCGGGCACGCCCAGCTGCTGTACCGCGTCGCGGAGGACCTCGGCAAGCCGCGCGAGGCGATGTTCGACGACCTGCTCGCTGGGAGTGACCAAGTTCCACAACGTGTTCCACTACCCGACCGTCGGCTGGGCGGACGTCGGGATGATCGCCTGGCTGGTCGACGCCGCCGCGATCGTGGCCCAGCAGGCGCTGCGCGACTCGAGCTACGCGCCGTACGCGCGGACGATGCGCAAGATCTGCTGGGAGGAATCGGTCCACATCATGCACGGCCGCGACGTGGTCGTGACGATGGTCACCGGGAGCGTCGCCCAGCGCGCGGCGATCCAGGACGCGCTCGATCGCTGGTGGGGCCCGCTGATGCAGATGCACGGCCCGCGCTCGCCGCGCGACAAGGACCGCGACCTCCACTGGCGGATCAAGGCCAAGACCTCCGAGGAGCTCCGCCAGGAGTTCCTGACCATCTACGTGCCGCGCATCCGCGAGCTCGGGCTGGTCATCCCGGACCCCGACCTGGCATTCGACGACGAGGCCGGCGAGTGGCGCTACACCGAGCCGGACTGGGACGAGCTGCGCCGGGTCGTCACCAACCACGGGCCGATGTCCGAGGCGCGCCTCGAGTTCCGACGGCTCGCCCGCGAGGACACGCGCTGGGTCCGCGAGTCGATCCTCGGCGTGCCGGCGGCGGCATGAGCGACGGTGGCGCGCGGACGGACGCCGAGCCGGACCCGGTCGGCGAGATGCCGCCGGCCGCCGAGCCGTGGGAGGTCTTCCGGCGCGAGAAGGACGGCGACCCGATGCGCCACGGCGGGAGCGTCCTGGCCCCCGATGCCGAGCTCGCCACGCACTACGCCCGTGAGCTCTACGGCCGTCGCCAGGAGAGCGTCCGGCTGTGGATCGTGCGCCGGGCCGACATCGTCGACCTCGACGACGCGGACCTCCTCCAGCCGCCGCTCGACCGCTCGTTCAAGAAGCCGGGTGGCTACGTCATGCGCGACAAGCTGGCCGCCGCACGCGAGGCGGCCGGCCAGCCGAAGCCGAAGGCGCGCTCGTCGTGAGCGCCGTCGCGACCGGGCTCCCGCCGGCGACCGCCACCGCGCTCGAGGCGCTCCTGCGCTCGATGGCCGATGACGAGTTCGTGATCGGCTTCTCCGACTCGGAGTGGACGGGGATCGCGCCGCAGCTCGAGGAAGACGTCGCGATGAGCTCGCTCGCGCAGGACGAGCTGGGCCACGCGGCGGCGCTGTACGGATTGCTCGGCGGGCTGACCGGGAGCGACCCGGACGCGCTCGCCTACGACCGCGAACCGGCCGACTACCGTCATTGCCGGCTGCTCGATCACGGCCGCGGCGACTGGGCGATGACGATCGCCCGGCGCTACCTGTACGACACCGCCGACGCGGTCCGGCTGGAGGCGCTGGCCGGCGGGTCGTGGGCACCGCTGGCCGAGCTGGTCGGCAAGCTCCAACGCGAGGAGCGGTACCACGTCATGCACGCCTCGACCTGGTTCGACCGCCTGGCCCGTGGCGGCCGCGAGCCGCGGACCCGGCTGCTGGCCGCGCTCGACGAGCTCGGCCCGGACGCGGCCACGGTCTTCACGCCACTCCCCGGCGAGCCGTTGCTGGTCGATGCGGGGATCCTCGCCGCTCCGTCGGCTGAGCTCGAGCGACGCTGGCGGGCGGCGATCGGCCCGGCCTTCGCCGCCCTCGACCTGCCGATGCCGCCGGTCGCGCACGATCCCGAGCGTGGACGGCTCGACCACGGCGAGGCCTTCGCGTGGCTGTGGGGCGAGTTCACGACCGTGCGCCACGCGGATCCGGGTGCGGTCTGGTGAGCGAGGCCGGGATCCAGGTCGCCGTGGCGCGCGCCCGGGCCGGGGCGACGCGTGCCGCCGCGCCGGCACGCGCCGCGCGTGGACGAGGCGGCCGTCCGCGCCATCCTCGCCGCCGTCCCGGACCCGGAGCTGCCAATGCTGTCGATCGTCGACCTCGGGATCGTGCATCGCGTCGACGTCGCGCCCGACGGCGGTCCGATCCGGGTCGAGATCCTGCCGACGTTCGTCGGCTGCCCGGCGCTCGAGCTCATCAAGGCCTCGGTCGCCGAGCGCCTCGCTGCCCTCGGCCGACCGGTCGAGGTCGTGGCGACCTTCGAGGTGCCGTGGACCTCGGACCGGATCAGCGCCGGCGGGCCGCCAGGCGCTGCTCGATGCCGGGATCACGCCACCAGGGCCGGTCGTGGACGCGCCTGACGGCGGGACGCTGACCCTGATCGGCCTCGAGCCGCGTGTTCCGTGCCCCTACTGCGGGTCGCGCCGGACCGTCCTCGACAACGCATTCGGGCCGACGCAGTGCCGCACGATCCGTTCCTGCCTGGACTGCCGCCAGCCGTTCGAAGCGATCAAGCCGGTCTGACGATGCCCGGCGTCGTCGGCGTGGTCGGGGCCGGCACGATGGGCGCGGGGATCGCCCAGCTGGCCGTCGAGGCCGGTCATCGGGTCCACCTCCACGACGTGGACGCGGCCGCGATCGAGCGCGGTCACGAGCGCATCAGGGCGGGCCTCGAGCGGCGCGCCGGCCGGCTCGACCTCGACTCGGATTCGGCCGAGGCATGGGTCGCCGGACGCCTCGGTCTCCTCATCGACACGCCGGCGATCGCCGACGTCGCAGCCGGGGCCGAGCTGGTCGTCGAGGCCGCGCTCGAGGACCTTGCGGCGAAGCAGGCGATCTTCCGGGCGCTCGACGAAGCGGCCGCGCGGGCGACCCTCCTCGCCACCAATACGAGCGCGCTGTCGGTGGCCGACATCGCCGCCGTGACGTCGCGCCCGGAGCGCGTGCTCGGGCTGCACTTCTTCAACCCGGCCCCGGTGATGCCGCTCGTCGAGGTCGTCGCGGCGCCGCGAACTGCCGCACGTGGCGGCCGACCGCGCCGCCGAGCTCGTCGGCGCATGGGGCAAGGTCACGGTCCGCTGCGCCGACACGCCCGGCTTCATCGTCAATCGGGTCAATCGTCCGTTCACGCTCGAGGCGCTGGCGATCCTCGAGGCGGGTCTCGCGACCGTGACGGCGATCGACGCCGCGGTCCGCGCCGCCGGCTACCCGATGGGCCCGTTCGAGCTGATGGACCTGATCGGCATCGACATCAACCTCGCCGCCGCCTACGGGGTCTACGAACGGACCCGCCGTGCCGGCGATCCGCTCGCCGAGCGGTTCCGGCCGTCGTCGATCCAGGAGCGGCTGGTCGCGAGCGGCCAGCTCGGGCGCAAGACCGGCCGCGGCTTCTACGAGTACGCCGCGGACGGCCGGATCGCCGGTCCGGCGGCCGGCTTCGAAGGGCGTGCCGAGCCGGCCGACGCCGATTCGACGGCCATCGTCGCCGACCGGATCTCGCTGGCGATCGTCAACGAGGCCTACCGGGCGCTCGGCGACCGCGTCGCGACGGCGGCCGACATCGACCTCGCGCTGCGCCTCGGGGCGGGCCACCCCATGGGGCCGTTCGAGCGCGCGACGGCGATCGGCGGGCCGGTCGCGGTCCTCGCGGGCCTTCGCGAGCATGCCGCGGCGGGCCCCCGGTTCGAGCCCGCTCCTGGCCTCGCCTCGCCGTAGCCTCGCCGCCGGCGCCCCTACAATCGAACGCCGTGACCCGTGATCTCGAACGCCCCGTCCGCGAGGCCTGGATCGTCGAGGCGGTCCGGACGCCGATCGGCCGCTACGGCGGCGCCCTGGCGAGCGTCCGGCCCGACGACCTGGCCGCCGCCGTGCTGCGCGCCGTGGTCGATCGCGCCGGCATCGACCCGGTGCTCGTCGAGGACGTCATCCTCGGCTGCGCCAACCAGGCCGGCGAGGACAATCGCGACGTCGCCCGGATGGCGCTGCTGCTGGCCGACTTCCCGGTCGAGGTCGGCGGCCTGACCGTCAACCGGCTGTGCGGCTCCGGCCTCCAGGCGATCAACTCCGCGGCGCACGCGATCGCCGTCGGTGACGGCGACGTGTTCATCGGCGGCGGCGTCGAGTCGATGACCCGCGCGCCGTACGTCCAGCTCAAGGCCGAGTCGCCGTTCGACCGCGGCCCGCGCGAGCTGGCCGACACGACCCTCGGCTGGCGGTTCGTCAACCCGCGGCTGGCCGAGCGCGCACTACCCGTACTCGATGGGCGAGACCGCCGAGAACGTCGCCGAGCGGTGGGGCGTGTCGCGCGAGCGCCAGGACGCGTTCGCGCTCGAGAGCCAGCAGCGGGCGGTCGCGGCCATCGAGGCCGGTCGCTTCGCCGACCAGCTCGTCCCGATCTCGATCCCGCAGAAGAAGGGCGACCCGCTCGTCATCGACCGCGACGAGCACCCGCGCGCCGACTCCACGATCGAGGCGCTGGCTCGCCTCCGCCCGGCGTTCCGGCCCGACGGCGGCTCGGTCACCGCGGGCAACAGCTCGGGGATCAACGACGGCGCCTCGGCCGTCCTGCTGGTCGAGGCCGGTCGGGCGCGCGAGCTGGGGCTCCGGCCGCTGGCCCGGGTCGTGGCGACCGCGATCGCCGGCGTCGATCCGGCGGTCATGGGCATCGGCCCGATCCCGGCCACTCGCAAGGCGCTCGAGCGGGCCGGGATCGGCATCGAGGACCTCGACCTCGTCGAGCTCAACGAGGCGTTCGCGTCGCAGTCGCTCGTGTGCATCGACGAGCTCGGGCTCGACCCCGCCAGGGTCAACGTCAACGGCGGCGCGATCGCGCTCGGTCACCCGCTCGGGATGAGCGGCGGCCGCCTGATCACGATGCTCACCCACGAGCTGCGGCGGACCGGCGGCCGGTACGGGCTGGCCACGATGTGCATCGGCGTCGGGCAGGGGATCGCCACGATCGTCGAGCGGATCGAGGGCTGACGCCGTAGCCTGATAGGCCCGACCGCTCCAACGACGGGCGGGTGGTGCCCTACGGTCGCGCGCCGAGCGAGGCGATCGCAGCCCCCAGGGCGGGAGCCAGCGACCGTGAGAACGTGGCCGTCAGGTGGCTGTGGTCGCGGTAGACGATCCGGTCGTTGACCACGACCGGGCAGGCGCCATCGCCGACGCAGATCCGGGCGGTCAGGTCGATGAGGGAAGCGCCGCTGGCTTTTGAGGCGATCGACTCGATGGCCCCAAGCCGCTCCGCGAAGGCCGTCTTGCGCGGGATGGCGCATGCCTCGACGTCGTCCTGGTTCGACGACAGGCAGCCGGGCACGTCACGGGCTGCATTCGGCGTGTCGACGATGATCGCCGACGTTCCCGGGATCCGGGCGAGCATGCGACCGATGGCCGCGCCCTTCGCGGCGACCGTGGCGTCGCCGTCGCGCATCTCGTGGATGGCCAGCCTGCTCGTCGAGACGAGGGTCAGGTTCGGCTTGATGGCGTCGAGCCGGGCCAGGGTGGCCTCGTTGAACTCGGCGCACTCTCGGTACTCGCGCTTGAGCGCGAGATTGCGGACCGGCATGTCGATGAACGGGCAGGCGACCTTGACGAACGTCACGATTCGCCAGCCCTCGTGGGTGGCAAGCCGTTCCAGTGCCGGGAACCAGTGCGCCGCATGCAAATCGCCGACGAGCGCGACCGTGTACCTCGAATCCTTGTCGCCGTAGACGCATGGCGCTGGCTTCGTCACCGGCTCGAAGGCGAGGCAGCCGTCGTTGCGGAGGCGTTCCTCGTCGGCGCGCGCGCCCGCCAATGCGGGCTTGACGCGACCGGACAGAGCGCCCGTGTTGACGACGTCGGGCGGCAGCGGCACGGTCGTGGGCGTCGGACGCGGCGTCGGCGACCCCGTCGGCGTCGATGTCGGCTCGGGCCGTCGGATCGGTCGTCGGTGTCGGGACGGCCGTCTCATCGGGCCACGGTTCATCGACCACCTCGGTCGGGGACGGCGTGGCGTCGGGCGGTGCGATCGCCTCGACGGGCGTCATCCCGAGCGACGGGCCTGCCGCGACAACCATGACCGCGAGCATGGCAGCCAGTCCGAGCGAGACGGTCCGTCCGGGACGGACCGCCAGGCTTGGCAGGCCCGTGCGGAACGGGGTCTCGATGAGCGCCCAGCAGAGGATGGCGGCGACGATCGACGCTCCGACGAGCCCGATGCTCCCGATCTCGTCGACCGGGCCGCCGATGGCCATCGGCGCCAGGACGAGGATCGGCCAGTGCACGAGATAGAGCGAGTAGCTGATCCTGCCCAGGAATCGGACCGGCGGGATCGACAGCAGCCTGCCCGGACCCAGCGCCCGCGAGCCGCCGGCGACCAGGGCGACCGTGCCGAGGACCGGGAGGAGTGCCGCGACGCCTGGGTATGCCAGGGTCGCGTCAAAGGCCACGGTCGCCACTCCGACCGCGAGCAGGCCGAGCCAGCCGGCGAGCCCGACGATCCGACCGGGAACGCGCGCCAGGGCGCCGGCACCGACCGCGAGCAGGCCACCCAGGCCGAGCTCCCAGGCCCGCGTCGGGAGCGAGTAGAACGCCCAGTTGGAGGCGATGTCCGTGACGATCAGGTTGGCTGCGAGCGAGGCCGCCACGATGGCGACGAGCACGACGGCGACCCGGCGCCGGGCGTGACCGCCGCGGGCGACCAGCAGGATGAGGGCCGGCCACAGGAGGTAGAACTGCTCTTCGACCCCGAGGCTCCAGAAATGCAGGAACGGGGATGGGGCGGTCACGCTCGAGAAGTAGTCGCCCGCAGCCAGGGCGAAGCGGATGTTGCCGAACGAGAGGGCCGCGACGGCGCCGTCCAGGCCGACGGCCGCCCGATCGAGCGGAGCCACGAGAAGGAAGGAGGCGCCAAGCGTGGCGATGAGCACGACGAGGGCCGCCGGAAGCAGACGCCGGGCTCGGCGTGCGTAGAACGGCAGCAGGCCGATCCGCCCGGTTCGCTCGTGCTCGCGCAGGAGGAGCCCGGTGATGAGGAAGCCGCTGATGACGAAGAAGACGTCGACGCCGACGAAGCCGCCGGCCATCCCGGCCAGGCCGGCGTGAAACAGGACGACGACGAGGACGGCCAGCCCGCGCAGGCCCTCGATGTCGGGGCGAAATCCGTCGTGGGTGCTGGAAGAGGCGGGTGTGGGCACGATCACGTCACTCGAGCTATCGGTCACCGGTGAGTTCTCCGCCGGCCGCAATGGAGACGCGGAGGCGAAGCGCTTGTCACAGGTGCATGACTCACGCACACACCATCAGTCGAAGCTCGCCCCCGCGGTATGGACGGCGATGGCCGGGCTGGATGGACGTTTGCGCCGTGTCCGGGTCAGCGCATGTCGACCCGACAGGAGTGACTGGACATCGAACCCTGGTCCGCGTGGCGCCCGGCGCATCGCGGTTCCGAGCCTCGCGCTAGACTGCCGAACTGAGACGAACGAGGCTGGGAGAGCGCTTGGTGCAACAGGCCCACCCGCGGACGAGCGCGCGCCGGAAACGAGTCGCCATGCTCCTGGCGCTGTCGATCGGCGCTCTGGCCCTGGCCGCGCTGTCGCCCGCGCCGAGCTCCGGGGTCCCCGGGCGCGCATCGGCGTTGGAGCCGGCCGCGGTGGCGAGAGCACGCCTCGAGCCCAGGCACCACGGACACCGAGGCGGCGAGCCCGATCCCGTCGTCGAGTCCGCCATCGCCGGCACCGGACACACCCGCCATCAGATCCGACCTCGGTCGCGCGGATGTCCCCGTCCGTGATCCCGCGCCGAACGTGGCTGCTCGTCACGTCGGCGGACTTGAAGGCGGTGTTCCTGGGCGACTCCTATACGACCGGGTGGAACGGCGCCGGGATTGGCCGCCGAGGGTGGCCGGCGATCGTGGGTCGGACGCTCGGCTGGCGGACGGTCAATCTGGCGGTGGCAGGTACAGGCTTCATGAACCCTGGGTGGACGAACCAGACGATCGGCGCACGCGTCGCAGCGACGATTCGACAGAAGCCCGACATCGTGGTCGTCGCCGCGGGCCACAACGACTCACGATGGTCGGTCGCAACGACCGCCCGTGCGGCCGACGCCGCGCTCGACCGCCTCCGTCGCGCCCTCCCGGATGCCGTGTTCGTCGTCGTCGCGCCGATCTGGTCGAATGCCACGCCACCGGCGCGGTGCCTCGACCTTCGGGATCACCTGCGACGGACGGCGCGCTCGATGCACGCGATCTTCGTCGACCCTCTTGCGGGTCGATGGTTCGCCGGGATCCGCCAGCGACTGATCGGTCCCGACGGCCTCCACCCGACGGATGCGGGCCACCGCTACATCGCCCAGCAGTTCCTCGAAGCGATGGCCGCGAACTAGCCGGACCGGCCGCCTCACTTGGAGCCGGCCGGTCCGCGTCCTCGCCGCCGGTCAGCCCGGGACGAGCACGCTGTCGATGACGTGGATCACGCCGTTCGAAGCGTCGACATCCGCCAAGAGGATCTCGGCACCGTCGACATAGGCCGACCCGCCCTGGACGGACGGGGACAGGAAGTCCCGGTTGAGCGTCCGAATCTTCGTCGAGGTCACGACGTCGCCGCTGTCGCGCTCGCCCGGCGCCACGTGGTGGAGCAGGACGGCCCGCAGCGTGGCCACGGGAATGCCATCGACGCCGTCGACGCCGAGCGCGGCGTATAGGTCCCCGAATGCCGCATCCGTCGGCGCGAAGACGGTGAACTGGCGGTGGCCGTCCAGCTCGTCGACGAGCCCCGCCCGAACGACGGCGGCGATCAGTTCGTCGAACTCACCGGTCGCGGCATTCACGGCGATGGCCGTGTCGACGATCGTCGCTCCGGGCTGGCGGGCGGCGGCCGGCGTTGCGACGACGGCCAGGGAGAGTGCAGCCGCGGCGACCGCGGCGCTGAGACGTAGACCTCGCATGGTGGGTGCTCCTTCGTTCGATGGGTTGGGTTGGCTGGTGAGTCGGACTAGGCGAGCGCGGGCTCCTCGCGCCGTGCGACCCAGCGAATCAGCGTCGGGACGAGGCCGATCGCGGAGATGCCGACGAGGATGTAGATGACGCTGGAGATCGGGTTCGTCTCGCCAAAGGTCTGACCGGTTAGGGCGGCGACCAGGTCGAACTTCGCCACGCCTACGAGCAGCCAGTTCAGGCCGCCGACGATGACGAGGAACAGGAAGAGGGGATTGAGGTAGCGCATGGCGTCCGTGTCCTCCAAGTGTGGCTTGCCGCCTCGTACAACTCTTGTACAAGGTCTGTGCAGACTTTGCCATGTTGTTGAGGGCTTGTCAAGTCTCCCTCGACCGCTACACTGCACGAACCATGTACACGATCAAGGAGGCCGCGGCGCGAACCGGCCTGACCGTACCCGTCCTCCGCGCCTGGGAGCGGCGCTACGGCGTGGTCGCGCCAACGCGCACGGCCAGTGGCTATCGGGTCTACGACGAGGCCGCCCTCGAGCGGCTGCGGTCGATGAGGCGATTGGTCGACAACGGCTGGTCACCCAGTGCCGCGGCCGCAGCGATCATCGCGGGCACGGATCCGCCTGGGGGCATCCCGGTCGAGTCGATGGCCGAAGGAACGGTGGGATCGGCTAGCCGAGCAGCTCGTCGATGCCGCCGCGGCCCTCGACAGCCCACGGATCGAGGCGGTCCTGGATGAGATGCTTGCGGGCGGGACCTACGAGCGGGTCATGGACGACCACGTGATCCCGGCGCTCCGTGCCCTCGGCGACGCCTGGGCGGCGGGCCGCGTGCCCGTCGCGGGCGAACATGTCGCGAGCAACGCGGTTCTTCGTCGGCTCGCGGCATCGTTCCAGGCATCCGGGCCTGGACGCGACCAGGGCCGACCGGTGCTCGTCGGCATGCCGCCCGGAGCGCATCACGAGCTGGGCGGGCTCATCTTCGCGACGGCATTGCGTCGGGCTGGGCATTCTGTGGTCTACCTCGGCGCGGATCTTCCGCTGAACGACTGGATCGGGGCCGTCGAACGGACCGATGCGCGCGCCGTCGTGATCGGCGCCGTCATGCCTGCCGACGCAACCGCGGCTCTGTCCGTCGCCGCAGGGCTGCGCGCGGCCCGACCTGAGGTCCTCATCGCGTTCGGCGGCGCCGCCGCCCCCGAACCGGACGGCGCCTCGGCGTCGTCCGACAGGACGATCCGCTTACCCGCGGAGGTCGTCAAGGGCGTCGAAACGCTGAGCGCCGCCCTGACGAGGAGCGTATCGGCGCCCCCAGGCGCTCCGCGAGCCGCAGGTTCTCCGCGTGGTCCATCGGCACGTCGACGAGCGACGGGCCTTCGGCCCTGAGTACTTCACGGCTCCTCGACATGGCCGGGACTCGTACGGTGGTACGAGAGTTTCGGCGCGGGTGCTTGTCGAAACCCGTTGCCGTGCGTACGATGAGCGGGTACCGGGCGCTCACCGCCCACCCGACTGACCGCGAACAGCCCTCCCGGAGGACGAAAGCCCGATGATCGATCAGCAGCCGACGACGATCGACCCGCAGCCGCCGCAGACGACGGTGGTGTCGCTCACGGACGCCGCGGTCAGCAAGCTCCAGGAGCTGACCAAGGAAGAGACCAATCCGGCGATCGGGCTGCGCGTCTACGTCTATTCCGGCGGCTGCTCCGGCTTCCGCTACGGGATGATGCTCGAAGACGCCCCGACGCCCGAGGACCAGGTCCTCGACGCCAGCGGGATCAAGGTCTACGTCGACGGCCAGAGCATCAGCCTGCTCCAGGGCTCGCAGATCGACTATGTCGACACGCTGATGGGCGCCGGCTTCACGGTCAACAACCCGAATGCCGTCGCGGCGTGTGGCTGCGGCTCGAGCTTCCGGACCGCCGAGGACGAGGGCGCGCCCAAGGGCTGCTCCCACTGACCCACGGCGGGCCTGACAGGGCCCGAACGACACCATCGAAGCCGCCGGGCGACTGGCGGCTTCCTGATTCCACGCTCCGTGCACCCGACCTTTGGAGCGTCCGACCCGGTACCGCGGGGTCATGCGCGACCCTGCACGGCCTGAGCGACGCTCCGCGCAACCGAAACGGGGCTAGACTCGGAGCCGGTGGCCGGCCGGGCCGGACGTCAGATCGGACCGCGAAGGGTAGTTCGATGGAGATCCCGCTCTTCCCGCTCCACACCGTCCTCTGCCCGGGCATCGTCCTGCCCCTCCACGTCTTCGAGGACCGCTACCGCGCGCTGACCCGCCACTGCCTCGACACGGGGACGCCGTTCGGGGTCGTCCTCATCCGCGAGGGGCGCGAGGTCGGTGCGGGCGAGCGTCCTGGCGCTGGCCGGCGTCGGCGCACTGGTCGAGATCCGCGAGGCGGGGCGCTACCCCGACGGCCGCTATGACCTGCTCGCCGCGGCCACCGGGCGTTTCTCGATCGAGGCGGTCGACCCCGGGCGCGAGCCGTACCTCGTGGCCGACGTGACGCCGCTCGAGGACGAGGTCGGCGACGAGGCGCGCGCCGAGCGGCTGGCCGCGTCCGCGATCCGCCGGTTCATCCGCTATCTCGATCTCATGCGGGCGCGTGACGGCGAGACGAACGAGGTGCTCGACATCCGGGTCGAGGTCGACAGCACGGCGCTGCCGACACCGACGTGGACGAGATCGTGATCGATGACGACGACCGGCCGGCCATCGATCCGGCGGCGGCCCGCGCGGCCGACGACCTCATGGCCGAGGGCGCCGAGGACGATGACGAGCTCGAGGACGACGACGATGCGCCGCCGTCGCGTCGCCGCGACCTGGTCATCCCCGATGACCCGACGGTCCTGTCCCACCTGCTGTCGGGGATCGTCCAGATCGAGCTTCCCCGCCGCCAGGCGCTGCTCGAGGCGGCGACGACGACCGAGCGGCTCGAGGCCCTCATCCGGCTGCTCGACCGCGAGCTGCTGCTGCTCGCCCGGCGCCTCCGGCTGTTCGCCCCCGACCCGCGGCTGATGCGCGGGCCGCGCCGCAGCTAGGCGACGCGAGGGCGGGCTACTCGCTGAAGCGCTCTTCCTTCCACGGGTCGGCGTCGTTGTTGTAGCCGTAGCGCTCCCAGAACCCGAGCTGGTCGTGGTCGAGGAACTCGAGCCCGCGGATCCACTTGCTGCTCTTCCAGAAGTAGCGCTTCGGGATGAGCAGGCGGAGCGGGTAGCCGTGCTCGAGCTCGAGCGGCTGGCCGTCGAACGTGTCGGCCAGCAGGACGTCCTCGTCGTCGAGGATCGACAGCGGGACGTTGGCGGTATAGCCCTGCTCGGCGTGCGACACCACGTGGGTGGCGGTCGGACGGACGCCGGCCATCTCGAGGATCGTCTGGATCGGGACGCCCTCCCAGGTCGTGTCGAGCTTCGTCCAGCGGGTGACGCAGTGGATGTCCGTGTGGACCGTCTTGCGCGGCAGGGCCTTGAACTGGTCCCAGGTCAGCGTGAACGGGGCGTCGACCTCGCCCCACACCCGGAAATCCCACGTCGCCAGGTCGGTGTGCGGCACCGATCCGTAGTGGAGGACCGGGAACTTGTCGGTCTTGTACTGCCCGGCGGGATGCGCTCGGCGACGGCGGGGTCCTGCTCCTTCGAGCCGAAGAGACGTTCGAACATGGCGGGCGGAGTCCTCGATGCTTGGCTACCGCCCGCATGGTCGCACAAGACCGTGACGGCCCCGTGACCGGCGGGTCCCACGCTCGCGTGCGGTACCCTTCGCCCGTGCCCATCCCCGAGACACCCGAGCCGACCGACCGCCGCGCCGCCTCGCCTGATCATCGTGATGCCCGCCTACAACGCGGCGCGCACGCTGGAGCGGACGTACGCCGACATCCCGCACGAGCTCGTCCACCGGATCATCCTGGTCGACGACGTGTCGCGCGACGAGACCGTCGACATCGCCCGGCAGCTCGGGCTCGACGTCATCATCCACAGCCAGAACCGCGGCTACGGCGGCAACCAGAAGACGTGCTACGACGCTGCGCTGGCCGCCGGCGCCGACATCGTGGTCATGCTCCACCCGGACTACCAGTACGACGCGACGTCGCATCCCGGCCCTGATCGCCCCGATCGCCGACGGCTCGCGCGACCTGATGCTCGGCAGCCGCTTCCTGGGCGACCCGCTGGCGGGCGGCATGCCGCGCTGGAAGTACGTCAGCAACCGGTTCCTGACCGGCGTCGAGAACCTGGCCTTCGGGCTGCGCCTGTCCGAGTACCACACCGGCCTGCGCGCCTACAGCCGTCGATTGCTCGAGACGGTGCCCGTATCAGCTCAACAGCGACGACTTCGTGTTCGACCAGGAGCTGATCGCGCAGGTCGTGGCCGCCGGGATGGCCGGCCGGATCGGCGAGATCGGGGTGCCGACCCGCTACTTCGAGGAGGCCTCGTCGGTCGGGTTCCGGCGCAGCGTCGTGTACGGCCTGTCCACGCTGCGGGTCGTGGCGCGCTACCTGCTCCACCGGCTGCGCGTCCGGCGCTCGCCGAAGCTCCTCGCCCGCCGCCGTCGCTCCGACTGACCGCCCGATGCGGATCAGCAATGGCGCCATCCTCCGCGCCACGATCGGGATCGCGATCAGCGTCGTCGCGGTCGTCATCCTCGTCAGCTCGGTCGACATCGAGGCGGCGCTCCAGGTCCTCGCCACGGCGTCGCTCGCCTGGATCGCGGTCATGTTCGTGACGACCACCGTCGACATCGGCGCCCGGGGCGCCCGCTGGCGAGCCCTCCTCGCGCCGATTGCGCCGCTGCCCTACCGGCGGGTCCTCGGCTACACGTACATCGGCTACCTCGCCAACAACGTGCTGCCGGCCCGCCTCGGCGAGCTGTACCGCAGCCATGCCCTCGGGGAGGGGGAGGGGATCAGCCGCACGACGGTCCTCGGCACGGTCGTCGTCGAGCGCGTGGTCGACACCGTGATGGTCGTCACGATCGCCGCGCTGGCGGTGCTGGTGCTGAGCGTCCGCGGCGTGATGACCAGCGCGGTCCTGCTCGGGCTGGCGTTCGTCGCGCTGCTCGTCGTCGTGCTCGGACTGGGGATCGCCGCCCATCGCCTGCCCGGCGCCGATCGCGTCGCGGCGATCATCGCCCGCCGGCCGCGCGCTCCTCGAGCTGGCACGCCGGCTGCGCGACGGGCTGGCCGTGGCCGGGAAGCCGCGCGTGATCGGCGCCGCCCTCGTCTGCAGCGCCGTGGCGTGGGCCGCGTCGACCGGCACGTTCCTGGCGGCCGGCCAGGCGGTCGGCGTCGAGCTCAGCCTCGCGCAGGCGGCGCTGCTCACGAGCGGCGTGGCGCTGGTGTCGATCGTGCCGTCCGGCCCGGGCTACGTCGGCACGTTCGAGCTGACGGTCGTGGCGATCGCCGACGGCCTGGGGATCCCGCGCGATTCGGCGTTCGCGCTCGGCCTGCTCGTCCACCTGATGATCCTGCTGACGACGTCGGTCGGTGGCGTGACGGCGATGCTGCTGCTCCGGCGGCGGCGGGCGGCGGCCGCGCTGGCCGAGGCGGCGGCCGCGGACGGTGCCGCGACCGAGATCGGGCCAGCGCCGACACGGGCGGAGCCGCGAGACGTGGCGGAGGGCGAACCCGCGCCATGACCGCGGCGTTCCCGCACGTCTTCGAGCCGCTCCGGCTGCGACACCGGACGCTGCGCAGCCGGATCACGTTCGGGGCCCACACCGCGAACATGGCCGAGGACGGGCTGCCCGGCGAGCGACACATCGGCTACTACCGCGAGCGGGCGCTCGGCGGCGCCGGGATGATCGTCGTCGAGCCGATCCCGATCCATCGCACGGCGGTCCTCACCCGCGGCAACTTCCGCCACTCGGACGATGCCGTCATCCCGGCCTTCCGGCGGGTGACCGACGCCTGCCGCGAGGCCAGCCCGGACGTCGTGCTCATCCACCAGCTGTACGACGTCGGCCAGCACGGCGACGCCGACAACTCGTTCGCGCCCAACTGGTCGCCGTCGGGGCTGCCGTCGTACCACGACGCCGACGGCAGCCACGCGATGACCGAGCCGGAGATCGAGGAGCTGATCGCCGGCTTCGTCGCGGCGGCCGGCCGGGCGCAGGCCAGCGGCTTCGACGGGATCGAGCTGTTCGCCGCCTACCACGCGGTCGTCGACCAGTTCTGGGCGCCTTGGTCGAACCGCCGGACGGACGCCTGGGGCGGCACGTTCGAGTGCCGGATGCGCTTCTCGGCCGAGATCCTCGGGCGGATCCGCGAGCGCTGCGGCGACGACTTCATCGTCGGGCTCGCGGTCAGCGTCGACCCGGGTGCCGAGGCGACGCTGTCGATCGACGAGCTGGCCGAGGTCGTGGCCTGGCACGACGAGCGGCGGCTGATGGACTACGTCACCTGCGGAACCGGCTCGTACTTCGACTTCTACCAGATCATGCCGACGTCGCTGTACGACGCACGCCTCGGCGAGCCGCACGCGGCAGCGCTCAAGCGGGTCGTTCGGCACGCGCTCGTCCAGGCCGAGAGCCACATCCGGACCCCGGCCGCGGCCGAGGCCGTGCTGGCCGCCGGTCATGCCGACATGGTCAGCATCGTCAGGGGCCAGATCGCCGATCCGCACCTGGTGGCGAAAGCCCGCGACGGCCGCGCCGACGACGTCCGGCCGTGCATCTCGTGCAACCAGCTGTGCTGGGGCCGACGCTCACGCGACCTGTGGATCTCGTGCCTCGTCAATCCGTCGGCCGGTCGTGAGTTCGCTTGGGACGGCGACCGCTTCGAGCCGAGCCGGCGGCCACGCAACGTGCTCGTGGTCGGTGGCGGGCCGGCGGGCCTCGAGACGGCGCGCGTGGCGGCCGAGCGCGGCCACCGGGTGACCCTGGCCGAGCGGGGCGACGAGCTCGGCGGCCAGTTCCGGCTGGCCGGCCGGCAGCCGAGCCGCGGCCAGATCCTCGACCTGCTCGCCTGGTACGAGCGACAGCTGGCGGCGCTCGGCGTGGACATCCGCCTGGGGCATGAGGTCGGCGCGGACGAGGTGGCGGCCGCGGGTGCGGACGAGGTCGTCGTGGCGACCGGGTCGCGGCCGCCGGGCACGGGCTTCCAGCGCGCGCTGCCGACCGTCGACCGTCTCCCCGGGGTGGACGGCGCGGACGTGCTGTCGATCCAGGACGTGCTGGCCGGCACGGCCGTCGCGGGCCGGCGGGTCATCGTCCTCGACGACGTCGACGACTGGCGGGGGATCGGGACCGCGCTGTATCTCGCGGAGCGCGGCCACGAGGTCACGCTCGTCAGCGCGGCCGCGGTCGTCGCCCAGGGCCTGTTCCACAGCGCCGCCGACGTGCCGCTCCGCCGCCGCTTCGCGGGGGCCGGCGGGACGATGCTCCCGTCGTCATCAGTCCTCGGCTGGCGCGACGGCGTGGCGCTCGTCCGCTCGACGCTGACCGGCGAGCTGACCAAGCTCGCTGCGGACGCGCTGGTCGTCGCCGAGACGCCCGTCGTCGTCGACGCGCTGGCCGGCGAGCTGACCCGGCGGGGCGTCGCGTTCCACCAGGTCGGCGATTGTGTCGCGCCGCGGCGAGCCAGCATGGCGTTCTACGAGGCGCGCGAGCTCGCCCGCCGTCTCTGAGTCCCGCTCCGCCGTACCATTGCGGTCGGCGGATCACGCGCTCGAGCCCGAGGTGATCAGATGGCTGTCCCTGACGTTGAACGCCCGACGCTGCGGCGCGGTCGGGCAGCGCGCCAGACCGAGCGGCTGGCTCGCCACATGGACACCGTCCCATACCTGACCCGCCGCCTCGCCCCGGTCGAGGTCGTCTCCACCGAGGGCCTCGAGCAGATCGAGGCCAACGCCGACACGCTCCTCGAAGAAGTCGGCATCGAGATCGTCAACTTTCCCGAGGCGACCGAGATCTTCCGCGGTGCCGGGGCGGATGTCACCGACCAGCGCGTCCGCTTCCCCCGCGGCATGTGCCGCGCACTCGTTCAGGCGACGGCGCCACGGCTGTTCGCGCAGCGCGCCCGGAACGAGGCTCGCAGCGTCCAGATCGGCGACCCGTACATGGTCCTCGTCCCGACCTACGGCTCGCCGTTCATCCACAACCTCGACGAGGGACGGCGCTACGCGACGATCGAGGACTTCCGCAACTTCGTGAAGCTGACCTACACGAGCCGGACGCTCCACCACGGCGGCGGGACGCTGTGCGAGCCGGTCGACCTGCCGGTCAACAAGCGCCACTTCGAGATGGTCTACAGCCACATCCGCTACTCGGACCGCGCGTTCATGGGCTCCGTGACGCACCCCAGCCGGGCCCAGGATTCGGTCGACATGGCGCGCATCGTGTTCGGTGGCGAGACCATGGAGACCGAGCACGTGATCATGGGTCTGGCCAACGCCAACTCGCCGATGTCGTGGGACTTCAACATGCTGGGCTCGGCCAAGGTCTACGCCGAGAACAACCAGATCATGCTCATCACGCCGTTCATCCTCGGCGGCGCGATGGCCCCGGTCACCGTCGCGGCGCAGGCGACACAGACCCTCGCGGAAGCGCTCGCCGGGATGGCGTTCTGCCAGATCGTCCGGCCGGGGGCGCCCGTCATCTTCGGCTCGTTCGCGTCATCGATGTCGATGCAGTCGGGCGCGCCGACGTTCGGCACTCCGGAGCCGCAACTGGTGCTGTTCGTGCTCGCCGCGCTGTCGCGCCGGCTGGGCGTCCCATTCCGGAGCGGCGGCAACTTCACCGCCTCCAAGCTGCCCGACTACCAGGCCGCCTATGAGAGCGCGATCAGCTACATGGCGACGATGCAGGCGGGCGTCAACTTCAACCTCCACACGGCGGGCTGGCTGGAGGGCGGCCTCGCCGTCGGGTACGAGAAGTTCATCCTCGACGAAGACCAGGCGTCGATGACCGAGGCCTACATCAAGGGCGTCGACGTCACCGACAACGGCTACGCGCTCGACGCCATGCTTGGCGGCGGGCCCGGCCAGCACTTCCTGGGCTCGCCCCACACGCTGGCGAACTTCGAGACGGCGTTCTGGCGGTCCGAGCTGTCGAACAACGACTCCTTCGAGCAGTGGGAGATCGACGGTGGCCTCGACGCCGCGCAGCGCGCGAACCTGCGCTGGAAGAAGCGCCTGACCGAATACGAGCGGCCGGCGCTCGACGACGCGATCCACGACGAACTCGTCGAGTGGATGGACCGGCGCAAGGCGAGCTTCCCCGACTCGGACGTCTAGCCGGAGGCCCGGGCGTCAGCGGCGGGCGAACGTCTCGATCAGCATCGACACGAACTTCGGCGCATCGGCGTCGAACGCGACGAAGGCGTTCGGCTCCTTGTCCGGCAGCGCGCGGGTGTCCATGATCGTGCGCCCGATCGTGCCCTCGCCGCGGGTCTCGACGTCGACGTGGATGCGCCGGCCGGTCACCACGCTCGGGTCCACCAGGTAGGCGACGCACAAGGCGTCATGAACCGGGGCCGTGTGGGCGACGGCCATCGGCTGGAGGTCGTCGTAGGCGACGATCCGGTGCTCGATGAAGTCCGCCGCGGCCTGCCCGGCCGGCGTGCCCGACTCGCGCATCCGGCGGCAGTCGTCGAGCGACACGAGCGCCCGGTGCGTGGCGTCGAGGGGCATGACCACGACGTTCTGGAGCCCCGCCCCGAACACGACGCGGGCCGCCTCCGGGTCGACCCAGATGTTGAACTCGGCGGATGCCGTGGTGTTCCCCTTCTCGTGGCAGCCGCCCATGATGATCGTCTCGGGGATCCGCTCCACGATCCGCGGCTCGAGCTTGATCGCCATCGCGATGTTGGTCAGCGGTCCGACCGGGACGAGCGCGATCGGCTCGCGTGGCGGCCAGGTACGTCTCGACCAGGAACTCGACCGCCCGCTTCGACTGCTTGACCGAGCGCGGCTTGGGGATCGGCAGCTCCAGCCCGTGCATCCTGCCCTTCTCCTGGATGACCTCGCGCGGCGTCGGGAAGTCATCGCGGACCATCGGCGTCGCCATGCCCTCGTAGACCGGGATGTCGAGGCCGAGGAGGTCGAACACGCGCAGCGTGTTGTCCGTGCAGTTGACGACCGGGTTGTTGCCGTTGACCGTCGTCGCGGCCACGAGCTCGAGGTCGGGGTGGAGCGCAGCCAGCATCAGCGCGACGGCGTCGTCCGTGCCGGTGTCGACGTCGAGGATCAACTTCGTTTCGGCATGGCCGTAGGGCTAGGCGCCGGTCGGGCGGGCCGGTCGTCGGGCGTGCCGGTCGAACCGCCGCGGCTCGTCGGCCGTGGCGGCCTCGGCGGCCGCCTGGGCCTCGGCCGCCGCAAGCGCGTCGGCGACCGCGTCGACCACGGCACCCGCCTCACCCGACTCGTCCGCCGGCGGCGTGACCAGCACCTCGCCGGTCTCGGCCGCTCGCTGCTGCAGCCGGCCGAGCTCCTCGAGCGGGATGTGGCAGCTCATCAGGTGACCCGGCTCGACCTCGACCAGCGGCGGCTCGGTCACCTCGCACAGGCCGCGGATCACGCGGTGGCAGCGCGTGTTGAAGACGCAGCCGGTCGGCGGGTTGGCCGGGCTCGGGATCTCGCCCTCGAGCAGGATCCGCGGCGCGGTCCTCGCCGTCGACGTTCGGGACGGCCGACAGGAGCGCCTCGGTGTAGGGGTGGTTCGGGCCGCGGAAGACCGTCTCCGAGTCGCCGACCTCCATGATCCGGCCGAGGTACATGACCGCGATCCGGTCGGCCAGGTAGCGGACCACCCCGAGGTCGTGCGAGATCAGCAGGTAGCTCGTCTTGCTCTTGAGCTGGAGGTCGGACAGCAGGTTGAGGATCGCGGCCTGGACCGACACGTCGAGCGCGCTCGTCGGCTCGTCGGCGACGACGATCTTGGGGTCGCCGGCGAACGCCCGCGCGATCGCCAGCGCGCTGCTTGAGCCCGCCCGACAGCTGGCGCGGCTTGAGGTCGAGGTGGCGCTGGGTCAGGCGCAGGTCGGCGGCCAGCTTGTCGACCCGCTCGTTGACCGCCTTGCCCTTGAGCCCGGTGAGCTTGCTGACCGAGCGGGTCAGGATGTGGCGTGCCGTCCAGCCGCGGTTGAGCGCCGAATCGGGGTTCTGGAAGACCATCTGGATCGAGCGCTTGTCGTCGGTCGGCCGGTTCGTCGAGAGCGGCGCCAGCGTCGTGGTCGTCGAGCTCGATCCGCGCCGCCGGCGTCGGGCGCTCTCGATGCCGAGGATCGTCTTGGCCATGCGTCGACTTGCCCGAGCCCGACTCGCCGACGAGCCCGAGCGTCTCGCCGTCGTACAGGTCGAGCCCGACCTTGACCAGCGCCGGCACGTCGTGGCCGCTCTGGTGGAACGTCTTGGACACGTTGGTCAGCGACAGCGCGAGGTCGCCGTGGACGCGTCTCCTGGCCGGCGATCGCCGGCGGCTCGACCAGCTCGCCGAGCCGGTCGACGTGGTGGCAGCAGCGTCCAGCGCCCGGGCCCGACCTCGACGACCGGCGGGACGACCGTCCGGCACAGGTCGGTGGCCAGCGGGCAGCGGTCGACGAACACGCAGGTCGGCAGGTCCGTGCCGATCTGCGGCAGGTTGCCCGGGATCGTCGACAGCGACCGCTGCGACTTGCGGATGCCGTGGCGCGGCAGCGAGCGCAGCAGGCCCGAGCGTGTACGGATGCTGCGGGTTCTCGAAGACCGTCGCCGCGTCGCCCTCCTCGACGATCTTGCCGGCGTACATCACGCCGACCCGGTCGCACAGCGTCCGGATGACGCCGAGGTTGTGGGCGATCAGCAGGACCGCCGCGTTCGTCTCGGCCTGGAGCGAGCGGACGAGGTCGAGGACGCTCGCCTCGACCGTCGCGTCGAGGCCGGTCGTCGGCTCGTCGAGGACGAGCAGCTTCGGGTCGGAGGCGAGGGCGATCGCGATCACGACGCGCTGCTGCATCCCGCCCGACAGCTGGTACGGGTAGCGCTGGGCGACCCGCTCCGGGTCGGCGATCTGGACCCGCTCGAGCGCCTTGAGCGCGCTCGCCTCGGCCTCTTCCTTGCCCTGGCCGAGGATCGTGAACGCCTCGACGACCTGCGGCCCGACCTTGGTCGTCGGGTTGAGCGCGGCGCCGGGGTCCTGGTAGACCATCGACGCGTGGTGCATCCGGAAGCGGCGCACCTCGTCGTCGGTCATCTTCGTGACGTCGTCGCCGCCGACCAGGATCCGGCCGCCGGTGATGACGCGCGTTGCGTGGCAGGTAGCGGACCGCGGCATAGGCCGTCGTCGACTTGCCGCAGCCGGACTCGCCGACCAGGCCGTACGACTCGCCCGGCCGGACCTCGAACGACACGCCGCGGAGCACCGGGCGCTGGATGCCGCGCACGACGTAGGCGAGCGACAGGTCCTCGACCCGCAGCGCGGCCTGGCGCGCCGCCCGACGCGCCGGGGCCGGCTGCCCGGGACCGGCCGCGGGCGCGCCGCCTCGGTCGTCATTCGCTCAGCACCGACTGGAGCGAGTCCGCGATCAGGTTGACGGCGATGACCGTGCTGGCGATGGCGAGCGCCGGGAACAGCGTCGGCCACCACACGCCGGAGATCATGTTGTTGTACTCCTCGGCGACCGACAGGCCCCAGTCGGGCGACGGCGGCTGGAGGCCGACGCCGAGGAACGACAGCGTGGCGACGGTGAAGATCGCGTAGCCGAAGCGGACGGTCATCTCGACGACCGTCGGGCCGAGGACGTTGGGGAAGATCTCGCGCGACAGGATGAACGGCCCCGATTCGCCGCGGAGCTTGGCCGCCGTGACGTAGTCGAGCTGGCGCTCCGACAGGACCGCCGAGCGGACGGTTCGGGCGACGATCGGGGTGAACAGGATGCCCACGACGCACACGACGACGAGCGGCGACGTCCCGAGCACGACCAGCGTGAGCAGCGCGACGAGCACCACGGGCAGCGCCAGGAACGCCTCCACGATCCGGCTCAGGACGTCGTCGACGGTCCCCCGGTAGTAGCCCATGACCAGGCCGAGGAGCGTCCCGGCGACCACCCCGAGCAGGGCCGCCAGCGGAGCGACGATCAGGACGTCGCGCGATCCGACCATGACCCGCGACAGCACGTCGCGGCCGAGCCGGTCGGTGCCCATCAGGTGCTCCGAGCTGGGCGGCAGGTGGCCGGCGAAGAACTGGTTGAACGGGTCGTACGGGCGTGATCCGCTGGCCGAGGATGGCCGTGATGATCCAGCCGATGAGCACGATGTTGCCGATGATGAAGGCCGGTCGCCGGACGAGCTGGCGGAAGGTCTCGCGCCGGGCCTGGGAGCGCTCGGACACGGCCGGTCCGGCCACCGGGGCGACGGGCTGGGGCGTGATCGTGACGTCCATCAGCGATCCGCGTCCAGCCGGATCCGCGGGTTCATCCAGGCGATCGTCATGTCGGCCGACGAGCGTGGCCAGCATGTACACGATGCCGATGACGATGACGCCCGCGGTCAGCATCGGGATGTCCTTGCGCTGGGCGGCGAACAGCATCGTCTGGCCCATGCCGTTGTAGTTGAAGATCTTCTCGACCGCGATGATCCCGCCGAACAGGTAGCCGACCTGGACGGCGATGACCGCCACGGTCGGGATGAGCGCGTTGCGCAGGACGTGGCGGCGCATCACCTGCGACGTGGTCAGGCCCTTCATCGTCGCGGTCCGCGTGTAGTCGGACTGGAGGACGTCGATCGTGCCGGCGCGGGTCATCCGCGCGATGTAGCCGAAGTACACGATGGCCATGGCCATGGCGGGCATCAGCAGGTAGCGGATCTGGGTCGGGATGTCGGCGTTCGGCGGCGGCGTCGCGAGGACGGGCAGCAGCTCCAGCTGGACGCCGACGACGACGACCAGGACCGTCCCGGTGACGAACTCGGGGATCGACGACGAGGTGACGCCCAGCAGCACGACCGCGCGATCGGAGACGCGGTCACGCCGGCGCGCGGCGAAGAGCCCGGCGATGATCGCGACCGGGATCGTGAGCAGCAGCGCCAGCCCGGCCAGCTTCGTCGAGCGGCCGATCGCCGCCGACGAGCTGCGGCAGCACGGGGTTGCCGTTGACGTACGAGTCGCCGAAGTCGAGGGTGACCACGCCGATCAGCGTGTCGACGTACTGGACGATGATCGGCCGGTCCGTGCCCAGCCGCTCGTTGAGCGCGTCGACGGTCTCCTGCGGTGCGAACGGGCCCAGGATCGTCCGCCCCACGTCGTTGGGCAGGACGTTGGCGATGAAGAAGACGATGGTCACCAACAACCAATGGTGATCAGTGACAGGAGCAGTCGGCGCCCGACGAACCGTGCCATGGGCTACCTCACCCGGACGACGGAGAACGAAGAAGGGCCGATGGGGTGAACATCGGCCCTTCGTGGTCGAGAGGTCAGGCCGTCTTGCTAGGCTGCCGAGAAGAACATCTGCCCGAGGCCGCTCGCGTAGAGGCCCGTGAAGCCCTTCGAGCTGCCGGCGAGGTAGTTGTAGAAGTACGGGAGGCCGATCGGGGTGTCGTCGAGCAGGACGGTCTCGATCTTGGTGCAGGCCGCCTTCTGCGCGTCGACGCCGACGGCCTTCTGGAAGTCCGAGAACGCGGCGTCGAACGCCGGTCGAGCCGTACTGCGACGAGTTCCAGATGCCCTTCGACTTGAGCGCCGCGTTGAGGTAGACGTCCGGCGTGCCGCGATGGCCGTAGTCGACGATGCCGAGCTCGGCCGCGCCGGAGCACGGCGGATCTGCCGGCTCGGCCGGGCACCACTGCGCGCCGTAGAACGTGTCGAGGCTCTCGACCGCCGACGTTCAGCGTGATCCCGGCCTCGGCGGCCTGGCTCTTGAGCAGGGTCGCGAGGTCGGGGATCTCCAGCAGCTGCCCGGCATGCAGGGTCGCGGTCAGGCTGCTGGCATTCGGCCTCGGCCAGGAGCGCCTTGGCCTTGTCGATGTCCTTGGCCCGCTGCGGGACCGCGGAGTCGAAGTAGGGGTAGCCCTCCCAGATGACGTGGTCGTTGCCGAGCTGGGCCTTGCCCTGGAACAGCGTCTGGATGAGCGCCGGGCGGTCGAACGTCAGGGCGAGTGCCTGGCGGACGCGCTTGTCGGCGAACGCGCCCGTGTCGGTGCGCATCCAGATCTGTCGATGCAGCGCCGCGGGCGTGCGCGATCAGGTTGAAGTTCGTGTCGTCCAGCAGGCTCTTGCCGGACAGGACGTCGAACTGGATGATCGCGTCCACCTGCTGGCCCTGGTAGGCCGTGACCATCGGGCCGGTCGCATCGAAGAAGATGAACTCGAGGCCGTCGAGCGGCGTCGTGCCGCCCCACCAGTCCGGGTTGCGCTCGAACGTGGCGCCGGTCTGCTGGTTGTAGGTCTTGAGCTTCCAGGCGCCCGTGCCGGCCGGAACCTTGTCGAACGTCGTGCCGGCCGCGTAGGCCTTGGGCGTGATCAGCGACTGGGCGTTGAACACCGACACGAGATACGGGAAGTTGCCGTTGCGCGCCGAGCAGGGTGAAGGTCACGGTGTTGGCGTCGGTGGCGACCGCGCCGCCCGGCCCGAGGACGCCCTTCAGGCCCGAGTTGCCGGCGGTGACGAGGCGCTCCATCGTGGCGACCACGTCGTCCGCGGTGAACGGCCGTGCCGTCATGCCACTTCACGCCCTGGCGGAGCTTGAACGTCCACACGGTCCCATCCGCGTTGGGCGCCCACTCCAGGGCGAGCCCGGGACCGATGGAGACGAGGTCCTTCGGTCGTCGCGGTGACACAGGAACTCGAACGACTGGGACGTGATCCCGTAGCCGCCGAGGTCCTGCATCGCGACCGGATCGACCGACACCGGACGCTGGACCGGCGATCCGGATCACGCCGCCGGTGACCGCCGAGGCGGCCGCCGAAGGGGCGCTGCTCGCGCCGGAGCTCGCGCCCGACGTCGCGGCGGCGCCACTGGCCGACGGCGAGGTGCTCGTGCCACCGCACGCGGCGATGACCATGCCGATCGAGCCCATCGACAGGCCGACGATCGCGCCTCGCTGGATGAACTCGCGCCGGCTGAGCCGCCCCGCGACGTAGGCATCGACCACGTCCAGCTGGAGCGGCGCCGCCGAGCGGCGCACCTTGTCTAGCTTGGGAAAGTCCATCGCTGTACTCCTCCGGCATCCACCCTGGCAGGGTCGCGCGCTCGCGAGCATCGTTCGCGGACAGCCACCGCCCGGCCACGGGTTCCTCCTCCGAGCGGCGGTGTCTCGGAACGGTACTGGCGGCCCCTCGCACTGTCAACGAACCCGACTCGCAACACTGCGCGATACTCGCGCCGTGCGCATCACCGCCGTTCGCGCTCGATCGCCTGGTCGTCCCGCTGGACCCGCCGTTCGACGCCGCGTGGGACCCGCAGCCGCGCCGCTCGTTCGCCGCAACGATCGTGCGGGTCGAGACCGACGAGGGCGTCGTCGGGGTCGGCTCGGGCGACACGATGGACGGCTTCGAGGCGTTCGAGCACCTGTTCGTCGGGCAGGACCCGCTGGCGATCGCCCGGCACGTCCGGGCGCTCGAGACGATCGACTTCCACGCCGGCCGCTACTGGCCGCTCGAGGTCGCGCTGTGGGACGTCATCGGCCAGGTCGCGGGTCTCCCCGTCGCCACGCTCTTCGGCGGCGCGCTCGACGGCATCCCGGCCTACGCCTCGTGCGGGTCGCTGCTGCCCCCGGCCGAGCGGGCCGAGTCGGCGCTCGCGCCGGCGCGACGAGGGCTTCCGGGCGCTCAAGATCCGGGTCGACCCGAACCACCTCGAGGAGGGGCTCGCCGCGGTCGCCGCGACGCGCGACGCGGTCGGAGATTCGATGGCGATCATGGTCGACCTCAACCAGGGCTGGCGGATGGCGGGCGACACGGCGGGCTCGCTCGACCCGGTCGCGGCCCGCGAGATCGCGGTCCGGCTGGCCGATTACGACGTGCTGTGGCTGGAGGAGCCGCTGGCCGGCACGGACCTGCCCGGCCTGGCCGCGCTGCGAGCATCGGCGCCCGGCATCCGCATCGCCGGCGGCGAGATGACCCGCACCTTCACCGAGCTCGTCGCCGCGCTCGACGCGGACGCGTTCGACGTCCACCAGCCCGATGTCGTCCTGGCCGCCGGGATGCTCCGCGGGCGGACGCTCGGCGAGCTGGCGCTGGCCCGCAACCGCTGGTACAGCCCGCACACCTGGACCAACGGGATCGGGCTGCTGGCCAACCTGCACGTCGCGGCGGGGGTCGGCGGCGGTCCGTTCATCGAATACCCGTACGACCCGCCCGGCTGGACCGCCGAGCGGCGCGACTTCATGCTCCGCGAGCCGGTCCGGCCCGGTCCCGACGGCGTCCTCCGCGTCCCCGCCGCGCCGGGCCTCGGGATCGAGCTCGACGAGGCCGCCCTGCGGCGCTACGCGGCATGACCGCCGGGACCAAGCGCGACGCTCGACGACTGGCTTGCTCGGGCGGCCGCGGTTGCGCCCCGGACGGAGCTGTTCGTCGACGGGCGGTTCGCGCCGGCCGCCTCGGGTCGGACGTTCGACGACATGGCGGGCCGCGACGGGTCGCGGATCGCGGCGGTGGCGGAGGGCGGCACGGAGGACGTCGACCGCGCCGTCGCAGCCGCCCGCCGCGCCTTCGACGACCGGCGCTGGTCGGACCAGCCGCCGCATGGCGCGCAAGAAGGTCCTGCTCCGCCTCGCCGAGCTGGTCCGCGAGCACCTCGAGGAGCTCGCCCTGCTCGAATCGCTCGACGTCGGCAAGCCGATCCGCGACACGCTCCGGGTGGACGTCCCGAGCGCCGCGACGACGCTCCAGTGGTACGCCGAGACGATCGACAAGACGTACGGCGAGGTCGGCCCGACCGGGCCGGACGCCCTGTCACTGGTGACCCGCGAGCCGATCGGCGTCGTCGCCGCGATCGTGCCCTGGAACTACCCGCTGATCATCACCGCCTGGAAGCTGGGCGCCGCCCTGTCGACCGGCAACTCGGTCGTGCTCAAGCCGGCCAGCCAGTCGCCGCTGACCGCGCTGCGCCTTGCCGAGCTCGCCGCCGAGGCGGGGCTTCCGGACGGCGTGCTCAACGTGGTGACCGGTCCGGGCCAGGTCATCGGCGACGCACTGGCGCGCCATCCCGGCGTGGACAAGATCGCGTTCACCGGCTCGACCGAGGTGGGTCGTTCGCTGCTCCGCGCGGTCGGGGAATCGGACGTCAAGGCCATCTCGCTCGAGCTCGGCGGCAAGAGCCCGCAGGTCGTGCTGGCCGACGTCGGCGACCTCGAGGCGGCCGCCTCCACGATCGGCTGGGGGATCTTCTACAACAGCGGGCAGACCTGCAACGCCGGGTCGCGCCTCGTCGTCCATCGCTCGCACCGGGCGGAGCTGGTCGAGCGGGTGGCGGCATTCGGTCGGACGGTGGCGCCGGGCGAGCCGCTCGACCCGCGGACCAAGCTCGGCTCGATCGTCGACGAGCGCCAGCTGGCGAAGGTCCTCGGCTACGTGCAGCTCGGGCGCGAGGAGGGTGCCACCGTCGTCGCCGGCGGCGAGCGCGTCCGGGAGGAGAGCGGCGGCGCGTACATCGGCCCGACGATCCTCGACGGCGTGGCCAACTCGATGCGGGTCGCGCGCGAGGAGATCTTCGGACCCGTCCTGACCGTGACCGAGTTCGACGACGAGGACGAGGCGATCGCGATCGCCAACGACTCGCCGTACGGCCTGGCCGCCGGGCTGTGGACCCGCGACGTCAAGCGCGCCCACCGGCTCGCCCGGCGGATCCGAGCGGGCGTCGTGTGGGTCAACACCTTCGACACGGCCGACATCACGGTCCCGTTCGGTGGCTACAAGCAATCCGGCTTCGGGCGCGACAAGGGCCTCCCGGCGCTCGACGGGTACACCCAGCTCAAGACGACCTGGCTCGACCTGTCGGACGGCTAGCCCGGCTCCGACGGGGCACCGGCGCGCTACACTCACCGTTCGACGAAACCGCCGATGAAAGACGAGCGCTCCAGGGGGTGATCGACATGACGGACCAGACGAGCACGGCGTCGGGGGCCGCCAAAAAGGATGATGCTGCAGCCCTCGAGCCGACCCAGGCCGAGATCGACGCCTGGGCCGCCCGCGAGCGACAGCGGCGCGAGGCGTGGCTGAACGGTCCGTCCGAGGAGGAGCGCGCCGAGTACGCGCAGCACCTCCGGCACCGCCGGCTGGCATCGACCTTCGACGAGGGCGAGGCCCGCATCGCCGACACCGTCCGCATGGGGGTCCGCTACGGACGCGAAGGCCAGCTCGCGATGGAAGGGGCGATGGCGCTCCTCTATCGCTTCTCGCGCAGGAGCTTCGCGGAGCTGGTCCGTGCCGGTCGTGAATGGGAGGAGGAGACGACGCTCCCGACTCGGCGCAAGCGCGTATCGCTGGACGACGAGGGCTCGTGACGTCGCCGGCCCCACGCCCGGGCACCCGGTAGCGCGCACCTCGCGACAGCCGTCCCGGCGACGCGCCGTCGCCAGTGACCAGGGCCACGCCCCATGAGAACGCTGTTCCGGCATCCGCGCCGGGTCTGGCACGTCCTCGCCGTCTTCTTCGTCCTGTTCATCGCTCCGGCCTTCCACCTGCCCGGCTCGGACCGGCGCAGCCGGCCGGTCCGGATGCGGATCGCCTTCGAGCGTCTCGGCGGCGCCTGGATCAAGTTGGGCCAGATGCTGGCGCTGCGCTTCGACCTGCTGCCCGCCGCCTACTGCGACGAGCTGTTCAAGCTGCTCAACCAGGTTGCCCCGTTCTCCTACGACGAGGTCCGCGCCATCGTCCGCAAGGAGCTCGGTGCCGAACCCGAGACGGTCTTCCGGTCGTTCTCGCACGAGTCGTTCGCCGCGGCCTCCATCGGCCAGGTCCACCGCGCCGTGCTCCACAGCGGGGAGCAGGTCGCCGTCAAGGTCCAGCGGCCGGGCATCCGCAAGACGCTCGGGGCGGACATCGCGCTGATGTACTCGACGACCTGGATCCTCGATTGGAGCCACGTCTTCGGGGCGACGAAGAGCCGCGAGGTCATCGACGAGTTCGCGCGCTGGACCGCCGACGAGCTCGACTACATGGTCGAGGCGCGGCAGGCCGTCCTCCTGTACCAGAACGCGCAGGGTGACAAGGTCGAGCGCATCGCCCGCGTCCACCGCGACTACACCACGTCGCGCGTCCTGACCACCGAGCTGATCGTCGGCATCCCGCTGATCGACATCATGGTCGCCAAGCGCGAGGGCAACACCGCGTACCTCGAGGCGCTGGCCGCCCGCGGCCACGACCTCGATCGGATCGTCCGCAACCTCGACTGGAACATGCTCAATCAGGTCTACGTGTTCGGCTACTTCCACGCCGACCTGCATCCGGCCAACCTGTTCGTCCTGCCGGGCGACGCGATCGGCTACGTCGACTTCGGGATCGTCGGCCAGCTGCCCGATCGCGTCCGGGATTCGCTCACCCGCTACAGCTGGCTGCTCTTCCGGGGCGAGGTCGAGTCCGCCGTCCTGGAGCTCATGCGCTGGCTTGCACCGGGACCTGAGACGGACATCGCGACCACCCGCTGGCAGCTGATCCGCGTCCACCAGGCGTTCCTGTACGACACCGTCGCGGACCGCCTGCGGACGACCGAGGCGGCGCCCGGCCCCGCCCAACACAAGGAAAACCCGTATTCGAAGCTGGCGGTCGACATCCTCGACACGATCCGCGTCCAGCAGCTGACGATGTCGTCCAGCATCGTCGGCTACCTCAAGATGCTGGTCACGCTCGGCACGCTGCGGCATTCGCTCGCCGTCGAGTACGACCTGCAGGAGACCGTCCGGCGCTTCGTTCGCCGCCTCGCACGTCAGCAGGGGCTGGCCCTGCTCGACCCTCGCCGGACGTTCGACCGGCTCTACGCCGGCACGGGTCGGATCCAGCGCACGCTGGAGTTCCTGGAGTTCGTCGAGGCCCAGGAGCCGGTCATCACCGAAGCGACCACCATGCTGTTCGGCTACCGCAACCGGATCCGGCGCGTGAAGCAGCGGCTCATCGGCTTCGGCACCGCCGTCCTGGTCGTCGGCGCGGTGCTGTACCTGGTCCTCGTCTTCCCCGACGATACCCGGCGGATGATTCCCCGGGAGCTGGACTACACCTGGCTCCAGCTCGGCCTCCTGGCGGTCCTGCTCGTCCTGATCGTCAACCTCATCCGCAACATGCGCAGCATGGGTTCCGGGGAGTAGCTCGGCCTGCGTCCGGTCCGGTCTCCGGCCGGGGTACCGGCTAGCATTGGGCGGGTCGTCGATCGGTGGCGCCGCGCCCGGTCGTGGGATCAGCTGCGGGAGACCTGCGTGACGGATATGGACACGGCCGCGGGCGAGGGGCTGCGCCGACGGCGAGGCGGCGGCCGTGAGGGTCATGCCCGCAATGCCCTGCCGCAGCAGCCGCCGTGGGCCCAGCCGCGCCTGCGCTACCCCCCGACCGAGCTGCTGTCGGCCGACGAGCTCGAGTCGATCCATACCGGCTCGCTCCGCGTCCTGTCCGAGATCGGGATGGACTTCCTCGACGCGGACGCCCGCGAGGTCCTGCGCGCCGCCGGGGCGACCGTCGAGCCCGATTCGCAGCGGGTCCGGTTCGACCCCGGGATGGTCACCGAGCTGATCAAGACGGCGCCGGCGCAGTTCACGCTCCACGCCCGCAACCCCGCGCGTGACGTCCAGCTGGGTGGCGACTGGGTCGCCTTCGGGACCGTCGGCAGCCCGCCCAACGTCGCCGACCTGGACCGCGGCCGGCGGATCGGGAACCGGGCCGACTACCAGAACCTGCTGCGCCTCGCCCAGTCGCTCAACGCCGTCCATTTCCTGTCGGGCTATCCCGTGGAGCCGGTCGACCTCCATCACGGGGTTCGGCACCTGTGGGCGAGCTACGACGCCCTGACGCTGATGGACAAGGCGGTCCACTGCTACAGCCTCGGCCGTCAGCGCAACATCGACGTCCTCGAGATGGTCCGCATCGCCCGCGGCGTCGACCAGGCGACGATCGACCGGGAGCCGTCGGTCTTCACCGTCGTCAACTCGAGCTCACCGTTGCGCCTCGACGCCCCGATGCTCCAGGGGATCATGGAGTTCGCGGCCCACAACCAGGTGGTGTGCATCACGCCGTTCACCCTGGCCGGGGCGATGGCCCCGGTCACCCTCGCCGGTGCCCTCGCCGAGCAGAATGCCGAGGCGCTGGCCGGGATGGTGCTGACCCAGGCGGTCAATCCGGGTGCCCCGGTCATCTACGGAGGCTTCACCTCGAACGTCGACATGCAGTCGGGGGCGCCGGCGTTCGGGACTCCCGAGTACATGCGGACGGCGATGATCGGTGGCCAGCTGGCGCGCCGCTACGGCGTCCCGTACCGGTCCTCGAACGTGTGCGCCGCCAACGCCCTCGACGCGCAGGCCGCCTACGAATCGGTCTTCTCGCTGTGGGGCGCGATCCAGGGCGGGGTCAACCTGCTGATGCACGGCGCCGGCTGGATGGAGGGCGGGCTGCACGCCAGCTACGAGAAGATGATCCTCGACGCGGAGCTCCTCGGGATGGTCGCCGCGTTTCTCGAGCCGGTCGTGGTGGACGACGAGACGCTGGCCTTCTCGGCGATGCAGGAGGTCGGTCCCGGCGGCCACTTCTTCGGCGCCGAGCACACCCAGTCGCGCTACCGGACCGCGTTCCACAAGCCGATGCTGAGCGACTGGCGCAACTACGAGACGTGGGAGGAGGCCGGATAGCCCGGAGCTCCCTGCCAAGGCCAACCGGATCTGGAAGGAGCTGCTCGCGGCGTACGAGCCGCCGCCCATGGATCCGGCGATCGCCGAGGAGCTCGACGCGTTCGTCGCCCGGCGGGTGGCCGAGGGCGGCGTCCCGACCGATTACTGAAGGGGACCGATCGTGAAGTCATCAGCCCAGGTGTGGTCATCGGCGGCGGCGTCGTCGGGTGCAGCGTGCTGTACCACCTGACCAAGGCCGGCTGGACGGACGTCGTGCTGCTCGAGCGGCGCGAGCTGACGGCCGGCTCGACGTGGCACGCGGCCGGTGGCATGCACACCCTCAACGGCGACCCGAACGTGGCCCGCCTCCAGCAGTACACGATCAAGCTGTACGAGGAGATCGAGCGGGTCTCCGGCCAGGACTGCTCGATCCATCTGCCCGGCGGGCTGATGCTGGCCGACACGGAGGTCCGCATGGACTTCCTGCGGATGGCCCAGTCGCGCGGCCGCTACCTGGGCATGGACCTCGAGCTGATCTCCGCGCGCGAGGCGCAGGACCTCTTCCCGCTGCTCGACCCGCAGTACTTCGTCGGCGCGCTGTACGACCCGGTCGAGGGCCACGTGGACCCGACCGGCGTCACCCGCGCCTACGCCAAGTGCGCCCAGCTCGCCGGGGCGGAGATCCGCCAGCACACGAAGGTCGACGGGCTCGCCCAGCGCCCGACGGCACGTGGGACGTCCTGATCGAGGACGGCGACCCGATCCACGCCGAGCACGTCGTCAACGCCGGCGGGCTGTGGGCGCGCGAGGTCGGCCGGATGGTCGGGCTGGAGCTGCCGGTCCTCGCCATGCAGCACCAGTACCTGCTGACCGTGGACATGCCCGAGGTCGCGGAGCACGTCGCGCAAACGGGCCGCGAGATGCCGATGACGCTCGACTTCGGCGGCGAGATCTACCTCCGCCAGGAGGGCGGCGGCACGCTGATGGGGACCTACGAGCAGGCCGCCATCCCGTGGTCGCCGAAGGAGACGCCGTGGGACTTCGGGTCGGAGCTGCTCAAGCCCGACCTCGACCGGATCACCCCGGAGCTCCAGGTCGCCTTCCGCCACTACCCGGCGATGGGCACGACCGGGATCCGGCGGGTCGTCAACGGCCCGTTCACCTTCGCCCCGGACGGCAACCCGCTCGTCGGCCCGATCCGCGGGCTGCGCAACTTCTGGGTCGCCTGCGGGGTGATGGCCGGGCTGTCGCAGGGCGGCGGCGTTGGCCTCGCGCTGGCGGCCTGGATGACCGCCGGCGACCACGGCGACTCGGGCATGGATATCTGGGCGATGGATGTCGCGCGGTTCGGCGATTACGCGACGCTGGCCTACACCAACGCCAAGGTCCAGGAGAACTACCGGCGCCGGTTCCGGATCACGTTCCCGAACGAGGAGCTGCCGGCCGCCCGGCCGCTGCTGACCACGCCGATCCACGACCGGCTGACCGCCGCCAACGCGGTATGGGGCGCGTCGTTCGGGCTCGAGCACGTGCTGTGGTTCCAGAAGCCCGGCCTGCCGCCGTTCGAGGACGTGACGTTCCGCCGGTCGAATGCCTGGGAGCCGGTCGCCGGCGAGGTCGAGGCCGTCCGCGAGCGGGTGGGGCTGACCGAGATCTCGAACTACGCCAAGTACCGCGTGACCGGCCCGGGCGCCGAGGCGTGGCTGTCGTCGCTCCTCACCGCGCGGATGCCGAAGGCCGGGCGAATGACGCTCACCGCGATGCTCAACGACGGGGCCGGATCGTCGGCGAGTTCACCGTGGCCCGGCCCGACGACGGCGACACGTACTACCTGTTCGGCTCGCTCGGGGCGGAGGTCCATCACTCGCGCTGGTTCCGCGCCCACCTGCCCGCCGACGGGAGCGTCCGCTTCGAGGTCCTCGGGCTGTCGCTGACGGGGCTGTCGATCGCCGGGCCGCACGCCCGTGACGTCCTGGCGTCGATCACCGACGAGGACCTGTCGACCGAGGCATTCCGGTTCATGGACTTCCGGCGGGTCGACCTCGGGATGATCCCGGCGCTCGTGGCGCGGATCAACTACGCCGGCGACCTCGGCTACGAGCTGTGGGTCGCGCCGGAATACCAGGCCGCGCTGTTCGACGCGGTGATGGCCGCCGGGCAGGAGCACGGCATCCGCCTGTTCGGCTTCCGCGCGCTGATGTCGCTCCGGCTGGAGAAGAGCTACGGGACCTGGTTCCGCGAGTACCGGCCGATCTACACCCCGGCCGAGGGCGGGATCACCAACTACCTCAAGCTCGACCACGAGTTCATCGGGCGGGCCGCGCACGAGGCCGAGCTGGCCGCCGGTGGCCCCGCCCGCCGGCTCGTCGCGCTCGTCGTCGAGCCGGATCCGGACGATCCAGCGGATGTCATCGGCGACGAGCCGATCTGGCACGGCGGCGAGGTGGTCGGCTGGGTGACCTCGGGCGGCTACGGCCACCACGTCAAGCAGTCGATCGCGCTGGGTTACGTACCCGCGGCACTGGCGGACCCGGCCGGTCCGGGCGCCGACGGCTTCGAGATCGAGATCATCGGCCGGCGCCGGCCGGCCCGGCTCCAGCCACGGCCGCTGTTCGACCCCGAGGGCGCCCGGATGCGCCAGTGACCGAAGGGGCCTCGCCCGAAGTCGAGGGCGCGCCCGGACGGATCGTCGTCGACGGGCGGCCGCTAGCGTTCGAGCCGGGCGACTCGGTGGCCGTCGCGATCCTGCGCGCCGGCGAGGTCCCTGGGCGCGGCGGGACGCTGTGCCTCGCCGGCGACTGCGGGAATTGCCTGGCACAGGTCGACGGCGTGGCCTACGTGCGGACCTGCCAGACCGCGGCCCGGCCCGGGATGGCCGTCGTCCGGCACCCAGCCGGTTCGAAGCCGCCACTCCCCGTGGTTGCCGGCCCGGACCTGACCTCCCCGCCGGTCGAGCGGGAGGTGCCGGTCTGGCGCGTCGAAACGGACATGGCGGTCATCGGCGGCGGGACCGCGGGCGCCACGGCGCGTGCAGCCGCGGAGGGTGCCGGTCGCTCGTCGATGCTGCTCGACGCGGCCGCCGGCGACGAGGTGGTGGCGATCTACCCGGGTCCGACCATCGTGGTCCGGACGCCGGGGGCGATGCTCCACATCCATCCGCACGAGATCGTCGTCGCGACCGGGGCCGCCGAGATCCAGCCGGTGTGCCCGGGCAACGAGCTGGCAGGCCTGTTCACGGCGCGGGCCGCCGAACGACTCCACGCTGCGGGCGTGCCGCTCGGCACGGTCGTGGCGATTGGTTCGCCGCCGATCGGCGTGCCGGCTGAGGTCCTCACCGGCACGCTGGTCCGGTTCGAGGGCGACGCGGCCGGCCGGGTTCGCGCCGTCGTGACCGCGGACGAAGCGACCCGCATCGAGACGGCGACGCCGGCCGACACGGTGTCCCTCCGCCTCGGTCGCCAGCCACGCGACCTCCTCGTCCGGATGGCCGGCGAGGTGCCGCTGACCGTGGTCGGTCCGGCGGCCGAGGAGCGGCCGCTCCCACCGCCTCCGACCGACGGCGTGGTCTGCCCCTGCATGGGCACGACCGTGGCGGACCTCCAGACAGCGTGGGACCGCGGCTTCACCGAGCTCGAGCTGCTCAAGCGCGCCAGCCAGGCCGGGCTCGGGCCGTGCCAGGGCGGTGCCTGCCTGCCGCACGTCCGGGCGTGGATCGGCGCCAGGACGGGGACGCCGCCGGATCCGTTCACGGCCCGCCCGGCCGCCCGCCAGATCACGCTGGCCGAGGCCGCCGCCGACGGCTACGTCGACGCCTTCCGGCGGACGCCGCTCCACGACGAGCATCTCGCCCTCGGGGCGCGGATGGACCGGTTCGGTGGCTGGTGGCGGCCGTGGCACTACGGCGACGCGGTGGCCGAGTACTGGGCGGTCCGCGAGGGAGTGTCGATCGGCGACGTGAGCACGCTCGGCAAGCTGGTCGTGTCCGGGCCGGACGTGGTGGAGCTGCTGGAACGGCTGTATCCCTGCCACGTGGCGGACATCCGGCCCGGCCGGTCGCGCTACGCATTGCTGCTCAACGAGCGCGGCCACGTCATGGACGACGGCATGATCCTGCGCGAGTCGGAGACCCGCTTCGTGCTGTCGTTCACGTCCGGCGGCGCGGCCAACGCCGAGATGTGGGTGCGCGACTGGATCGACACGTGGGGCCTCCGCGTCCACGTCCTCGACCGGACGATGTCGCTCGCCGCGATCAACGTCACCGGGCCGCTTGCCGGGGCGCTGCTGGTTCGCGCCGGCCTCGGCGACCCGCCACGCTTCCTGGGCCACGTCCAGGCCGAGATCGCCGGCGTCCCATGCCACGTCATGCGCCTGTCGTTCACCGGCGAGGCGGCGTTCGAGCTCCACCACCCGATCGACCGCTCGGTCGAGCTGTGGCGCGCGCTGATGGACCTCGGCGCCGACCTCGGGATCCGGCCACACGGGCTCCAGGCGCTGTTCGGGCTGCGGCTCGAGAAGGGCCACGTCATCGTCGGCATGGACACCGAGCTGGACACCACCCCGCGGCGGCTCGGGATGGACTGGGCGGTGCGGATGGACAAGCCGCGGTTCATCGGCCGGGCGTCGCTCGAACGGACGGCCAAGCTCGACGACCAGCGTCGCTGGCTCGGCTTCTCGATGGACGGTCCGGCCCCGGTCGAGGGTGCGCCGATCTGGTCGGGCGGCGAGATCGTCGGGAACGTCACGGGGAGCTGGCGGTCACCGCTCCTCGGCCGGGCGCTCATGCTCGGCTGGCTGCGCCGCCAGCCGTTCCCGGACCGCGTGGAGATCGACGGGCGCGAGGCCGTCGTCACCCCGACCCCGTTCTACGACCCGGAGGGCCATCGTGCCCGCGCTTGAGCCGCTCCACGGGCTGCGCGTGGTGGCCGAGCCGGCCGCGCTCGACGCCGCGCGCTGGTCGGGCGACGACGTCACGGTCCTGCGCTTCGCGCCCGACGACGCGTTCGCGCTCGGGGCGCGCAGCGTCGAGGTCGACGACGAGCACGCGATCGCCGTGGCCGAGGCGGGCTTCGTCGGTGCGTGGCTCCGGATCGAGGCCATCGCCGGGCGGCTGGAGTGGGCGCTGCCGGCCGAGCGCCCGGCGCTCGCCCAGGGCTCGATCGCCGGCGTCCCGGCCAAGCTGTGGCTGCCCGACGCCTCGACCGCGCTGCTGCTGACCGCGACCGCCTATCGCGCCGAGCTCGAGGCCCGCCTGCGATGAGCGGCTACACGGACACCCTGCCCGACATCCGCTGGCACGAGCCCAAATCGAGCTATGACGTCGTCATCGTCGGTGGCGGCGGGCACGGGCTGTCGACCGCGTACTACCTGGCGACCCGCCACGGGATCACCAACGTGGCCGTCCTCGAGGCCGACTACATCGCCTCGGGCAACACCGGTCGGAACACGACGATCATCCGGGCGAACTACGGCATCCCCGAGGCGGTCCGCTTCTACCAGCACTCGCTCGAGCTGTACCAGGGGCTGGAATCGGAGCTGGGCGCCGAGCTGCTGCACCAGACCAAGGGCATCTTCTGGGCGGCCCACACGGAGATGGCGATGCGCACCGAGCGGGCGCGCTGCCAGATGAACACGGCCTGTGGCGCGAAGACGTTCATGGTCACGCCGGCCGAGCTCAAGGAGCTCGTGCCGCAGGTCGACCTGACCGGTGGCGGGCGCTACCCGGTGCTCGGGGCGTCGCATCACGTCGAGGGCGCCACGGCCCGCCACGACCGGGTCGCCTGGGCGTACGCGGCAGGCGCCACGGCGCGCGGCGTCCACGTCGTCCAGCACCGGCCGGTGACCGGGCTGCTGCGGCAGGGCGATCGCGTGGTCGGCGTCGAGACCGCGGACGGGCCGATCGCCGCCGGGGTCGTCCTGTCGGCGGTCGGTGGCCGGGTCACGGCAATGGCCGCCCACGCCGGCGTCCGGCTTCCGGTCCGGACCCACCCGCTCCACGCGTTCGTGACGGACGACTACGCGCAGGGCTTCGGGCCGATCTTCGCCAGCACGGAGCTGTCCTGCTACGTGTCGCAGACCGAGCGCGGCCAGATGCTCATCGGCGCGGAGTTCGACTCGCAGCCGTCGTACTCGCGGCAGTCGTCGTTCGCGGCGCTGCGCGGCTACTCATACAAGATCACGCGGCTGCTGCCGTTCCTGCGCGACCTGCGGATCCTCCGGTCGTGGGCCGGGATCTGCGACATCTCCGCCGACTTCTCGCCGATCATGGGCCCGACCGGCGTCGACGGCTTCCTGATCACGACGGGATGGGGGACGTGGGGCTTCAAGGCGATCCCGGCCGGCGGCGAAGGCATGGCCGAATTGATCGCCACGGGCCGGCCGCCGGCGCTGATCGCGCCGTTCGGGCTCGACCGCTTCCGGCGCGACCACGTGCTGGCCGACCAGGGCTCGGCGGGGACGCGCTGATGCTGTGGCTCGCCTGTCCCCGCTGCGGCCGCCGGCCGATCGACGAGTTCACCTTCGGCGGCGAACGCCGGCCGGTCCCGGACTGGATCACCGGCCCAGACGAGCGTGACTTCGACGAGGTCTGGGTCTTCGCCAACCCGGACGGTCCGACGACCGAGCGCTGGTTCCACTCGGCCGGCTGCCGGCGCTGGCTGACCGTCCGGCGCGACACCTCGACCGACACCGTGCTCGAGGTCCTCGCGTGACGAGCCTGGCCGACCGCCGGTTCGAGATGGTCCTCCGCAACCGCGTCCTGTTCGGGGTCGGGGCGATCGACCGGCTATCGGAAGTGGTCGCCGCGGCCGGAGGCGCGCGCACGTTCTTGGTGACCGACCCGGGCGTCCGCCGGGCGGGGATCGTCGATCCGGTCGTCGACGCGCTGGCGGCGGCCGGCCTCGCAACGGAGGTCTTCGACGAGGTGGAGCCGAACCCGGCAGCGTCCACCGTCGAGCGCGGCGCGCAGCGCCTGCGCGACCTCGGGCTGGCGGGCACGGTCGTGGTGGCCATCGGTGGCGGGTCGGCGATGGACGCGGCCAAGGCGATCGACCTCGCGGCGGCCAACGACCGGCCGGTCTGGGATCTCGAGTACGACGGCGCGGACCTGGCGCCCGGCCTGCCCATCGTCGCCGTCCCGACCACGGCCGGGACCGGTTCGGAGGCGCACAGCTTCGCGGTCATCACCCGCGAGGAGATCGGGCGCAAGGACTACATCGGCCATCCCTCGCTGCTGCCGGTCACGACGATCCTCGACCCGGGCCTGACCGTCGGCCTGCCGCCGTCGGTCACCGCCGCGACCGGGATCGACGCGATGACCCACTCGCTCGAGTCGCTCCTGTCGGCCAACCCGAACCCGTTCGCCGAGGCGATGGCGCTCGGGGTCGTCCGGACGGTCGGAACGTGGCTCCGGAGCGCCGTCGCCGACGGCTCGAACCTGGAGGCGCGCTCGCAGCTCCTGCTCGCGTCGCATCTCGCGGGCGTCGGGCAGGCGAGCGGCACGGGCGTCGGGCTCGTCCACGCGCTCGGCCACGCGATCGGGACCCGTGGCAAGGTCGCCCACGGCACCGCGCTCGCCGCGGTCCTCCCGGAGGTCCTCACGTTCTACCTCGGGACGCGTGATCGCGAGCTCGCGCTGGTCGGGATCGCGCTCGGCGTGGCTTCGGCTGCGGAGTCGGACGCCACCGCGGCCGCCGTCGCGATCGGCGCCATCGACAAGCTCCTGCGCGACGTCGACCAGCGCCCGACGCTGCGCCGGCTCGGGCTCGATGAGGCCGCGCTCGACACTGTCGCGCAGGACGCCATCGACGATGCCGCCATCCGCAATTCGCCGCGCCTGCCGACCCGTGACGAGGCTCGCGCCATCCTCGCCGCGGTTCACGGCTGAGGGCCGACGCATGATCGAATGAAGGATTTCGACCACTTCCTGACGCCATACTCGGTGAACGCGGCAGATGTCCGCGTCGGATCGAGGGGTCGTCGTGACGACCGAGCTCGTCGAACGCGCACAGCGGGGCGACCACGAGGCATTCGATGCCCTCGCGGCCGCCGCCTACCATCGTATGTACGCGATCGCACGACGGATTCTCCGCGATGGGTATGCGGCGGAGGATGCGGTCCAGGACGCCCTCGTCCGTGCCTGGCGCGACCTGCGCGGTTTGCGCGACCGTGACAAGTTCGACGCCTGGCTCCATCGCCTGCTGGTCCACGCCTGTGCGGACCAGGTTCGTCACCGGCGCCGGCGGCTCGCGTTCGATAGCGGTCGACTCGAGCGATCGACCCGATCCGAGCGATGACATCGGGCAGGTCGTCGATCGCGACCTGATCGAGCGCGCCTTCCTGTAACCTCTCCGTCGAGCACCGCGCGGTGCTCGTCCTGACCCATTACGTCGGCCTGCCGGCGCCCGAGGTCGCGAAGATCCTCGGCGTTCCGGTCGGAACGGTCTACTCACGCCTCCACCACGGCACACGGGCGATGCGGTCCTCGTTGACGCGCTCGTCCGATGCGCCGTCGACCAGCCCGGAGCCGGGACGATGAACGAGTCGATGGATCGAGCGCTCGCCGACTGGCTGCGCGAGGGACCCGAGCACGGGCCGCGCGAAGGCCTTGAGCAGGCGCTCGCCGCCACCCGTCGGACGTCCCAGCGGCCGGGCTGGAGCTTCCCCGAAAGGTGGCTCCCGATGCAACTAACCATCCAGCGCGTTCCGGCGCTGCGATCCATCGTTTACCTCGCCCTGGTCGCACTCCTCCTTCTGGCCCTCGCGGCGGCGGCCCTATCGCATCGCAGCCTCGTTTGCCGGCGCCGTTCGGACCGGCGGCCAACGGGCTCATCGCCTACGACGCGGGCGGCACGGTCTACGTCCATCAATGGGACGGGTCCGCCGGCCGCCCGATCGAAGGCGGACTCGGATACAACTTCAGTCCGACCTTCTCGCGGGACGGGACGCAGCTCGCGTTCTGGTCGTCGCCGACGAACGGCGCCGATCTCTGCCCTCGTCGATTCAGCCCCTGGACATTCGACTGTTCGTGGCGCCCGTTGACGGCCGATCGCCAGCCCGCGAGGTGAGTGGCGATGTCGTCAAAACAGGCCGGTTCGACGTCGCACCCGGCTGGTCGCTGGACGGCAAGCGGATCTACTTTGTGGGCGTCCGGCGCGGTGGGCCGCTGCCGCGTACCTCGGGTCTGTTCGCGGCCTCGACCGACAGCTCGGGGATCGCGAGCATCGGGAACGTCCAGGCAACCGGCCCCGTCGTCATGTCACCCGACGGCCAGTGGCTCGCGTTCCGCGAAGAAACCGACACGGATACCACCTTGAGCATCGTGCGGACGGACGGCACGGACCACGTTCGTCTGGCCACGGCTCCTCGATACACCGATGCCTTCACGAGCATCTGGTGGTCGCCCGACAGTACGCGGCTCTTGATCCATCGCAACGAATTCGGGGTCGTCGAAACCATCGGTCTCGACCGTTCGGTGACGCCAATCTCCCGCAGCCGCGAGATCGGGGGGATCCGCGAGGCGGCGTGGTCCCCATCATGGTCGCCGGACGGTCGCTGGATCGCGTACATCGCCGAGCGCACCGTACGGGGGCGTGGTGGGCCGGATCGTCGTCGCCAACGCCGACGGCACGGGTCATCGGGACCTCCGGTCACCTAGTAGCTGCGGCAGGTTGATCTGGTCGCCCGACTCGACCTATCTGCTCGGACGGATCGGCGGCGATTGCACCGTCCTGACGCGCATTACGGTCGACGACCCGGCGAAATCGATCAAGATCCGCGTACCCGGCGAGATGGCCGGCCAGATGAGCTGGCAGCGGATCGCCCCCTAGCGCCGAGCCCGACCCGGCAACGATCCGTTGCACGCTGAAGGGCGGTCCCCGTCCGCTCGATCGCCTCATCGTGACGCGCCTCGGCGGACTTGCGATCCTTCCGATGCTGGTCGGGGTCAGCCGGCCTCGAGCAGCGGCACGACCTCGCCGATGAAGCGCTCGAGCGTCTCGACGTCGTACGGTGCCGGCTGCTCGGAGATGACCGTCCGGAAGCCGAGCTCGAGGTACGGCCGCAGCCGGTCGGCGATCTGCTCCGGCGTGCCGTTCCAGAACGTGTCGTCATCGACGACGTTGGCCATCGGCGTCCGGTTGTGGGCGATCGCGGCCGTCCAGACCCGCTCGGCCTCGGCCTGGCTGTCGCGGATCGTGGCCTTGATCCCGAGGGTGAACTCGATCTCGCCGATGTCCCGCCCGACTGCGTCGCAGTGGCCGCGCAGGACGTCGACCTTGTGGGCCAGCGTCTCGGGTGTGCCCATCGCGTTCCACAGGTCCGCGTACCGGGCGACCGTCCGCAGCGTCTTCTTCTCGCCGCTGCCGCCGATCATGATCGGCAGGTGGGGCTGGACCGGCAGCGGCGCATGACGCAGGTCATCGAATGCGTAGCGACCGCCCGGCGCCGAGGTCACCGACTCGCCATCGAGCACGCGCCGGATGGCGCTGACCAATTCGTCGAGCCAGTCGAGCCGCTGCCCAAAGCCCGACCCGAAGTCGATGCCGTGGGCCCGGTGCTCGGGCTCCATCCACGCCCCGCCGATGCCGAGGATCGCCCGGCCGTCGCTGACGTGGTCGAGCGTGGTGGCCTGCTTGGCCGCGAGCCCAGGATTGCGGAACGTGTTGGCACCGACCAGCAGCCCGAGCCGGGTCTGCTCGGTCTCGCGCGCCCAGGCCGCGAGCAGCGACGGACCCTCGAAGATCGGCTGGTACGGGTCGCCGAAGATGGCGTAGAGGTGGTCCCAGGTCCACAGATGGGCGTAGCCGAGGCGGTCGACGCGCTTCGCGGCGTCGAGCATCTCCGGCCATGTGGCGCCCTGCGACCAGAGCAGGATCCCGAGCTTGATGTCGGTCATCGGATGGGCCTCCGGCATGCGTCGTGGGGCCCAAGAGTGTAGGTCCGTCCCTACGGCAGCGTCGCGAGGTCACGCTCGATGGGCTCGCGATCGTCCCGGTCGGCGACGTGGTCGAGCGCCGCGACCGCCCTGGCCTTCCAGGCGGCCACCTGGTCGAGGTCGCCGGCCGCGAGGTTGGCGCGGGCCATCGCCTCGTAGGCCGCAGCGAGATCCCAGTCGGCGCGGGTCTCGCCGTTCTCCTCGTTGATCGCCAGGCAGCGCCGGGCGTGCCACAGCGCCGGCTCCGCGCGACCGAGCACGGCGTACACGCGCGAGCACTGCCACTCACCGCGGGCCAGGTTGAAGGGCTCGCCGACCTCGCCCCAGTGGAATCTCGAGGCATGGGCGCTGTGGATCATCTCGTCGTCCTCGGCCGGCGTCCGGTCGGGCTTTTCGAGCAGCGTCCAGGTGTGGTTGAACAGGTCGGCCGCGAGCTTGCGGCGTGTCGTCGGATCGATCTTCATGGCGCAGCCTCAGGCCTTGTCGAGCTCGCGGTCGATGGCGCGCAGGATGAAGCGGGCGGCCTCGGCGCTCTTGCCGCCGAGCTTCTCGCCCTCGTCCTGCTCGAGCGCCCGCATGAGGTCGCCGAGGTAGAGGTCCATCGACGGGGTGCGCTCGAGGTCGCCCGCGGCGAACGCGGCATCGAGCCGGGCGACCGCGGCCCGCGCGTTGTCGACGGTGTGGCCCTTGGCCGCGATCAGCTCGCGAACATCGCTGCGGGCGGTGGCCGCGGCCGGCCCCTCGGTCGTCATCGCCAGCGGCCGAGGGTGCGCCGCAGCCGATCCGACGCGCCGGCCACGACTGGCTCGTCGGGCGCCGCCCCGTCGCCCGAGCCGAGGCCGTCATCCGCGCCGTGCCCTGCGCCGAGCCCGCTCCCGCGCGCCGCGTCGCGCGCCACGCGCCAGTCCGACTCGAGGATGCTCATCGCCAGCTCGTCCCACCATCGGCCGTCGCGCCAGATCGACTCGCGCGACCGGCCCTCGACCACGAACCCGCAGCGCAGGTAGGCGCGGGTCGCCCGCTCGTTGAACTCGAACACGTTGAGCGCGATGCGGTGGAGCCCGAGCGTCTCGAACGCGTGGTCGACCATCAGCCGCGTCGCCTCGGTGCCGAAGCCGTGGCCCCACGCGTCCTTCTCGCCGATGGTGATGTGGTACAGCGCCGAGCCGTTGTCGCCGTCGAGCTGGCTGAACGCGCACGTGCCGATCAGCCGGTCGGTCGCCCGCTCGTGGACGGCCATCGCCAGCGCGTCCGGCCCGACGACCCGGGCCGCGAAGAAGCGCTCGATCTCCTCGGGTCGCATGGGCGTCGGCTGGTAGCGCGCGCAGGCGCGCCACCTCGGGGTCCGTGTACCAGCGCTGGAACGCCGCCACGTTCTCCGGGACGTGCCGCCGCAGGACGACCGAGGACCCGACCAGCGTGGTCGGGAACCAGCGTTTCTGCACCATCTCGGGCACGGTATACCATCGACCCATGCGTCGCTGGAGCGAGCTCGCCGAGCGCCTCGCGGCGACGACTCGCACGTCCGAGAAGACCAACCTGCTCGCCGACTACCTGCGCGGGCTGACCCCGGACGAGCTGCCGATCGCGGCGGTGTTCCTCACCGGACGGCCGTTCGCCGAGGCCGACCAGCGGGCCGCCGGGCTGGGCTGGTCGGCCATCGCGTCGACCGTGACGCAGCTCGCCGGCGTCCCGCGCAGCGCGCTCGGCGAGGCCTACGACCGCTCGTCCGACCTCGGCATCGCCGTCGCCGACGTGCTCAAGACGGCCGGCCACGCCCCGCCGCCCGAGGCCGGTCCGACGCTCCCCGAGGTGGCCGACGCGTTCGACCGCATCGAGGCGGCCAGCGGCCCGGCGCGCAAGTCGGCGGTGCTGCTCGCACTGCTCGAGCGGTCCGACCCGCTGACCGCCAAGTACATCGTCAAGGTGCTCGGCGGCGACCTGCGGATCGGGCTGCGCGAGGGCCTCGTCGAGGCGGCCATCGCCAAGGCGTTCGACCGCTCGCTCGACGACGTGAAGTGGGCCGGGATGCTCGTCGGCGACGTCGGCCGGCTGGCCGGGCTGGCCCGCGACGACGCCCTCGACAGCGCGTCGCTGGCGCTGTTCCACCCGCTCAAGTTCATGCTCGCCTCGCCGGCCGAGGACGCGGTCGAGATCGTCGGCCGGCTCGGCCCGGAGGTCTGGGTCGAGGACAAGTACGACGGCATCCGGGCGCAGCTCCACAAGTCCGGGACGGACGTGCGGCTCTACTCGCGCGACCTGCACGACGTCAGCGGCGGCTACCCGGAGATCGTCGACCGACGCCGCGTCGCTGCCGTGGGACGGGATCCTCGACGGCGAGATCCTCGGCTGGCGCGACGGCACCGTGCTGCCGTTCATCGCGCTCCAGGCCCGCCTCGGGCGCAAGGCGCCGTCCGCGGCGATCCAGGCCCAGGTCCCGGTCATCTATGTCGCCTTCGACGTGCTCGCGCTGGGGCCCGGCGGCGAGCGCCGCCGGTCGAGCCGCTGCTCCGCCTGCCGCTGACCGACCGGCGCGCCCGGCTCGATGCGCTGGAGCTGCCGGTGGCGGCGGACGGCGGCCGGTTCGGGCGGTCGCACCTCGTCGTGGCCGGCGACGCCGACGCCCTCGAGGCGGCATTCCTCGACGCCCGCGGCCGCCGCAACGAGGGGCTGATGGTCAAGGACCCGGCACGAGCATCTACGCCCCGGGCCGGCGCGGCCTCGGCTGGCTGAAGATGAAGAAGGCGCTGGCGACGATCGACTGCGTGGTCGTCGGCGTGGAGGTCGGGCACGGCAAGCGCCACGGCGTGCTGTCCGACTACACGTTCGCGGTGCGCGACACGGCGACCGGACGGCTGGTCAACATCGGCAAGGCCTACAGCGGCCTGACCGACGCCGAGATCGCCGAGATGACGCGCTGGTTCGAGGCCCACACGATCGCCCGCTACGGGCGGTTCCACCAGGTCGAGCCGCTGATCGTGGTCGAGATCGCGTTCGACGTCATCGTCCGCTCGAACCGCCACGGCTCGGGCTTCTCGCTGCGCTTCCCGCGGATCGTCCGGTTGCGCCCGGACAAGACGGTCGACGAGATCGACACCGTCGACAGCGTGACCGCGCTGTACGAGGGCCTCCAGCAGGGCGCCGAGCACCTCGTCACGGCCGGCTCCCGGGCCCGCCCGGCGACCGAGCCCGACTCGGCGAGCTGACGACCGGCTAGCGGTCGACCGGCAGGTCGAGCCGGTTGCCCCATTCGGCCCAGCCGCCGTCGTAGACCGCGACATCCTCGTGGCCGAGCAGGGTCAGCACGAAGGCGAGCTTGGCGGCGGCCACGCCCGATCCGTCGTAGCAGACCATCCGCCGGCCGCGGGTGACGTTGGCGTGGTGGAGCAGGTCGCGCAGCTCGGCGCCGTCGCGCAGGCGCTGGCCGCCGGGCTGGCTGGTCGCCCCGACCGGGACGTTGACCGCGCCGGGGATGTGGCCGAGGCGCTTCGTGTTGCCCTCGAAGCCGCGGTACTCCGCCGGCGCCCGGGCATCGAGCAGGGTGACGTCCGGGGAGCCGAGCAGGCCGCGGACGTCGGACGTGGTCAGCCGCGTCCGGTTCGGTCCGCGAAGGGTGAAGCCGCCGCGCGCCCGGCTCGACGCGCGCATTCGAGATCGAGCGGCCCTCGGCGGCCCAGTCCGGGAAGCCGCCGTCGAGGACGCGGACCGATTCGAGGCCGTACGCCCGGAGGCTCCACCAGGCGCGTGCCGCGAACAGGGACTGGGTGTCGTCGTAGACCACCACCGTCGGTGTCGTCGCGCGATCCCGAGGCGGACCGCCAGAGCCGAGACCCGGTCCGGGCTGGCCAGCAGGATGGTCTCGCCGTCGCCACCATCGTCGACCAGGTCGGCCCGCCAGTCGACCAGCGCGGCGCCCGGGATGTGGCCGCCGGCATGGACCGCCGGCCCGCTCCCGTCGGGCCGCCAGCGAAGGTCGAGGACGCGCACGCCGCGGCCCAGATTTTCGGCCAGCCACTCGGTCGTGGCCAGGATCTCCGGACGGGCCAGGCCACTCATCGCCGGTATCATACGGCCGTGGTCGTCCCCTCCCTGCCGGATCCGGAGAAGCTGGCGGCCGTTCGCGATGCGATCCCGGCCCTCGGCGCGGGGATCTACCTCAACACCGGCTCCGTCGGTCCGCTGCCGGCCGAGACGGCCGCCGCGATGGCCGACATGGCGGCCTACGAGCGCGACGTCGGTCGGGCGCACGCCGACTACTTCGAGGAGACCCTGGCCCGGATGTCTGAGGCCCGCGCCGGGGTCGCCGCCGTGCTCGGCACGGACGTGTCGGCCGTGGCCCTGACGCATGCGACGACCGAGGGGATGAACGCGGCGACGCTCCTGCCCGACTGGCGGTCCGGGGGCCGCGCGGTGACCACGGCCCACGAGCACGCCGCGGTCGCCGGGCCGCTGGTCGCGCTGCGCGATCGCATCGGGGTGGACGTCACGTTCGTCGATGCCGGCGACGACGGGGACGACGAGCGGACCGTGGCTGCCTTCGACCAGGCGATCACGGCGGACACCCGGCTGGTCGCGATCTCGCACGTGCTGTGGACGACCGGCGCGGTCCTCCCGGTCGCCCGGATCGCCGAGCTGGCCCACGCCCGCGGTGCGCTGGTCGTCGTCGACGGCGCCCAGGCCGCCGGCGCGATCCCGTTCCGCTTCGACGAGCTCGGCGCCGACCTGTATGCCGTGCCGGCGCAGAAGTGGCTGCTCGGCCCGGAAGGCATGGGCGCGCTGGTCGTCGACCCCGGGGTCCTCGATCGGTTCACGCCCGCGCTCGCCGGCTGGTACAGCTTCGAGGCGCCGGACGGACTCGGCGAGGGCGACTGGTGGCCCGACGCCCGCCGGTTCGAGTCGTCGTCGGGCTTCCACCGCCCGTCGATCGTCGGGATGGCCCGCTCGATCGGCTGGCTGTCGATGTTCGTCGGGCTCGACTTCGTGCTGCGTCGCGGGCCCGCGCAGGCGGCGGCAGCCGCGGACCGGCTGGCGGCGATCCCCGGCGTCGAGCTCCTCACGCCGCGGGAACGGATGGCGACCCTGGTCACCTTCCGGATCGCGGGCTGGCCGGCGCAGGCGGCGCTCGACGAGCTCGGGGCGCGCGTCTTCACCGTCGCCCGGACGATCCCGGCCCTCGACGCGGTCCGGCTCAGCGTCGGCTTCTTCACGACCGACGATGAGCTCGAGCGCGTCGCGGAGATCGTGGCGCTGCTCGCCGCGCACACGCCCGAGACGCTGCCGCCGCGGCGAACGCTGACGATGCTCGGTGGCTGAGCGCCGCGATCCGTCGGCGATGCCGCCGCGGCGCTCGTGGGCCGAGGTGCGCTGGCGCCAGTTCCGTGGCGCACCCCGGCCCGTCGTCCGGGCGGTGGCGGCCAGCCTGAGCGTGGCCATCGTGCTGGCCGTCGCGTACCTCGCCTACGACGTCGCGCTCAGCCGTGGTGCCGACCTGCCGGGCGGTGACCTGCGGACCCTGGCGGTCACGGTGTACGTCGTCCTGGTGCTCCTGATCGGCAGCGTCGTCACCTACCTGGTCGTCCCGCAGCCGACCGGCTCCGGGACCGTCGCCCGGCGCAACGGCTGGAGTGCGGCGCTCGGGTTCTTCGCCGCCGTCCCGATCGCCTACCTCGTCCTGGTCGTCGCGGTCCAGGTGGTCCGGCCATTGATCGGCTGAGGTCGTCCCGGTCCGGCAGGCCACAGAGGGTGCTCGAACGCACCACTTCTCGATGGAGTTGCAAGCACGGCTAGTGCATCCGTACCATTCCGCGATACGCTTCGCACGTAATCATCAACGGTGTGATCCGGTTTTCTCCCGGTCGCATCGGCCCTGCTCTCGAGGAATCGCGCGTGTCCATCGACGAACAGCACATCGCGCTGCCCAAGCTCTACGGTGCCCCGGCCTACGCGCGGCCGCCGCGGCACGCCCCCGTTGACGAGCGTCCGTTCGATCCGGACGAGCTGCCGATCGAGGCGTACCGGACCGACGAGGAGCACGAGTTCGCCGAGCTGCTGCCGGCGCGCGCCTACGCGCCGGGTGGGGTCGACCTGCGCAAGAACGGCCATGGCGAGCACCGAGACGGCGACGGCCTCCGGCCGCGCGCCCTGAGCCTGCGCGCGATCGCGGGCCGCCTGCGCGGCGGCGGCTGACCAACGGACGCCGCCGCACCGCGGTGTAGGATCGCGGCGGGGGAGTAGCTCAACGGTTAGAGCGGCGGGCTTATATCCCGCTGGTTCCAGGTTCGAGTCCTGGCTCCCCTACCAGTCCCGCCGGCCGGGGACGACCGCGTCACGAGCGCGCGCGACGAGCCGATGGCGGCGAGCCTCGGTCAGGCTGCGCTGGCCCGGCAGGCCCTCGATCCACGACCCGAGCTGGTCGGCGCTGATGACCGCGCACAACGGCGACCGGGGGATGGTCGCGTCGGCCGTCACGAGCGCTGCGTAGACGCGGACGACGAACCCGAGCTCGCCGTGGGTCAGCCAGTGGCGGACGCGATCGGCGTCGCGCGCCGTGCGGTCGACGGGATGCTCTGTCGACGGTCCAGCCGTCGGACGTCCGCTCCTGCCACGACGCGTCGACTCGACGCAGCCGGTCGCCGGAGGCCAGCTCCTCGACGACGGCCACACCGAACGGACCGACGACCAGCGTCGGGACCGGGCGCCCGTCATGGGGGACGACGCCGCGGACCACCACGCTGTCGGACGGCAGGCCCGCGAGCGCTCGCGCAACGGCGGAGTTCGCCCGCACCGACCGGCGCACGGCGTCGACGACGATCGGCCAGCCGATTGGTGCCGCCGATCAGGAGGGCCGCCCCGGCGACGAGCCCGAGCCACCAGACGATCGCCCCGAACGGGAGCGGCCGCGCCCCGGCGCCGCCGGTCACCAGCCGCGACGCAAGCGAGGTCTCGAGCGTCAGGAACGCGAGGACGAACCCCGCGGCGACCAGGCCGCCGCCGAGCATCGCGCCGTCCAGCCAGGAGCCGGATCGCCGGGCGGGTCGGGAGGGGGCGATCGGCTGCACCACGTCACCGTGCGCCTCGGGGCGCCGACCGCCAATCACCATTCCGAGCCATCGACCCGCGGCGGTCGGACCACCGTCCGGACAAGACCCCACCGGACCGCCACGGCGTGGTGCGGCAACGCACCGTCGAGCACAGCCGCTGCGCCTGACGGCGTCTCGCACCCGGACCCCCGTACCATTGCCCCGCCCTGCCCGACCAGCACATCCTCGACCTCGATACGGGGGACCCATCGGGTCTGGAGGCTGAGCTTGGCGAACAAGGCACGTCGCAGGACCGCGCCGGGTGCGCGCACGTGGTTCGGCGCGCTCGCCGCGGCCATGGTCCTGCTCGTCCTGCTCGTGGGCCCGCTGTCCGCTGCCAGCACCAAGACGCGGCTGTCGGGCGCCACCGTGTCGCCGCGAAGTGGGACCCCGGCGACGACGATCGTGGTCACGGTCGTCTACCAGAACGCGAACGGATCGCGCGCCGAGATCATCAGCGTGTCGTTCGGCGGCGCGGGCCACGAGATGAGCCGTCAGCCCGGCGGATCATGGGGCAAGGGCGTCACGTTCCGCTGGTCGGGCAAGCTGTCGATCGGGCGCCACCCGGTCACCATCACGGCGGTCGCCAAGGACAACAGCGAGGCGACGATCGGCGCCGGGTCCGTCACGATCGAGGCGCCGCCCAAGGCCACCCCGAAGCCGACGCCAGAGCCGCGAGCCACGCCCAAGCCGACGCCCAAGCCGACCGTCGAACCGACCTCGACGCGGACGCCGCGGCTGCCAGGCATCCTGACCCCGGTTCCGACCCCCGCGCCGACGCCGCCGACGGCCATCGCCCTCTACCTTCTTGCGCCCGACGACCTCGGGGCGGGCGATCCGGGTCCGTTTTTCCCATTCCCCGTACCCAGCGCCAGGCCATCCGAACGACCCGTGACCGCCGTGATCGTCGGCGGCGTCGGAGCCGGCGGTCCCGGCGCGGGTGGCAGCGATGGCTCCGTCGGCCCGGGCGGCAGGTCTGGCGGGTCTGGCGGACCCGGACCCGGATCGGACGCGGCCCCGTGGCCGGCGTCCTTGCGATGCTCGGCATCCAGCCCGGCGCGTTCCCCGGCATGGCGCTCGCCCCGACCCTGATGACGACGACCACCGTGGTCGGCGCGGCGATGGCGCTCGGCCTCTTCGGTCGGCGCCGACGCGATGACGACCCACCCGACGACATCATGTCGGCCGCGGCGGGCGGCCGGCGTCGCGCGTGGCGGCCTACGACGCGATGGGCGAAGGCGTGGCGGTCGCACCCGAGTCCGTCGACCTGGAAATGCTCATGCCGCGCTGGCGGCGCCCGTCGCTGATCCAGGCGCGCAAGGCCGACCCGATCCGCGACGCGACGCCCGCTCCGCGGCTGACCTTCGACGAGGGTCTCGTCGGCTCGCTCGCCGGTCGCGAGCGGCGGGTCATCCGCTACCGCGTCGTGCGCCTGCTCGACTCGCCCGACGAGCTGCGCGGCGCCGAGATCGGCTACCTCGACCAGGGCGACGAGGTCCAGCTGCTCGAGAAGTACGGCGCGTACTGGCTCGTGGTCGCACCCGACGGCCAGCAGGGCTGGCTCCACAAGATGACGCTCGGAGACGTCGTCGACGCCGATGGCGGGCCGGCGACCGAGCGGCCGACGGCGTCGATGCCGACCGCCGCCGACAGCTGGACCATGGGCGAGGCGGACGTCGACAGCGACGTGCTCGAGGCCTACCTGGAGTCGCGCCGCCGCAACGCCTGACGGACCGGCTCGTTGCGCAGCACGAGGATGTGCTGGTGGACGATGTTCGGGACGAACGCGTGGGGGTAGCCGTACGGCCGCAACCGCGTCCCGGCCTGGTACCAGATCAGGTCCCCCTTGGGCACCAGCCCGACCGCCGCGGCGCGCGCGGCGAGGTCCGATCCGGTGAACAGGTACCGTCCGTCCTGGTACGCGTCGCGGACGATGACCACCGCGTAGCGACCCGGGCGGAGCACCCGTCGGAGCTCGGCGAACACCTCGCCCATCCGCTCGAGATAGGCCGGGTAGTCGGCGGCGTTGGCCAGGTCGAGCTTGGAGTCGGTGACCATCGCGTAGTCGGTTCGCCGGTTCGCGTGCGTCTCGGCGAGCACGCCGCCGGCCATCGTCATCGGCAGCTGCAGGTTGTACGGCGGATCGGTGGCGACCAGGTCGACCGAGTCGTCATCGAGCGTGGGCAGGATGCGCCAGTGCGTCGCCCACGCGCAGCTCCAGCCCGGCTGGATCGAAGCCTCGCGGCCCGCCCGGGTCGGCCGGACCGAGGTCCGCCAGCTCGGGGCCCAACCCGTCCCGTTCGGACGCGAGGTCGCGGACGACGGACTCGAACACGGTCGCCCAGCGCGGCTCGAGCTCGATCCCGAGCGCCCGGCGCGGGCCGCGCGCGACAGCCGCGCCGAGGAGCGTGCCCCCGACCCCGGCGAACGGATCGAGCACGAGCTCGCCGGTCCGGCTGAAGAACTCGATCAGGCGGGCCATCAGCCGCGGCGGCTTGTTCGCGCCATGCGCCTTCCGGGCGGCGTGGCCCAGCTCGGATGGGTAGGCCGTGGTCATGAGCGACTTGGTGAAGTACAGCCATTCCTCGCCGGGCAGCTCGTTGAGCGTGTTGGCGGGATGCGGCCGGTTCCGGGTGACGGTCATGCCGGTCCAGCCTAGCCGACGCGGCCCGTATGATGCCGTCATGCCGGCCACGTACACGAGCGCGAAGTTCGTGGGGCGCGACGAGGCCTTCGCCAGCCTTGCCTCCGCGCTCGACGACGCGGCGCATGGGCGAACCCGCACGGTCCTCCTCGACGGGACGGCCGGGGTCGGGGTGACCCGTTTCCTCGACGAGGCGATCGACCGGATCGGCGCCCTCCGCGAGCCGCTGACCGTGCTCCGTGCCGCGGCCTGGCCGGCCCACGTCGACGAGCCGTACGGGCCGATCGTCCGCGCGATCGGGCCCGCCCTGCGCGACCTGCCCGACGATGGCCTGGCCGCGTTGCTCGGGCCGGCAACGTCCGAGGTCGTCCGCCTGCTGCCCGATCTCGAGCCGCGCCTGGCGGCGCTCGGCGATCCCGGCGCTCACCCGGGGACGACCGCCCCGGAGCGGCGCCAGGCACGGACGCTCGAGGGCATCCTCGGCCTTCTCGGTCGGCTCGGGGAGCGGCACCCGGTCGTCCTCGTGATCGAGGACCTCCACCTCGCCGATGCCGCCAGCCGCGCGCTGGTCACGTTCCTGGCGCGGATCGCGCGCGAGCAGCGGCTGGTCATCGTCGGCACGCATCAGTCGGACGTGGTGGCCCTCGACGACCCGTGGACGAGCGACCTCGCCGCGATCGTCACCGGCCCGCGGCCGCCGGAGCGGCTGCTGATCCCGCCGCTCGATCGGGACGAGCTGGCGGCGTTGATCGAGGGCATCCAGGGCGAACGGGCGTCGGCCAGCCTGCTGCTCCTCGTCGCCGAACGCTCGGGCGGGCTGCCGCTCGTCGCCGAGGAGCTGCTGGCCGCCCGGCGCGAGCTGCCCAGCGCGTCGCTGACGGGCTCGTTCGACGAGCTGATCACGGCCCGGCTGGCGATCCGTTCGCGCGAATGCCGGCGGGTGCTGCGGCTCGTGGCGCTGGCCGAGCGCCCGCTGTCGGCGGACCAGCTCGCCGCCGTGGCCGCGGCATTCGAGCTCGACACGATCCGTCCGGCGCCGCGCTCCGCGACCGGACCGCGGGTCGGAGAGGGGGCGCTCGACGCCGACCTGTGGGCCGGACGGTCCGAGGCGCTGGCCAACGGGTTCGTGGTCGAGACCGGCGACGCGATCGCGTTCCGCCACCGCTCGATCGAGCAGGCGGTCGCGCGCGACCTGCTGCCGGTCGCCCGGACGCGTCATCACGCGGCGCTCGCGGCCAGCCTCGATGGCCCGCCCTCGGCGGTGGCCTGGCACTGGCTGAGCGCCTATGACCCGCAACGCGCGCGGGTCGCCTCGATCGAGGCGGCGGCCTTTGCCGGGGCGCGCCACGCCGCGGCCGACGAGCTGGCCGCGCTGGAGGCGGCCCTCGCGCTGCCCGACGTACCGGCGGGAGGACCTTCTCGCCGCCGGAGCCCCCCGACGTCCGATCGGGTCGAGCTCCAGGTCCGTGCCTCGGAGGCGGCGTTTGCCGTGGGCCGCATCTCGCGCGCAACGGCCTTCCTCGAATCGGCGATCGGCGGGCTCGATGCGCGGCGCGACCGGGTCCGCCTCGGGCTGCTCCACGAGCGACTCGCCCAGGTCCGCCGCGCGGCCGGCGACCCGGCCGGGGCGATGCTCGCTGCGCGTCGGGCGGTCGAGCTCGTCCCGCGCGATCCGAGCCCGGAGCGGGCGACCGTGCTGGCCGGTCTCGCCCAGCTCAAGATGCTCGACGGCATCTTCTCCGAGGCGCAGCGCCTCGCCCGCGACGCGATCAAGGTCGCCCGCGCCTGCGAACCGGTCGCCCGCGTCCAGGAGATCCACGCCCAGACGACGCTCGCCGTTGCGCTGGCGTGGGGCAGCGACCCGAGCGGCCTCCATCGAGCTGCTGCGCGAGGCCGAGGTCGCGGCCCGCGAGATCGACGACCCGGACGCGTTGTTCCGGATCCGCGCCAACCTGACGACCGTGCTCGACCTGGTCAGCCGCCGGACCGAGGCGGTCGAGGTCGCCTACGAGGGCATCGAGGACGCACGGCGCGCCGGTCTCGAGGCGGTCTACGGCAACTTCCTGGCCGGGAACGTCGCCGACACGCTGTTCCTGCTCGGGCGCTGGCCCGAGGCCCGGGCGGTCGCGGAGCGGGCGATGAGCTGGCTGCCGGTCGGTGTCGTGTACCTCGCCGGCGTCCTGCAGCTGGCGATCGTCGAGATCGAGACCGATGCGGGCGAGGCGGCGTCACGCCTGCTCGGCCAGACGATCCTCGAGTTCGACGCCGTGCGCGAGCCGCAGCTGGCCGGGCCGTACTACCTGGCCGCCGCGTCGTTCGCCCTGTGGCGCGGGGACATCGCCGATGCAAGCCGATCCGTCGATCGCGGCTGGGCATCCGTGCGCGCGACCGAGGAATGGGTGCTCGTGGCGCGCATGGCATCGATGGTCGCCCAGGTCGACGCCGCGACCGCGAGCGAGGCCCGTGAGCAGCGTCGGCTCGGGCCGCTGGCCGCCGCCCGGCAGCGAACGGCCGAGGTGGTCGCCACGGCCGCGTCGCTCGTGCTCGCCTCCGGCGCGCCGCTGACGGCCGGGTCGCGCCGGGTGGCCGAGGCCTCCCTGGCGACCGCGCGGGCGTTCCAGCGCCGGCTCGAGGGCGACGACGACCCGGCGGTCTGGCACCGCGTCGCGCGCGAGTGGCAGGCCCTCGAGGCGCCGTATGACGTCGCTCTCGCCCACTGGCGGGAGGCAGAGGCGATTCTCGCCTCAGGCGTCGGGCGGACGGGCCGCGTCGACGCTCGCGAACCGCTGCTGCGGGCCGCCGAGCTCGGCGTCTCGCTTCGGGCAAAGCCCCTGCTGCGCGAGCTCCGCGAGCTGGCCGGTCGCGCCCGGATCGTGCTTCCCGCCAACGTGGATGCGACGATCGAGGACGGGCTGGCCGCCGTCGAGCCGGACGATGCCACGATCGCGACCGACGGGGCTGGGGGCCGACCGGACGAACGGCCGGTCCGACCTCGTGCGCACGATCGCCGGCGAACGGCCGGCTGGGGGACGGCGGCCCGACACCTTCGGGCTGAGCGGGCGAGAGCGCGAGGTCCTGGCCCTCGTCGCCCAGGGGCGGACCAACCGCGAGATTGGCGAGCGGCTGTTCATCAGCCAGAAGACGGTCGGCGTCCACGTCGGCAACATCCTGGCCAAGCTGGAGGTGTCCGGCCGGGTCGAGGCGGCCGCGGTGGCGATCCGGCTGGGGCTGACGGACCGGCGCTGACGAGGCCGACGGGCCGACGTAAAGCCCCGGACAAACCGCGAGACCCGGAGGGAGGTCTCCGGGTCTCGATCGGGATCGCGGAACACCTCGTCGGAATAGGCCCGACGGGGCGCGATAAAAGGGGAGTGCTAGTTCACCAGTGCCACTTGAGACCGGCGGCCAGGCTCAGCGCGATGGCGGCGAGCGGGCCGACGGTGGCGGCGATGCGCCAGGTGCGAGCGGCAAAGTCCTTGATCATGGTGGCAGGCTCCTAGGAAACGGGGATCCCGACCCCTTCCGAGGTGGATGGCGAGCCTAGGGGACGGACCATGAATCGGACAACCGGGCCGATAGTACGGGGTAGTACTGGTCCCCCAGTACCAGTGACCGCTCCGGACAGGCCCGCACCGCCCCGCACCAACCTCCGGGACAGGAGCCCATTCGCGCGGTAAATTCAGCGGGCCACGCCCAGTGCGGCCTTCCCCGCGACCCATGAAAGGTCCCAAGCCCGATGCGTCATGCGCGCCCCTTGCCGGCCGTCATCCTGTCGTTCCTGGTGGTCGTCGCCTGCACCAGCGCCAGCCCCGGCTGGACCTACATGCCGGCCCCGTCGGCGACCCCGATCCCCAGCGCGTCGGGCGAGGCCTCTGCGGCGCCCAGCGGATCGGCCAACCCGAACCTGGTCCAGATCAGCGCCCTCAACGTCAAGTTCGAGCAGTCGGCGGTGACCGCGCCGGCCAACACGCCGTTCCAGGTCGTGTTCGAGAACAAGGATGCAGGCACGGCGCACAACGTCGCGCTCCGTCTCGGTGACGCGAACGGCGCGGAGCTGTTCAAGGGCGCGGTGTTCAACGGCGTCGAGACGCGGACGTACGACGTCCCCGCGATCGACGCGGGCTCGTACGCCTTCGTGTGCACCGTCCACCCGACCATGATCGGGACGCTCACGGCGAAATGACCCGGGCGTCCGCATGACCCCGACCGGCGAGCAGATCTGCTACGTCGACGCGTATGCCCGGTCGGCGGAAGCGCGGGTCGTGGCCGTCGACCGCGACGCCGCGACGCGGGTGGTGCTCGATCGCACCGTTTTCTATCCCGGCGGCGGCGGCCAGCCGTCCGATCGCGGCCTGCTGTTCCGCACAGCGGACGGTCGCGCCTGGACCGTCCGTGCTGCACGCAAGGTCGATGGCGAGATCGTCCACGAGCTGGAACCCGATGACGGTGACCCACCGGCGCCCGGTGACATGGTCCGCGTGGACCTCGACTGGGCGCGCCGGCTGGCACTGATGCGGACGCACACCGCGCTGCACGCCCTGTGCGGCGTCGTCTGGCGCGACTACGGCGCGCTCGTCACCGGCGGCAACATGGAGCCGGGCTCGGGACGGATGGACTTCGAGTTCGAGCGGATGTCGGGTGACCTGGTCGACGCCATCGAGGCGTCGGTCAACGTCGAGCTGGCAGCCGGCCGCGACGTCCGGGTCGCCGTCCTTCCGCGCGAGGAGGCGTTCGCCATCCCGGACCTGATCCGGACCAAGGTCAACCTGCTGCCCGAGGGGATCGACGAGATCCGGACGATCGAGATCGTCGGGCTCGACCTCCAGGCGGACGGTGGGACGCACGTCGCCAACACGCGCGACGTCGGGGTGATGAAGGTGACCGGCTACGAGAGCAAGGGCCGCATCAACAAGCGGATCCGGATCGCCCTCCTCGACGCGTAGGCCGCAGGCGCGACGAGGCCGGGACAGCGTGCTGCTGTCCCGGCCATTCGATGTCGCTCGTGGGCGCCTGATCAGGCGCCGATCGCCGCCGCGAGGGCGATGATGACATGACGGACTCGCGTCACGCCGGCCACCCGTCGCTCGACGAATGTCGTGCCGTGCGCGGCGCGCATCGTCGAGAACGCGAGCTCGCGCCGTCGCCGGACTTCGCCTTCCAGGGCTGCTGGATCCATCTGGAACATGGCTCGTGGCCCTCCTTCCTCTAGGATCACTACCATATCCGAAATATAGCTTGATGTCAAGATATTTGAGCTAAAGTAAGTTAACATCGTGTAATCGTATATCGTGTCACTTGACGTCGAAGCGTCGGCTCGATACGCTGGAAGACATGGCCAGACCGCGCGTGGTACCGGACGCGCCCGAGCCGTCGAATGCCCGATGCGCTCGACGACAAGCTCGTCATCTGGGCCCGCGAGATCCCCGACCTCGATCCAGAGACCGAGGGGATCGTCGAGCGGATCCAGATCCTGGCCTATGCGTTCGACGAATCGATGGCCGCAACGCTCGCCGAGTTCGACCTCGATCGGCGCGCGTTCAAGCTGCTCGGCAAGCTGCGCAGCCTCGGCGCCCCATACCAGCGGTCGGCCGGGATGCTCGCCAGCGACCTCCGCCTGTCGACCGGCGCGATGACCAACCGAATCGATCGAATGGAGGCGGCCGGCCTGATCCGCCGGTTGCCCGACCCAACCGATCGCCGAGGCACCCTCGTCGAGCCGACCGACGCCGGTCACGCCGCGTGGGACGAGGCCGTCGGCACACAGGCTCGTCGCGAGGCGATGATCGCGGCCGTCCTGTCGGAACCGGAGCGGGCGGAGCTCCACCGCCTGCTCCGTCACCTGATGCGCGCCTTTCCGGAGGGCACCCACGGCCACGGCGTCGGGCCACAAGGTGCGGGCGATCGACGTCTCCGAGGACTGATCCATCGACAGCGTGACGACCCCGGCCATCGCCGCGCTCGAGGCGTCCGGTGTCCCATTCGCGACCGTCCGGACCGAGCGGGCCCAGCAGCGCCGAAGAGAGCGCCGGCCTGCAGGGCATCGAGCTCGGGGCGCTGTTGCGCACGATCGTGGTCCGGCGCGGCGAGGACGACTACGTGTTCGTGCTGGTCCCCGGCGGCCGCCGCTTCGATTGGCCGAAGCTGCGCGAGCTGCTCGGCGTCCGGCGGCTGTCGCTCCCCGACGCGGCCGAGGCGCTCGCGGCGACCGGCTACGAGCGCGGGGCGATCACCCCGTTCGGTGCGTCGCGCGCCTGGCCGGTCATCCTCGATGCCTCGGCGGCCGGTCGCGAGCGGGTGGCCATCGGTGGCGGGGCGCACGGCGTCAACCTGCACCTGGACCCGGCCGACCTGGTCGCCGCGCTCGACGCGACGGTCGCCGACGTGACCGTGCCGGAGGCGCCGGAGACGGCCGCGGGCTGACGGCCGGACGCGCGCGGCGAGCAGTCGCGAGCGCGACGCAGATGTGGCACGATCGCCCGCGATGCCCAAGGTCCCGGTGCCGCACGTCCCGTTGCCCGTCCTGGCGACCCCGCTCATTCGCCGCGTCGTGTGGCACATGCGCCGGATGGGCGGCCAGCTCGACCGCCGGTTCTTCGTCTCGCTCGGCGAGGGGATCCTGATCACGGTCGCGATCGCCGCCGTGCTCATCACCGCTCCTCGAGAAGCAGCTGACCTTCGAGAACCTGTTCGACTCGTTCAACTGGGGGATCGCCACCGTCCTCGGCCAGGGCGATGCCGGCTTCGTGACGTCACCCGGGGGACGCATGGTCAGCTGGCTGCTTATCCTGTTCGGCGTCGGCATGCTCGCCTTGATCACCGGGGCGCTCGTTGCGCTGGTCGTCGACTTCCTGCTCAAGGAGGGTCAGGGTTTGGGTTCCTCGGGGCACAAGGAGCACATCGTCGTGTGCGGCTGGAACAGCACCGCGCGCGACCTCATCGACGAGCTCAAGGGCGACGACTACAAGCAGAAGGTCGTCGTGCTCACGATCGCCGACAAGAACCCGGGCGGCCCGGGTGTCTACTTCGTGCGTGGCGACGCGACCGACGCCGAGGACCTCGCGCGCGCCGGCATCGAGTACGCATCGGCGGCGCTCGTCTTCCCGTCCAACCCGACCGACGACGCCGACATGCATTCGATCCTGACGATCATGGCGATCAAGGCGATCGCGCCGCAGGTGCGCACCGTGGCCGAGGTCAACAACCCGCGCCACGAGCCGCACTTCCGGCGGGCGGAGGTCGACGAGCTGCTGGTCACCTCGAAGGTCGCCTCGCACCTGCTCGCCCGGTCCGCGCTGTATCCCGGCCTGTCGTCGATCGTGACCGACATCGTGTCCGGCGGCGAGGGCTCCGAGCTGTACCGGGTCCGCGTGCCCGGACGAGTACCTCGGGCTGACGATCAACGAGGTCTCCGCGCGGCTGCGAAACGAGCACGGGGCGACGCTGCTGTCGATCAACCGCGGCGGCCATGCCTACGTCAACCCGGCCGCCGAATTCGCGGTCGAGATCGGGCGACGACGCGGTGGTCATCGCCGAGTCGCTCGGCCAGCTGGCCCCGCTCGAGACGCACGACCGGCTCTCGGTCCCGGGGACCGCGGAGGTCGCGCCCTCCACCTGACGCGACGCCGCGCGGGACAGCGTCGAGCTCGAGGCCGACGGGCGGCCCTAGAGCGCCTTGACCGCCGCGGTCAGGGCGGCCAGCCCCTCCTTGGCGTCGGCGAAGAGCATCCCGGTCTTCGGGTCGGTGTACAGCTCGTTGTCGATGCCCGGCGTAGCCGCGCCCCATCGAACGCTTGATGACCACGATCGACTTGGCGTGGTCGACGTCGAGGATCGGCATCCCCGACACCGGCGAGCCGGGCCGCCGCGCGGCCGGGTTCGTGACGTCGTTGGCGCCGATCACGAGGGCGACGTCGCAGCGGTCGAACTCCGGGTTGATGTCGTCCATCTCCTTGAGCTGCGGGTACGGCACGTTGGCCTCCGCGAGGAGCACGTTCATGTGCCCCGGCATCCGGCCGGCGACCGGGTGGATGGCGTACTTGACGTCCACGCCGCGCGCCTCGAGCAGCTCGGCCAGCTCGCGCACGGCGTGCTGGGCCTGGGCCACCGCGAGCCCGTAGCCCGGGACGATGATCACGTGCTGGGCGTAGGCCAGCTGGATCGCGACGTCGTCGGCGCCGATCTCGCGGACCGTGCCCCCGGCGCCGCCGGCGGCCGTCTGGGTGCCCTCCCCGCCGCCGAACCCGCCGATCATGATGTTCAGCACCGAGCGGTTCATGGCGTCGGCCATCAGCTTGGTCAGGATCGCGCCCGAGGCACCGACCAGCGCGCCGGCGATGATCAGGACCGGGTTGTCGAGGACGAAGCCGGCCATCGCGACGGCCGTGCCCGTGAACGAGTTGAGCAGGCTGATGACGACCGGCATGTCGGCGCCGCCGATCGGCAGCGTCATCGTGATCCCGAAGATCAGGGCCGCGAGCAGGATGAGGGCCATGACCGGGACGCTCAGGTTGCCGGCCCACAGGAAGGCCGCGCCGAGGACGACGCACCGCGGCGAGGACGATCGTCACGAGCCGGCCGCCCGGGATCATGACCGGTCGCGACGGCGTGATCGCCAGGCCCATCAGCTTGCCCGACGCGATGAGCGAGCCGGTGAACGTGATCGAGCCGATGACGATGTCGAGGACGGTCGCGACGTTGATCTGGAGCGACGGCGCGGCCGCGCAGGCCGAGGTAGTCGTCGATCGCGATCAGCGCGGCCGCGCCGCCGCCCACCGCGTTGAACAGCGACACCAGCTGGGGCATCGCGGTCATCTTCACGGTCCGCGCGGTGTACAGGCCGGCACCGCCGCCGATCAGCACGCCGAGCCCGATGATGATCCACGTCGGCGCGCTGATCCCGTCGCCGTACAGCTGCTGGGCGAGGATCAGGACCGCCGTCGCGCCGATGGCCAGGGTCATGCCGCCGGCCGACACGAGGTTGCCGTTGCGCGCCGTGGCCGGGGAGTTCATCCGCATCAGGCCGATGACGAAGCACCCGGCCCCGATCAGCCAGGCCAGGCGGACGAGGATCTCGATGATGCCGAGTCCTCGGTCACCCCTCGGCCTCCGGCTCGGACGGCTTCGGCGCGACGGGCTTCTTGCGGAACATCTGGAGCATCCGGTCGGTGACGACGTAGCCGCCGACCACGTTCATCGTGGCGAACGCGCACGGCGATCAGCGACAGGACCTGGCTCGGCAGGTCGTCGGCGGTCGCGGCGATGAGCATCGCGCCGACGAGGACGATCCCGTGGATCGAGTTGGCGCCCGACATCAGCGGCGTGTGGAGGGTCGCCGGGACCTTGCTGATGACGGCGAAGCCGACCAGGATCGCCAGGACGAAGACGGTCAGCGCGTTGAGCAGGGTCTCGACCTCGGGCGTCACGCCTGGCCTCCGGCCGGCCTTCGGGGCCGGTTCGAGCAGCTTGCTTGACGGCCTCGGACAGGATCGCGCCGTCGTGGGTGATGACGGTCGCCTTGGTCACCTCGTCCTCGAAGTCGAGATGGAGCGCGCCGTCCTTGACCATCCCGAGCAGGAGCGCCGAGATGTTGCGCGCGTAGAACGCCGAGGCGCCGGCCGGCATCGAGGCCGGCAGGTTCTCGGGGGCGATGATCGTCACGCCGCTTCGGTGACTGGATGGTCTCGCCGGCCTCGCTCAGCTCGCAGTTGCCGCCGAGCGCGGACGCCGCCATGTCGACGATGACCGAGCCCGACTTCATCCTCCCGACGGCGTCGGCGGTGACCAGGACCGGCGGCTTGCGGCCGGGGACCTGGGCCGTGGTGATCACGATGTCCATGCCGCCGATGACCTCGTTGAGCTCGGCCTGCTGGGCCGCCCGCTCCTCGGCGGTCAGCTCGCGGGCGTAGCCGCCGGCGCCGGTCGCGTCGATCGTGGTCTTGAGCTTGACGAACTGGGCGCCGAGGCACTCGGCCTGCTCGCGCGTCTCGGGCCGGACGTCGTAGGCCTTGACCACGGCGCCGAGGCGGCGCGCGGTGCCGATCGCCTGGAGCCCGGCGACGCCGATGCCCAGGATCAGCACGTTGGCCGGCTTGGCCGTGCCGGCGGCGGTCGTCAGCAGCGGGAAGTAGCGGCCGAATTCGTTGGCGGCGATGAGCACGGCCTTGTAGCCGCCGACGTTGGCCTGCGACGACAGGGCGTCCATCGTCTGCGCCCGGGACAGCGTTCGCGGGATCGCGTCGAGGCTGATCGCCGTCACGCCGCGGTCGGCGAGCTCCTTGGCGGTCTTCGGGTCGATCAGCGGGCTCAGCAGGCCGAGCAGGGCCTGGCCCTTGCGGAGCTTGCCGACCTCCTTGCTCGACGGCTTGGCGACGCGCAGGATGGCGTCCGCCTGCTTGTACAGGTCGTCGGTCGACACGATCGTCGCGCCGGCGGCCTGATAGGCGGCGTCGGGGATCGCCGCGCCCGCGCCCGCATCGCGCTCGACGAGGACATCGAGCCCGGCGGCCGTCAGCTTGCCGAGCGCTTCGGGTACCAGGGCGACGCGCCGCTCTCCGGGCGCGGTCTCCTTGGCGACACCGACCTTCATGGGCACCACCTTGACTGGGTTCGGGACGGGCCGCGGAGGGGCGATCCGCGGGGACACTTGGGGTCGCCCGACAGGATACCGCCGCGAGCCGAGCCTTGTAGGCGATCGGGCCGTGGGCGACACTGGCGCCATGAGCATCCCCGTCGCCCGCCTCAACCACGCCGTCCTGTTCGTCCGCGACGCCGCGCAGGCGGCCGAGTTCTACGGCCGCGTGTTCGGCTTCGAGGTCGTGGCCAACGAGTTCGGCGGCAAGGCCGTGTTCATGCGCTCGGCCGGAGGCGACAACCACCATGACCTCGGGCTGTTCACCGTCGGGCCGGAGGCGCCACGGGCGCCGCGCGGCTCGGTCGGGCTGTACCACCTCGCCTGGGAGGTGCCGACCATCGAGGACCTCGCGGACGCGGCGCGCGTCCTGTCCGAGGCCGGCGCGCTCGGCGGAGCGTCCGACCACGGCGTTTCGAAGTCGCTCTACGGCGCGGACCCGGACGGCAACGAGTTCGAGATCATGTGGCGCGTGCCACGCGAGGCATGGGGTGACTACGAGGAGCACGGCGCGGTGATGCCGCTCGACATCGACGCCGAGGTCCGCCGCTGGGGGCGCCTCGGCCGGACCCGCGAACTAGCTCGATCGCGCCGGCATGGAGCTCACCCACATCCTGGTCGTCGCCGAGATCGACCGAGCCCGGACGTTCTACCGCGACGTGCTCGACGCCGAGGTGGTCCGCGAGTACGGCGGGACGTCGTGCGTCCTCCGCGCGTTCGGGACATGGCTGCTCCTGGTGACCGGTGGCGGCCCACGGCGGACAAGCCGACCGTCACGTTCGCCGCACCGGCTGACCCCGACGTCGTCAGCCATTCGATGACCATCCGCGTGCCGGACTGCCGGGCCGAGTACGAGCGGCTCCTCGCACGCGGCGCCGCGTTCCTCACCGAGCCGGTCGAATCGGCCTGGGAGGTGCGAGCCTTCTTCCGCGATCCCGACGGTCACTTGCTCGAGATCAGCGAGGCGAAGGCAGGGCCATAGGGCGGCCGTCAAGCGGCGGACGCAGCGGACCGCCGTCGAACCCGATCGGGCAGCCCGCTGACCACAGCCATCGCCACGAGAATGAGCGCCGCCCCGAACAACCCACCCGGCGTGAGCCCGTCGCCGAGGAGCACGGCAGCGATGACGGCCGAGGCGACGGGGGTCAACAGCAGCGCGCCCGACGTCCGCGCCGCGCTCACCCGTCGGACCGAGGCCATCAACAGGAGATTGCCCGACGTGCTCGACCCGACCACGAGCGTCAGCAGGGCGAGCACGGCCGCGGGATCGGGGTCGGCGGGCACGACGGCGCCCGGATCGGCGACCATCGCCGCGACGAGCAGGATCGGTCCACGCCCGACGAGATTGGCAATCGTGATGAGAGTTCCGTCGAGGTGGTACGGCCGGCTCCAGCGGCGGGCGAGCACGACGTACAGCCCGAACGTCGCCGCCGCGATCAGGGCGAGGATCACGCCGGCAGCCGGAGTGCCCGTCGGGACCGTGCCGGCCAGGAAGGCCGTCCCGACGAAGGCGAGCCCGAAGGCGACGACCGTCGACGGACGAATTGGCTCGCCGAGGATCGGGACGGCGAACAGGGTCGCGAAGACCGCGTACAGCGGGGCCACGAAGCCGGTGATGGTCGGTCCGCTGATGGCCACCGCGACATTCGTGCCGGCGATGAACAGCAATCCGCCGAGCGCGGCGAGGGTCACCAGCCGGATCAGGCGCGGCCGCGTCATCGACGCCGGCGAGGTGCGTGGCAGGAAGCCCGCCAGCACCAGCCCGACGATGATGAGGAGCGCCAGCGTGCACGACAGGCCGGCCACGGCGAGCGGCGAGAAGGAGCGGAGCGCCACCGCCGTGGCCGGGTAGGCGGCGCCGTAGATGATCGCCGCGCCGACCGCAGCGGCCATCCCGAACCGCTCGTCGGCCGCGACCGCGACCCTCGCCGCGGGCGACTCCACGGATGCCGGCTCGGCCGGGGCGGGCGATCGCATCGCGCGAGCGTAGCGTCGCGGCGCGCCCCGGACCGTGCGGCTTCGTCAGCCGCTGCCGGGTTTCGGTCCGGGTCAGCCGATCGCGAACACCACCGTGACGGTCGCGCCGAGGTCCTGGGTCCCGGGCTGGATCGGCGTGGCCGTATCGGCCTCGACGCGCATCAGGCCGCCGTAGGCATACGGTCGGGGCGGGATCGGGGCCGACCCGTCGGTGATCGAGACGACGGCCCCGAGCGAGACGTTGCCGGCCTTCGCCAGGACCTGGGCGCTCGTCCGGGCCGCTTCGACGGCGGCCGCGCGGGCGTCGTTCTGGGCCCTCACCGGGTCGGACACTTCGAACGAGATTCCGTTCATGTCGGTGGCGCCCCGGGCCATCGCCGTGTCGACCACGTCGCCGGCCTTGTCGAGATCGCGCACGGTGACCTCGATCTGCTCGCTGATCTGGTACCCGACCACGTTCGGCCGGGATCCACTGCCGTACTGCGGCGACAGGTTGAGGCCCGTGGTCTGGATGTCGGCTTCGGCGATCCCAAGGCCCTTGAGCGCCGCCAGGATGTCGGTCATGGCCCGGGCGCCGGCTTCGCGAGCAGCCTTGACCGTCGGCTTCCCGACCGTGACGCCGAGGTAGACCCTCGCGACGTCGGGGACGACGGTCACCTTGCCGGTCGCCGAGACCGTGATCGTCTTCGCCGGCGGGTCGTCGGCCGCCCCGGCGACCGGGCCACTGCGGACCGACAGGGCGGCGATGGCCACGATGGACGCCCCGAGCGCGAGTGCGCCGAGCGTACGGATGGGCTGCGGCATCTGGTCACCTTCGTGTCGTCACCGCCTCGGATGGGCGGTCCGACCCCGGAGACGACCGCGCCGTCCATTCGGTTCCGTGTCAGGGCGTGGCGGCCAGGCAGACCGCCAGCGAGACGGCCCGGTCGCCCGCGATCATGCGGAACTCGTAGGCACCGGCCGCCCACGGCGCACGGTCGAGCCGGACGAGGTAGCTGATCCCGGTATCGCCGACGGCCGTGACCTGGCGGATCGAATCGGCCAGCGAGATCGTCTGTCCGTCCTCGATGCGCCAGGCCACCAGTCGCCGATCCACCGGCACGTCGGCCGGGCTGCTGATCGCCACGAACAGCGGACCGCCGCCGACGACCGGCCTGCCCACGCACGGCTGAGGACCGTCGTCGGCCGCCGGGGGCCCGGCCGTCGGGTCGACGTCGACGGGGGTGACCGCCGCCCAGTCCACCCACGACCCGCCGAGGTCGCGGGCTACCAACCCGGCGGTGCCCACGCCCCAGGTCCCCGAGTGGCGCGCCAGCGAACCGATGACGGGTGCCGCCGGCTCGACCGGGAGGGGGCGGGCGGGAATGGCCTCCGTCGCCGCCGCGGCCGGCTCGAGGACCTGACCGTCGGTCGCCGGCGAACGGCCGTTCCGCCCATGGCTTGGCGAGCAGGACCAGCGCGACGAGCAGCCCCAGCGAGGCGAGGACGCGGATCGGTCGCCGCCCGGCGGGTCGCGCGATCGTGACCGGCCGGAGCTCGTAGCCGGCACCGATCAGGAGCGCCGCAGACGGAGGAGGTCCCGGGTCCTGCCCCGTCAGGATCGCCCGCCATTCCTCGTTCCGGACCGCCTCGTCGTCCATCTCGTGCGCTGATCGTAGCGCGTGCCGTCACGGCCGCCCAGCGGCGGCGCGGCCGTCAGCCGAGATGCTTCCGCATCGACACGTCGGTCTCGACGTACCCCGACGAGCGGTAGAGGCTGCGGGCCACGTCGTTGTCGGCGAAGACGTGGAGGGCGATGGCGTCGTACCCCAGCTCGCGGGCGATCGGCTCGAGGGCCTCGAGCGCGGCGCGACCGTGACCCCGGCCGCGCGCCTCGGGCGCGACCTCGATGTCCCAGATGAAGCAGGTGCCCGGACCGAGGCTGTCGACCGGCCCGAACCACAGCGCCCCGACGATCGCGCCGGTCTCCTCGACGATCGAGCGAAGCTCGTGGCCGACCGTGGCCCGGCCGTCGGGCAGCAGCTCGGCGAACGCGCGCTCCGAACGCGCCAGCGCGTCACCGGCCGGCCAGGCGCCGACCCGGACCTTGTCCTCCGCGTAGCCGCGGATCGCCGCCACTCGCCAGCGTTCGAACGTCTCCGCGGTCATCGGGACGAGGGTCACCATCGACGAAGGATAGGGGCGTGACCCCGGCGCCGCCGGCCGTGCCAGACTGCGACGATGGCCAACCTCCGGTTCGGCGTGCTGTTCCTCCCCAACGTCTCGTGGCCGGTGCTGCGGGAGCGGGTCGTCCGGGCCGAGGAGCTCGGCATCGAGACCGCCGGGCTGGCCGATCACTTCGTCGACTGGACGAAGCCGGCGAACCCGTGGTTCGAGTCATGGACGGCCTTGACCGGGCTGGCGGGCGCCACGAGGTCGATCCGCCTGGCGAGCTGGGTGACCCAGATCGCGCTCCGCAACCCCGCGATGCTGGCCCGCCAGGCGTTGACGCTCGACCACGTCTCGGGCGGTCGCCTCGAGCTCGGCCTCGGGACCGGGATCGCGGGCGACCCGTCGTACGACATGATCGGCGTTCCGAATTGGGAGCCCGCGGAACGGGTCGCACGCCTGGCCGAGTACGTCCAGATCGTGGATCGGCTGCTGCGCGAGGAGGTCACTTCGTTCGCCGGCGACTTACTACCGGGTCGACGGGGCGACGGTGAACCCCCGTCCGGTGCAGGTCCCGCGACCGCCGATCACGATCGCCGCGATGGGGCCCGTCCTCATGCGCGTCGCGGCGCGCCAGGCGGACACCTGGAACAGCATGTCCTTCGCCGAATCGTTCGACGAGCAGGTCGAGGAGACACGGGGGCGCCTCGAGGCGATGCGCGGGTACTGCGAGGCGGTCGGCCGGGATCGGGCGACCTTGCGCGCGGCGTACCTCATGTTCGATGCGACGGCCCGGCCGCGAGGCGGCTCGATGGCGTATTACGAGTCGGTCGACCGGTTCGAGGAGATGACCGGTCGGATCCTCGAGCTGGGCGTCGACGAGATCGATCTCTACTACCCGCTCGACGAGCGCCAGGTCCCGACGTTCGAGCGCATCGCGTCGGACGTCCTGCCGCGGCTTCGCGCGGCGCGGGGCTAGCGCGACATGCCCACGACGATGTCGTGCGTCTCGGGATGCCGTTCGACGTACGACCGGACGTACTCACAGGTCGCGATCACCCTGAGGCCGCGCCTTCGGGCGTCGTCGAGCGCGAACCTGGCCAGCTCGCCGCCGAGGCCGCGCCCCTGGTGGCCGGGCAGCACCTCGGTGTGGATCAACGCGATGCGATCCCGCTTCACGATGTAGTCGAGGAAGCCCGCGAGCTCGTCGCCGTCGCGCACCTCGTATCGCTGCGCGGCCTCAGCATCGACGAGTCGGTCCCACGGTGTCGATGGTACGTGGGTGGCCACGCGGAGGGATGGACTGAGCGTCCGGGTTGCGTGCGTCGAGGGGCCGGAGGTGGGAAACTTCCTCGGATGCGCGCTGCACCGCCGACACCCTCGCGTGGACTGGCGCGGTTCGTCCCGATCCTCGACTGGGCCGGAAGGTACGATCGCCGGTGGCTCCGCGGCGACGTGATCGCGGGCATCGCGGTGGCGGCGATGATCGTGCCGAAGAACCTCGGCTACGCGGGCATCGCCGGTATCCCGGTGGAGAACGGGCTGTACGCGGCGGCCGCCGCGGCGATCATCTACGGGATCTTCTGCACGTCCCGCCACATCTCGACCGGGCCGAGCTCGTCGCTCGCGGCCGTGGCCGGTGGTGCAGTGCTGGTGACCGGGTCGACTGGCCTCGACGCGGCCCAGCTGGTGGCGGCGATCGCGATCGCGACCGGGGCCCTGTTCCTGCTGGTCGCCGTCCTCAAGCTCGGCTGGCTCGCGAGCTTCCTTTCGCGGGCGGTCGTGACCGGCTTCCTGGCCGGCGCCGCCATCGACGTCGTGATCGGCGAGCTGCCAAAGCTCACCGGGACCTCCTCCGACGGCGTGAACGCGTGGCAGGAGCTCGCATCATGGGCTCGCGGCCTGGGCGATCTCAGCCCCGCGACCCTACTGGTCGGGCTCGTCGCCCTCGCCGTCATCCTGGGGCTCCGGTTCGCGCTCCCGAAGGTCCCCGGCGCCCTCGTCCTCGTAGTCGGCGGCCTTGCGAGCTCGGTCCTGCTCGACCTCGGCGCGCGCGGCGTGGCGCTGGTCGGGCCCGTGCCACGCGGCCTGCCCCTTCCGCAGGTGCCGTCGCTCGAGCTCGTGTCGCAGAACCTTCCGGTGATCGTCATCGCGTCGCTCGCGCTCCTGCTGATCGGGTTCTCCCAGACGGCGGGCGATGCGCAGGCGTTCGCCACGAAGCATCGGTATCGGGTCGACCTCGACCAGGAGTCGGTGGCCCAGGGGATGGCCAACCTCGGCGCGGGCGTGTTCCAGGGCATGCCGGTCTCGACCAGCCTCTCGGCGAGCTCGCTGAACGAGTCGGCCGGGGCGAGGACGCCAGTCGCCTCGCTTGCCACCGGGGGGGTCGTCCTCGGCACGCTGATCCTGTTCGCGCCGCTGTTCTCCGAGCTTCCCAAGGCGGTCCTGGCCGCGATCATCATCGATGCGGTCGTGTTCGGGATGATCGACCTCGCCGAGTTCCGACGGCTTCGCCGGGTGAAGCGGTTCGACTTCTGGATCGCGGTTGCGGCCGTCCTCGGCGTGCTGTCCGTCGGCGTGCTCCTCGGCGTGGTCGTCGGGATCGTCCTGTCGCTGCTCTGGCTGATCAACGTCGCGACCCGGCCGTCGATGCCGATCCTCGGGTCGGGAAGCCGGCACGCAGGTGTACCGGGATCTCGCCGAGCATCCCGAGGACGAGACCGACCCGGGCGTGGCCGTGATCCGCATCGACGGCGGCCTGTTCTTCGCGACGGCGGCGGCGCTGGACGAGCGCGTCCGTGCGATCCTCGCGAGCCAGCCCGGGCTGCACGCGGTCGTCCTCGACCTCGAGGGCGTGAACTTCGTGGACTCACAAGGTGCGGCGAAGATGAGCGAACTGCTCGAGCTGACCGAAGCCGAACGACATCGAGCTGCGGCTGGCCCGTGTGAAGCCCAACGTGTCCGACGTGCTGGCGGCGGACGGGCTCATCGACCGGATCGGACCCGGCAAGATCCACGGCAACGTCCATCCGGGCGGTGGAGGCGGCACAGGCGGTGCAGGCGGCCGATGCACGAAGGGCCTGAGCCGTCGGTGAGCTGTGCCGGTCGGAGGACCAGCTGCCGGGGGACGGCATGTAGGCTGGGCTTCGCAGTCGCGGCAGCGCAGAGCATCCGGATCAACGAAGGCGTGGACAGGTGACAAGAACTGTTCGGCTCAGGCCCAGGAACATTGCCCGTCCCGATGGCGGCGAGGTTTCAGCCGGCGCGCGCGAGACGTCCACGCCGACAGATCGACCGACGACCGAGCTCGATGCCGATGGCGGGGCCCTCAGGCGAGTCTCGCTGCGGTTCCTCAACGACCGGGTTGAACGCCTGTATCAACGCCAGGCAGGCGCGGAGAGCCTGAGCGGATTCCGCATCGCTACCGGTGCCGCGGCGGTCCTGTGGCTGTTGGCCGCCATCGTCATTCCGACGGGCACCCCCATTCCTCCCGATCGTGCAATCCCCGCGTGTTTCGCGATGGCGGTGCTGAACTTGGCAGCCTTCCTGCGTTCGACCCGGGCGGCGACGCTGGATCGACAGCACCTGATCATCTCCGTTCTGACCTCCGTGAACGGGCTGGTCATCCTGTGGCTTGCGTTCACCGGCGGCGTCCTGCCGGGATACGGGATCAGCGCGATCATGCTGCTGTTCGTCTTCGGCTTCGTGGCACGCACCGGCTTCATCTTTGCCGCGTGGCGCTCGGCGGTTCTCACCGCCGGCTTCGTCGTCGCTGCCATCCTCTATCCGGGTCGGGGCAACCTCCTGGTCGACGCGTTCATCTTCGGAGCCGCGGTGATCGGCACCCTCCTGGCTCTGCGACTCCTCGAGCAATCACGCCGTCGCGTCTTCTATCAGGACATCGTCATCACCCAACAGGGCGACGCGCTGAGGCTCGAGAAGGACAGGGCCGACGCGCTGTTGCTCAACGTCCTTCCGCGGTCGATCTCCTCGCGCCTCCTCGCCGGTGAGCGGACGATCGCCGATGAGTATCCGGCCGTCACCGTGCTCTTCGCGGACATCGTTGGGTTCACGTCGTTGACCGCGCGTCTGCCGGCCGACGACGTGGTCGGGGTGCTCGGCCGATTCTTCGCGCGTTTCGACGAGCTCGTGGCGGCGCGCGACCTCGAAAAGATCAAGACGATCGGCGATGCCTACATGGCCGCGGGCGGACTGCCCGAGCCCCTCGAAGACCATGCAGCTCGCGTCGTGGATCTTGGGCTCGCCATGATCGACGCCGCCGCGCAAGAGGCCGACCGAATTGCCGGCCTTCAGCTCCGAGTCGGCGTGCATTCGGGCCGGTGATCGGCGGCGTGATCGGCCACCGCAAGTTTGCATTCGACATCTGGGGAGAAACCGTGAACGTTGCCAGCCGGCTGGAGTCGCAGGGCGTCGCTGGCCGCGTCCATGTCAGCGCCGCAACCTGGCGAAGGGTGCGAGACGCGTTCGATGCGGAGCCCCGCGGTCCGATCGACCTTCGTGGATACGGCCCCATGGAGACCTACACGATCGTCGGGCGCCGGGCCGTTTCGTAGGGTTCGGCCCCCCGGCGCTCGCCCTACCCGACAGGGCATGACCTTCGGGGCCTCTGACCCTTGAGCTCGACGCCGGTCTCGCGACGATTGTGGCCCGCCCGGAGGGATTCGAACCCCCGACCTACTGATCCGAAGTCAGTCGCTCTGATCCACTGAGCTACGGGCGGCCGGTCGGCATGATACCGCGAACGGTTCGTGCCTCCGTCCGATCCATCGGTCAGGCCGAGCGGCGCTCGTCGATCCTCCACCAGCCGGCGTCGAGCAGCTCGCGCCGGCGGAGGTGGCTCATCTCGTACCACGACAGGGTCGCCCGGTTGAGCGCACTGGGGCTCGAGTCCGGACCACGGGCGATGACCGACGCGCGGACCGCGGCACTGACGAGGACGGCCGTCACCTTGGCCGCGATCACGCTCTGGGAGTCGCCCGCCTTGCAGGCTTTCGCCTCGATCTCGCCCGCCCGGGCGAGCGCGGCGCACACGTAGGCATCGGCGAAATCGGCCGCGAGCAGGCTGGCCGCCGACAGCAGGAGGGCGTGGGCCGCCTCGGTCGCCCCGAGGATCGAGCCGTCCGGGTCGTGGATGGGGATGTCGCGGCCGTCGAAGCCGCGGAGCGGGAGCCCGAGGCGGAGGCGCTCGGCGAGGAGGGACAGGTCGTCGGGGGCGAAGTGCTCAACCATGGAGCGGCGTTCCTTCAGGCGGCGCGGTCGCTGCGGACCGATTGCTTCCCGACGATAGGGCCCGCCGGTGACGGTGCGGTGTGCGGAACGATGAAGAGTTCTCTATCGACCAACGGCGATCGAAGGCCGCGACACGCTCGCTTAGAGCTCCACGAGCGGCAGGACCAGCCGCGATGGCCGCCCGCCGCCGAACCACAGCCGCTGCCGAGCGACGACGAACGCATCCGATCGCGGGTCGTCCCCGCCGGTGTTGTGGTTGCGATCGAAGTTCGGGAAATCGCTGCTGGTCACGTCGAGCCGGATCCGGTGCCCGGCCAGGAACCGGTTGGCGGTCGGGCGCAGGCGGATCTCGTATTCGACGACGTCGCCGGGCCGCAGGCGCCGCGGGGCATCGAATCCGTCGCGCCAGCGCGCCCGGAGCATCCCGGTCGCGACGTTGATCGCACGGCCGTCCGGCGCGACGTCGAGGAGCTTGACGTGCCAGTCGGTGTCGAGGGCGTCGCTCGACGCATGGAGGACGAGGCGGGCCGCCCCGATGATCTCGAGCGGCTCGGCCAGCGGCTCCCCGACGAACCGGATGATGTCCGCCCGCCCGTCGAGGATCCGCTGGTCCATCGGCGCGTCCTGGTAGTCGGCCGAGTAGGTCGACGGGACGGGATCGTGCGGGTCGTAGACGTAGTCGATCGAGCCGGGCTCCCCGGGCGCGCTCGCCAGCGTCCCGGGCCCGAGATGCAGGACGTGGTCGCGGGCCGGTAGCGGCCAGCGGTCCGCCTCGCGCCAGCAGTTCGCGCCCATCACGAACAGCCGGACGCGCGGGGCGGGCGACGGAGTCGCCGGCCGGTCGCCCCCGGCACGACCGCGAGCGTTCGGTCGAACCAGTCCACGGCCTGGCGGACGTACGTGTCCTCGGCGTCGGGCCCGAAGTCGACGTCACCGACGACCCGTGGCCGCGCATAGCCGTGGCTCCACGGCCCGACCGTCAGCTCGGTGGCAGCTGTTCGGGAGCGTGGCCAGCGCCGCCGTCATGAACTCGACCGTGTCGAGGCAGCGGTCGTGCCAGCCGGTGACCAGCCCGATCGCCACGTCCGGGATGCGCGCCGGGATCCCGCCGAAGTCGTTCCAGTCCTCGCGGTGGCGATCGAACCAGGCCTGCCAGTAGGGCGCCATTCCGGCCAGGCGCTCGTCCGGGATCGACGCGAGCGGCACGTGCCACATCCACTTGCCCGCCTCGGAGTGCCACAGCGCGTCCGAGTCGGCGCGGTCGTGGGGTGGCGGGAGCCCGGCGCGGCGGCGCGTGTCTGCGGCCAGCATGAGCGCCCATTTGAGCTGGCGCCCGACGCGGAACACGCCCGGCCAGACGCTCCGCGAGTCGGGCATCATCCCGCCCGGGAAGATCGAGCGGAGGCCGGCCGGCCGGAGCGCCGCGGCCTCCCACTGGACGGACGCGTCGTACGACACCCCGTACATCCCGACGGCCGGGCCGGCGCCCGCCAGCGTCTGCGCCCAGGCCACCGCCCGCGCCCCGTCGGACCCGTCGAGCCGGCCCTCGATCCACATCGGGACGAACTCGCCGTCCGACTCGAACCGGCCGCGCAGGTCCTGGACGACGACGACGTAGCCGTGGCTCGCGATCGCCTCGGCCATCTCGACGGTAGTTGGCCTGGTGGCGGCCGTACGGCGTGCGGTGGAGGAGGACCGGCGGAGCGGTCACGCCCCGCGGCCGGTAGACGTCGGCGCGCAGGACGGCGCCGTCGGGCGCGGTCATCGGCACGCCGGACTCCACGTCGACCGCCGCCGACGGCTTGTGGATCACGTCGCGGCGCCGGTAGCGGCGGGCGATGAGCCAGTAGGCGGGGATCGAGGCGAGCGCCGCGGAGAGCGAGGTCGGGGAGCCGTCGCGCGTCTCGATCGCGAGCAGGGCGTCGGCCGCGGTCGCGTCGGCGGGCCGGGCGTCCACCTCGGCCAGGTCGATCGCCACGCGGCCGGGCTCCGGCGGCCCCGAGCGCCTCGATCCGGGCCTCGGGCCGCCCGCCGGCTTCGTACTCGGCCCGGAACTCCACCTCGGACCGCCACGTCGGCCGGCGCAGGAGGATCGCCTGCCAGCCCGCCGCGACGGCCGGGCTGACCGTGCCGTCGCCGGGCACCGGGCGATCGGCGAGGCCCTCGCCGCGCGCCCAGCGGGCCGCCCGATGGAGGAGGCCGTACTCGTCGAGGTCGGCGTAGGCGCCCAGCTGGTCGGCCGGCGAGGCCTCGCCGAAGATGGACCGGATCGACGGGCCGAAGACCTCCGCGAGGTCGAGGTCGATGGCGCGCACCGTCCGGTGGAAGTAGACCTGCTGGTACATGAACCGGCGCGAGGTGAGGAACATCTCGAGGGCGGGCAGCCCCGGCTCGAACAGGGTCAGCCCGCGCTCGGTGATGAACGAATAGCGGCGCAGCCGCTCGACGTCGACCGGGCCGACGGCGACGCCGGTCAGGTAGGCATCGCGCCGGACGTAGTCGAGGTTGTCGACGGTGAACACGCCCGACAGGAGCGGCTGGAGCCAGCGCACCCAGCGCGGCATCGACGGGTCGGCGAGGGCCGGCTTGGAGACGAGGAACGACACCCAGCGCGGGGTCGATCGCCTCGTCGTCGGCGAAGGCGTCACGCTCGGCGACGGCGCCTGGCGCCCGGCGCAGGCCGGCGAGCAGCGGCCCGAGCTCGTCCTCGATGATCCGGCCCGACAGGTCCTCGTGGGTCAGCCGCTTGCCGGCCGGCCGCCGGGCGTCGGCCGGCGCGTCGAAGGCGGCCAGCACGTGGTCGTCGAAGAAGTGGGCGAACGGCCCATGCCCGACGTCATGGAGCAGCCCGGCCATGCGCAGCGTCTCGACCGCCAGGCCCTCGGACGGGACCGGCTCGCCCAGCCCGGCCAGCGTCGAGCGGAGGCTCGGGTAGAGCGCTCGCGCCCACAGGCCCGCCTCGTGCATCACGCCCAGGCCGTGGGTGAAGCGGGAGTGCTCGGCGGTCGGGAAGACCCAGCGGGCGCTCTGGAGCTGGCTGATCCGGCGCAGCCGCTGGAGCCAGGCCGTGTCGAGCAGGTCCTCCTCGGCGACGTCCTCCGCGGGCAGCCCGGCGGCGGTCGATTCGGGCGCCGTGAGCCGCTTCGTCAGCTCGACGTAGCCGTGGATCGGGTCGCTGATGAGGTTGACCGCGGCGAACGGGTGGCGGCGCATCACCGCTTCGTGCCCGCACCGGTCGCGGCCGCCGGCGTCGTGCTCGCGCGTCGTCGCCGCACCGCGTCGGCATAGCGCTCGAGCGCCCGCCGATGCGTGGCGGCCACGTCGTCGCGCAACGACGGCCGGCGCGAGGACCTCGACCTCGTCGCCCCACGACAGGATCCACAGCCGGATCTCGATCGTCCCCGACACCGTCGCGCGCCAGCGCAGCGAGCCGTCGGCCTCGGCGTCCAGCGTCTGCGTCGGGTGCCAGATCGCCTCGCGGACACGTGCGGCGACGCCCGGCACGAAGCGGAGCACGATCTCGACCGGCTCCTGGTCGGCGATGATGTCCCAGGCCGCGCGCAGCGCCGATGTCGTGGCCGCCGGGTCGGGCGGCTCGAACGTGCGCGGCGTCAGCGCGGCACTCCGGATCCGCTCGATCTTGAACGTCCGCAGCGCCCCGCGCTCCTCGTCGAAGCCGATCAGGTACAGCGCATGGGTCTGGAGCGACGGCTCGAGCAGGAACGGGCGGACGGTAGCCCGGCGGGGCACCGCGCCGCTCTCGTAGCGCGCCGGCTCGTAGTCGATGGTCACCACGCGACGTTCGGCCCAGGCGCGGGTGAGCAGCCGGACGTTGGCGCTGAACCGCTCGTCGCGCGGCGCCTTCGACAGGCCGTCGAGCGTCCGCTCCACGTGCTCGGCCAGCGGCGGCGGCAGGCCGCGCTCGAGCTTCTCGAAGGCGGCCGCCAGGTCCGGGTCGTACTTGTCGGCGTAGCGGACCATCAGGCGGGCCGACAGGACGACGGCCATCGCCTCCGCCTGGGTCAGCTTGAGCGGCGGCAGGAAGGCCTTCTCCGAGTCGATCCCCCAGCGTCCCGTCCTCGCCCCAGACCGGCAGGCGGAGCTCCTCCTGCAGCGCGGTCAGGTCGCGATACACGGTCCGCACGGACATCCCGACCCGCGCCGCGATGTCACCGGTGCGCATGCCCTCGGGGTGCGCCTGGAGGATCGCCACGAGGCGCGTCAGCCGGGCCAGCCGGTCGCGCTTGGAGGCGTATCGCCCGGGCTCGTCGTCGAGGGTCATGGCCCGGGAGGATAGATGACCGCATCGTGGCCTCGCTCCGTGGCCGTCAGCCGGACGTCGATCGTGCCGAGCAGGGCGTCCGGCTCGATGCTCGAACGCCTCGCCGTTGAGGCTTCCGGCGACCTGCCCGAGCTGGCCGTCGGCGAAGATCCAGTAGTCGAGCTGGCCGCGCCAGCGATGCAGGTCGGTCGAGCCGACCAGCCAGCTGACCTGCGGGAAGGCAGCGGCGAAGACCTCGCCGTCGACCGCGATCCGGCAGCGCCGCGCCCGGGCACCCTCGATGACCTCGAGGCCGCGGTCCTCGGCCGTCGCCCGGTAGCCGGGCGTCAGGGCCGCCTCGAGCGCCTGGGCGTCGACCTGGTCGTCCTGGACCTCGGCCGCGCCGGTCGTCCGCCAGCTCGTTCCCGGCGCGACGGTCCAGGCCCGGTCACCGACCCGCGCCGCGCCGTACTGCCCGAGCTGGCGGCTCGTCGCGACGTAGGCCCGCCAGCGGAAGTCCCTGCCCACCCGCATCCCGCTCAGGTCGACCGATCCGACCGGGTGAAGGTCGACCGCCCCCGACAGGTGCAGCTCGAGACGGGCCGAGGCGCCGGCGACTGAGCGGCCCGTCGCACAACGGCGGTACGGGCTCGCCGGCGGTCGGGCCGAACCGCGACACGCTCACGGCGGCGTCGCGCAGGGCCAGGTCGTTGGCGACCGCGACGGCCGAGAAGGCGATCGTCGCCAAGCGTCGTCACGAACAGCGCGATGGCGACCCCGCCGGCCAGCCGGGGTCCGCGCGGCGCCGTCGCCGCCGGACAGCCGGCGGGCGACCCCGATCCCGCTGAACAGGCTCGTCGCAAGGAGCGCCAGCAGCCACGGGTAGGCAGCCTCCGCCGAGGGCAGGAGCGTCCGCGACCCATACGCCAGCAGCTGGGTGACGACGCCCGCGATGGAGGGCACGAGGCAGAGCAGCGCGCCGATCCCGAGCCACGACGATCGCGGGGAAGGCGTGCTCGCCGCGTGCGACCGGCGGCCAGATCGCGCCGGCCAGCGCGATCGCGATCGGCGATCATCGCGGTCAGCCCGACGACGAGGTCGAACGGCCCGCCGGGCCGGTAGGCGAGCAGGACGAGGCCCGCCGCCACCGACCAGGCGACGACGAGGGCGATGGCGATGAGCCGCAGCTCGAAATCGGCGGACCCGCATGCCGCTGAGTCTATCGGCACGCGCGGCCGATCCCGCCGAGCGCGCGATCCGCAAGTACCGGTCCACGGTGGGACCGCAGGGTCATCGTCGCCCGCCCGCGCTACCGCCGAACATGCCCCTACCGCACTGAACCGGGGGGTCCGGGCGGCGACCGAGGGATAGAGGGTTCTTGGTGGGATATGGCCGGACAGGCACAGCGCGGCTCACGGGGTCACGGGCGATCATCTCGCCTCGCCTCGTCACCGCCGCCGGTCGCGGCGGTATCCGTGCCAGGGCATGGTTCCGGCCCGGCCAGCCTGACCACGACGACGACCGAAGCATCGGGGCCGTCGATCCCGGCGACCCGGGCGGTCTACCGCCTGCTCCTCATGAAGGGCCTCGAGCCGGCTGAGGCATCGAGCCTCACGGCGTTCATCTGCGGCCTGCCGACCAGCGACCTGCGCTGGTCGCTCAAGCAAGTCAACGATCTGCTGTTCCTGCGTCGGATGCGCCAGCTCGGGCGGTTCGGTGCCGGAGACGGGCTAGGCAAGCGACCGGACTGATCCTCGATTACATCACGGGACCGGCGACCCCTCCACCCGCCGGTCCTCTCTTCCCGAAGCGGCGCCGTGCCTCCTCCCGGCGCCGCTTCGGCGTTTCCCGGACGCCTCACCGGCGCTGCCGGGCCGGGTCGACGTCAGCCGGCGACCGCCGCCGCCGACGGTGCGGGGGTGTCGTCCGGGCCGGGCGGCAGGTTCTCGGGATCGACCTCGCGATTGGGGATGAGCCGGAGCACCCAGCCGATGTCCAGCCGGTCGGGCTTGTAGCCTGCCGAATCGGGGTCGAGCGACGGGTACGTCACCCGGTTCCAGTAGGCGATGCTCCGGCCGCTGGTCCCGAACTTCCGGGCGATGCCGACCAGGGTGTCGCCCGAGACGACGGTGTACACGAAGAACGTCGGCTGCGGGGTCGGCGTCGGGCGAACGAAGGACGGGGTCGGCGTCGGGCCGGCCGGGGTGGCGACGGGCGTCGGGCACGGCCGTCGCCTCGCCCGGCGATGGCGTTGCACGGGCGGCCGGCTCGGGGACGCACGCGGCGACCAGGCAGGCGACCAGGCCTGACGACCAGGAGCCAGAGCCAGACCGTCGGCTTCCCATGTGGACCATGGTGACGCCTCGGGCCGAAAACGGGGTGACGGGCGGTCAGCCGCCGCCCGTCGTGGCCGAGTCGACCGGGGTCGGGGCCTGGAGCGACAGCTCGGCGGCGAGCGCGAGGCCCTCGTCCGCGGTGACGATCCGGTCGCGGCCGCCGCGCTTGGCGACGTAGCAGGCGCGGTCGGCGGCCAGCAGGAGCTCGGTCGCCGTGGCCCCGTCGGTCGGGAACGTCGCCACGCCGACCGACGCGCTCACCGTGCCGTCGGTGGCGGCGACCGCGGCGCGCGCGCGCTCGGCGACCTGGAGCGCCCCGGCGGCGTCCGTGTTGGGCAGCAGGAACGTGAACTCGTCGCCGCCATAGCGGAAGACGAGGTCCGAGTCGCGCCCGGCGCGGACGAGGCTCGTCGGCGATCTGGCGCAGCAGCCGGTCGCCGGCCTGGTGGCCCAGGTCGTTGTTGACCGACCGGAAGTCGTCGAGGTCGAGCATGATCAGGCTGAACGGCGTCCCGTCGCGGGCGCTTCGGTCGAGCCACTCCTGGAACGTGCCGTGGTTGAGCAGGCCGGTCAGGTCGTCGGTCCGGGCGCGGATCTCGACGGCCTGGAAGACCTCGGCGTTCTGGAGCGCGATCGACACCTGCGCGGCGAACAGCTGGACCAGCTCGAACTCCTCGGCCGAGAACGTGTTGCCGAGGCCCAGCCGCTCGATGGTCAGCACGCCGATCGCCCCGCCGCGGCCGCGCAGCGGGACGACGATCAGGCTGCCGTCGATCGGGCCGATGTCGTCGCGGAAGTGGTTGACCCGCGGCTCGTTCCGCTCGTCGTCGACGAGCACCGGCTCGTTGTGCTCGAGGACCCACGTCGCGACGCCGGTCTCGCCCGGCTCCCACGGCTCGAGGTAGCGCGCCGCGTGGACGCCGCGGGCGGTCAGCGGCGTGAGCAGCGCCGTCGCCGGGTCGACCACCTCGATCGCGACGTTGTCCGAGGCGATCAGCCGTGCCAGCCGCTCGGTGATGCTCTCGAGCACGCCCCGCGCGTCGAGCGTGGTCAGGATCGATTCGGTGATCTGGAGGAGCTCGCGCTGGCCGCGCGAGCTGCTGCTGGAGCGCCAGCTGACTGCTCGCGGAGCCGCTCGGTCGTGTCGGCGTTGGCCATCGCCTGGGCCGCGAAGCTGGCATAGATCACGAGCAGCCGCAGGTCGTCGTCGGTGAACTTGTGGAGCCCGAGCTTCGAGAGCACGAGGACGCCGAGGACCTGGTCGTCGAACAGCATCGGCGCGAGGAGCATCGACTCGTCGAGGTCGTCCTCGGTCCCCGGGATCGTGTTCGCCCGCGGGTCGGCGGCGGCGTCGCCGAGGTTCTGGGCGATCCGCTGCTCGGCGACCCAGCCGGTGATCCCCTCGCCGACGCGACATGCGCAGCTGGTCGGGCGTCTCGTCGACGTACTCGCCGACCTGGCCGACGCATCGCGACCGGGATGAGGTCCTGGCCGACGCAGCCGGTAGACGCGGGCGTTGTGGTAGTCGATCAGCTGGCGCAGCTCGGTGGCGATCGCCTGGCCGATCTCGGCCACGCTCCCCAGCCGGCTGAGCCGCGCGCCGAGCTGCTGGATCGACTGGAGCTGGGCGGTCCAGGTCGCCATCCGCTCGTAGTCCTGCGCGGCACGGATGGCCACGCTGGCCTGGGTCGCGAGCTGCGCCGACGGTCTCGATCTCGTCGTCGGTCCACTGGTGCGGCCGGTCGTGGTAGACGTTGAGCAGCCCGAGCAGCTCGGTGCCGTCGAGCAGCGGCGCGGTGCAGACGCGTGTCGAAGCCCTCCTGGACCACGGCCGCCCGGACGTCCTCGGCGCGCGGGTCGCGCGCGTAGTCGACGGCGAACAGCGGGCGTCGGGCGGCGATCGCCGCGGCCGCCAGCGAGCGCGGCCGGATGCTCCGGATGCTGGCCAGGTAGCCGGTCGACAGGCCGCGGCTGACCTCGGCGGTCACGTCGCCGTCATCGTGCTGGAGGTAGACCGCCGCCCGGTCGCCGTCGAACAGGACCATCGCGTGGTCGACCAGGCCGGCCAGGATCCGATCGAGGTCGAGCCGGCTGCCGATGTCGGTCGCCACCCGGCGGAGTGCCTCGGCGCGATGGAGCAGGTGGGCCACCTCGTCGGCGCGTTGGGCGCCGCTGACGATCGCCCCGATCGCGTCGGCCGCGACGCGGGCCAGCTCGAGATCCGGCTCCGACAACGAGCCGGCGCCCTCGCCGACCACGAGCAGGACGCCCCACGGCGAGCGCGGCCGGGGATCGCGACGGCGAGCTCGGGATGGCCGTCGGGCAGCAGGCTCGGGCCGCTCTCGTCGCTGGGTTCGGCGACGAGCACGCCGGGCAGCGGTCCGCGACTCGCGCGCCCGTGGCCGGCGGCGAGGGTCAGCGTCTCGACCGAGGATCCCGAACGAGCGCGGCACATCCACCAGGCGGCCGATCCGCGCCTGGCTCCGCGACCGCGACGGCCCGCGGCGCCAGCCGCTCGCCGACGAGCTCCCAGATCGCCACCAGGTGATGCCCGTAGGCGTCGCGGAGCGCCTCGCCGACGGCGAGCAGGACGTCGTCGGTGTCGTCGCCTGCGTTGACCAGGCGCGTCAGCGTCGACGCGACCTGCAGGTCGAGGTGATGACGCTCGACGTCGAGCGGATCGGGACGGGCGACCGCGAGCTCGGCCCGGCGCGCGGGCGCGAAGCGGGCGACGGCCGCCGGGTCGATCGAGCGCCGGCCGCCCCACGCTCCGGTCGGCACCGTCGGCACGCCATCGGCCGGCCCCGTCTCGGCGGCGGCCATGAACCGCTGCAGGTCGCCCAGCCGATAGCGGCGGTCACCGCGCGGATTGATCCGATACGAGCGCAGCCGGCCGGCGTCGCTCCACGCCCGGATCGTGTTCGGGTGCACGCCAAGCAGCCTCGCGGCCTTGGTGACCGAGAGGGTCGCGTCCGTAGGGCGTGACGGAAGGGTGGTCGGCACGACTCATAGAAGAAATGTGAAGTTGACCTGCCGAGCCTACCAATCTCACAGATCTTGCCAATAGTCCGAAGGTCCCGCCGGGTTTACGCCCTCCGGCGGGCGGTCAACCGAACCCAGGCGAGCGTCGCGCCGACCGACAGCAGGCCGATCGCCACGACCGCCACCAGCGCGAACAGCGGATCCCCGACCAGCCCCGGTCCCTGGCCCGAGCTGCGCGGGTCGGCGGCACCGGGCGCCGGGCTGGGCGATGCGGCGACGACGACCGCGGCCGAGACCAGCCAGGCCACGAGGCCGGTCACGGCTCCGGCCAGCATCGGGACCATGCCGCCGGCCCGTCGCCTCACGTGAGCGCCTCGCCAACCGCGAGCACCAGGCCGAGCGTCAGCAGCATGGCTCCGCCGGCCAGGCAGGTCGCCGCGATGAGCGGGCGGCGGCGCTCGCCCTCGACCAGGATCCGCATCGCCTCGGCGGGCTCGAGCGTGGTCATCACCAGCGGCCGGCCGAGCCCCGCCGACAGCCGCGGCGCCCCCGACGGGTCGAGGCCGGGGACTCCGGTCACGATCGCGTGCTCGACCGAGGAGACCTGTTCGATCAACAGGCGGGCGGGCGCGTCCGGCGCTGTTCCGGCCGGGACGCGGTCGGCGCAGGTCGGCGGCCGTGCCGACCGATTCGCGCGGCACGACCACGAGCCCGACGTCGAGGGCGGCATCGTCGACGGCGATCGCGTCGAGGCCCTCGCGGAGCTCGAACGGCACGCGCTCGCGGTTGTCCTCGAACGACACCCAGCGGCCTTCCCGGCGGAGCTGGAGGCGGGTCCGCCGGAAGACGAGCGGCCGGTGTGCGTCGTCCTCGAACTCGTTCTCGGCATCGATCCGGCCGCGGACCCGGACATAGCGCGGGGAGCCGCTTGCCAGTGCGCGCGCCTCGGCGACGGACACCTCGGGCGTCGAGGCGAGCAGGCGCCCGACGCGATAGCGCGGACCGTACGTGCGCAGGACGAGGATCCCCGCGGCGAGCGCGACGAGACCGGCGACCAGCGGGATGAGGGGGGACACGGCGGCGATGATACGCGCCGGGCAGCAAAGGGCCCGAAGGAACCTCCGCGCCACGTGGGCCTTGAGGCGATCTCAGCCGTTAGTGACGCTCGACCCCTCCGGGCTGGGACCAACGGTAGGGGCCGGCATTCGGACGGGTCAAGGCGGTCCGTCCACCGAATTGGACGGATTGCCGGAGTTATCCACCGTCCGTCCACACTGCGGGCAGCCGGCCAGCCGTCCTGTGCCGCGACCAGCCCCTCAGTCGCTCGACCGGCCGGTGGCGGGGTCGAGCGCAGCGCGCACCTTGCCGTCGAACCCGGTCAGCACGAGGCGCCCGCCGACCAGCTCGGCGGCCGTGACCACGTCCGAGTGGGCGACCCGCCAGGCGACGGTCCCGTCGGCCTCGATCGCGAACGTCTCGATCTCGGCCTGGACGATGACGTGGGCGAGCCGGGAGGAGCCGAGCAGGGCGATCAGCGGCGTCGCCGAGCGATGGTCCCAGCGCGCGACGCCCGACGCCGTCTCGAGCCCGTAGGTGTGGAACCCATAGGCGACCACCAGGAGGGCATGGTCATCCCAGTGGAGCGCCCGGGGCTCGTCGTGGATGAGCGACGCGAAGCGAACCGTCCAGGCGCCGCGCGGGCCCTCGACGTGCAGCTCGGCGCGGCACAGCGTCGTCCGGGTTCGAGGCGACGCGCGGACCGAGGTCGATCGGCTCGACACCCGCCTCGGACAGCGCGAAGACCGCGGCCGCCGAGCCGCTGCCGCCCCACCGCCAGCGGGCGCGCAGGCCTCCGGGGTAGGTGATCGTCGCGTTTCGCGGCTCGCTCGGCCGCGTGGGTGCCGCCGGATCGGGCGCGGCCATCAGCGCGGTTCGGACCGCCCGCCGTCGGGCCGGCCGCCGGCCGTCGCCACCGCGCCGCCGGACGGGCCGGCAACGGCCGGCACGACCCCGCGGTCGTCGTCCGAGCGTTCCTCGGCGATCGGGGCCACGGTCGCGTTGGCGAGGATGCGCAGCGTGCCCGGCGGGACCGGGAAGACCGCGGTCGACAGCCCCGCCGCGGCCCACACGACCGGATAGCGCCCGAGGTCCGGATCCATGATCGCCCGCATCGGCCGGTCGTGGCCGATCGGCGGGATGCCGCCGATCGCGAAGCCGGTCAGGTCGTGCGCCTCGCGGGCGGACGCGCGCCGGACGTCGGCGGCCCCGGACACGGCCGCCAGGCGCGCGACGTCGACGCGGTTGTGGCCGGCCACCAGGCACAGCAGCGGGGCCGGGCCGTCGGCGGTGGGGACCACGAAGACGAGGGACTTCACGATCTGGCCGAGCTCCGTGCCGAGCGCCGCGGCCGCCTCGGCGGCGGTATGGGTCGACTCGTCGAAGACGGTCACCTCGATCGTCACGCCCTTGACGGCGGCGGCGTCGACGACGCGCTGGATCGCGGGCTGGAGCGAGGCCGTGGGCACGGCCGGAGTCTAGCATCGCGACCGCGGCGGCCGGGTCCGGCGGGGTAGCATCGCGCGGTGGAGGCGCTGATCCTGGCCGACGGCGACGGACCGTCGCGTGACGAGCTCGACCGCGCGTGGCCCGGCTGGGACGCGGCGATCGGCCTCGTGGTCGCGGCCGACGGCGGCGCGCGGCTGGCGGGACCGCTCGGGGTCACCATCGACCGCTGGGTCGGTGACGGCGACTCGCTCGGTGAGGCCGGGATCGCGGAGCTCGAGGCCGCGGGCGTGCCGATCGACCGGTCGCCGCCCGACAAGGACGAGTCGGACACGGAGCTCGCGGTCGTCGCCGCGCTCCGGCTGGGCGCCGAGGGCGTCGTGATCGTCGGTGCGCTCGGCGGCCGACGGATCGACCACGCGCTGGCCAACGTCGGGCTGCTGGCCATGCCGGAGCTCGGCGATCGCCCGGCCGCGATCCTCGACGGCCGCTCGCGGCTGACGCTCGTCCGGGCCCCGGGCCCGGGCGGCGAGCCGGTCCGGCGGCCACTCCCCGGGCGCGTCGGCGACCTCGTCTCGCTGCTGCCGATGGGCCCCGGCGTCGAAGGGCGTGACGACCCGCGGCCTGGCCTACCCGCTGGCCGACGAGCCGCTGCCACCGGGCGGTGCGCGCGGCCTGTCGAACGTCCGCGAGTCGGCCGACGCGGAGGTGGTCGTCCGGCACGGGCTGCTGCTCGTCGTGGAGTCGCCTGCTACCCTCTGACCATGAGCATGCCTGCCGTCGGCGACGTCGCGCCCGAGGTGGCCCTGCCCGACGAGACCGGCGCCATCCACCGTCTCGCCGACCAGCGCGGCCGCTGGACGATCCTGTACTTCTACCCCAAGGACGACACGCCCGGCTGCACCGTCGAGGCGTGCGAGTTCCGCGACTCGAACGAGACGATCCACGAGCGCGGCGCCGACGTGTGGGGGATCAGCCCGCAGGGCGCCACCTCGAAGCGGGCCTTCCGCGAGAAGTTCGACCTGCCGTTCACGCTCCTCGCCGACGAGGCACACGAGGTCGCCGACGCGTACGGCTCGTGGGTCGAGAAGCAGAACTACGGCAAGACGTACTGGGGCACCGCACGGACCACGTTCCTGGTCGACCCCGAGGGCCGCATCGCCCGGGTCTGGGCGAAGGTCAAGCCGGAGGGCCACGCCGCGGACGTCCTCGCCGCGCTGGACGAGGCACAGGCAGCCCGCGTCTCGTGACCGGTCCACGGATCGCGCCGCCCGCGGCGGCCCCGCCACCCGCGTGACCGACCCGGCCCCCGCCGCGCCCGTCGCCCACGACTGGCGACCGGCTCGCTTCATGGTCATCGCCGCCCATCCGGACGACGCCGACTTCGGCCCGGCCGCCACCGCGGCCCGCTGGATCGACGACGGCGCCGAGGGCTGGCTGGTGTGCTGCACGAGCGGCGACGCCGGCGGCGAGGACCCCGACGCCGACCCGCTCGAGCTGGCCGCACTGCGGGAGACCGAGCAGCGGGACGCCGCGGCGATCATCGGCTACGCCGGGGTGACCTTCCTCCACGGCCCCGACGGCGCGCTCGCCAACGACCTGCCCTGCGCGAGCAGCTCGTTCGCGAGATCCGCACGTTCCGACCCGACGCCGTCTTCGCGACCGATCCCGACACGCTGTTCTACAAGGGCGGCGGGGTCAACCACACCGACCACCGCGCGGCCGGGATCGCGGCCGTCGACGCGGTCTACCCGGCCGCCCGCAACCCGATGGCCTTCCCGTGGCTGGCGAAGTCGGGGCTGGCCGCCCACCGCGTCCGGCGGATCTACCTGTTCTGGTCGGAGCGGGCCGACACCTGGGTCGACGTGTCGGGCACGCTCGAGCGCAAGATCGATGCCCTGCGCGCGCACGCCAGCCAGATCCACGACCCGGAGGGGCTGGCCGACCGGATCCGGTCCTGGGCGACCGAGGAAGGCGCGGCGATCGGGGTGGCCGCGGCGGAGGCGCTCCGCCTGGTGGTCATCGACGACGACGAGGACGAAGGGCCCGGCTGACCGGGTCCCGGCTGACGGCCGGTCAGGTCTCCTCGAGCAGCAGCGGCCGGATGCGGCCCCACTGGTTCCAGACGTCGGCCAGACCGTCTGCGCGGCGCCCGAGCATGGCCACCATCTCGGCCAGGGTCAGGTCGCCGGCCACGCCCGCGAGGTACTCGTCGGCGGCGACCGCCACGTCGTGGTACAGCTCGGCCGTCGCCTCCTCGTTCGGCCAGTGGCGGACGCGCATCGGGTCGAGACCGGCGTAGCCGAGCGCCAGCGACAGGTCGCGCTGCGCCGGGATCCGGTTGTCCGTCCAGCCCCCGAGCCCGTCGAAGCGGAAGCCGAGCGACGACAGGGCCTGGCTGATGTCGCGGTTCTGGATCCGCGTGAACGAGCCCCAGAACGGGTGCTCGTCGGGGAACTCGAGGTAGGCGGCCTGGATCGCGTCGGCGATGATCGCCTCGATCAGGCCGGTCAGGTGGAGCTGCCAGCGCCGCCGGGCGTCGGCGTCGTCACCGGCGAGCGCGGTCACGACCGTCGTCATCGCCACCCGGTCGCCGTGGAGCAGCCGGAAGATCCGCGGCGCACCGCCGGCCTCGAGCGCATGCCCGAGGGTCTCGTCGTCGGCCAGGCCCGGCAGCGGCGACGCCGGCGGCGGGGGCGGGGGCATGAACGCCGCGGCGTCGGAGATGGCGCGCTCGTCGCAGTCGGCCACGGCGGCCCGGGCGGCGACGCACGCCGCGTCCGCGTTGTCGGCCCCGATCCGGGCCGCGTCCGCCTCGAGCCCGAGCCGGTCGAGCATGGCGCCGATCTCGGCCGCGGCGGCATGCTCGCGGGTCGCGCGCGCGGCAGCATCCTTGGCTTCGGTGTTGATCCGGTTGATCTCGGTCAGCCAGTCACGCGCCGCGGCCTCCAGCGAGTCCGGGTCCGCGGCCGAGCGGACCGCCGATCGGAACCCGCCCTGGGCGGCCTCCTTGGCGGCATGGATCGAGCGGGCGTCGGACAACGATGCCGCCTCGAGCGCGGCCGCCTCGTGGGCCTCGTAGGCGCGCTGGGCCTGGCGCAGCGCATCGGCGGCGACGTCGGCCTGGGCGCGGGCCCGGGTGGCGAGCTCGCAGCGTTCCTCGGCCAGCCGCCGTTCCTCGGCGCAGCGCTCCACCGGCGCCGAGGCCGGGGCCGCCGCGGCCTGGTCGCCGCCGGCACCGGCCGGTCGATCGAGCAGCCCGACCGCGGTCGGCGGCCGGGACGGGGTTGCCTCCCGTTCGACGCTGGCGGCCAGTGCCGGAGCCACGGCCGCCGCGCCAGCCGCCGCGTGGCGCCGGCGGGTCTGCGGCAGGTAGTGCAGGCGCATCGCGGTGAGCATCGGGTCGGTGCCCGACGAGACCGGGACGCCGACCAGCTCGGCGCGGGGCTCGGCAGGTCGCTCGGGCGGCACGCCGGTCAGCGGCAGGGCCGGCTCCATGATCTGGCCGGGCATCGGGACGTCGGGACCGGGGCCGACCGGGATCGCCGCGGCCGGCGGGCGCCGGAGTGCGGCGGCTGGCCCAGCTGCGGTCGGAGGCGCCGCCGAGAACCGAACGGTCGTTCGACGTTCGGCCGTCCCGGCGGGCATGACGCCGTCGGTCCAGCGCCGGTCGGCCGGGCCGCCGCGCGCCGGTTCGGGACGGGCGGAGGTGAACGCGTCGTCGGCCAGGGTCGACGACCGGCGGGGGATCGCATCGTGCGCCACGGTGACTTTCACCTCGTGCGCGAGGGGTGGTCGAGCACGAAGGAACTCGACGATCGCTGCCCCGCTGAAGACGCCGAGCACCAGGCCGAGGGCCAGGAAGCCGAACTCGGTCGACGTCACCCTGCCCGCGTCCCGTGGCTCGAGATCGTCCGCGGTCGCGACACCATCGCCTCGCCAGCGTAGCTGCGAGCCATGGCCGCGTCAACTTGGGCCACGCACGGATGAGCGCCAGCGACGACGCCCGTCGCCGCTCTCCGGCGGCCTTCGTCCGTGGATGCCGTCCCGTGCACGGCGTGCGAGGTCGATGGTAGATTCGGACCGTCGGCGATCCGGCCGATCTTCCGTTCGCGCCCAAGTCCTGATCCCGCAGGAAAGGCACGCCCCGCTTGGCCATCGAGCAGCCCCAGGAATTCCTCGTCCAGCCTGTCGACGCCTCCTGGCTCCAGTGCAACATCGAATGCCAGGAAGCGTGCCCGGTCGGGACGAACTGCCGCGGCTACCTCAACCTCGCCGCCGAGGGCCGGTTCGAGGAGGGCTACATCCTGTCGCGCGAGCCGAACCCGGTCGCGGCGATGTGCTCGTATGTCTGTTCGGCGCCGTGCGAGCGGGCGTGCCGCCGCGGCGACATCGATCGCCCGTTGGCGATCCGGGCGATGAAGCGCTTCCTGGTCGAGTGGCACGAGGCGTCGGGCATCCCCGACGTCATGCCCCAGATCACCCCGCGCGACGAGCGGGTCGCGGTCGTCGGCGCCGGTCCGGCCGGTCTCGCCGTCGCCCGCGAGCTGGCGATGAAGGGCTACCAGGTGACGGTCTTCGACAGCCTGCCGTACGCCGGCGGGACGATGCTCATCGGCGTCCCGGCCTTCCGCCTGCCGCGCGAGGCGATCGAGATGGACGTCCGCCTCGTCGAGCGGCTCGGCGTCCGCTTCGTGTACGACACCACGATCGGCGTGGACATCACGTTCGACGAGCTGCAGCGCGACTTCGACTCGATCGCGATCACCGGCGGCGCGATGGACGCGGTCGCGCTCGACATCCCGGGCGCGGAGCTCGAGGGGGTCGACTACGGCGTCGACTTCATGAAGAAGGCCAACCTCGGCCAGCCGCTGGTCGTCGGCGAGGACGTGGTCGTCATCGGCGGCGGCTACACCGCGATGGACTGCTCGCGGACCAGCCTCCGCCACGGCGCCGACCGCGTCTCGATCGTCTACCGCCGGACGCGCTCCGAGCTGGTCGTCGACGAGGAGGAGCTCGGCGAGACCGAACGCGAGGGGGTCCGCATGGAGTTCCTCGCCAGCCCGATCGAGATCCTCGGCAAGAAGGGCAAGGTCACCGGCGTCAAGTTCATCCGCAACCGGCTCGGCGAGCCCGACGCCTCCGGCCGGCGCTCCCCGGTGCCGATCGAGGGCTCCGAGTTCGTCATCCCGGCCCAGACCGTCATCCCGGCCGTGTCGCAGGCCGCGGACCTGACGTTCCTGCCGGTCGAGGCCAAGTTCGAGATCAACCGCGGCCGGGTCAAGGTCGACCCCGCGACGTACGCCAGCAACGTCCGCGGCGTGTTCGCCTGCGGCGACTTCGTGACCGGCCCGACGACGCTGATCGAGGCGGCCGGGCACGGCAAGAAGTGCGCCTACGCGATCGACCGCTACCTGTCCGGGCGGACCGACGTGACCGTCGCGGCCAACGTCAAGATCACCAGCTCGTGGCGCCACGACATGCCCGAGTTCTACGACGTCCTGCCGCGCCAGCACATCCCGATGGTCCCGCTCACGGCGCGCATGCCGTCGACCGAGCCGGTCGTCAACTTCAACACGCCGGTCGAGCTCGGCTACGACGCCAACGGCGCGGTCGCCGAGTCGACGCGCTGCCTGATGTGCAACTTCAACATCTGGTTCGACCCGTTCCGCTGCGTGCTGTGCGGCGCCTGCGCCGACGTCTGCCCCGAGGGCGTCATCCACATGGTCGACATCAACGCGCTCAAGTCGGAGGGCCTCCTCCCGGAGCTCGAGGAGGCCTACGGCTGGGACAACGGCGGGGCGATGATCCTCGACGAGGAGCGCTGCATCCGCTGCGCGTTGTGCGTCAAGCGTTGCCCGTTCGACGCCATTACGATGGAACGGTTCGAGCTGCAGGAGATCTCGACCGACGGCCGGCTCTACAAGGAGTCGTACCGTGACGCGCAGCTGGCCGGCACCCCCGGCGTGGCAGGAGGATCCCGTTGAGCTTCCTCGAGCGGGTGGACCAGAGCATCCGCCGAAGCGCCGTGTGGCGCTCGCTCTTCCGCCAGCCGTACCCCCGCGACGAGCGCTCGCGCGCGTACGCGGTCATGAACAACGTGTTCCTGCACATCCACCCGGTGCGCGTCCGCCAGCACGCGGTCAAGTTCGCCTACACGTTCTGCCTCGGCGGGCTGAGCTTCTTCCTGTTCCTCGTGCTGACCGTGACCGGCGTGTACCTGATGTTCTTCTACGTGCCGTCCGCGACCCAGGCGTACACCAACATCCTCGAGATCCAGAGCCAGGTCACGTTCGGGTTGCTGACCCGGAACATCCATCGCTGGGCCGCCCACCTGATGGTGTTCTTCGTGTTCCTGCACATGATGCGGGTCTTCTATCACGGGGCGTACAAGCCGCCGCGTGAGTTCAACTGGGTCGTCGGGGTGGTCCTGCTGTTCCTGACGATCATGCTCAGCTTCACCGGCTACCTGCTGCCGTGGGACCAGATCGCGTACTGGGCGATCACGATCGGCACGAACATGGGCGGCTACGCGCCGCTGTTCAACACGCCGACCAAGCTGATCCTGTTGGGCGGCCTGGAGGTCGGGCAGAACACACTGCTGCGGTTCTACGTCGGGCACGTCGTGTTCCTGCCGTTGATCGCGGCTGTCTTCCTCGCGGTGCACTTCTGGCGCATCCGCAAGGACGGCGGGATCTCGGGGCCGCTGTGAGCGACGTCAAGACGCCGCCCGAGACGGAACGGCGGGTCGTGCTGCCGGTCGACCCGGCGCGCCGGACCGAGATCGACAAGCAGCGGGTGCCGATGTCGGCGCGCCCGTACCGGCTCCTCGCGCTGGTCAAGCAGGATGCCGTCGTCCGCGTCCAGAAGGAGCCGGACGACACGGTCATGACCTGGCCGCACCTGCTCACGATCGAGTTCCTGGCGGCCGGGATCATGAGCATCTTCCTGCTGCTGATGGGGCTGTTCATCAACGCCCCGCTGGAGGAGCTGGCGAACGGCAACGTGACCCCGGCCGTGGCGAAGGCGCCGTGGTACTTCCTCGGCCTGCAGGAGCTGCTGGCCTACTTCCACCCGACGGTCGCGGGCGTGCTGGTGCCCGGCTTCGTGCTCGTCGGTGCCGCGCTCATCCCGTACATCGATCGCGAGAACATCCTGGCCGTGCGACCGTCCGAGCGGAAGACCGCGGTCATGCTGTTCACGATGTTCTGCGTCCTGGGGCTCATCGTCACGTTCGTCGGGATCTTCTTCCGCGGACCCGGCTACACCTTCGTGATCCCGTACGTGACCAGCCCCGGCCTCCATTTCGCCTTGTGATGACACCTCGAAGGATCCCCTGCGCATGAGCAACTACCACGTCGAGCTGATCGACAAGCCCGCCGCCCTGACCAAGGAGGCGATCAAGTCGCTGCGCAAGCAGCAGGTCCAGGGCCTGTCGCGGCGGCAGCTGATGCGCGCCGCCCTCGGGACCGGGATCGGGCTGTGGCTGTTCGAGGTGACCGCCGGCACGCTCGCGTTCGCCTGGCCGAACCTGTCGGGCGGGTTCGGTGCCCCGATCAAGATCGGCGACCTCGACACGGTCAAGCTCCAGAATGGCTCGCTCCCGATCGAGGAGGGGTTCCCGGCCTACTACTCGGAAGCCCGCGCGTTCGTGATCCTGTACGACCCCGGCCAGCAGCGCTTCCTGCAGGGCGAGGACACGAGCGGCGACGGCCAGGCACTGAACGTCCGAGCCTTGTACCAGCGCTGTCCGCATCTCGGCTGCAAGCCCAACCCGTGCCTCAAGAACTTCTGGTTCGAGTGCCCGTGCCATGGGTCGCGCTACGACCGGCTCGGGATCAAGGCCGACGGGGCAGCGTTCGGGCCCGCCCCGCGCGGGATGGATCGCTTCTCGATCACGGTGGACGGCTCCGGCGTGCTGACGATCAACACGGGCAAGATCACGCTCGGCCCGCTGCCGGTCGCCCTCGGCCAGCCCGGTCTGATCCCGCCGCGGACGCCGACCGGATGCATCTGATGGCTTCGGCCCACTGCCGCCCGGCCGCCCGCCGAGGAGCCCGATGAGCGACACGCCCGAGCAGGGGCTCGAGCCGGGGTCCGAGCCGGGTTCCGATCAGCGCCTGCCCGTTCCGCGGCCGCCGGTCGAGGCGGCGCCGGTCGAGCGGTTCACCTCGCCGCCGTCGACCCGCGCGGTCGAGCTCAGCCCCGAGCGCGCGGCGCAGGTCGTGCGCCAGTCGTCGAACGCGCGCTGGGTCGGCTTCCTCGGCGTGATCATCGTGATCCTGTTCATCACGATCTACTGGTTCTACGAGCTGGCGCCGCTCGGGATCCGCGAGCCGCGCCTCGACGCGGAGGCCGAAGCCCAGCAGGTCACCTCGGTCGAGCGCGGCTACAACCTGTACGAGGCCAACTGCGCGCGCTGCCACGGCGCCAATGGCGAGGGCGGGATCGGTCCGGCGCTCAACCGCCAGGACAAGCTGTTCGCCCACCTGTCGGTCGACTACCTCAACAACATGCTGGTGGCCGGAGGACGCTACGCCTGCGGCAACCCGAATTCGGCGATGCCCATCTGGTCGAGCGAGGGCCGGCCACCGGGTCCGCTCAACTACATCCAGGTCGAGGACCTGATCGACTTCATCCGTGCGCCCAACACCGAGACGTACACGATCCGCGACCCCGAGCTCGGCGAGCCGATGCGCGACCCGATCACCAACGAGGTCAAGACGTTCACCGGCTGGGTGGACCCGACCTACAAGCCGGCACCGGGCGCGACGCCGTTCCCGGCCTGCTGGTCCAATGAGTTCGCCACCCCATCCGGCTCGCCCAGTGCGTCCGGCTCGCCGGTGGCGTCCGGCTCGCCAGTGCGTCCGGCTCGCCCGCGGCATCCGCGGATGCCGACGCGACGAAGGTCACCCTGACGGCCTCCGGCATCAAGTGGACGACACCGACGCTGACCGCGCCGGCCACGAAGCCCTTCGTCCTGAGCGTCGACAACCAGGATCCGTCGACACCGCACAACGTCCAGATCAAGGACTCGACCGGCGCAGGTCGTGTTGATGAGCGATACGTTCAATGGCGTCGCGACGCGCGACTTCCCGGTTCCGGCCCTGGCGGCCGGCTCATACCCGTTCGTGTGCACCGTGCACCCGAACATGACGGGGACGCTCACCGCCCAGTGATGTCGCCGCCGGCCTCGGCGTCGGCGGATGAGGATGGAGGACGATGGCGCAACAGGCGCTCGGACCGGGCAGCGCGGTTCCGCGACGGCGGGCCTTGTTCGGCCTGCTCGACGGGAACGGCTGGGCCTGGGCGTCGGTCAAGGCGTTCGCCTGGCTGATCATCATCATCTTCCTGCTCGGCTACCTGCCTGATCGCGCCTACTACCTGACCGTCGGCCGGACCGTCGACCTCGGCGTCCTCGTCTGGTCGCCGATCAACCTCTGCCCGCCGACGAACGAGGACCCTGCCCTGCCCGGCGCCGGTCGGCGCGATCGTGCCGTGGGAGACGTCGCCCGCGGAGCTCAACCTGCCGCAGCCCAGGACCGACGGGGCGGCCATCCAGGTCGGCACCCAGATCCTGTACGTCGGTGGCTCGGACGGGACGACCGCCAGCGCCGATGTGGCCGTGGCCCGGACGGTCGGGACCGGTAACTTCGACGCCTGGGCCGCCGGCCCGCCGTTGCCCGAGCCGCGCGCCAACGCCAGCATCATCTACATCGCCGGCAGCATCTACGTCATCGGTGGCACCGACGAAGACGGCGATCCGACCGACACGGTGTTCGTGCTGAGCCCGGACAGCCAGACCGGCGCGCTCGGCGAGTGGACGACATCGGACACCCTCAAGCTGCCCGAGCCGCGAACGCAGGCCGCCGCGGCGATCACCCCGGACGGGCTGCTGCTCGTCGGCGGTCGCAATGCCGACGGTCCGGTGGACACGGCGTGGAAGACGTTGCTCAACGAGCAGGGCGGCTTGAGCGCGTGGACCAAGGAGGCCCAGCTCGTCAGCCCGCAGGCCGACGGGACGGCGATCCTCATCGGCGACTACCTGTGGCTGTTCGGTGGCAGCGACGCCAATGGGCCTGTCAAGACGGTCCAGCGCGGCGAGTTCGGGAAGCCTGCCGCGGAAGGGCTGCCCGAGAACCCCGACGAAGGCAAGCTGACCAAGTGGGCGGTCAACCCGGCCGCCGACCTGCCGGCCGCGCGCACGAACGTGTCCGGCTGGGGTGCCAACGGCGCGATCTACGTGGCCGGTGGCGACGACGGCAGCGGCCCGCAGTCGGAGGTCTACTGGGCCGTCCCGACAACGACCGGCGACATCACCGAGTGGAAGCACCTCGCCGCCAGCGACCTGCCGGTCGACCTGGAGGGCGCCCCGGCCGTCGTCACCGGCCCGAACGTCGTGCTCATCGGCGGCTCGACAACAGGCGGCACGGTGGTCGCCACGAGCCTGCGCGCGAATACCGCGCCGCAGAGCCCGTTCTTCCAGCTCGGCCTCGTCGGTGCGACCGTCCCGGGGATGAAGATCGAGGGTGAGATCGGCCAGCAGCTGGGCTACCTCAACGCGGCCGGCGTCGGGACCGTCAACTTCATCATCCTGATCCTGATCGGCGTCGCGTACGCGCACAAGGCGCAGACCCGCGCGCTGCTCGGCCGCCTGTTCCGGCGGGGCCGCCACTAGGCGCTCGCGCGCCTGACTGAACCGGCGGGCCGTCGACCCCTGGGCCTAGCCGGTCGGCAGGTCGCCCTCGCCGGCGGCGATCGGTCCGCGCCGGACCGGGAGGCCGGCACGCTCCCAGGCGTCCATCCCGCCGGCGACGTTGACCACGTCCGTGCGCCCGGCACGGATCAGGTAGCCGGCCACGGCGGCCGACCGGCTGCCCATGTGACAGACGACCATCAACGGCCGGTCGGCAGGCAGCTCGTCGACGTGGGCCATGAACGAGGACGTGGGCACGAGCGCCGCGCCGGCGACGCGGACCTCGGCGAACTCATTGGCCTCGCGCACGTCGAGCAGGAGCGGCGCGTCGGGGTCCTCGCGCAGCCGACGCTCGGCCTCGGTGACGTCGATCGTCGGGATCGGGGCCGGCTGGTTCATGGTTGGCTCCTTGGTGATCGGTCAAGCGGCGGAGCGCCGAGGGTCGGTCCGTCGGGGTGGGCGGCGAGGTCGTCGAGGCGTGCGTCGACCGCGACGAGCAGCGCGAGCAGGTCGATCCCGGCGGCGTTGGTCGCCGATCCGTCCTCGGCCGCCTCGCGAAGCAAGGCCGCGCGCGCCGGTCAGGTTGCGCTCGATCCCCGCCGGGTTGCCGCGGACGTCGTGGACGTAGGCCGCCGCGACCTTGATCAGGCCCTGGAGCAGCGCCCGCTCGGCCGGGTCGTCCGTGCCCATCCAGGCCGGCTCGAGATCCTCGTGCGCGGCGAAGTAGTCGCCCCGCCGGTAGGCCGCCAGGCCCGCCGTGATGGCGGCGGCACGTTCCGGCTCGGGCAGCGGGCGGTAGGCCTTGGCCCGCCCGTCCCGCCCGACGACGACGGACCGCTCGGTCACGTCAGCTCGGCCAGGGGCCGCCGTTCGGAGAACCCGCTGTCGAGCGCGTGCCACCAGCCGATGGCGGGCTCGCCCAGCTGCCAGCACAGCCAGACCTGGCGGCCCGAGACCAGCGCAGGGAAGTCCACCAGGCCGTGCTCGATGTCGCGGAGAGTCAGCCCGAGCGCATCGATCCGGGCCACGCCGGCGGCCATCTGGTCGATCAGGCCCTGCATCCGCAGGCGGGTCAGGCGGAGATCGTCGGCGATCGGCGGCTCGTCCCCGCCGTCGGTCACGGGCGGGCGCTCGGCCACGGTCGCGGGTGCGCCGTCTCCGCCACCGGTCGACGCCAGGACCTCGTCGCGCAGGCGGACGAGCTCGGCCCGCTGCTCCGCGAGCACGGACAGGATCCCGTCGAGCTCGGGCACGGCGGCATTGGCGGCGTCGAGGTCGTAGAAGCGCGTCATCGAGCCCGATTCTAGACCCACGGTCGCCTATCATCCGGTTGTCGCCCCCGGGACCGTCCGACGGCAGCCCGGACGAGGCATGCGTGGAGGGTCCCGATGCGCCGAGTCTTCCTGTGGGCCGCCCGCAATTCGTGGCTGAAGGAACGGCTGCCGCGCCTGCGCTTCATGCGTCGCGCCGTCCGCCGGTTCATGCCCGGCGAGACGCTCGAGGACGCCCTCGTCGCGGCGCTGCCGCTGCAGGCGGCCGGGATCGGCACGATGTACACCCGGCTCGGCGAGAACCTCGAGCGGCTCGACGAGGCGGACGCGGTGGCGGCCCACTACATCGAGGTCATCGACCGGATCGTCGAGACCGGGATCACCGGCGAGATCTCGGTCAAGCCGACGCAGCTCGGCCTCGACCTCGACGCAGCCGCCTGCCTCGCGCACCTCGTCCGGCTGGCCGAGCACGCGGCGGCGAACGGGTCGTACCTGTGGGTCGACATGGAGGGCAGTGCCTACACCGACGCGACGATCGAGCTGTACGAGCAGCTCCGCGCGACCCAGCCACGGACCGGTATCTGCCTGCAGGCGTACCTCCGCCGGACGGCGTCGGACATCGAGCGCCTGCGCCCGCTCGACCCCGCGATCCGCCTGGTCAAGGGCGCCTACGACGAGAAGGAGTCGATCGCCTACCGGGACCGCCGCCAGGTCGATGCCAACTTCGTCGGGCTCGCGGTTGCGTTCCTGCTCGAGGGTCGCGGGCGACCGATCCGGCTCGGGCTCGGCACCCACGACGTCGCGCTGATCGAGCAGATCGCCGACGGCGTCAAGGCCGGCGGGATCGCGCGCGACGGGTTCGAGGTCGAGATGCTGTACGGCATCCGGACCGACCAGCAGTTCCGTCTGGCGAAGGCGGGCTATCGCGTCCAGGCCCTCATCGCCTACGGTGAGCACTGGTATCCGTGGTACATGCGCCGCCTGGCAGAGCGGCCGGCCAACGTCTGGTTCGCGCTGCGCCAGATGCTGCCCTGATCGGAGGTCGGAACCATGCGTGTCGCGGCGAGGATGAGCACGATCGGGACCGAGAGCGCGTTCGAGGTGTCGGCCCGCGCCCGGGCGCTCGAGGCCGAGGGCCGCTCGATCATCCACCTCCAGATCGGCGAGCCCGACTTCGACACGCCGGCGAACGTCCGCGCGGCGGCCAAGGCGGCGCTGGATGCCGGCGCGACGCACTACCCGCCGTTCGCCGGGATCCCGCCACTGCGCGAGGCGATCGCCGCCGACGCCTCGGCGCGCAAGGGCTTCGCGGTCGAGCCAGGCCAGGTGTTCGTCACGGTCGGCGGCAAGGGCGTGATGCTCTACGCCATCCTCGGCCTGGTCGACCCGGGTGACGACGTCCTGGTGCCCGATCCCGGCTACCCGATCTACGAATCGCTGACCCGCTTCGTCGGCGCGAACCCGATCCCGGTCCCGATCCGGATGGCCAACGACTTCCGGCTCGATGTCGACGAGCTGGCCTCGCTCGTGACGCCGCGGACACGGGTGCTGATCATCAACTCGCCGGCCAACCCGACCGGTGGGGTGCTGACCCGCTCCGACCTCGAGCGGATCGCCGAGCTCGCGATCCGGCACGACCTGTGGGTCCTCGCCGACGAGATCTACGGGCGGATCCTGTACGACGGGGCGGAGCACGTATCGATCGCCTCGCTGCCGGGGATGGCCGAGCGCACGATCGTGCTCGACGGGTTCTCCAAGACGTTCGCGATGACCGGCTGGCGGATGGGCTACGCGATCGTCCCGCCGGCGCTGGCCAAGACCTACGGGCAGCTGATCATCAACACGATCAGCGGCGTCGCCACGTTCGCCCAGGTCGGCGCGGTCGAGGCGCTCGTCGGCCAGCAGGACGACGTGGACGCGATGGTCGTCGAGTTCAAGACCCGCCGCGACCTGATCGTCGACGGCCTCAACGCGATCCCCGGGATCGAGTGCCGCCGGCCGGTCGGCGCGTTCTACGTCTTCCCGTCGGTGGCGGGGACCGGGCTGTCCGGCGCGGATCTGACCGAGCGCCTGCTCGTCGAGTCCGGCGTGTGCGTGCTCGCGGGTTCTGCCTTCGGCCACCACGGCGACGACCACATCCGGATCAGCTACGCCAACTCGCAGGCCAACCTGACCGAGGCGCTGACGCGGATCCGGGCGCTCGTCGAGCCGCTCGTCGCGACCCGCGTGTGAGCGGCAAGCCCCGGGTCCTCGTCACCCGGCGGATCCCGGACGAGGGCCTCGACCCGATCGCCGCGGCGTGCGAGCTGGACCTGTGGGCCGACGAGCTCCCGCCGCCGCGCGACGAGTTGCTGCGCCGGGTCGCCGGCTGCGACGGCGTGCTGACGCTGCTCACCGACAAGGTCGACGACGGGTTCCTCGACGCGGCCGGCCCGGGGCTCCGCGTCGTCAGCAACTACGCCGTCGGCTTCGACAACATCGACGTGGCGGCCTGCGCGGCGCGCGGGGTCGCGGTCGGCAACACGCCGGGCGTCCTGACCGAGACGACCGCGGATCTCGCCTGGGCGCTGCTGATGGCCGCGGCCCGGCGGCTGCCCGAGGGCGACCGGTACGTCCGTGACGGGCGCTGGAAGACGTGGGGGCCGTTGCTGCTGCTCGGGCCCGACGTCCACGGCGCGACCATCGGGATCGTCGGCTTCGGGCGGATCGGCCAGGCCCTCGCGCGGCGGGCGATGGGCTTCGGGATGCGGATCCTGTACCACGACGTCAACCAGCTGCCGGAGGACGTGACGCGGCCCTTCGGCGCGAGCTACCGGTCGCTCGAGGGCCTGCTCGAGGAGAGCGACTTCGTGTCGCTCCACGTCAACCTGAGCCCCGTGACCAGGCATCTGATCAACGCCACGTCGCTCGGTTGGATGAAGCCGACGGCCGTGCTCGTCAACACGTCCCGCGGCCCGGTCGTCGACCAGGCGGCGCTGGCCGCGGCCCTCCGGGACGGGACGATCTGGGCGGCCGCGCTGGACGTCACCGACCCGGAGCCGATCCCGATGGACGACCCGCTGGTCGGCCTCGACAACTGCCTGATCGTGCCGCACATCGCCTCGGCCTCGCGGACGACGCGCGGGAAGATGGCCGCCATGGCCGCCGCGAACCTGCTGGCGGGCGTCCGGGGTGAGCCGCTGCCGACGCCGGTCGCGCCACCGGCCTGAGCTCGAGGACGTCGGGTGGCCGGTCGGCTCGAACGGGCGAGCGTCTCGGGTACCCTGTCCGCGGGCCGGTAGCTCAGCGGTAGAGCACGGGACTTTTAATCCCTTGGTCGTGGGTTCGAATCCCACCCGGCTCGCCACGTCCGGCGCGTGGCTTCGAGCGTTGGCGGGGCGCCTATCCTTGGCGCCATGGAGCTCACGCGGTTCACCGATGTCGGCCGGTTCCTCGGGTTCGCCGGGCCATTCCTGGCCGCTCGCGAGGCCGAGCACAACCTGATCTTCGGGGTCGCCAACACGCTCCGCGAGACGCCCGAGCTCTACACCGGCTGCGCCGTACCTGGCGGCGGTCGGGCACGGGCCGCAGATCGTCGCGGTCGCCCTCCAGACGCCGCCCTTCCGGCTGATCCTGTCGGAGGTCGACGACCCGGCGGCGCTCGGCGTGCTGGCCGGCGACGTCCTCGAGCGCGACCTGCCGGGCGTCGTCGGCGGGGTCGAGGTGGTCGACGCGTTCATCGCCGAGTGGACGGCCCGTGGTGGGAGACCGGCCCGGATCGAGATGGCCGAGCAGATCTACCAGCTCAGCGCGGTCGTCCCGCCGCGCCCCGTCGGCGGCCGATGGCGCATCGCCGAGCCGGGCGATCGCGAGCTCGTCGCCGCGTGGAGCCACGCGTTCATGCTCGAGGCGCTCCACGAGGACGACGAGCCGGGCGCGGCCGCGATGGCCGACCGCTGGCTGGCACGCATTGGCCGCACCCTGTACCTGTGGGAGGACGGCGACGTCGTGTCGATGACGGGCGTCGGTGGCCCGACCCCGAACGGGATCCGCATCGGGCCGGTCTACACGCCACCGGAGCGGCGCGGCCGCGGCTACGCCAGCGCGCTCGTCGCGGCCGTCAGCCAGCTCCAGCTCGATGCCGGCCGGCGCTTCTGCTTCCTGTATACGGACGCCGAGAACCCGACCTCGAACCACATCTACCGGGCGATCGGCTACGAGCCGGTCCGCGACGTGCGGGCCTACGTGTTCGAACCGGGATGACCGCGGAGGGGGAGGAAGCGCCCGTCGCGGCTGAGCCGCCCCCCGAGGTGGTCGGCGAGTCGCGCTGGCCGATGACGATCGCGGTCGTCACGCTGATGGCCTTCGCCCTGGCGGCCGCACCACACCTCACGTTCTTCCCCGGCCCGTTCCTCGCGCTCACCGAGGCGGTGCTCCTGCTCGCCATCCTGTTCGGCGACCCGGGACGGATCGACCGTCAGACGCCGTGGTTGCGCGGCGCGACCGTCGCGCTCGTCGTGGTCCTCCTGGCCAGCACCCTCGGCTCGACGGCGCTGCTGGTGTTCGACCTGCTGACCGCATCGCCGGTCACCGACGAGCCCGGGCCGCTGCTCGTCGCCGGGGCCAAGGTCTGGCTCGGCAACAACGTCGCGTTCGCGCTGCTGTACTGGGCGTTCGATTGCGGCGGACCGGCCGCCCGCGCGCACGGAATGCCGGCGTATCCCGATCTCGCCTTCCCGCAGCAGACCAGCCCGGACCTCGCCCCGCCCGGCTGGCGACCGCAGTTCATCGACTACCTGTACGTCGGGTTCACCACCGCCAATGCGTTCAGCCCGACCGACACGATGCCGATGGTGCCGTGGGCAAAGGTCGCCATGGGCGCCCAGGCGCTGATCTCGTTCGCGATCGTCGGCCTGGTCCTCGCCCGGGTGGTGAACCTCTTCCAGTAGGCGTCCGAGCGCCGAACGCGGCCGGCTCCGAGCCGCAACCCTTCGGCTCCCGGTGGCGCACTCCGGCACCGAACCGCATCCAAGTTGGTGCTGGCGCGGGGACGCCCGCGCGTGTGAACGCCGCCTAGCCTTCGGGCCAAGTCCGGATGTGCCTCGGACGACGATGGGTCGAAGGAGCGCGAATGGATACTGGCGATACCGCGTGGATGCTGATGTCGACGGCGCTGGTGATGATCATGTTGCCGGGGCTGGCGCTGTTCTATGGGGGCCTGGTCCGGCGCAAGAACGTGCTGTCGACGGTCATGCACAGCTTCTTCGGGCTGGCGCTGGTCAGCATCGTCTGGGTCATCGTGGGGTTCACCCTCGCCTTCGGGCCTGACGTCAACGGCCTGGGGCTGATCGGTGGCCTCGATTTCGCCATGTTCAACGGCGTCGGGCAGGAGCCGTCGACCGTCTACGCCGTGACCATCCCGTTCATGTTGTTCGCGATGTTCCAGCTGATGTTCGCGGCGATCACGCCGGCGCTCATCACCGGCGCCTTCGCGGAACGCAAGCGGTTCGGCGCCTTCGTCCTGTTCACGATCCTGTGGTCGATCCTGATCTACTCGCCGATTGCGCACTGGGTCTGGTCGGTCGACGGCTGGCTGTTCAAGCTCGGGGCGCTCGACTTCGCCGGCGGCACGGTCGTCCATATCAGCTCGGGCGTGTCGGCCCTCGTCGTCGCATTGATGATCGGCCGCCGCCACATGAACGGCGACAGCAAGGAGCCGCACGACGTCCCGATGGTCGTGCTCGGCGCCGGGCTGCTCTGGTTCGGGTGGTTCGGGTTCAACGCCGGATCCGCGCTGACCGCCGGCGGGCTTGCCGCCAGCGCCTTCACGGTCACGAACATCGCGGCCGCCGCGGCGACGGTCACCTGGGTCCTCGCCAGCTATGCGCAGACGCGCAAGGTGAGCGTCGTCGGCGCCGCCTGCGGTGCCGTGGCCGGGCTCGTCGCGATCACGCCGGCGTCGGGCTTCGTCACCCCGGGTGGCGCGCTGATCATCGGCCTCGTCGCGGGCGGCCTGTGCTACTGCGCGACGCTCCTGCGAGCGCGGTCGCGCGTCGACGACGCCCTCGACGTCTTCGCCGTTCACGGCGTCGGTGGCATGTTCGGCGCCATCGCCACCGGTGTCTTCGCTTCGACCACCGTCCAGGCGGCCTACTCCGGGTTGCTCGACGGGAACCCGCAGCAGCTCGTCACGCAGGCCGTCGCGGTCGCGGCGACGGTGCTGTTCGCGGCCGTCGGCACGGTCGTCATCGTCAAGGTCGTCGACCTCCTGCTCGGCATCCGGGTCAAGCCCGAGGTCGAGCAGCTGGGCCTCGACCTGTCCGTCCACGGCGAGGTCGCCTACCAGGCCTGACGGGAGGCCGGTCGCCCGGTCCGCCGTCGCCACCACCAAAGGACCGCCGTCGGCCAGCTTCGACGGCGGTCCGTCCACCCCCTCCCGGAGCGTCGCCCGTGAGCCAGTCCCAGGGTCACCGTCGCAGCCGCAATGCCGCTCCGCTGTACGAGCCGCGGTTCGAGCACGACGCGTGCGGCGTCGGGTTCGTCGCGGATGCCGGGGGACGGAGCCTCGACCGCGTCCTGCCGCTCGCACTGGCCGGGCTGGCGGCGCTGGCGCATCGCGGCGCGTTCGGGGCGGACGGCGAATCGAGCGATGGAGCGGGCGTGGCCGTGCCGCTCGACCGGTCCGTGCTGGCATTCCTGGCCGGCGACTGCGGCCGCGGCGCGGCCCGGGATCGTGTCGCTGTTCCTGCCGCGCGGTCGCGCCGCCGAGCGCGCCGCGCGGGCGTTGGTCGAGGCGACGTTCGAGGCGGCCGGCCTGGCCGATCGCCGGCTGGCGGTCGGTGCCAGTAGCGATCGATGCGCTGGGGGCGGCGGCCGCCGAATCGCGACCGGCGTTCGCCCATGCGATCGTCACGCGCCCATCGCGGGGCGCGGACGATCCCCGCCCGATCTCCGACGACGCGTTCGAACGGCGGCTCGTCGTCGCCCGGCGGCGGCTCGAGACGGCGGCCCGTGCGGCTGGCGGGCGGCTCGCCGAGCTGTCGGTCCCGTCCGCGTCGGCGCGGACGATCGTGTACAAGGGACTCGTCAGCGGGAGCCGGCTGCCCGAGCTCTACCCGGACCTGCGGGCCGGCTGGGCCGTCGGGTACGCCGTGTTCCACCAGCGCTACGCCACGAACACGCAGCCGGTCTGGCGGCTGGCCCAGCCGTTCCGCTCGATCGCCCACAACGGCGAGATCAACACGGTGCGAGCCAACCGGGAACAGGTCCGTGGACGCACGGCGGATCCGGCCGCGACCGGGATCGCCCGCGACCTGCTGGCGGCGGGCCCGCTGCTGGCCGCCGACGGCTCCGACTCGCTGTCGCTCGACGAGGCGCTCGAGCTCCTGACGACGACCGGCTGGGATCTCGCCTCGGCGCTACTCACGACGATCCCCGAGGCGATGGCCCTGCGCCGCGCCCCGCACCCCCTCGTGGCGACCCTTCGGCGGCGGACGGCCGGGTACCTCGCGCCGTGGGACGGCCCGGCCGCGATCGTGTTCGCCGATGGGCGGCGGGTCGGTGCGCTGGTCGACCGGAACGGGCTGCGCCCGGCGGCGTTCGCCGTGACCCGCGATCGGCTCGTCGGCGTGGCGTCCGAGGCGGGTGCCGTGCCGTTCAGCGCGGCCGAGACGGTTCGGCGCGGACGGCTCGGGCCGGGCGAGCTGCTGCTGGTCGAGCCGGGACGTCGGGCGATCCTCGAGGACACCGAGGCGAAGGCCCGGGTCCTGCGCCGGCTGCCGGTCCACGATGCGCCGCGGCCGACGTTCGACGACCGACCGGACGTCGCGGTGGGCCCCGCCACCGACGTCGCGCCCCGCACCGATCATCGCCTGCGCTACCTCGCCGGGCTCGATGCCGAGCGCGCCCGGCTCGACATCAAGACGATGGCGCTCGAAGGGCACGAGCCGCTGTGGAGCATGGGCGACGACACCCCGACCCCTGGTCGCGCCCGCCTCGATCGGCCGGTTGCCGACCACCTGCGGCAGGCGTTCGCGCAGGTCACCAACCCTGCGATCGATCCCGAGCGGGAGCGGATCGTCATGGACCTGCGGGTTGAGCTCGGGCGCCGGCCACCGCTGCTCGGCGGTCCGCCGCGAGCCCCGCGCACGATGCGGCTCGAGCGCCCGGTCGTCGTCGACCTCGATGGGCTCCTGGCGGCGGCCGGCTCGGGCGACGGGCCGGGCCGGCGGATCCGGACGCTCGATGCGACCTGGGATCCGGCCGCGGGACCCGAGGGCCTGGCGAGCAGCGCTCGACCGGTTGGCGGCGGAGGCCGTCACCGCCGCCCGGCGCGACGCGGAGGTGCTCGTCCTGACCGATGCGGGGTGCTCGCTCGACCGCCTGCCCGTGCCGTCCATCCTCGCCGTCGGTGCCGTCCACACGGCGCTCACCGGCGCCGGCCTCCGAGGCCGGGCGGATCTCGTGGTCAGCGCCGTCGACGTCCTCGACGTCCACGCCATGGCGATGGTCCTCGCGGTCGGTGCCACGGCCGTCCACCCACGGCTGGCGATCGAGCTCGCCGGGGAGCTGGCGGGCAGCCGCGGTGCGGAGACGCTCAGCGCGAGCGGAGCGGTGGCCAACCTCGTCGCGGCGTTCGAGGCCGGGCTGCGCAAGACGCTCGCCCGGATGGGCATCTCGGCCGTCGCGTCGTACGTCGGCGGGGGACTGGTCGACGTCGTCGACCTCGATCGGGATGTCGTCGCCCGCTGCTTCCCGACGGCCGCCGCGTGGCCCGGCCGGACGACCCTCGCGGACCTTGCCGATCGCCAGCTTCGACGTCGCGCGGAGGCGCTCGCGATCCCCGAGCCGGCGCCCGGTCGCGAGCCGAGGATGCCCGACCCGGGCTTCGCACGCTTCCGGGCCGATGGTGAGGCCCACGCGTTCTCGCCGCGGATCGCGGGCGAGCTCCAGCTGCTCGCCGGTCGGCCCGCCGACGGCGCCGCGGCGCAACCCGCCGACCTCGATGCCACCCTCGCGCGCTACCGAACCGCCCTCGCCCGCCCGCCGGCCGCCCGCGCCGTGCCCCGCGACGAGCTCGTGGTCCGCCGTGCCCGCGTCCCCGTCCCGCTCGACGCGGTCGAGCCCGCCACCGCGATCGTCCGACGCTTCGTCGTCTCGGCAATGAGCGTCGGGGCGTTGAGTCCCGAGGCGCACCGCGCCCTGACCATCGGGATCCAGCGAGCCGGCGGAGCCGCGAACACCGGGGAGGGCGGCGAGGACCCGGCCTGGTACCGGCCGGGGCCGGACGGTCGCGCCGAGGACGCCCGGATCAAGCAGGTCGCATCCGCACGGTTCGGGGTGACCGCCGCGTACCTCGCCCGCGCCGAGCAGCTCGAGATCAAGATCGCGCAGGGCTCGAAGCCCGGCGAGGGCGGCCAGCTGCCCGGGCGCAAGGCCACGGCCTACATCGCCGCGCTCCGCCGCGGCCAGCCCGGGCAGGCGTACATCAGCCCGCCGCCGCACCACGACATCTACTCGATCGAGGACCTCGCCCAGCTGATCGCGGACCTGCGGGCGATCAACCCCGGCGCGCGGATCGGGGTCAAGCTCGTCGCGAGCCGCGGCGTCGGGACGATCGCCGCGGGCGTCGCCAAGGCCGGGGCCGCGTACATCCACCTGTCCGGCCACGCCGGCGGGACCGGCGCGTCGCCGCTGTCGTCGATCAAGCACGTCGGCGCGCCGTGGGAGCTCGGTCTCGCCGAGGTCCACCAGGTCCTCCTCCGCAACGGCCTGCGCGACCGGGTCGCGCTGCGCACCGACGGCGGCCTGCAGACCGGGCGCGACCTGCTGGTCGCCGCGCTCCTCGGCGCCGAGGAGTTCGCGTTCGGGACCGCGGCGCTCGTCGCGATCGGCTGCGACATGGCCCGCCAGTGCCACCTCGACACCTGTCCGACCGGGATCGCCACGCAGCGCGACGACCTGCGGGCCAAGTTCGCCGGCACGCCCGACGACGTCGTCCGCTTCTTCAGCGCGATCGCCGAGGACCTGCGGCGCGAGCTCGCTGCCGTCGGGGCGCGGTCGGTCGGCGAGGTCGTCGGCGAGAGCCGCCGCCTCCTGCGCCGCGATCGCGCCGGCACGGTCGGAGCTGGCGCCGGTCATCGGCGCGGCGCACTGGACCGCGACGGCCGCCCGCCGGGCGAACCCGGCCGCCGCGGCGAGCGACCGTCCGCCATGCGCCAGCGTCCCCGCTCGAGGCGGCCGTCGCCACGGCCCTCGGCGGCCAGGGCCCGGTCGCGGCCAGCGGCCTCCGGGTCAGCACCGCCGACCGCTCGTTCGGGGCGGCGCTGAGCGGCGCGCTCGAACGGGGCGAGCTGCGCGGCCCGGTCCGGCTCGAGCTGGTCGGCGTCGCCGGCCAGTCGTTCGGCGCGTTCGCCGGACCCGGGATCGACCTGCGGCTCGCCGGGCAGGCCAACGACTACGTGGCCAAGGGCCTGTCGGGCGGGACGGTCACGGTCGTCCCCGAGGCGGATCTCGCGGCCGAGCCGGCCGGCCAGGCGATCGCCGGCAACGCCGTGCTGTACGGCGCGACGGCGGGCCGGCTCCACCTCGTCGGGCGGGCCGGGATGCGCTTCGCCGTTCGCAACAGCGGGGCCGATGCGGTGGTCGAGGGGATCGGCGCCCATGGCTGCGAGTACATGACCGGCGGCACGGTCGTCGTGCTCGGGCCGGTCGGCGCCAACTTCGGGGCCGGCATGACCGGCGGCCGGGCGTACCTCGTCGATCCCGCCGGGCGCCACGTCGCGGCGCTCGACGGACGGAGCGTCGGCGCCGTCCGGCTGGCGACCGCGATCGCGGAACGGCCCGACGGCCGGGCCCGCCTGGCCGAGCTCGTCGCGCTGCTCGAGGCCCAGCGCGCCGCCGGCTCGGCGCTCGCGGCGCGGCTCCTCGAGGGCGACCTCGCGGCGGTGACGTGGCTGGTCGAGCCCCTCCCCGTGGCCGAGCCCGTCGTCGCACCGCAACCCGACCGCAACCCGACCGTTCCCGTGCCGATGCCGACACCGGTCGAGGGCGGGGCTACCGTCGGCTCAGCATGGGGCGGCGTCACCCCCGGTTGATCGACGGCGCATTGCCAATCGACGACGCAGCCCCGGGAGGTCCCCCGATGATCCACTCCACCGACCCGAACGCCCGACCCATCGGCGCCGTCCGCGACGGTCACGGCGCGCCGGTCACGTGCGCCACCTGTGGCTGCCGTCTCGTCGCGTCGGGCGATGCGTTCTTCCACTTCAATCCGCTCGGCGGGCGCGACGCGCGCGGCTGCCGGGTCGATTGCGCGAGCGCCGCGCACGACATCCAGGGTCGCCCGATCTCGATCCCGGTCTGAGCGCGAGCGGTCAGCCTGGAGCGGCGAGCACTCGGGCTCGACGACGATCCGGTAGCCGACCCCGCGGACGGCCACGATCGCCGGGCCGCCGGCCGCCTCGACCTTCGAGCGCAGGCGGGCCAGGTGCGGCTTGAGCCAGAGCAGGTCCGGGTCGGTCTCGGCCGGCCAGCCCGCACGGGCCAGCTGGAGGTGCGGGACGATGTCGCCGGCGGCGCGGACCAGCGCCTCGAGCAGCCGGAACTCGGTCGGGGTCAGCGCCAGCGAGGTCTCGCCCACCCGCGCCTCGTGGCGGCCGGGCTCGAGCACGAGCTCGCCCGCGGCCAGCGGTCCGCCGGCGGTCCCGCCCGGACCCGCCGCCCGATCGACCCGGCGCATGACCGCGGCGATCCGCGCCAGCAGCTCCGCCTTGCCGAACGGCTTGGTCAGGTAGTCGTCCGCGCCGATGCCCAGCGCGCGGACCTTGGCCGCCTCGCCGCTCTCCCCGGACACGACGAGGATCGGCGCCTGGCCGACGGCGCGCATCTGGCCGGCGACGTTGAAGCCGTCCGGCCCGGGCATCGCCAGGTCGAGCAGGACGAGGTCGGGGTGCTCCTCGCGGAAGCGCTTGACGGCGGTCAGCCCGTCATACGCGGTGATGACCTGGTGGCCCTCGGTGCCGACCAGCGCGGTGATCGCGCCGACCATCGCCGGGTCGTCGTCGACGACCAGGATCCGCAGCGGCCGGGTGCTCATCGTGGCCATCGTCCTCTCGATCGGGGCTCAGATCGCGACCGCGGCCGGCAGGGCGACCACGAACCGCGCGCCGTGCGGCGCGGCCGGCTCGCACCACAGGTGGGCGCCCATCGATTCGCCGAGGCGCTTGGCGGCGTACAGCCCGATGCCCGATCCGCGCGCCGTGTGCGTGTCGCGCCGGGCGTACGGCTCGAAGATCCGCTCGCGCCACTCGTCGGGGATGCCCGGGCCCTCGTCGGACACGCCGAGCTGGACGAGCCCCTCGTCGAGCGACCAGTCGATCCGGATCGCGGTGTCCGGCGGCGCGTACTTGACCGCGTTCTCGACGAGGTGCTCGAGGATCTGGCGGAGCCGCGGCGGGTCGGCCAGCGGCTGGAGCCGGACGCTCGGCACGATCTCGACGCGGTGGCGCTCGAGGATCGGGCGGAGCGAGCTGACGACCTCGTCGACGAGGACGCCGAGGTCGACCGGCGTGACCGTCGCCGGCGCCTCGGGCACGACCCGGACCGAGGCCAGGATCGAGTCGACCAGCCGGTCGAGCCGCTCGATCTGCTCGAGCGCCGCGCGGTGCCAGCCGGCCCGCGTCTGGCGCCGCCCGAGGTCGCGCGATTCGCGGCCGCGCGAGCGGCGGCTCGTCGGCGAGCAGGTCGGCGTAGGCGCGCACGATCGCGAGCGGCGTGCGCAGCTCGTGGGTGACGAGCGCGATCAGCTCGCTGCGGGCCTCGTCGATCGCCTTGAGCGCCTCGACCCGGGCCTCCGCCTCGGACTGCTGGCGGCCCTTCTCGATGATCCCGGCCAGGAGGTCGGCGACCGCGCCGAGCTGGGCGATGTCGTCCTCGCCGAACGTCCGCGGCTGCTCGGTCTGGACGTTGAGCACGCCGACGATCTGGTCGTGCCAGGTGAGCGGCACGGACAGCATCGAGGCCACGAACCGGCGCTGGTCGATGCCCGCGGACCCACAGGAACCGGGCGTCGGCCCTGACGTCGGGGATGACCAGCGGCTGGCGGTCGGCGGCGACGCGGCCGGTCACGCCCTCCGCCGAACGGGACGCGGGCGCGGCCGATCTGGAAGCGGTCGAGGCCGTTGGTCGCGGCGAGGGTCAGGTACGCTCCGTCGCGGTCGAGCAGGTACAGCGAGGAGACGTCGGCGTGGAGCACATCGCGGGTCCGGTCGACGACGGTCTCGAGCAGCTCGTCCCACGTCCGGGCCGTCGTCGCCAGGCGCGCGACCTCGTGGAGGAAGCGCAGCTGCTCGAGCTGGTCGGCAGGGCTGCGCCCGCGGCCCGCCGAGGCGCCCGGCAGGCCGGGGCCGGCGGCGTCGGACGCGGCGACGGACGGTCGTCACGGGCATCACGATACAAGCCTACGGAATGGTTGCGGCCCGCAAGGTTGCGGTGCGGTGGCGACTGGGGCGCGGAACGGTCGAGCCGGCGGGCCGCCATGAGCCCGGCCAGGCCGTCGCGGGCATCGCGGCGCGGTCGCCGCCGAGCCGCTCGGGATCGGCACGTCGGGCGCGCGCGACCCGCTTGGCCGTCGAGGTCCGGCTGCTCGGCGCGCTGCTCGGGCAGGTGATCGCGGAGCAGGCCGGGCCGGAGCTGTTCGCCCTGGTCGAGCGCATCCGCCGCCGGACGATCGCGCTGCGCCGCGACGACGACCCGTTCGAGCGCGCCCGGCTGGACGACGAGCTGCGCGCCCTCGACCTCGACGCCGCCGAGGCCGTGATCGGCGCGTTCGGGCTGTACTTCGGGCTGGTCAACCTGGCCGAGGCGCGCGCACGGGTGCGCGCCCTGCGTCGCCGCGAGCGGGCCGCGCGCGACGGGATCCTCGACGACTCGGTCGCCGACGCCGTCGCCGGCCTGCGCCGGCTCGGACGATCGGACGCCGAGCTCGACGCGCTCGTCGGGCGCCTGGCGGTCGCCCCGGTCTTCACGGCCCATCCGACCGAGGCGCGCCGGCGGACGACGCTCCTCGCGCTCGGCCGGTGCGCGGTGCTGCTCGCGCGGCTCGACGACCCGCGCCTGACGCCCTCGGAGGATCGCGACGTCCGGCGCCGACTGCGCGAGGAGATCACGCTGCTGTGGCGGACCGCCGACCTGCGCGTCGTGAGCCCGACGCCGCTCGACGAGGTGCGGACCGCGATGGCGTTCTTCGACGCGACGCTGTTCAGCGTCGTCCCGCGGCTGTACCGCGCGCTCGACGCGGCGCTCGACCCGCCGACCGGTCGGTCGCGCGGGCCGGCCTCCGACAGCGGCCGGACGGGGACGCGCGCGCCGCGGGTCGGGGCGTTCCTGCGACCGGGCACGTGGATCGGCGGCGACCGCGACGGCAACCCGGGCGTCACCGCGGAGATCACCGCGCGGACGCTGCGCATCCACGCCGACCACGTCCTGCGCGGCTACGAGGCGGTCGCCACGCGGCTGATGCAGACCGTCGCGGCGGCCACGGGCGACGCCCGGACCGCCCGGGCGCTCGGCCTCGCAGCTCGGCCCGCGACGCCGAGGAGCTGCCCGAGGCCGACCGGCAGCTCCGCCGCCGCTTCCCCGACGAGCCGTACCGCCAGCGCTTCGGGTTCATCGCCGAGCGGCTGCGCCGGACGCGCGGCCGCGCTGGTCGGCGAGGCGGCGCCGCTGACCGGGCGGTACGCCGACGCGGCCGAGCTGGACGCCGAGCTGGCCGAGCTCCAGGCGGCGCTCGTCGAGGACGGGCTGGAGCGCGTCGCCTGGGGCGAGGTCGCAGGACTTCCGCTGGCAGGTCGAGACGTTCGGCTTCCACCTCGCGTCGCTCGAGGTCCGCCAGCACGCCGCGGTCCATCGCCGCCGCGCTCGCGGCCATCCGCGCCGGATCGCCGGCGACGACCGAGGTCGACGCCGGGCGTCACGCTCGACGAGGTGCTGGCCACGTTCCGTGCGATCGCCGAGATCCAGGCACGGTTCGGGATCGAGGCCTGCCACCGCTACGTCATCAGCTTCACGCGCGTCCGCATCGGACGTGACCGACGTGCTCGAGCTGGCCCGGCTGGCGGCGGACGGGCGAGCCGACTGCCGGTCCTCGACGTCGTCCCGCTGTTCGAATCGAGCCGACGCGCTCGGCGGCGCGGGATCGATCCTCGACGCGCTGCTCGACGATCCGGCCTACCGCGCCGGGCTCGCGACGCGCGGCGATCGCCAGGAGGTGATGCTCGGCTACTCCGACTCGAACAAGGAGTCGGGCTTCCTGGCGGCGGCCTGGATGCTCCACCAGGCGCAGGCCGCGCTGGTCGCGGCCGCCCGCGAGCGGGACGTCGAGCTGACCCTGTTCCACGGCCGCGGCGGCGCCATCGGTCGCGGTGGCGGGCCGACGAACCGGGCGATCCTCGGGCAGGCGCCGGGCTCGGTCGACGGCCGGCTCAAGCTGACCGAGCAGGGCGAGGTCATCGCCGCGAACTACGCCAACCCGACGATCGCCCGGCGCCATCTCGAGCAGATGACCGGCGCCGTGCTGCTGGCGTCGACGCCCGAGCACGACGCGAGGCTCGAGCGCGGCGCTGGCGGACGGCGCGCCGATCATGACGAGCTGGCCGCGACCGCGCGGGAGGCCTACCGGGCGCTGGTCTACGACGACCCGGCGTTCGCCGCGTTCTTCCGCGCGATCACGCCGATCCGCGAGCTGTCCGACCTGCGGCTCGGCTCGCGGCCCGCCGGCACGCGGTCGCCGCGACGCAGCCCCCGACCATCGACGAGCTGCGGGCGATCCCGTGGATGTTCGCCTGGTCGCAGGCGCGGATCAACCTGCCCGGCTGGTACGGGCTCGGGCACCGCGCTCGAGGCGTACCGCGCGGCCCACGGCGAGCCCGGGCTCGACGCGATCGCCGCGGCTGGCGCGCGACTGGCCGTTCCTGTCGAGCCTCCTCGACAACGCCGAGATGAGCCTGGCCAAGGCGGACATGGGGGTCGCGCGGCTGTACGCCGCGCTTGCCACGGGACCCGGTGACGACCGCCGCTGGGCCGCGATCGAGGGCGAGTACGGCCGCTCGGTGGCGCTCCTCGGCCGGGTCACCGGTCGGGCGCGGCTGCTCGACGGCGCGCCGGTCCTGCAGCGCTCGGTCGCGCTGCGCAACCCGTACGTCGACTCGCTGTCCGAGCTCCAGGTCCGGCTGCTCGCCCGCCTGCGCGCGATGGCCGACGACGATCCCGAGCGCGCGCGCGTGCTGCGCCTCGTCCAGCTGACGGTCAACGGCGTGGCGGCCGGGCTGCAGAGCACCGGCTGAGCGTGGATCACCGCGACCACGTCGCGCTGCTCCGCGCCGCGGTCGAGCCGGGCGGCTCGTGGGCCGACATCGGCGCCGGGGAGGGTGCGTTCACGCTCGCGCTGGCCGACCTGCTCGGGCCCGGTGGGCGGATCGTCGCGATCGACCGCGACCGGGGCGCGCTCGAGCGGAACGAGGAGGCCGTCCGGCGCGCGCTTCCCGGCCGTCGCGCTGACCACGGTCGTGGCCGACTTCACCCGGCCGTTGCCGCCGGCCACCGGCGAGCTCGACGGGCTGGTCGCGGCCAACAGCCTCCATTACGTGCCGCGCGCCGCGCAGGCCGGCGTCGTCCGCGCTGCTCGCGGCGCACCTGCGGCCGGGCGGCCGGTTCGTCGTCGTCGAGTACGACGCGGACCACGGCAACCCGTGGGTCCCGCATCCGTTCAGCGCCGGATCCTGGCCGCGGCTGGCGGCCGACGCCGGGCTCGTGGACGCCCGGCCGCTCGGTCGCGTGCCGAGCCGCTTCCTCGGCGCGATCTACTCGGCGGTTGCCCGCCGGCCGTGACGCCGACGCGGGCCAGCCGGCCCGTCCGGCACGCCCGGATCCATCCTCACGACGCTCTCAGAGCCCGCCACGACGATCGAGGTCGTGGTCGGCACACGGGTGCCGGCCGGCAACCGATCGACGCCCGAGCCCACGGGCCCGGAGGTGCCCATGGCTTGACGACCGACCGAACGACGACCCTCCAACGACCCCGATCAAAGGAGAACCCATTGGAATGGCATGACCAGCCGGCCCAGCCGGCACCCTTGACGCCGCCGGCGCCGCTCGTACCGCCGACGCCGCTCGCACCGACCGCGCCCGAGGCGGCGGCACCCACTTCCGGCGGCCCCGGCTTGCGGCGCACGGTCCTGACCGGCGCGCTGGCGGGGCTCCTGCTCGTCGGTGGCCTGGTGGCCGTCGTGTCGGCCGCGAGCCCCGACCCGGGTGCGTCGACGGCGCCGAGCACGACGGCCGACCCGAACGACGGCACGACCACCGACCCGAACGGCGGGACGACCGCCCCGTCGACGCGGCCCGGTCACGCCGGCGGCAACGCGGCCGACTGCCCCGACAAGGGCACGGACGGCTCGAGCGGCTCGGACGACTCGGGCACGTCGGGCTCGGACAGCCCGTCCAGCTCGGCCCCGGCCGAGACGCCGGCGACCTAGGTCCCGACGTCGACCCGGCGGTCCGCCGACGGTGGGCCGCCGGGGACCCATTCCATCGCCGCCGCCGTGCTGGCCGCGAGCCGTCGCGCGAGCGCCTCGGCCAGCCGGTCGTAGTCGGCCGGCTCGTTGTAGCGCTGGGCCGAGATCCGGACGAGCATCCGGGCGGGAGCCCCAGCCACGCGCGCTGCCGGCACCGGCCAGACGAGGACCGGGACCTGGATCCGGTCCTCGATCTCCAGCCGCCGGTTGAGCTCGGCCGCGGCCGCGTCGTCGGGTTCGAGCGGGAGCACCAGTGCCGCCATCGAGCCGAGCATCGCATCGGGCGCCGGTGCGGCCACGCCGAGCGCGCTCGCCAGCCGGTCGCGCCCCTCGAGCGCGAGCGCTCGGTTGGCGTCCATCACGGCCGGCCAGCCACCCGCCGTCGGGCGCAGCGACGTCGCGCATCCAGTCGATCGCCGCCGGGAGCGTCAGGTAGCCGGTCGGATCGGCCGTGCCGACCCAGTCGAACTCGTGGCGAAACCGGGTCCGGCCGTCGAGCTCGGCATTGGCCCCGTGCGACACGACCAGCGGGTGGATCCGCTCGCGCCGATCGGCGCGGACCCACAGGACGCCGGTGCCCTTCGGCCCGCACAGCCACTTGTGGCCGTTGCCGGTCCAGTACGCGGCCCCCAGCCCGTCGACGTCGAGCGGCAGCATCCCGGGCGCGTGCGCGCCGTCGACGAGCGTGTCGATGCCGCGCCGGTCGAGCTCGGCGACGAGCTCCGCGACGGGCAGGACGAGCGCGGTCGGGCTGGTCACGTGGCTGACGAGGACCAGCCGGGTCCGCTCCGTGACCGCACCGAGGATCGCCTCGAGCGCCTCGGACGGCCCACCGATCGGGAACGGGATCCGCGCGACGATGACCCGGGCACCATCCCGCTCCGCGACCGCGCGCAGCGCATTGATCGTGGCGTTGTACTCGTGGTCGTCGGTCAGCAACTCGTCGCCCGGCTCGAACCGCAGCGAGCGGAGGACCGTGTTGACCCCGGTCGTGGCGTTCGGCACGAAGGCGAGGCCGTCCGGGTCCGCGTTGAGGAACGCGCCGACGGCCGCCCGCGCCGCATCGAGCAGCTCCGGGCAGGTCGCCGCTCAGGAAGCGCACGGGCTCGGCCTCGAGGCGGTCGCGGAGCTCGCGCTGGACGGCCAGGACCGGTTCGGGGCAGGCCCCGTACGACCCATGGTTGAGGAACGTGACGGCGGGGTCGAGCCGCCAGCCGAGGTCGGTCCTCACACCGGGATGACCGGGGTCTCGATCCGCTCGCCGTCGTGGGCGACCTGGGTCTCGGCCCCCCGCGCCGGGAGCCAGCGCGCCTCGCCCGGACCGACGACGCGCCAGGTGATGGTCGCCTGGCCGGGGCCGGCCGGCTCTTCGATGACCCCGGTCTGCTCGGCCAGCCCGAGCGCCCCGAGGCCGTCCGGCGCCCACGCGGCAAAGCGTTCGACCGTGTCCGTCCAGGTCGCCGCCCGGGCGTGCGGCACGACCGCGAAGCCGCGGACGACCATCAGGCCACCCATCCCGCCGCCCGGAGTCCAGGTCCATGACGCGAAGGCCATCGCCCCGGCACTCGCACCGGCCAGCACGGCGCCGGCCGCGTGCGCGTCGCTGATCGCGGCCCAGGCCGCGCTGCCCGGCATGACCGTCGGGATCAGGTCCGGGTCCCCGCCCGGGAAGTGGATGACGTCGGCCTCGGCCAGCCGGGCGGCGAGCGCGGGGTCGGCGGCGCTGCCCGGCCCGACGACCGCGACCGACGCTGCCTCGATGTCGCGTCCGGTGACCAGGGCCACCCGCTCGAAGGCCGCCACCCCGTTCGCCGCGGCCAGGTCCGGGCGCCCGCGAGCCGCCGCCGTCGGGACGATCGCGACCCGGATCCGCCGGCCCTCGGCGCGCGGCGCGGCGGCGTCGAGCAGGGCGGCAAGGAACGGCTCGTCGCCGGTCTGGAACTCGCCGCCGCCGTGGAGCGCGACCGGCCCGATCAATCGGTGCCGGCCGGCGGGTCGGGTGGCGTCACGTTCTTCAGCGGCGGCGCTCGGGCGGCTCGCCGCGGCCGCCACGACGGACGATTCGCGCCAGCCGCTCCGGTGCGACCACGAACGGCGCGATGTAGGCGACGACGAGGATCGGGATCAGGAAGCGCGTCACCGTGGGCCGGATGGCGAGCACGAACGCCAGGGCCCAAAGGGCGAGGGCATACAGCGCAACGGAGCGACTGCGGAACCCGGCCAGCTGGAGCCGCCGCGCCGGGATCAGGACGATCAACGCGAGCGCAAGACCGATGGCCAGGAGCGCCGGGGCGGGAAGCACCCGCTGATGGTAGGCCTAGCGGCTCATGTTCCGGTAGCGACGGACGCCGAGCGGCGCGAACACGACCAGGATCACCACGACCCAGGCGAGCGTGACAAGGACCGGTTCCGTCGACGCGCAGGCTGTCACCGCCGGGGTAGGGGTTCGGGTTGCCCCAGAGGCCGCGCAGCGAAGCGGTCAGCGTGCTCGTCGGGTTCCACTCGGCGATCGGCTGGAGCCAGGTCGGCAGGGTGTCGATCGGAACGAACACGTTCGACACGAACGTGATCGGGAAGATGACCGTGAACGCCACCTGCTGCGCGACCTCGACCGTCGGCACGCCCAGCCCCAGCCAGACGCCGATCCACGACATCGCGAAGGCGAACAGGAGCAGCAGCACGACGCCCTGGAGCAGCCCCGAGATCCCCGTGTGGACCGTCCAGCCGACGACCACGCCGCTCGCCATCAGCACGATCAGGATGCCGCCGTTGTAGACGACGTCGGATGACGTCCGTCCCGTCAGGACCGCGGAACGGGCCATCGGGAGCGAGCGGAAGCGGTCGATGATCCCCTTGTTGATGTCGTCGCACATGCCGATTGCCGTCGTCGCGGCGGCGAACACGATGTTCTGGGCGAAGATGCCCGGCATGAGGTACTCGTTGTAGGACTGGCCGCCGGGCAACGGGATCGCGCCACCGAACACGAACGCGAACAGCAGCACGAACATGATCGACTGGATGATCGCGAAGATCGCCAGCTCGGGGATCCGGGGGATGCGCTTGAGGTTGCGCCACGCGACGACCAGGCCGTCGGAGAGCGCGCGGCCGGCGCCGCCGGCGGGGGCCGGTGCGGCGAGCCGGGTGGTGGCCGTCGTCATGCGACCTTCTCCTCCGGCTGACGGCCCTTGACGGGCTCCGTTTCCGTCGTCGTCTCGATCTCCGCGGCGTGTCCGGTCAGCGCCAGGAACACGTCGTCGAGCGTCGGCCGGCGGAGGCCGATGTCGTCGATGACGATCCCCGCCTCGTCGAGGTCCCTGACGACCTGGACGAGGACGCCCGCGCCGCCGCCGCTTGCCGGGACCGTCAACCGACGGGTGTGCTCATCGAGCGTGACGTCGCCGTGGCAATCCGCCGACAGCACCTCCATTGCCCGCGGGACGGCCGCCCGATCGCGGACGACGACCTCGATCCGCTCGCCGCCGACCTGCGTCTTGAGCTCGTCGGCGGTCCCTCGGGCGATGATCTTCCCGTGGTCGACGACCGCGATCTTGTCGGCCAGCGCGTCGGCCTCCTCGAGGTACTGCGTCGTCAGCAGGAGGGTCGTGCCCTCGCGGACCAGCCCACGGATGACGTCCCACATGCCGAGCCGGCTGCGGGGATCGAGCCCGGTCGTCGGCTCGTCAAGGAAGAGCAGCTGCGGACGACCGATCAGCGCGCTGCCGAGGTCGAGACGGCGGCGCATCCCGCCCGAATAGGTCTTGACCACGCGGTCGGCCGCATCGGCCAGATCGAACTGCTCGAGGAGCTCGTCGGCGCGGCGCTTGGCCTCGGGCGACCGCAGCTGGTAGAGCCGGCCGAACATCCACAGGTTCTCGCGGCCGGTCAGGTTCTCGTCCACGGCCGCGTACTGGCCGGACAGGCCGATGACACGGCGGAGCTGGTCGGCCTGCTTGACGACGTCGTACCCGGCGACCGTGGCTCGCCCAGCGTCCGGCTTGAGCAGCGTCGCCAGGATCCGGACGGTGGTCGTCTTGCCCGCGCCGTTGGGTCCGAGGAGGCCGAGAACGGTTCCCTCGGCGACCTCGAGATCGATCCCGTCGAGGGCGCGGACCTCGCTCTTTCGCGACTTGTAGATCTTGACCAGGCCCTCGGCCGTGATCGCGTTGTTCGTCGTGGGCATGGCTGACGCTCGCACTGGGACGGTTTCGTTGGGGGGCCCACGAGTATACCGGCGGCCGCTAGTCTCGGCAGATGCGCCCTTCTTCGCCCGCCCGGCGATGGGCCGCCTGGCTCGACCGCTGGGGCGGCATCGTCCCGCTGCTCCTCGGCGAGTTCATCGTGTGGCTCGGATTTGGCGCGCTGCTGCCGGTCCTGCCGATCTACTTCACCGAGCAGGGTGTCGACCTGGCGTTGCTCGGCGTCGTGATCGCGGCGTGGCCGGCTGCCCGGCTCGTCGGCGAGCCGATCTTCGGCTACCTCGCGGACCGGACCGCGCGGGTTCCGCTGATGGTCATCGGGCTGGTCGCGACCGGCGTGTTCTGCCTGCTGCCGCTCGTCTTCGTCGGCCCGCTGGCGTTCGTCCTGCTGCGCGCCGGGGCCGGGCTGGCGACCGCGCTCTACGACCCGGCCGCGCGCGGCTACCTGACCGATGCGACTCCGCCCGAGCGGCGAGGCGAGGCCTTCGGGCTCTACGGCGCGGTGCAGATGGGCGGGCTGCTGGTCGGGCCGGCGATCGGCGCGCTGGGAGCGGAGCGGTTCGGCGGGGTCGCCTTCGTGTTCGTGTTCGGTGGCGTCGCGGCGTGGCTGGCCGCGATCCCGATCGGGCTCCGCCTCCGCGAGGGCACGGTGCGAACCCACCCGGCCCCGTCGCCCGACGCCATCGAGTTCCGGACCGAGGCGCCCTCGACGACGCGCCGGGCCGCGGAGGCGATCGCCGCCGACCAGGGCCGGGCCGGGGCGCGCCGGCGATCCGGCTGCTCAATCGGGGCCTCGTGGCGGCGCTCATCATCAACGCCGGCGGCTTCTTCGCCGGCGGCACGTACGAAGTCATCTGGAGCCTGTTCCTGACCCACCTCGGGGCCGGCCTCGATCTCGTCGGGCTGACGTTCGCGATGTTCGGGCTGCCGGTCCTGCTGCTGTCGCCGTACGCGGGGCGGCTGGTCGACCGGCGTGGAGCGCTCGCGTTCATCGTCTTCGGGTCGATCCTGCCGGCCGTCGATGGGCCTGCTCTACACGCGGATCACCGACCCGCTCTGGGCGGTCCCGATGATCCTGATCGAGGCGACCGGCTTCGCGATGCTCAACCCGGCGCTGTACGCGGTCGTCGCGGCCAACTCGCCACCCGGCCGATCGTCCACCGCGCAGGGCCTGTTCGGCGCGGCCGGGACGGTCGGGTTCATCGTCGCCTCCCTGCTGGCCGGCGTCCTCGCCGAGACCGACATCGTCTATCCGATGTACGTCTTCTCCGCGGTCCTGACGATCACGCTGGTCATCGGGCTGATCGTCGGACGTGGGCACCTGAGCGGCCGCAGCGCCCCGAACCCGGCCGTCCTCGAGGCGCCGGCCGTTTGACCGAATTGGCCTCGGGCCCTAGAGTTAGCAAGTCGCGGGGTGGAGCAGCGGCAGCTCGTCGGGCTCATAACCCGAAGGTCAGAGGTTCGAATCCTCTCCCCGCAACCAACGCCTTCACCTTGAACCCCGGGCCCGACCACCCGGGGTTCTTCCTTTTCAGGCGCGAGCGGTCGGACCCGCCGTGCGCTCGCCCTACGGCGCCAGTCGCTGCCAGGTGGCCGCCGAGCTGAAGCTCCAGTCGAGCTGCCGCGACGTGCCCGAGTCGGTGTCGATCGTCGACTGGGCGACGCCTTGGTGCTCGTGGAAGGGGCACCGGCCAGCGTTCCCGGCAACGACAGGATCGTCGTTGCCGTCGGGCGAGAAGTCGAACAGCGCGCCGTCGGGACCGGCGTCGGCCCGAGAGAGGCGACTGCACCGCCATCGACCGGCACGACGCCGATCGGCATGATGTCCCAGAACAGCCTGGTCTGGTTCTCCCGCCACCGGTTGAAGGCGATCCGGGTGCCGTCCGGCGACCAGACGAGATCGTTGTCGACGATGTTCCCGGGATCGTAGTCGAGCCTGCGTAGTCCCGTCCCGTCGGCGTTCATGACGTGGATGCGGGCCCAGTGTCGTTGGGTCCATTCAATCCGAATGCGATGAGCCGTCCGTCCGGGGACTAGCGGACGGCCCCTGAGATGGCGCCGCCGTCCCTCACGCGTCCGACCCGCCCTCGAGCAGCAGGCGCTTGCCTGTGCCGTCGCTAGTTCATGACCCACAGCGCCAGTGCGCGAGACGCCATCGGGTTCGTAGCAGGATCTGGGCGCCATCCGGAGGGCGAGACGCGTCAGATGTGGACGCCTCGGCGACGACGACCGGCGGCGCGGTGCCGGTAGCGTCGTAGCGGATCAGTCGTGCATCCGGCGTGTTGACGATGAGGGACGCTCCATCGGGCGACCACTCGAGGAGCGTCGGGTTCGGATCGGCTCGGTCGTCACGATCCGTGACGGCCCCACCGTCTGCGCCCGACGACGACGAGGTCGAAACGGCCCTGTCTCGTTCAGGTCACCTGCCTGCCGGAGGAACGCGACCTGGTCCCGTCCCGAGAGAAGAGCGGATTGCGGTCGATCTCGGGCCCGGCGACGAGCGCCGTCGTGCCTCCCGGTCATCGGGTCGCCGGTGAAGATGTCGCCGTCGACCGCGAAGGCGATCGACCCCGTTCCGGGCGACCCCGAATGGCGGTGGAAGCTTCGTCTGCTGCGAGCCAACGAAGACGAGGGCCGCGGCGACCAGTACCGCGATGATCAGCGAGCGCCACCCCGATCGTCCGCCACGAAGCCGTGGCACGAACGCGGGACGGCTGGCGATGTCAGCCATGGGAAGCCACCTTCCTGGGAAGGTCCAGGACGGCCGCTGGCGCGATACGCACGGCGGCCGCCATGACCTCGTCTCGATAGTCGGGAGACGGCCCCAGGTAGAGGTCCTCGAGGATCGAGGAGAGATGACGCTCGAAGCGCTGCTCGGCGGTCATGCCACCTGCCCTCCCGGGACCGGCATCGGGGCCGGGTCGGGCGTCGGCATCCACCGACGTGCGCATCGCGGCGAGCGCGTAGTGCAGCCGGGACTTGGCCGTGCCGAACGGGATGCCGAGGGTCGCCGCCACTTCGGGCAGCGGCATCCCCAGCAGGTAGTGGAGTGCGACGACGGCGCGGTGACCCGGATCGAGCCGCTTGAGCGCGGTGTCGACGACCTCGCGGTCGGCGAGCGAGCCGGACGGGTCGGCCGTCGTGGGTGAATCGATGGGTGTGAGCTCGACTTCGATCGCGCGTCGTCGACGACGCCGCACGAGGTCGAGACAGGCGTTGACGGTCAGACGGTGCAGCCAGGCGTCGAACCGGTCCGAGTCGCGCAGACCCGGAAGATCGCGCCAGGCACGGATGAGTGCCTCCTGGACCGCGTCGCGCGCGAGCTCCGGGTCCCGAAGGATGAGGCGGCAGGCCGCGTCCAGCCGCGCGAGGGACGGGTCGACGAGCGCGGCGAAGGCGTCATGATCGCCATGCCTCGCGCGTCCGACGAGCTCTCGCTGGTCCACGGTTGCCTCGACTGTCGCGCGACCATGGCGGTCGCGTCTGACAGGGTACGGCGTCGTCGACGCCCGAATTGTTCACCGTCCCGCGGCGCGGCGTACGATCCGACCATGACCGACGAACACGAACACCAGCATCATCACGAGCCGCTCGACTACGCCGACGCCGTGCAGGCCTTCCGGGACGACAAGGATCACTACTTCCGACATGGCGACGGCAGCCCGATCCCGGCCGATGCGCGCGAGGCCTTCGAGGGGCTTCCGTACTACCCGGTCGACGAAGCGCTGGTGTTCGACGGCCTGGCGCTGGAGCCGTACGCCGGCAGCGAGCCGTCGCGGTTCATGATCCCGACCTCGGACGGCCAACTGCGGCCAGCCCATCGGGCGGGCTCATTCCGGTTCGAGCTGGGTGGCGCTGCGCGATCCCTCGCGGCGTACGTCGTCGACGACCCGCACGAGCACGAGCACGAGCACGACCACGACCATGAACAGGCCGACGGCGAAGCGGAGGGTGGCCCCGCCGTGTTCGTCCCGTTCCTCGACGCGACGAGCGGCCACGAGACGTACGGCGCAGGGCGGTATCTCGACCTCGAGCCCGAGGACGACGGGACGTACACGCTCGACTTCAACCTGGCGTACCACCCGTCGTGCGTCTACGACGTGCTCTTCTCCTGCCCGCTGACGCCGGCCGAGAACCGGCTGCCGGAGCGGATCGAAGCCGGCGAGCGGCTACCCGAGGGCGACGCCGAGGCGCCCTGACCCGAACCGTCAGTCGGGCTGCGGGGCGCGATCGACCACGCGCCTGGACGCCCGCCGCGCGACGTATCGGTCCATCTTCACGTGCGTCCCGCAATCGTCCATCGAGCACCAGCGCCGGCTCCGGTTGCGGCTCTCGTCGAGGAAGTGGAAGCGGCACGAGGCGCATCCCTTGACCCGGTCGAGCGGGCCGTCGGTCAGCAGCGTCGATGCCGCGTGCACCACGGTCCACAGCGGCAAGGCAAGCTCGGGCTCGCCGTCGTCGTCACCCCAGCTCCATCGATATCCACCGTCGATGTTGACGAGCCTCCCGTGCGCCAGAGCCTCGACTTCGTCCTGCTCGCAGCTGCCTGATCGGCTCCAGCGGCGCGGGCTCCCTGCGGGCGATGGCATCGAACAGGTCGTAGAGGTAGGCCCGGGTCGCCTGCATCCGCTCGAACACGGCCCGGGCCGCGACCGGGTGGCGCTGCGACGACCGCAACAGCGCGTCCGCTGCGGTCGGGTCAGCCCGCCCACATGTTGGCTCCAGGCGATGAGGTCGCCGTAGTCCGCAGGACGTCTTCGTCAGGTGCTCCGCCGGCGGGGCCGTTCTGGGTGTTGAGCAGGTCGAGCGCGAAGTTGCCCCCGACGATCTGTTGGTCGCGGATGTGCTCAGGTGTTTCCATCAAAACGCAGTTTAGTGGTTGACAGCAGGTCGTGGCAAGCCCATACTGTTACCAGTGAATACAGGCTATACAGGGAACAGCGAGAGGCCAAGGGAGCCTGGAGAGATGGACATCGACCTCACCAACGTGGGCGCTGTGCTGGTCGTGCTGGCACCGCTGACCGTCGCTGCTCGTCGGCATCTTCGCCGTGCCGGATGCCGGGAACCTCGATCACCTCTTCCCTCCACCGCGCGAGCTCGAATGGCCGCGCGGTGTCCAGGAGGAGGAACCCGTCCGGTGGCGAATCGAGTCCCTGACCCAGCCGCGCGGGGAGCCCCGACGAACGCCTCGGCTGGTACGACCGAAGCCGAGCGACGGACGCTCGCGGACCGGCGATCGAAGCGCGCCGCCTGGACAGCGCCGGGCGCCGGTCAGCGTGTCGCGCGGTCCTTGAGGATCCGCTGGGCGGCCAGCTTGCCCGGGGCGCCCATCACGCAGCCGCCGGGATGCGTCCCCGAGCCGCACTGGTAGTAGCCGTCGATCGGGGTCCGGTACTGCGACCAGCCGGGGGCCGGCCGGAAGAAGTACATCTGCGGCGCGAGGAACTCGCCGGCGAAGATGTTGCCCTCGGACAGGCCGACGGTCCGCTCGATGTCGAGCGGCGTGCGGATCTCGCGCTGGAGGACCAGGTCGCCGAAGCCCGGGAAGAACGACTCGAGCGTGGCCTGGACCGTGTCGCCGAGGTTCTCGCGCTCGGTGTCCCAGTCGCTCTCGCGGAGGTGGTACGGCGCGTACTGGACGAAGCAGCTCATGACCGCCTTGCCGGGCGGCGCCATGTCCGGGTCGACCGTCGACTGGATCGCGCAGTCGAGATACGGCTGCTTCGAGTACCAGCCGTACTTCGCGTCGTCGAAGGCGCGCTCGAGGTACTCCATCGACGGCCCGATGTTGGTGAAGCCGCGGTACTGGTCGGTCCGGTCGCCGAGCGCCGGGATAGCGCGGCACCCCGTCGAGCGCGAAGTTGACCTTGGCCGAGGTGCCCTGGAAGCGGAAGCGCTGGATCGTGTCGACGAGGTCGGTCGGCAGCTCGCGCGGCTCGACCAGCTCGAGGAACGTCCGCCGCGGGTCGAGCGCCGAGACGACGATCGGGGCGTGGAACTCGGTGCCGTCGGCGAGCGCGACGCCGGTCGCCCGGCCGTTCGCGCGTGATGACGTGCTCGACCGGCGACTCCAGCCGGATCTCGACGCCGAACGACTCGGCCGCCCGGGCGAGGACCTGGGTGAACCCGCCGTTGCCGCGCTTGTGGAACGACCACGCCCCGAACTCGCCGTCGTGCTCGCCGAGGATGTGGTACAGCAGGACGAGCCCGGAGCCCTGCGAGTACGGCCCGACCTTGGTGCCGATGATCGACGTCGAGGCGAGGTAGCCCTTGAGGATGTCCGACTCGAAGTAGTCGTCGAGGAAGTCGGCGGCGCTGCCGGTCAGCAGCCGGACCGCGTCGTGGAGGACCTTCTTGTCGAGCCGCTTGAACCGGCTGCCGAGGTTGGCCAGCGCGATCAGCTCCTCGGGGTCGTCGCTGAAGATGTCCGGCGGCGCCGCGTCGAGGAGCGGCTTGATCGCCTGGAGGACCTTGTTGACGTCGTGGTTGAACGCGTCGTACGCGTCGGCGTCGTGCGGGCTGTGGCGGGCGATCTCCTTGTGGTTCTCGCCGTGGTCCTGGCCCATCAGCAGGTAGTCGCCGTCCTCCTTCGGGCAGAACGTCGTGGGCATCAGGATCGGCATGAAGCCGTGCTTCACCAGCTCGAGGTCCTGGACGATGTCCGGCCGGAGCAGGCTGAGGGCGTACGAGAAGGTGGTGAACCAGAAGCCCGGCCGGAGCTCCTCGGTGATCGCGGCGCCGCCGACGAGGTGGCGCCGCTCGAGGACCAGCGTGCGCAGGCCGGCCTTGGCCAGGTAGGCGCCGTTGGTCAGGCCGTTGTGGCCGCCGCCGATGACGATCGCGTCGTAGGTGCGGTCCTCGCGCGTGGACGCGGTGGACGCCTTGGCGCTGCGCGGCTTGGGGGTCTTCGGCATCAGGCGGTCCTTCGCTCGGGGTTGAACAGGGGTGTCCGGGTCACGAGCGCGTCGAAGTACTCGTAGCGGTGGTTGACGGCCAGCTCGAGCTTGACCCGCGACCCGGGCGTCGGACCGGTCGAGCGGCACGCGGGCGAGGGCGATGTGGCGCTGGAGCATCGGCGAATACATCTGGCTCGTCGCGTAGCCGAGCTGGTTGAGCTCGTCGTCGTAGACGTAGTACTCGTCCTGGATCGGCGTGTGGTCCTTGGGCGGGATGAGCCCGGCCTCGTCGTAGATCCGGTCGTAGTCGCGCCAGTCGACGACCAGCCCGCTCAGCTTCCAGCGCGACGTCTTGCCGGCCAGCTCGCGGCGGATCGCGTCGCGCCCGATGAACTCGCGGTCGGTGGCCGCCACGTCGCGGACCATCCAGCCCAGCCCGAGCTCGATCGGGGTCGTCCGGTCGCCGTCGGTCCAGGCGAAGCGGCTCGAGTGGAAGTCGACGTCGAGCAGGACCAGCCCGGCCTCGATGCGGGCCATGTACAGCGCGGTCATCCCGATCGGGATGACGCCCCGGCCGCGGCTCGCGTCCCAGACCGCGTCCCACACGGTCAGCGCGTCCGCGGCGGGGATCCACAGCTCGAAGCCGAGGTCGCCGGTGAAGCCGGTCCGCGAGACGAGGACGGGGACCTTGGCGATCGTCGTCTTCGCGACGCCGAAGTAGGGGAGGTCGGCGACGACCTTGGTCAGCGGCGCCAGGATGTCGCGCGAGCGTGGGCCCTGGACCGCGAGCACGGCCCAGTCCTCCGAGACGTCCTCGATCGCCACGTCGAGGCGACCGACGAGACCGCTGAAGTAGGCGAGGTTCGGTTCGGCGGCGGTCAGCAGGAACTCGTCACGCTCCAGGCGCAGCACGACGCCGTCCTCGACGACGAAGCCGCGGTCGTCGCACCAGGCCGTGTACTGGGCGTGGCCGGGCGCGCAGGTCCGGATGTCGCGGGTCAGCACGCCGGCCAGGAAGCGCTCCGCGTCCGGGCCGTGGATCCGGTACTTGTAGAGCGGCGACGAATCGAACAGCCCGGCCGCGTTGCGGACCGCGAAGTACTCGAACTTGTCGGACATCTGGTAGCGCACCGCCGCCAGGTGGTTCGACCAGTGCTCCCACAGCCCGGTCTCGTTGAGCGCGCTGGTCCGCTCGTGGAATGGCGTCGTCCGGATCATGTCCCGACGATACGCGAGCCACCCGCCGGCGAACCCGTGGCGTCCCGCCGGGTGGGCCGCGGCGCCGTTGCGTGCGCGGATTGACGCGCCCACCCCGCGACGCCTAGGCTCCCGTCGAAGGGCGGCGCCGGATGTGCGTGACGGCCCGAAGGGAGGCGCTGCGATGATTCGGCGGATTACCGGGATCGTCCTTGGGGTGTTGGCGTTCTTGCTGGTGTACTGGCTCACGCGGAATGGCGACACCGTCCAATCCCAACTGGGCGCTGGCGCTCCTCGTCGGTCTGGTGGTGGCGCTCATCTGGCCGTGGCTCTTCGGGCTGTACATGGTCCGGCGCGTCAAGCAGAACCGCCAGAACGAGATCGACCAGGAAGTCCAGAAGCAGCTCTCGCAGCAGCAGAACAACCCGCCACCCTCCTGATCGTCGCGCCACGCGCGCGGCAGCCTGACCGGCCGCTGACCGGCGGGTGATCGCGCGCGCGTCAGATCGGTTCGTTCCGCGCCTCCTGGTCGATGCCGCCGACTTCCGTCGGCTGTGGATCGGCCAGACGATCTCGGTCTTCGGCGACCAGATCACCCAGCTCGGGCTGCCGCTCGTCGCCGTCCTGACCCTCGGGGCCGACGCCGGCCAGATGGGGACGCTGACCGCCGTCGGGCTCCTGCCGCACTTGCTGTTCTCGCTGCCGGCCGGCGTGTGGCTCGACCGCGTCCGGTCGCGCCGGCGGCTGATGATCGCGGCCGACGTGCTGCGCGCGGCGATCATCGGCAGCATTCCGCTGGCGTATGCCATGGGCACGCTGGGGATGCCCCTGCTGTACGTCGTGGGATTCGTCACCGGCACCCTCGCGGTCGTGTTCGACCTGTCGTGGAACACGCTGTTCGTGGCGGTCACGCGACGCGAGCGGTACGTCGAGGCGATGTCGCTGCTCAACGGCAGCCGCTCGCTCGCCTACGTGGCCGGGCCGACGATCGGCGGCCTGCTCGTCCAGGTCCTCGGGGCGCCGCTGGCGATGTTCGCCGACGCGCTGTCGTACCTCGGCTCGGTCGTCTTCCTGCGCCGGATCCGGTCGGTCGAGCCGCCCATCGAGACGGACACGGAACCGATCCGCGAGCGCCTCGTGGCCGGGCTCGCCTTCGTGCTCGGCGACCCGCTCATCCGCCCGTCGATGCTCGCCATCGCGACCATCAACCTGTTCAACTTCTCGTTCGCGGCGCTGTTCATCCTGTACGCCACGACGACCCTGGGCGTCTCGCCGGGGGCGCTCGGCCTGGCCCTCGGGGTCGGGGCGATCGGCGGCCTGCTCGGCGCGGTCATCGCGTCGCGGGTCGGCCGGCGGCTCGGGCTCGGACCGGCGTACGCGCTCGGCTGCATCATCTTCCCGGTGTCGCTGATCCTCGTGCCGATCGCCGAGCCGGACATGCCGATGGCGGTCATCCTCGGCTTGATCCTCGCCTCGGAGTTCGGTGCCGGGCTCGGCGTGATGATCCTCGACATCAACATCGGGGCGATCAACAACGCGCGCATCCCGGACCCGATCCGGGCGCGGGCCAACGGCGCGTACCGGTTCATCAACTACGGCGTCCGGCCGATCGGGGCGTTGTTCGGCGGCCTGCTCGGGGCGGCGATCGGCGTCCGCGAGGCGCTGTTCGTGGTGACCATCGCGGCCAGCCTCGGGGTCCTGTGGATGATCGGCTCGCCGGTCCTGCGCCTGCGCGACCTGCCCGACGCAGCGACCTAGCGGTCGGGCTCGCGCGACCTACTCCCAGCGGAAGGTGCGGATCGCCAGCCCGACGGCGGCCACGCCCCAGACGGCGAGGACGACGAACGGTCGCGCGACGTCGCCACCGGCCGACCCGAGCGCGAGGCGGAAGCGCATCGGCCAGCGCGGCCGCCGGCAGGACGGCGGCCACGGTCGGCGAGCGGGCCGGGCAGGTGCGAGACGGGCAGGATGATCCCGCCGAGCAGCAGGAACCCGATGAACAGGCCGTTGGCGAGGGCCAGCGTGGCCTCCGCCCGAAGCGCGCCGGCCAGCAGCAGGCCGAGCCCGGCGAACGCCAGCGTGCCGAGCAGCAGCGCGCCGAGGAACACGGGCAGCGACGCCCCCGGTCCGGCGCCGCCAGCCGAGCGCCACGACGGCGATGGCGACGAGGAGCACGACCTGGGCGACCTCGACCGCGAGGACCGCGACGACCTTGGCCGCCAGCAGCCCGCCGCGGGTCAGCGGCGAGCCACCGAGCCGCTTGAGGACGCCGTAGTGGCGCTCGTAGCCGGTCGCGATGCCGAGGTTGACGAGGCTCGTGGCGATCACCGCGAGGGCGAGCGCGCCGGGCAGCAGGAAGTCGACCGGCGGCCCATCGCCCGTCGGCAGGATCGCGACCGAGGCGAAGAACAGGAGGACGACGACCGGGATCACGATCGTGACCAGGACGTTCTCGCCGCGCCGCGCGGTCAGGCGCAGCTCCATCGGCGGCCTGCGCGGTCGTCGCCCGAAGCGGGCTTGCGGGGGCGCTCACGGGCGGCCGTCCCGTCCGGCGACGGCCTCGCCGCCCTCGGAAGGCTCTCGCCGCGACCAGCCCGAGGTAGACGTCCTCGAGGCTGCCGCCGCCTGTCCGCAGCTCGACGATCAGCCGATCCGGCGGCGACGCACCAGGCGGCGAGCGCGGCCACGAGGTCCGCATCGGGCGCCGCCCCGTCCACGCGGTAGCGGCGCGCCGTCGCCGTCGGCCACGACCGTGACCGCACCTCGGCCCGCCGCCAGCGCCGCGCCGAGGGCCGCCAGCTCCTCCGCGGCCAGCGGCCGGTCGAGCCGGACCCGGAGCGACGAACGTGCCCCGGCCGCCAGCTCGGCCGGCCGTCCCGTCGGCCACGACCCGGCCGCGCGTCGATGACCACGATCCGGTCGGCCAGCCGCTCGACGTCGGTCAGGTCGTGGCTCGTCAGCAGGATCGCCACGCCCGCGTCGCGCAGGTCGGCGACGATCGTCCGGATCGCGGCACGCGCCTCCGGGTCCATGCCCGCCGTCGGCTCGTCGAGCACGACGACCTCCGGCCGCCCGACGAGGGCGAGCGCGAACCCGAGCCGCTGGCGCTCGCCGCCCGACAGCCGGCGATAGCGCGTCCGCGGCGACCGCCCGCAGCCCGACGAGGTCGAGCAGCTCGTCCGCGTCGCGCGGCTCGGCATGGAAGCGGCCGTACTGGCGGAGGGTCTCGAGCGGCGCGCGCCCGCGGGTCGATCCCGCCGCCCTGGAGCATCAGTCCGACCCGCGCACGAAGCGCCGGCGCCGCCCGTGGCCGGGTCCGCCCCCAGCACCCGGACGCGTCCGCCGTCCGCGCGCCGGTAGCCCTCGACGATCTCGACCGTCGTCGTCTTGCCCGCGCCGTTCGGCCCGAGCAGGGCGACGAGCTCGCCGGCGCGCGACCGCGAGCGACACGCCGTCGAGGACCGTTCGGGGCCCGTAGCGCTTGACCAGCCCGTCGACGACGACCTGCGGGTCGCCGCCGCTCATCGCGCGATCTGCGCGTACTGGCGCTCGAAGTCGGCGTCGCGCATCTCGCCGATCTGGATCGAGCGCAGCACGCCGGTCCGATCGATGAAGTACGTCTGCGGCCGGCCGGCGATGCGGTACGTCGCGCGCGAGCGCCTTGTCCGGGATCGACGACCGTCGGCCAGCTCGCCCCGTACTGCGGACACGAAGTCGCGCGCCGGCTCGACCGGGTCGTCGGTCAGGACGCCGACGACGGTCAGGCCGTCCGCGGCATGCTCGGCCAGCTTGGCCGCGAGCAGCGGGAACTCGTCGCGGCAGGGCACGCAGCTCGGGCCCCAGAAGTTGACGACGACCGGCTTGCCGGCAAACGCGGCGAGGTCGAAGGCGGCGCCGTCGAGCGTCGTGCCCGTGATCGCCGGCGCCGGCTGGCCGACGCTCGCGCGCACGTCGGCCGGCGTGCCGGGCTGGGCCGCCCGGACGAGGAGGAGGACGGCGCCGGTCGTCAGCAGCTGCGACGGCCAGCGCAAGCAGGATCGGCCGTCGCGGCATCGGAGGTCGCCCGGCTACTGGAGCGTGGCCGTCCCGGTCATCGTCGTGTGGACGGTGCACACGAACGTGTACTGGCCCGCCGGCTGGGCGGGCACGTCGTACACCTTGGTCGCGACGCCGTTGAACACGTCGCCGCGGTACACGGACGTGCCCGCCGCCGTCCTTGAGCTCGACGTTGTGCGGGCGTCCCGCGTCCTCGTTGGTCGAAGGCGAGGTGAACGGCTGTCCGGCCGGGCCGGTCCAGCTCGCCTCGAGGAACTTGAGGTCCTTGGCCTGGACGTTGACGTCGGCCGCGGCGCCGCTCGGCGGCGGGCCGCCGCTGCCGGCCGGTCCGCCACTCGGCGGCGGACCGCCGCTGCCGCCGGGCGCGCCACTGCCCGCCGGCGCCGCCGACGGCGATGCGCCCGGTGTCCCGCCGTTGGCCTCGCCGGTCGCGAAGACGCTCGACTGCAGCACCGCGGCGCCCGACGACGAGCACGGTCAGCACGGCCAGCAGGCGCGACGGCGTCTTGCCGGCGGTGGGCCGTTCTCGAGATGGCCGGTCGTGTCCGCCTCGACGCGTCGCCGGTACTCCTGGACCGCGTCGGCCAGCCAGCCGACGAGCGTCGCGATCAGCGCGATGACGCCGGCCGCCAGCAGCCAGCCCCGAACACGAGCCCGAGGAACAGCGAGGAACATCCCGAGCGCCCCGAGGAACGGCCGCCACGACGGGCCGGGCATGTGGACGCCGGGTGGCGGCCCTTCGTGGATGACGCGCCGGCAGCGTCTCGGCGCTCGAGCCCGAGGTCGTGGTCGTAGATCCGCAGTCCCTCGGCCAGCCAGTACAGCAGGGTCAGCGCCAGCGCGATCGCGCCGAGCATGAGCGTGATCCCGCCGAACACGAGGCCGAGGGACAGCAGGAACGTGCCCATCGCGGCGAACGCCGGCGAGAACGACGGCCCGGGCATGTGGATGCCGGCGGGCGTCCGGGCGATCGAGGCGCTGCTTGCCGCGACGCGCCGGCGGCGCCTTGACCAGCCGGCGGATGACATGCACCAGGATCGCGAGCACGATCACCACGAACGATCGGCAGGAGCGCGATGATCGCGCCCCAGTCGGGCGTGACGAACTGGGCGCGTCAGCTCGAGGAGGCTGGTCCAGATGCGTTCGAGCATCGGTCGCGGGTCAGGCCGCGAGCGGCGCGAGGCGCCGGTCACTCGTCCGTGGACCCGGCGACCAGGACGTAGGCCATGATCGCCATCGCCACGCCGAGGAACACGAGCATCGTCGTCCCGGCCGCGATGTCGTACGTAGCTGCGGCGAGCCGCTCGAGCGGCCGGAACGACGTAGTAGATGACGCCGATGACCACGAAGATGATCCCGACCAGGGCGGCGTTGCGCGGGTGGCGGAGCGGGTGCATGGCGGTCGACTCCTAGGCCCGGCGTCTTGCCGGGCAGCAGATAGAGGAGCGAGAACAGCAGGATCCAGACGACGTCGACGAAGTGCCAGTACAGCGAGGCGCCCTCGACCGCATCGTAGTGCTTGCTGCTGAACTGGCCGGCCATCCCGCGGTAGAGGATGACCGACAGCATGATCACGCCGCCGAAGACGTGCGCGCCGTGGAACCCGGTCAGCGTGTAGTAGGTCGTCCCGAACGTCCCGGACGACAGGGTCAGGCCCTCCGATCCGAGGATCGCGTAGTCGGTCAGCTGCATGAGCAGGAAGACGATGCCGAGGATCACCGTGACGGCCATCGCGCGCAGGAAGCCGTCGCGATCGTCGCGGCGGATGGCCCAGACCGCCCACTGGCAGGTGAACGAGCTGAGGATCAGCAGGATCGTGCGATGAGCACGAACGAGATCGAGCGGCAACGATCTGGAGCAGGATGTGCGGTGGAACTGCCGTCTCGGGCTGGCCACTGGACGGCGTTCGCCCGGATGTTGAAGTAGGCCGCGAACAGGCCGCCGAAGAACATCACCTCCGAGGTGATGAACAGGAGCATCCCGAGGACCGGGTTGCTGATCCCGCCGTGCGTGTCGTGCGGCATCGAGGCGAGCGGGTTGTGCTCGACGGGCGAGTGCTCGTCGTCGGTGCGTCACCGACGTGTTCGCGCTCAGATGCTCGGCCGCCCGTGCCCTGGCGCAGGTCGAAGAGCGGACGCTCGGAGCGGATCTCGGGCAGGTGGTCGAAGTTGTACGGCGGGCGGCGGCGAGGAGGTCGCCCATTCGAGCGTGTTGCCCTCCCACGGGTCGTCGCCGGCGAGCGCGCCGCTGCGCAGCGACATGAACACGTTCCACAGGAACAGCAGCATGCTCGCGGCGATCGTGAAGCCGCCGATCGTGGCCAGCGATGTTCAGGTCGTTCCAGCCGGCTGTCCGAGGCGTAGTCCGCGATCCGCCGCGGCATGCCCGGCCAAGCCGAGCTCGTGCATCGGGAAGAAGGTCAGGTTGAAGCCGATGAACATGAGCACGAACTGGGCCTTGCCGACGGTCTCGTTCATCATCCGGCCGGTCATCTTCGGGAACCAGTAGTAGAAGCCGGCCATGACCCCGAACACGGACCCGCCGAACAGGACGTAGTGGAGGTGGGCGACGACCCAGTAGGTGTCGTGCAGCGCGAAGTCGACCGGCACCGACGCGGAGAAGGCGCCGTTGATGCCGCCGATCAGGAACATCGACAGGAAGCCGAGGGCGAACAGCAGCGGCGTCTTGAGCATCAGCTGGCCGCGCCACATGGTGAACACCCAGTTGAACATCTTGACCCCGGTCGGGATCGCGATCAGGAAGGTCATGATGCTGAAGAACGGCAGGTAGACCGCGCCGGTCGTGAACATGTGGTGGGCCCAGACGGAGAACCCGAGCGCCCCGATGGCCGCCGTCGCGAAGACGAACGCCTTGTAGCCGAACAGCGGCTTGCGGCTGAACACCGGCAGGATCTCGCTGACCATGCCCATCGCCGGCAGGATCATGACGTAGACCGCCGGGTGCGAGTAGAACCAGAAGATGTTCTGGTACAGGATCGCGTCGCCGCCGCGCGACGGGTCGAAGAACGAGCCGCCGTAGTTGCGGTCGATGAACAGCATGATCAGGGCGCTGGTGATGACCGGGGTCGCCATCAGCACGAGGACCGAGGTCACCAGCACGGTCCAGACCATGATCGGCATCCGGAAGAGGGTCATCCCGGGCGCGCGCATCTTGAAGATCGTGACCAGGAAGTTGATCGCGCCGAGGATCGAGCTCGTGCCGATCAGGACGAGGGCGACGATCCACAGGTCCTGGCCCGTAGCCCGGTCGCCGCCAGCGCCCGGTCCTCCGACAGCGGCGCGTAGCTCGTCCAGCCGGCCGCGGCCGAGCCGCCGGTCACGAAGCTCGAGCAGGAGCAGGATCGCCGCCGAGCGGCAGCATCCAGAACGACAGCGCGTTGATCCGCGGGAAGGCCATGTCCGGCGCGCCGATCTGGAGCGGCACGACGTAGTTGCCGAAGCCCGCCAGCATCGGGATCACGAACAGGAAGATCATGAACGTGGCGTGCATCGTGAACAGCTCGTTGTAGCGTGGCGTCGGTGACGAACTGCAGGCCGGGCTGGGCCAGCTCGGTGCGGACGCCCAGCGCGAGCAGGCCGCCGATGAAGAAGAAGACGAACGAGTTGATGACGTAGAGGATCCCGATCTTCTTGTGGTCGGTCGTCGTCAGCCACGCATAGAGCGCGCTCCGATAGGCGGAGGCGGCCGGCGTCAGCGTGGTCGTCGCCATCGATCGCTCCTTACTGGACCGTGAGCGTGCCGGTCATCGTCGGATGGACCGTGCAGATGAAGGCGTAGGTGCCGGCATCGAGCGCCGGCACGTCGTAGGTCTGGGTCGCGACGCCCGGGAAGATCGTCGCCCTTGAAGACCTCGGTGCCGGTCGGCGAGCCCAGGTGGATCGCGACGTTGTGCGGGACGGCCGCGTCCTTGTTGTCGAACTCGATCCGGAACGGCGCGCCGGCCTTGACCGTGAGGTCGGTCTGCTCGAAGGCGATGTTCATGGGCGGTGATCTTGAGGGTCATCGCCCGAGCCGCCGCACCGCTCGGGGGCGGCGGGGGCGTGGCGTTGGCCTGGGCGACCTTGTCGGCCAGCCAGGCGTCGAACTCGGGCGCGGTCACGGCCTTGACGTCGAACAGCATCGATGCTGTGGAGCGGTGCCGCACAGCTCGGCGCACTGGCCACGGAACGTCTGGCCCGCGTCCGATTCGTTGACCGTGAAGTCGAACTGGTTCGTCCGGCCCGGGACGACGTCGCGCTTGAACAGGAACTGCGGGACGTAGAACGCGTGGATGACGTCGTTGGCTGACGAGCGTCGAGCTGGACCGTCCGGCCGGCCGGGACGTACCATCCCGCCGCCCTCCTCGGTCAGCGGCTGGAACTCCGTGTAGAGGATCTCGTGCCGTCCTGGTCGAGGTAGTCGAACTTCCACTGGAACTGGCCGGCGACCGCGCGGATCTTCGTCTGCGCGTTGGCCGACGTTGATGTCGACCGACGTTGAGCGTCTGCCACGACACGACGAACAGGAAGATGACGAGGATCGTCGGAACGATCGTCCAGACGAACTCGGCGACGTTGTTGCCGTGCGTCTGGGGCGGCAGGTGCCATCGCCGTCGGCTTGCGCCGATAGCGGATGACCGTCCAGATGATCAGCCCCTCGACGACGAGGAAGATCGCGACCGCGATGAGGAAGATCGACCGTGTACAGGTTGCGGATCTCGGCGCCCTCGGTCGTCACCGCGATGGGCGGGTAGAGCCCGGTGAGGAACTCCTGGCCTTCCTCGAGGACGTTGACCCCGTAGTAGAGCAGGACGAGGCTCGAGGCCGATGATCAGCGGCACCGACGGCAAGCGCGAAGATCGCCGTTTGCGAGGGGCGCGACCTGGGGGAACTCGACATCAAGGTCCTCGGGCGATGGCCGACGCGCCTCAGACGGAGGTGCGGCGGCCGATGCGGACAGGGCGCGGTCGACCGCCCTGCGGGCCGAACCGGCGCCATTCTACCGGAGCGCGCCGGTCGCGCGTGTGCTGCGAGGCCCGGCCGCGGGCGTCCGGACGTGACCGCGATGCGCGTTCGTGCGACGATGCCGCCGATGGCTCGGACACGGATGCGGTCGGTCGGATCCGCGCGGCTGATCGTCGCGCTCGCGGCGCGTGGTCGCGGCGCGCTCTGGGCGGCCGCGCCGGTCGCTCGCCCACGGCCCGGTCCCGGACGAGCCGCCGACGGTCGGCCTCGCTGCTCCTCGGCTGGACGTTCGAGCCGCTGCCGACGCTCGGCGTCGCGATCGCCGTCGGCTGGTGGCTGTGGGCGGTCCGCCGGGTCGATGCCGCCCACCCGGCCAACCCGGTCCCGCGCCGGCGGACGGTCGCGTTCCTCGGCGGGATGGCTGGCGCTCGCCGTGGCGCTGCTGTCGGGCATCGACGCGATACGACACCACGCTGTTCTCGGTCCACATGGTCCAGCACGTCCTGCTGATGCTCGTCGCGGCCCCGCTGCTGGCGCTCGGCGCGCCGATCACGCTCGCCCTGCGGGTCAGCTCGCCCGAGACGCGCCGGCGCTGGCTGCTGCCGGTGCTCCATTCGCGGGTCCTCCGGGTCCTCGCGCACCCGGTCATGGCCTGGATCATGTTCGCGGCGATGATGTGGGCGGTCCATTTCTCGCCGCTGTTCGACGCGTCGCTCGAGGACCCGCTCGTCCACGACCTCGAGCACGTGCTGTTCCTGACCGGCGCGCTGCTGTTCTGGTGGCCGGCGGTGGCGCTCGATCCTGCGCCGTGGCGGATGAGCCACCCGGCGCGGATCGGCTACCTGTTCACGCAGATGACCCAGAACACGTTCCTCGCGTTCGTCATCCTGAACGCGACCGACGGCGCTCTACCCGCACTACGCGTCGCTCGTCCGGCCGTGGGGGATGACCGCGCTCGAGGACCAGCGGCTGGCCGCCGGGATCATGTGGATCGCCGGCGACCTGATCTTCCTGACCGCGATCATGGCCGTCGTCTAGGGCTGGATGCGGGCCGAGGCGCGGGCCGAGGCGCGCGCCGACCGGCAAGCCGACGCCGAGCTCGCCCGGATCCGGGTCCGCGAGCGCCGGCTGGCCGAACGGCTCGCCGACGAGCGCGCCGAGGGCGGCCGGTAGCTGACGCGACCGCGCCGCGACCTCGCTCAGCCCTCGGGCGGGATCGGGGCGGCGAGGTACTCGCGGTAGCGCTCCGGGTCGACGTTCCCGCCGCTGACGACGGCCACGATCGGGCCGTCGCGCGGATCGAGCCCGGTCTCCCGGGCGTGGAACGCCAGCGCCGCGATGCCCAGCGCGCCCGACGGCTCGACGACGAGCCGCGACCGCTCGGCCGCCAGCCGGACCGCGGCCGCGATCTCGGCCTCGGACACGGCCACGATCCGAATCGAGCAGGACGCGCAGGTGCTCGAACGGTCGCCGCCCGATCGACTGCGTCCGCGTCCCGTCGGCGATCGTCCGCGACACGCGCTCGGCCGGCCAGCGCACGATCTCGCCGCGTTCCAGCGACTCGCGCGCGTCGGCGGCGAGCTCCGGTTCGACGCCGATGACCCGCGACCTCGGGGCGGAGCGCCTTGATCGCGGCCGCGACCCCGCTGGCCAGCCCGCCGCCGCCGATCGGCACGAGGACCACGGCGACGTCCGGCAGGTCGGTCACGATCTCGAGCCCGACCGTGCCCTGTCCGGCGATGATCCGGTCGTCGTCGTACGGCGGGACGATCGCCAGGCCCGCGATCCGCGGCGATCGACTCGGCGACCTGCTGCCGCTCGTCGCTGGCGGTGCCCACGACGACGATCTCGGCGCCGTCGGCGGCCACGCGGTCGCGCTTGATCGCCGGGGCATCCGAGGGCATGACGACGACCGCGGGCGCGCCCAGCAGCCGCGCGGCCCGGGCGACGCCCTGGGCATGGTTGCCCGACGAGTAGGTGATGACCCCGCGCGCGAGCTGCTCGGGCGGCAGGCCGGCGACCGTCGCGTACGCGCCACGGAGCTTGAACGCGCCGATCGGCTGGAGCGACTCGGCCTTGAGGAAGCGTCCGCCGCTCGGGCGGCCCGAACGCGACCAGCGGCGTGCGGAGCGTGACCCCGACGAGGCGGTCGGCGGCGGCCCGGATGGCGTCGAGGCCGACGAGCGGCGCGTCGGCGCTCGGGTCGCTCATCGTTCGCGATCCGGCGATGCGCTGGCAGTCGATGCAGCGCGGCGCCCACGGCAGAGCCTCGAGCCGGTCGGGCGCGATCGGGTTGCCGCAGCGGACGCACGTTCCGAAGGTGCCCGCGTCGAGCCGCGCGAGCGCCTCGTCGACGAGCGCCAGCTGGTGGTCGGTCCGGTCGCGCAGCGCGAGGTCGCGCTGCTGGGCGAAGACCTGGCTCGCGGCCGCGGCCTGCGAGCCGTAGGTCATCGGGTCCGGCGCCGTGATCGTCTCGCCGCGCTCGTCGAGCAGCCGGGCTCGCTCGGCGAGCAGCGTCGTGCGGATCGGTTCGAGGTCGGGTTCCACCGCGCGATCGTACGCGAGACCTATACTCCATGGGAGTACCCAAGGAGGCCAACCATGGCAACCGAGATCGATCCCGTGTGCGGGATGAGCGTCGACACCTCGACCAGCCAGCTGTCGTTCGAGTACGAGGGCCGGACCTACTGGTTCTGCAGCCGCGGCTGCCTGCTCGACTTCCAGGACGATCCCAAGCGCTTCCTGTCACCCGACCACGAACCGTCGATGTAGCGGTTCCCGGAGGCGCCGGCGCTGCGTCGATAAGTCGCAGACTAAGCGGCGCCTGCGACACTCGGCACGCGGTGGTCCTGACCGGGCACTCCTCGGAGGGGTCGACCGCCTGGAACCGGGCGGGTGAGCGGCCGGCGGAGGTGCCGCATGCGCCAGCTCGTTTCCCGTGTCCTCGGCCTCGTCCTGGTCGCGGCGATCGCCGTCGAAGGCGGGCTCAAGTGGTAGGCCCGGACGCCGGCCTGCGCTGGCTGCCCGATCGGACTGGCGCCGGAAGCGGCCGGATCGCACGGCGCGATCAGCCGCGCGAGCCGACGACGCCGCCGCTCAGCCGGGTCGCGAGGTAGACCGGGATCACGGACAGCAGGATCGCCACCAGCCCGGCGACGTTGACCAGGGGAACCTGGTTGGCGAGCCGGAAGCTCTGGAAGATCCAGATCGGCAGCGTCTTGACGCCGCCGGCCATGAAGATCGTGACGATCACCTCGTCGAACGACAGCGCGAACGCGAGCAGCCCGCCGGCCACCAGCGCCGAGCGCAGGGCCGGGAAGGTCACGTACCGGAACGTCTGGAACGTGTCCGCGCCCAGGTCCGCCGAGGCTTCCTCGTACGAGCGCGAGGTCCGGCGCAGCCGGGCGATCGCGTTGTTGTAGACGAGGACGATGCAGAACGTGGCGTGCCCGACGATGATCGTCAGGTAGCCGAGCGGCAGGTCGAGCGAGGCGAACGTGGTCGACAGGGCGATGCCGGTGACGACGCCGGGAGCGCGATCGCGAGGATGACCACGAACGAGATCGACTCGCGTCCGAAGAACGAGATAGCGCGCCACGGCCAGCGAAGCAGGGCCCGAGGATCACGCGATGAGCGCGACGATCGTCGCTGCGAGGGCGCGCACTGGATCGAGGTCAGGAAGGCGTCGCGCAGGCCGGTCGTTGTCGAGTGCCTGCGGCCACCCAGTCGATGGTGAAGCCGGACGGCGGCCAGTCCGAGTGCCGCCCGCGTTGAACGGCGTAGAGCGACGATCAGGGTCAGCGGGATGTAGATGAACGCGAGACGGGATCCCGGTCGCGAGCCGGAGAGCGTTCCGTCCCGCCGCCCGGCCAGCATCACAGCGCCTCGAACGCGCCGAGGCGCCGGGCGATGAGCAGGTAGACCAGGATGATCGCGAGCGGGACGAGCGAGTACGCCGCTGCGAACGGCAGGTCCTGCGCTACGTTGATGCACGATGACGTTGCCGATGAACTGGGTCGTCGACACGAGGCCCGGGACGATGTAGTCGCCGAGCGTCAGCGAGAAGGTGAAGATCGAGCCCGCCACGACGGCCGGGATGGACGAGCGGAAGGATCACCCGTCGGAAGGTCGTCCAGCCGCGGCCCCCGAGGTCGGCCGACGCCTCGAGCAGCGAGTCCGGGATCCGCTCGAGGCCGGCGTAGATCGGCAGGATCATGAACGGCAGCCAGAGGTAGGTGAATACGAGCCAGACCGCCACGTCGCCATAGCCCGGGCCCTTGAGCCCGAGCGGAGCCAGCACCCAGTCGAGCACTCCGCCCTCGCGACAGGATCACGCGCCACGAGTAGGCCTTGACAGGTAGCCCGCCCACAACGGCATGAGCATGGCGACACGACCAGCACGCCCCGCATCCGGACCGAGGCGACCTTGGCCATGTAGAAGGCGATCGGGAAACGCCAGGACGATGCGGTCGCCGTGACGAGCGCGGCCATCCCGACCGTCCGCAGCGTGACCGTGCGGTAGACCGACTCGTGAACAGGATCGTCTGAAGTTGTCGAGCGGTGAGCTCGTGACGACCAGCGAGGTGAACGGCTCGGTCGTCCAGAAGGCGTTGAGGAACAGGAGCGCCGAGCGACCCGAGGTAGACGACGCCCGAGCCAGCCAGTGGGCAGCGGCGAGGAGCGCGCCCAGCTGGACGCGCGGGTATCGATAGACCAGGCGCGCCACCGCCGCGCGGCGAGCGCGGCGGTCAGGTCAGGGCTGTGGTCGGCCACGGCTCCGGCAGCGGCGACCCGGGACCGCCCCCGAAGAGGGCGGTCCCGGCAGCCGATGCGCCGGCTAGCCCTTGATCTCGGTCCAGGCCTTGGTCCAGTCGCGAAGCCCGTGCATTCACGTCGGTCCGCGCCATCGACGCAGTCCTGCGATGGCGTGTTCCAGAAGTAGATGTTCTTCCAGTACTCCTCGTCGGTCGCATGGAACGTTTCGCAGTGCCCGGGCTCTGCTTGTCGGCGGTCAGCGCACACCCTTCGAGTGACCGGCGCCTCGCCGAAGCAGACCGTGGCGGTCGCGTTCGCCTCGGGCGAGATGATGTAGTTCATCCACATGTACATGCAGTTCAGGTTCTTGGCCTTCGAGTAGATCATCCAGGTGTCGGACCAGCCGGTGCTGCCCTCCTTCGGCTTAGCGTCGACCTTGACCGGCGCGTTCGCCCTGGTCAGGTTGTTGACCTGGGTCTGCCAGGTCGTCCCGACGATCATGTCGCCCGTTGGTGAATTCGTCGACCTGCCCGAGGAGCGACTCCAGTACGGTCGTGATGTTCTTGCGCTGCTCCTTGAGCAGGTCGACGGCCGCCTGGAACTGCGTGGCGTCGAGCGCGTAGGGGTCCTTGATCCCGAGCTCCGGCTTGGTGGTCATCAGGTACACGGCGGCGTCGGCGATGTAGATCTCGTAGTCGTAGATGGTCACCTTGCCGGCGTACTTGCTGCCGCCCTCCCAGACGACGCCCAGGCTGTCGGGGTCGGGCGTGACGATGTCCGACCGCCACATGAGGAGGTTGGCAGCCGCGACCGTGCGGGACGCCGTAGGGGACGCCGTTCGACGGTGTTGTGGGACTTGCCCTTGAGCGCCTCGAAGACGTTGGCGTAGCTCGGGATGAGCGCCGTGTTGACCGGCGCGACGAACGCCGGCGGCGATCAGGCGCAGGGTGGCGTCGCCCGAGAACGCACCGCCGTCGATACTCGCCCGTGTTCATCAGCGGCGACGCCGTCCGACGAGCCCCGTAGATCTGTGGCGTTGACCTTGCAGCCCGTCTCCTGCTCGAACGGCGTGACCCAGTCCGGAGCGCCGGCGACCTGCTCGCCGCCGGTGCCACCGACGACGTAGTACGGCCACACAGCGAGATTGAGCTGCCCTTCACCCGGGCCCAGGGCGGCCGGACCCACGCTCGGGGCGGTGCTGGCCGCCGGGCTGCTTGCGGCGCTGGGTGCCGTGCTCGGCGGCGGCGGCGCTCGGAGCCGTCGACGGCGCTGTGCTCGCCGCTCCGCTCGAACAGGCGCCCGCGATGAGTGCCGCGCAGGCGGCCGAGCGCGAGCATCCGTCCGGTGTGCATTGCTCCGCTCCTCCTCCGATCGGTCACTCCCCGTCCGCGACGGGGAGCTGATGCTGCCGCTTCCAGACAGGCGGACAGCCTTGCCTTGCTGCGCGAGCGCCTCGGTCGAGGACGTCGCGAGGTTCTGACTGGGTGACGACCAACTCCGCAGCCCGCGTCGAGGGCGACCAGGTAGCGCGTGTCGGGGCCGAGGTAGACGACCTCGCTGATCGTGCCGAGTGGCGACGTTCTCGTCGGCCCGCGATCGGCGCGTCGGGCTCGGCCAGCGTGATCTTCTCGGGGCGGACGTGAACGTGCCGGCTCGACCGAGGACCTGCTCCGCCACGTCCCCCGGAGCAGGTTGGAGGTGCCCGACGAAGCCGGCCACGAACCGGCGTCACCGGTCGCTCGTAGACGTCCGCCGGGCGCGCCGACCTGCTCGATCCGGCCGCTGTTGAACACCGCGAGGCGGTCGCTCATCGTGAGCGCCTCCTCCTGGTCGTGGGTCACGTAGATGAACGTGATGCCGACCTGCTGCTGGATCGCCTTGAGCTCGATCTGCATCTCCTCGCGGAGCTTGAGGTCGAGCGCGCCGAGCGGCTCGTCGAGGAGCAGCACGCGTGGCCGGTTGACGAGCGCGCGGGCGAGAGCGACGCGCTGGCGCTGGCCGCCCGAGAGCTGGCTCGGCTTGCGCTTCTCGTAGCCCTCCAGGCGGACCATCCGGAGCGCCTCGGCGACCCGGACGGCCCGCTCCGGCTTCGGGACCTTGCGGACCATCAGCCCGTAGGCCACGTTGTCACCGACCGACATGTGCGGGAAGAGGGCGTAGTCCTGGAAGACCGTGTTGACGTCGCGGTCGAACGGCGGGACGGTCGTCACGTCCTGGCCGTGGAGCAGGATGCGGCCCTCGGACGGGATCTCGAAGCCGGCGATCATCCGCAGGGTCGTCGTCTTGCCCGACCCGGACGGCCCGAGCATCGAGAAGAACTCGCCGTCCATCACGTCGAGGTCGATCCCGTCCACTGCCACGACCGGGAGGACGCCAGCGCGATCCCCGCCTTGGCCGCGCGGCGGCCCGCGTCTTCATCGCCGAAGCGCTTGACGACGCCTTCGAGGCGGACCGCGACGCCCGCGGGCACGGGACCTCGACGACGCCGGGGGTCCTGGTCGCGATCGCCAAGCGGGACCTCGAGCACTGGGGGTGACGAGCCACTCGGAGCGCGCTCGTTGCAGGGTCGCCGCACTGTGGCGCGCACGCAGGGAGCGTGTCAAGCACGGTCGGGCGGCGTTCCGTTCGGTGCGCCCTAGACTTCCCGGCGTGACCGCCATGATCCGCCGGCCCGGCCCGGTTTCCGCGCGCGCCCTGGCGGCGCTCGCCGCCCTCGTGGCGCTGGCGGCGGCCGCGTGCGGCGCCGCCCCGGCCACGGCGACGCCGCCGATCGTGCCCGGCTCGTCGGCCTCGCCCCGCGAGGTCAACATCATCGCCAAGGACTACTCGTTCCTCCCCGACGCGGTCGACCTCGCGCCCGGCGAGACGGTCCTGCTCCACGTCATCAACGGCGGGCTGGAGGTCCACGAGGCGGTCATCGGCGACGCCGCGGTCCAGGATGCGTGGCAGGCCGCGGAGGCGGCGACGGCCGGCCGGCCGCCCGGTCCGACGCCGGTCGTCAGCGTGCCGCCCGACGTGGCCGGCGTCCGGATCGTCGTCCGCTCCGGCGAGCGCGTCGACCTCGTGTGGACCGTGCCGGCCGCGGCGGCCGCGGGCGGCCCGTGGGTCGTCGGCTGCCACATCCCCGGGCACTGGGAGCGCGGCATGCAGGTTCCGGTTCGCTGGACCTCGGTCGGCGCCCGCGTCGTGAGCGGCCCCGGTGGTACGCTCTGCCGTGCGTCGACCAGCCCATTCCTGAGACCGGTGACCTCGAGGAGGATCCCTGCATGACCTACGTCATCGCCGAGCCGTGCATCGATGTGCTCGACCTGTCGTGCGTCTCCGTCTGTCCGGTCGACTGCATCCACTACGACGAGGGGACCGACCGCAAGCTGTTCATCGACCCGAACGAATGCATCGACTGCGGCGCGTGCGAGCCGGAGTGCCCGGTCAACGCGATCTTCCCCGAGGAGTCGCTCCCGGTCGAGTGGGCCAACTACACCGCCGTGGACGCGGTCTGGTACACGGACAAGGACGCGGCCCGGGCGTCCGTCGACGAGCTGAAACCGCGCTGATCCGGTCCCGCGCCGGCGCGACCCGGCGCGGGCCGGGCTGACCCGGGTCGTCCGATGCGCATCGTCTCCCTCCTCCCCTCGGCCACCGAGATCGTGTGCGCCATCGGCCTCGGCGACGAGCTGGTCGGCGTCACCCACGAGTGCGACTACCCGCCCGAGGTCGTCGGCCGCCCGGTGATGACCCGCAGCGTCCACGACCTCGAGCGCGCGCCTCGTCGCGCGACATCCACCGGCTGGTGACGGCGTCGGTCCACGGCGGCTCGTCGCTGTACGCGCTCGACGAGGCGGCGCTGGCCGCCGCCGAGCCGGACCTGATCCTGACCCAGGAGCTGTGCCGCGTCTGCGCGGTCAGCTACCGCGAGGTCAACGACGTCGCCCGCGCGATCGACGCCGACATCACGGTCGTGTCGCTCGAGCCGACCTCGATCGAGGGCATCCTCAACACGATCACGACGGTCGGCGCGATGACCGAGGCGGAGGACGCCGCGATCGACCTCGTCGAGTCGCTCCGCGAGCGGCTCGGGGCGGTCGGCGAGAAGGTCCAGGCCCGACGCGACGCCGGCGGGCGGTCGCCGCGAGTCGTCGGCCTCGAGTGGCTCGACCCGCCGTTCGCATCGGGGCACTGGGTGCCCGAGCAGATCGCCCAGGCCGGCGGCTGGGAGCTGCTCGGTGCGGCCGGCGAACCATCGCGCCAGTCGACCTGGGACGCCGTCGCCGAGGTCGATCCCGAGATGCTGCTGCTGATGCCGTGCGGCTTCCACCTGCCCGAGACGGTCGAGGCGTGGGCCGCCACCCGCCGCCCGCCCGGCTACGCCGACCTGACCGCCGTCCGCCGCGGCCAGGTCTTCGCGCTCGACGGGTCCGCCTACTTCAGCCGCCCCGGCCCGCGGGTCATCGACGGCATCGAGCTGCTGGCCGAGATCTTCGACCCCGACGCGTTCGTGGACGTCGCGCCGCTCGGGTCCTGGACGCCGGTCGACGGCTGAGCCTGGGCGACCGGCGTGCCCTTCCGTGCGACCTTCGACTGCCTGTGGTGCGGGGCCGCCCACGTCTGCCGCGGCCCGGACGACCTCGAGGGATGGGCACAGCTCTGCCCCGACTGCGTCGGCAAGGCCGGCGACAACGGCTTTCTCCGCTTCCGCGTCCGGGACGCGCTGACCGAGCGAGGCGCTGCCGCGAAGGGCGCGGCCGTCGGGCGCGGCGGCGGCCGTGGCCGTCGAAGCGCCGCCGAGCGCGGCCGCCGACCCCGGATGCCGAGCTCCTCGCCTACTACGAGGCCCGGGCGCCCGAGTACGACGACTGGTACCTCCGTCGCGGGCGCTACGAGCGCGGCCCGGTCCACGACGCCGCGTGGAACGCCGAGCTGGACATGGCCGGTCGCTGGCTCGACGAGCGTCCGCTCGCCGGCGAGATCGTCGAGCTCGCGGCGGGGACCGGCTGGTGGTCGCCGCTGCTGGCGTCGAAGGGCGTCCTGTCGCTGTACGACGGGGCCGCCGCGCCGCTCGAGCGCGCCCGCGAGCGGCTGGTCGCGCACGGGCTGCGCGCCCACCTCCACGTGCGCGACGCGTGGGCCGAGCCCGACCGGCCGGTCGACGCCGTGTTCACCGGGTTCTGGCTGAGCCACGTCCCGCGCGATCGGCTCGACGACTTCCTCGGCGTCGTCCGACGCTGGCTCCGCCCGGGCGGCACGTTCGCGTTCATCGACTCGCTGGCCGACCCGCAGTCGAGCGCGGCCGACCATCCGCCGCCGGCCGACGACCGCTCGATCCGCCGGCTCGACGACGGCCGCGAGTTCACGATCGTCAAGGTCTACTACACGCCTGCGGAGCTGGCCGGCGCGCTGCGACGGGCCGGCTTCGACGACGCGCGAGTGACGACGACCGGACGGTTCTTCCTGCTCGGGGAGGCGAGGGCAGGCGAGGGCCGCTAGGCACCGCCGGCCCAGCCCGCGGAGGCCGGAGCGCGGCGGTCGCCCGGCTATACTCCGCGCCATGTCCCCCCTCGGCGATTCCTCGATCGCGACCGTCGGCTCCGGCGTGATGGCCGAGGCGATGATCGCGGGCATCCTGCGCGGCAACCTGGTCCGGGCCGAGCAGGTCGTGGCCAGCCATCCGCGCCCGGAGCGGCGCGAGCAGCTCGCCCGCGAGTACGGCATCCGCACGGTGGCCTCGAACGTCGAGGCGGTCGCCGGCGCCGACGTGATCATGTTCGGGATCAAGCCCCAGATGCTCGCCAAGGTCGGCCGCGAGATCGGCCCGCACCTGTCGCGCGGGCAGCTCGTCCTGAGCGTGCTGGCCGGCGCGACGACGGCGGCCCTGACCGGCATCCTCGGCCACGACCAGGTCGTCCGGAGCATGCCCAACACGCCGGCCCGACTCGGCCGCGGGATGACCGTGTGGTACGCCACGCCGGAGACGTCGGCCGAGCAGCGCGCCCAGGCCGCCGCGCTGCTCGGAGCGCTCGGCCACGAGATCGAGGTCGACGACGAGAAGATGGTGGCGATGGCCACCGCGGTGTCGGGCACGGGGCCGACCTACGTCTTCCTGGTGATGGAGGCGCTGATCGACGCCGCCGTCCACCTCGGCTTCCCGCGCCACATCGCCCACGACCTCGTGATCGAGACGCTCGAGGGTTCGACGGTGTTCGCCAAGCAGTCGGGGATGCACCCGGCCGAGCTGCGCAACATGGTCACCTCGCCGGGCGGCACCTCGGCGGCCGCGCTCCACGCGCTCGAATCGGGCCGTCTCCGGACGGTCATGTCGGAGGCCGTGTGGGCCGCCTACCGGCGCACGGTCGAGCTCGGCGAGCAGCTCGAGGCGTCCGTCGGGCCGATCGCCGACCGGGGGCCCGACAGCCGGTGACGGACCGCCGGAGCGGGCCGGGGGCGACGCTGGCCGACGCGCCCGTAGACCTGCGCCACGCCCCGCTGGCGACGGTCCGCGCGGTGGACCTCCGCGCCGCGGAGCGCGACCTGTGGGCCGACGAGGCAGCGCTGTGGGATCGGCTGACGATCAGCTGGGCGGGACTCGACGATGCCGCCTGGCACGTCCCGGGCGCCGCGCCGTCCGACGCCGGCGGCACCGACTGGTCGCTGGCCGAGCACGTCGGCCACATCGCGGACTGGCAGGAGCTGGCCGAGGACTACACGGCCCGCGCGCTCGAGACCGGCGTCTGGCCGTCCGACAGCGACTACGACGACGGCGACTTCGACCGCTACAACGAGCGCCGCCGCGAACCGTGGGCATCGATGCCGCGCGACGACATCCTGGCCAGGCTCGAGGCCGCGCGCCCGGTGCTGCTCGGGCTCGCCCGGCGGCTGTCGCCCGAGACGATCCGCTCATCGGGGCCGTGGGGCTGGGTCTACAACACGCTCCACGGCCACTACCTCGACCACCTTGCCGTGATCGAGCCGTGGACCGGCACGCTCCGCCTGCGCCAGGTCGACGGCGATCCGTTCGTGGCCGACCCGCGGGCGTCCGATGCCGCCGACTTTGCCGCGCAGGAGGCGGCCATCGCCGCCGACTTCGACCGCCTCGTCCGGCCGATCCCGCCCGAGCGCTGGCGCGGCGGCCGACGTGACGCCCGGCTGGGACCTCGCCGACCACGTGACGCATCTCGCCGACTGGGCCGACGAGGCCAAGCGCGCACTGGGGATCCATGCGCGGGAGGGCACCTGGCTGGCCGACCCGGCCGAAGGCATCGATGCGTGGAACGCCCGGATGGTCGTCCGCCATCGAGACGACCCGGTGGCCGCGGTCATCGAGCGCTACGACCGGTCGCGGGCCGCGTTGCTGGACGCCGTCGCCACGCTGCCGGCCGCCGATCTCCGCTCGCCCGACGGCTGGAGCTGGGCCTACGACTGCCTCCACGGCCACGTCCGCAAGCACCTCGCGATGCTCGGCCCGTGGTGCGTCGAGGCCGCCCGCCTGGGCCGGGACGGCTGATGCCGACCGCCCCCAGCACGCCGTCGCCGAGCCTGTCGATCGAGGCGATCGTCGCGGTCGACACGCCGCGCGAGTTCCGCCTCCACCCGCGCGAGCGGATCGTCGCCTACACCGCCGAGGTCGCCGGCACGCGCCAGCTGTTCACCCTGTCGCTGCGCGGTGGCTACCCGGCCCAGATCAGCGCTTCGGCGAAGTCGGTGTCCGACCCGCAGTGGTCGCCCGACGGCCGGCGGCTGGCGTACGTCCGCGACGACGAGATCTGGGTGGTCGAGACGGACGGGTCGCGCCTGACGCTGCGTGGTCGGCGCGCCGGGCAAGGGAACCAACCCGCGCTGGTCGCCCGACGGCCGACGCCTGGCGTTCCTGTCCCGCCGCCGCGGCTGGGCCCAGGTCTGGCTGATCGACGCGCCCGTCCCGCGCCGTGGCCGGCCGGCCAGCGAGCCACGGCCGCCGCGACCGACCGCCCTGACCGAGCCGGGCATCGACGTCGACGGCTTCGAATGGGCGCCCGACGGCAACCGCCTCGCGGTGATGGCCCATCGCGGCGCGGAGCCGATCGAGGCATCGCAGATCGCCATCGTCGACGTCGCGGACGGGTCGACCCGCGTCGTTGCCGGCGAGACGAGCGTCGACAGCGGTGTCGCCTGGCTGTCCGACGGCTCGTTGCTGTTCACGTCGGACGCCGACGGGTGGTTCCAGGTCGTCCGGCTGACCGCCGACGGGCACGATCGGATCGTGCTCACGAGCGGTGATCGCGAGCACGGCACGCCCGGTCCCGCCGCGCCGTGGCTCGGTGGCGGCGCCACGCCGCTGCCGTCGCCCGACGAGAGCCGCTTCGTCCACATCGAGATCCACGACGGCCTCCAGGACCTGCTCGTCGGCGAGCTGGCCGGGGTCGGCGCCGCCGAAGCGCGGCCGCGGTCGGCCGCCGAAGGCGCCTCGGCGTGGTCAGCGTCGCGGCGGCCGGCAACCGGATCAGCCCGTGGGACGGCGTCTGGCGGGTGGTCGGCTGGCTGCCGGACGGCGCGTGGGTTGCCGCAGTCGGCGAGCGCGTGACGGCGCCGCAGGACCTGTGGCTGCTGCCGGTCCCCGGCGTCGCCCCGGACGGCGCCCGTCCGCGGCAGGTCACCGACTCGATGCCGGCCGTGCTCCGCGCCGCCCTGCAGCCGAGCCGCGTCCCGCCGGCCGAGCGGATCACCGTCACCGCCCGGGACGGGCTCCGCGTCGAGGGCACCCTGTGGCGGCCGCACGACGCGACCGGCAAGCGTCGCGGCAGGCGGGTCCCGACGGTCATCTTCCCGCACGGCGGCCCGACCGCACAGGCATTCCGCTCGTTCCAGCCGTTCAAGCAGGTCCTCGTGGCCGAGGGCTTCGCGCTGTTCGACGTGGACTTCCGGGGCTCGAGCGGGTACGGCCGCGAGTTCCGCCTCGCCAACCACGGGGAGTGGGGTGGAGCGGACGTCAACGACCTGATCGACGCCGCGCGCTGGGCGGCCGCCCAGCCATGGTCGGACGGCCGGCTGGCGATCTACGGCGGCTCGTACGGCGGCTACATGGTCCTGTGCGCGCTGGTCGAGGAGCCGTCGCTGTGGCGCGCCGGGGTGGACCTGTTCGGGGACTCGGAGATCGCCGAGAGCTATCGCCACGGCGACCGCGTGGGACGCCGCGACCTGCACAAGATGATGGGCTCACCGGACGATCCGGCCCGGGCGACGGCCTACCGCCGCGGCTCGCCGGTCTACCGTGCCGAGCGGATCGAGGCGCCGCTCCTGATCCTCCACGGGCGCAAGGACAAGCGGGTCGTGCCGTTGATGACCGAGCGGATGGTCGAGGCGCTCGAGATCGAGGGCAAGGCCTTCGAGGTCCACTGGTATGACGACGAGGGCCACGGCTGGGAGCGACGCGAGAACCGCCGCGATGCGTTCGAACGGACGCTGGCCTTCCTCAAGCTGCACCTCGGGGACGAGGCAGCCGGCTAGCGGCCTCCGGTCAGCCCGGCGTACCCGCCTTCTCCGTCGGGCTCGCCTGGCCCACGCCGCTTCCTCCCGCGTCGTCCTTCGGGATCACGCTGATCGAGCCGTCGACCTCGAGCACGGCCAGCCGGACGTCCTCCACCCGGGCCAGCCCGTGCGCGCGGACCGCGGCGCGGACCTCCTCGGCCTCGACGTGCTCCTCCCCGAGCGCCTTGGTCAGCAGCCGGCCGTCGCGCACCAGGAGGCGCGGCTCGCCCTCGATCGCATGGCGAACGCGCCGCGACCGGTGGGCCAGCGACTTGATCGCGGCGTCGAGGCCGAGCAGGGTCAGGACCGCGACCAGGCCGCCCCAGATCGTCGTGTTCTCGCCGACCATCGAGTTCTGGACGGCGTCCGAGATGACGAGGACGACGATCAGCTCGAGGATCGACATCTGGCCGACCTCGCGCTTGCCCGAGATGCGCAGGACGACGACCAGGAAGAGGTAGACGATGGCCGTCCGGACGAAGACCTCGGGCAGGCTCGAGCCGAGCTCGGGCAACGTCACCGCGACGGGCTCGGCAACCTGGGCGCGCCGCATCGCCGTGCGCGATCGTGGCCGCGATCCCGATGGCCATCAGCACGTCACCGATGCTGAACACGTTGGCGAACGGCAGCCAGGCCGGCAGCGCGAACAGGTCGGTCAGTGGCGCCAGCGCCGGATCCGGGACCACGATGCTGTTCGACGGCCCGGCCGGCGCGCCGCCAACCGACGCCAGCGCGCGCGGATCGGCCGGCATCCAGCCGCCGTTGGCGACGATGGCCGCGAGGTTGCACCCGGCGCCGACCGCGATGAGCCAGACCCCGGGGATGTCCAGGTTGCGCAGCACGACCGCGAGCACGGCGACCGACGAGGCGACGTAGATGACCGGCGCAGCGTCGCCGATCGACGACGCGAACGGGCCGGTGAAGATCAGCACCTGGACGAGCAGGCCGATCAGGGCGACGGGTGCCCAGCGGATGTGCACCGCGGTCAGGCGATCGATGTGCCCGCCGGCCAGCCATCCGGCGATGATCCCGATCGGGATCGCGTACAGGATGAACATCGGCCGCTCAGCCGGCGTGGCCGGCCCGTCCAGGATGTCGCCGAGCTGGCGCACGTGGTCCTCGACGTGGGCGACGATGAACCGGTCGGCGATGGCCGCCACGGTCATCTCGCCGAGCCGCGGGTGCAGGCCGCGCCGGGCCAGCTCGGACGGGCCCAGCGTTGCCCAGCGGCGCTCGAGCCGCTCGAGCGCGCTCGCGGTCCGGTCGTACAGCTCGCGCGCGGGCAGCGTCCGGTCGCGCTCGATGATGGCCAGCCGCAGCGGGTCGGTCGAGATCCGCCCGAACGGCACCGGCTCGTCCCCGGCCAGGATGCGCTCGATCTCGCCGAGCCAGAACGGCCCCATCTCGGCGACGTGGGCGAGCACCTCGGGCGGTCCCCAGCGAGCCTCGTCGGACGCGTCGAACACCTCGGCCAGCGGCCACGGCTCGCCGGCCTCGACCGCCGGACGCGTTGCCGCCAGGGCGGCCGCCCCGTCGCGAAGTCGGGCGAGCAGGTCGTCATCCATGCGCGCCAGTGTGGCACGCCGGGCGTAGCATTGGAGGCCAGCTCACCGGTCGGGACCGGCCTGCGCCGGCCCCGCCGCCCCGCCCGCAGCAGGGGAGACCCGCGATGACGAACACCATCTCGCGCGGCGCCGCCAACCAGGCCGGCGCCCGGATCGATGCGGACGCCTACGCCAAGGCGGCCGACTTCCTGCCGCTCAACGGCATCGACCACGTCGAGTTCTGGGTCGGCAACGCCCGCCAGGCGGCCGCCTACTACCGCGCCCTGTGGGGCTTCACGCCGGTCGCGTTCAGCGGCCTCGAGACCAAGGTCCGCGACCGGGCGAGCTACGTCATGGTCCAGCACGACATCCGCTTCGTGTTCACCGCGCCGCTGACGCCCGACGGCGAGATCGCCGAGCACGTCCGGCTCCACGGCGACGGCGTCCACGACATCGCGTTTGCGGTCGACGACGTCGAGTCGGCCTGGCGCGAGACGACCGCCCGGGGCGCCACCTCGGCGCTTGCCCCGACCGAGCTCGACGGCGGCGAGGACGGCACGCTGCGGCGCGCGGCGATCCACACCTACGGCGAGGTCCTCCACTCGTTCGTCGACCGGCGCGACTACCACGGCGCGTTCGCGCCGGGCTTTCGCAAGGTGGCCTCGACCGCGCCGGCCGCCGGCGGCCTGTCGCTGCTCGAGGTCGACCACTGCGTCGGCAACGTCGGGCTCGGCGAGATGGACCAGTTCGTGGACTTCTACCGCGACGTCATGGGCTTCGCCCAGCTGATCCACTACGACGACAAGGTCATCCACACCGACTACAGCGCGCTGATGTCGAAGGTCATGACCAACGGCAACGGCCGGATCAAGTTCCCGATCAACGAGCCCGCGACGGGCAAGAAGAAGAGCCAGATCCAGGAGTACCTCGACTGGTATCGGTCGTCGGGCTGCCAGCACATCGCGCTGCGGACCGAGGACATCGTCGGGACGGTCCGCCGGCTGCGCGACAACGGCGTCGAGTTCCTGGGCCTGCCGCACGAGTACTACGCCTCGCTGGCCGACCGCGTCGGCGACGTCGGCGTGCCGATCGACACGCTCGAGGAGCTCGGCATCGAGGCCGACCGCGACGAGGAGGGCTACCTCCTCCAGATCTTCACCCGCCCGGTCCAGGACCGCCCGACGTTCTTCTTCGAGATCATCGAGCGCCACGGCTCGCGCGGCTTCGGCGTCGGCAACTTCAAGGCGCTGTTCGAGGCGATCGAACGCGAACAGGCGAAGCGCGGGAACCTCTAGCGAGGCTCCCGCGCCGGGATCAGGCGGCGACGCTCGGGTCCGACGCCGAGCCGGCGGTCGCGACTCGGCATCGCCTCGGACTCCGAGCGGATGGCGTGAACTCGAACGAGTCCAGCGAGCTCGGCGAGCCGCGATGGCGCGGCCATCGGGGGTCGCTCAGCAGATGCTGCCATGCGTGTCATCCGGAGTGCCTGGTCGACGATCGCCCGCTGTAGCGGTGCCAGCTGCTCCAGTCGGGCTGCCTGGACGTCGACGTGGCCGCCCGGCAACACGTCGCCAGGTCGACCGTGTCGGTCGCTCGACAGCTTGTCGCACGGCCACAGGACGTCGATCCACGCTCGAGTTGCCGTCCACTGACCTGAAACGCCCGGGTGACCGGAGATGGCTGCAGACGAGGTGTACGACGCGTCACCGTCAGAGCAGGACGAGCTCGTCGACGGTCGGGCCGCTATCGACGACGCGCGTCGGGTCGCCGTCGTCGGCGGGCGCGTCCGGGTACCAGTGGCGTGGGTCGCTGAGCAGTCCAGCGGACGTCATGAACCGATCAGGACCCTCCGTCTGCTCCGGTCTGGATGTCGAGCCAGGGCCGACGTTCGCCGGGTGAGCTCGACCGCCTCTGCTGGAACGTCGGCAACGATCGACCGGCGAAGGCTGAACGGTCGGTGCGATACGCGACGCTCGCCGAATGGGCTCTGGAGGGCAACGGGCCGTGTGGCAACGGGCGTGCCGGTCGGGGTCGCCGTCGGCGCTGCGCTGGGCGACGGCGCTGGGCCGCCGACCCCGCGACGACCGGCCGGGCAGGAGGTTGTAGCCGACGACGGCCACGATCACCACGGCCGCCAGCGGCGGCCGCGAGCTTCAGCGTAGGCGTTCATCGGGAATGGCCTCCAGTCGAGGCGCCATGCGGGTCGCTGGCGGTTGCCGCTCGATGCCGATCGGCGACCGACGTCGAAGACGCGGTCGGGCACCTCGGATCGGTCCGTCGGCGAGCCATGGTCGAGGAACGCGTTCGAAAGCTCTCGATCGTGCGGTCATGCCGAACGACCTCCGATGATCGCCGTCCGCGCGTCCGCCTCGAGGGCGGCGCGCATGGCGCGATGGGCATGGTGGAGTCGCGAGCGGACGGTGCCGGCCGGGATCGCCGAGCGCCTCGGCGATCTCGGCGAGGGCTGTAGCCCGCGTAGTGGTGCAGGACGAGGATCGCCCGCTCGTCGGGCGTCAACCGCCGGAACCCGCGTTCCAGCTGGTCACGCTCACCCGATCCCGAGCAGGTCGTCGGGTGCGGCCGGCCGTCGACCGGCAACACCCGCAGGTTCACCGTCCGGCGACGCTCGCGCGTCGCGTGGGCGATGCAGACGTTGGTGACGCACGCGATTGACCCACGCGTCGAACCGGTCCGGATCGCGGAGGCCCCGCAGGTCGCGCCAGGCGATCACCAGTGCGTCCTGGAGGGCATCCTCGGCTCGGTCGACATCGCGGAGGATCCGGTAGGCGAACGCGAAGAGGCGGTCGCCGCGCGGATCGGACCAGGTCCACGAAGGCCGCCTGGTCGCCGCGCTGCGCCGCCTCGACGAGATCCCGGTCTCGAGTCCACCGTCGCCGCCATCTGCATGACGTCCGTCGGGGACGTCGTCCGGCAGTCTAGGTAGCCGTTGCGACTGGAATGTTGGAAATTCGAGGAGGGCTACCTCCTCCAGATCTTCACCCGGCCGGTCCAGGACCGCCCGGCGTTCTTCTTCGAGATCATCGAGCGCCACGGCTCGCGCGGCTTCGGCGTCGGCAACTTCAAGGCCCTGTTCGAGGCGATCGAACGCGAACAGGCGAAGCGCGGGAACCTCTAGGCGAGGCCCCCGCGCTCGGCGGACTCAGGAAGGCGACGCCTCGGGGGCGGCGCCGAACCTGAAGCTTTCGACGATCGGCATCGCCTCGGCGAGGAATGCCTCGAATTCGGACGAGTAGGTCGAGCTGATGGCGATCCCGATGGATCCGCCATCCGGGGTATCGAGCATGATGAAGCGATTGCGGGCGTCCTTGTAGTCCCTGGTCGGGGGGTCGTCCGGCCCGAGCGGGCAGCTGCCGCTCCAGTCGGGGCTGAGCTGGACGTCGACCTGTCGGCCGCTCAGGCCACCGATCGTCACGTCGACCGGGTCGGTCGTGGAGAGCTTGTCGTTGGCCACCAGGGCGTCGATCACCTCGGTCGCCGTTGTGCCCTGAAACAGCCCGGTTGCATCGCAGATGGCGAACATGTTGTTCTCCACCGTCTCCGCAAGCAGTGATGTTCTGGGCGGTGCCCTTCGAGAGGGCGTACTCAGCCTCGTTGGCGGGCGTGTCCGGGAACAGGGCGTAGATCATGGCGTTATCGGACTCGTTGACCCAGCCCTCCGGGACGGTAAACGTCGAGCCGGCGCACGAAGCGCCGGGTCGTTTGGCTGCCTGCGGGCAGGATCCCGGCTCCGTCGCCTTGCGCCGTGAACCATGGCGGAAACACGACGCTCGCCGATGGAGAGGAGAGCGTGGGCGTGGCAGTCGGCGTCGCGGACGGGCTCGGTGTCGCGCCCGGCCCGCCGACACCCGTCGACGAGCCCGGGAGCAGGTTGTAGCCGACGACGGCCACGATCAGGACGGCCGCCGCGGCGACCGCGAGTTTCAGTAGGCGTTCATGGGAGATGGCCTCCATTGGAGGCGCCATGCCGGTCGCTGGGACTGACGCTCGATGCGGTCGGCGACGATGTCGACGACGCGATCGGATGCCTGACCCGGGCCGTCACTGAACCACTGGTCGAGAAGCCGTTCGATGTCGCGTTGCTGGGTCATGCCGATCGACCTTCCGTGACCGTGGTCCGAGCGTCCGCCTCGAGGGCGGCCCGCATGGCGCGATGTGCGTGATGGAGTCGTGATCGGGCCGTGCCGGCCGGGATCCCGAGCGTCTCGGCGATCTCGGACGGCTCGTACCCGAGGTAGTGATGGAGCACGAGGATCGCCCGCTGGTCGGGCGGCAGCCGGCGGAACCCGCGTTCGAGCAGGTCCCGGTCGGCCACGCTGAGCAGGTCGTCGGGCGCCGCCGGTCCGTCGATCGGCAGCACCCGCAGGTTCGCCGTCCGGCGGCGCTCGCGCGTCGCCTGGGCGATGCAGACGTTGATGAGCGAGGCGTTGGAGCCACGCATCGAAGCGGTCCGGATCGCGGAGGCCCCGCAGGTCACGCCAGGCGATCACCAGCGCGTCCTGGAGGGCATCCTCGGCCCGATCGATGTCGCGGAGGATCCGCTGGGCGATCGTGAACAGCCGGTCGGTCCGGGCGCGGATCAGGTCGACATACGCCTCCCGATCCCCGTTCCGTGCCGCCTCGACCAGATCCCGATCCACGGACCTTGTCTCCTCGAAGGCGCCGGTTGGGGCGCCGTCCGAATCTACTGGTCGGATCCGGCGTGGTTTGCGTTCATTCTTCGGAGGCGGCGCTGCGTCATAGACTGCAGTGGGCCGCCCCCGCGGGCACCACGCCGGGGTGGACACATCCGCGGGGACGACGGGACGAGGACGAACGTGCCGCGAACGGACCGGATCCGACGCATCGCGACCTGGCTGGCGCTGGCGGGCTCGATCGCGCTCGCGGTGCTCTTCGTCGCGATGCGGGCGACGACCCCGTCCGACGGGGCGCGGATCAGCTTCTACGGCGACGGCTGGACCGACGTCGGTGTCCTGATCGCCCCGATCGATCCACCCGCCGACGGCCTCGAGAGCGGCGACGTCGTCGTCACCGTCGGCGACCGATCGATGGAGGCCTGGCTCGGCGTCTCGACCGATCCGTCAGGCCCGCCGGCCGGCCGCCGACGCCCCGATCCCGTACGGGGTCGATCCGGGACGGGGCGCCGCAAGCCGTCGACGTCACCTGGTCTGTCCCGGCCCTCGGGGCGACCCTGCTCGCCGGCTGGAGCGTCGTCCTGTTCTCGGTGTCCACGATCGTCATCGCGGCGTTCGTCTTCGCGCGACGTCCGGACGAGCCGGCCGCCACCGCGCTCATGATCGCGGCCTGTGCGGCCGGCGGGAGCAGCCGTGCCGTGGTTCCTGGGCACGACCGTGAGCGACGTCGTCGAAGGCACGCCGTTCGTCTTCTACGCCCTGATCACCGGGCCGCTGTACATGCTCCTGTGGCCGGCCGGCCTCCACCTCGCGCTGGTGTTCCCGACGCCAACGCCGCTCGTGGCGCGACATCGCTGGGTCATCCCGGGTCTGTACGTCGTCGCCATGGCGGCCTACGTCGCTGCGACCCTCGCCGGACGGCTCGCCACCTCGACGGACCTCGAGTGGGTCGGGACGTGGCCGGTCGCGCAGGTCGCCGTCATCGTCCCGGCACTCATGCTGACGCTGGCGCTGTTCGTCTGGCGCTATCGACGAGCCGCCGACCCGGCAACGCGGACGCGGATCCGCTGGGCCTGGCTCGGGGTCATCGCCAGCGGATCGATCGGGCTCCTGCTGTTCATGCTGCCCGAGCTGCTGCTCCAGCAGACGCTGCTGCCCGAGTCGTGGATCGGCATCACGGCCATGCCGCTGCCGCTCGGACTCGCCGCGGGGATCCTGCGTCGGGCACCTGTTCGACATCGACGTCGTCATCCGCCGGACGTTCGTCTACGGCGGACTGACGCTCGGCGTCGTGGCGAGCTACGTGGCCGTCGCCTCGGCGATCACCGCACTCGTCGGGAGCGGAGCACGGGTTCGAGGTCTCGCTCGTCGCGACCGGCGTCGCCGCCCTGGTCGCCCTGCCGCTCCGCGACGGCCTGCAGCGCGGCGTGACCCGCCTCCTCTACGGCGAGCGGGACGAGCCGTGGCGGGCGATCCGCCGGCTCGGGCAGCGCCTCGACCTGGCTGCCGATCCGGAGCGCGCCTACCCGGCGATCGTGGACACCGTCGCCGACGCGCTGCGCCTGCCGTTCGTGGCGCTCGAGCTGTTCGACGATGGCGGCCGGCCGGTCGAAGCGGCCTCGCGGGGCCAGCGCCACGACCCGACGGTCACGATGCCCCTCGTGCACGGCACGCGAGCGGGTCGGAAGCCTCGTGCTCGGCGTCCGGACCGGCGAGCGCGGGTTCCGGTCCGACGAGACGGACCTCCTCGACGACCTGGCCCGCCAGGCGGGCAACGCGATCCACGCGCTGCGCCTCCGCTCGGACCTCGCCAGGTCGCACGAGCGGCTCCTCCTCGCCCGAGAAGAGGAGCGTCGACGGCTGCGTCGCGACCTCCACGACGGGCTCGGGCCGTCGCTGGCCGCCATCGGGCTGCGGGCGGAGGCCTCGGCGGAGGTGATGACGACCGATCCGGACGCCGCGAAGCGCCTGCTCGGCGAGCTCGGCAGCCGACGTCCAGGCGGCGCTGGCCGAGATCCGGCGGCTCGTCGACGGGCTCCGGCCACCCGCGCTCGACGAGCTCGGGCTGCTTGGCGCGATCGAGCAGCAGGCCGCGCGCCTCGAAGGCTCATCCGGATCGGGACCGGCCACCACGATCACCGTCGAGGCGACGCCGTCCCCGCTGCCCGAGATGCCGGCCGCCGTCGAGGTCGCGGCCTATCGCATCGCCGTCGAGGCGTTGACCAACGCGATCCGCCATGCCGATGCCCGGACCTGCGCCGTGCGGATCGCCGCCGCGGACCAGCTGGTCATCGAGGTCGTCGACGACGGCCAGGGGCTGCCGACCGGCGTGACCCCCGGGACCGGGCTCGAATCGATGGAGGCGCGGGCCACGGAGCTGGGTGGGTCGTTGCGGATCGATCGACGACGCGGAGGCGGGACCCACCTCGAGGCCCGCCTGCCGCTGGCGGGTGTCCGGGCGCCGGTCATCGCGCCGCCCGATGGCGCCACCGAGGGAGCGGGCTCGTGAGCGATCCGGCGACGCGCATCCGGGTCCTGATCGTCGACGACCATGCCTCGTTCCGGTCGGGCCTGCGGGCGTTGCTGGACACGGCGGACGACATCGAGGTCGTCGGCGAGGCATCCTCGGGCCGGGAGGCGACGGCCGCGTCGGCGCGTCTCCAGCCCGACGTCATCCTGATGGACCTCACCATGCCCGACGGCGACGGCATCGAGGCGACGCGGCGGATCGTCGAGGCCACGCCCCACGTCGCGATCATCGTCCTGACGATGGACGGCGGCGACGAGGCGGTCCTGGCGCGCTCGCGGCCGGGGCTCGCGGCTACATCCTCAAGGGCGCGCAGCGCGCCGAGCTGTTCCGGGCGATCCACGCCGTGGCCGCCGGGGAGGCGCTGTTCAGCCCGGCCGTCGCTCGCCGCCTCGCGGGCTACGTCAGCCCGACGGTCGGAGATCGTCCGCCGCCGTTCCCCGAGCTCTCCGGGCGGGAGCGCGAGGTCCTCGACCTGGTCGCGCGCGGCCGGTCGAACGCGCAGATCACGGCGTTCCTCGGCCTCTCGCCGAAGACGGTCCGCAACCACGTCTCGAACATCTTCTCGAAGCTGCCGGCGCGCGACCGGGCCGAGGCCATCGTCATGGCCCGCGAGGCCGGGATGGGCGGGGAGGCCGGCCGCACGCCCTGAGCGCGCGCGTCGCCGCGACCCGGCGATTCGGGACGCGGATCGGGACGCCGGTCCCATGACCTCGGGACCGCGGGCGCTCGACGATGCGGGTGCCTGAGCCACCGAACCCGGAGGTCCGATCGTGATCCGATCCATCTCGCGCCAGCTCCTGCCGATCGCCGCCGGCGCCTTCGTGGCGTGCGCGATCGTCCAGGTCTTCCTCGCCGGGCTCGGCGTGTTCGACAACCCGGCGTGCGTTCATCACCCATCGTGAGTTCGGGTACACGTTCGGGGGCCTGACGCTGGTGATCCTGATCCTGGCGCTCGTCGGTCGGGCGCCGCGGCGGATCGTCGGCCTGTCCGTGCTGCTCCTGGTGCTGTTCACGCTGCAGTCGGTCTTCATCGCGCTTCGCGTCGACTACCCGTCGATCGCGGCGCTGCACCCGGTCAATGGCTTCCTGATCCTCGGCACCGCGGTGGTCATCACGCGCGAGTCCTGGGCGGTCCGTCGCGTGGCGGCCGAACCCGCCACGAGCACCATGGTCGCCGCCTCGAGCGACGCCCGCTGATGGACACCACGGTCGCAGCGGCCCTGCTCGTGACGGGACCGTTGCTGGGCGTCCTCGGCTTCTACGACACGCAGCTGTGGCGCGTCTGGATGCTTCCGCGCGACGAGCACCTCGCCCTCGTCGACGCTCATCGGCGCGGCTGGACCATGGTCAACGTCGGGTTCATCGTCGCCACGGTCCTGAGCGCGGCCGGCCTCATCCTGCTCGCCGCGTCGACAGCTGGGGAGGATGTGCCGAGGGCCGTCCTCGCCGCGGGCGCCGTCGCCTACACGATCGGGGGCGTGCTCTGGTGCGTCGTGCTGGGGATCCGGGCGCGGACCACGCCGGCCCTCGCCAGGATGGCCGCCACGGGCACGCCGACCGAGCCCGCCGAGACGCTGCTCGGGGCGGGCCTCGGCGGGTTGTTCGCGGGGTTTGCGCTGGTGACGAGCCTGGCGCTCATCGCCATCGGGGCCGCGCTGGCGATCGGCGGCGTCGTCGCGGCACCGTTCGCCTGGCTCGTGGCGCTCGTCGGCGCCCTCGTCACGGCGTGGTTCCTGGTGGCCGGCGACATCATTCCGGCCGTCCTCTACGTCCCGACAATCCTCGTCGGGCTCGCGCTGCTGGCGGGCTGGACGTGAGCGCCGCGACACGGTCCGCCGCGTCGGTCGGCGTCGCCGGCCCGTTGCTGTTCGCCAGCGGGGTGTTGGGGGCGATCGCGATCGCATTCCTCGTCGCGATGTTCGTCTCGTTCGCCGCCGGCGCAACCGCGGCCGGCCAGGCGTTCGGACGGGTCAACGACATCCTGATCATGGTCGCGTACCCGCTGGCGATCCCTGGACTCGTCGGGCTGCGTTCGCTCCTCCGCCCGCATGCGCCGGTCCGCAGCGCCATCGCCGCGTCGATCGGGATCGTCGCGATCGCAGCGATCGTCGTGCTCCAGGCGCTCCTGGTCGGCGAACGGCTCACCTTCGAGGAGCAGGTCGGGCCGGTCACGTTGGCTCTCCTCGCCCTCGGCGCATCGCTGGTGACGATCGGGTACCTGGGTCGTGCCAGCGGCGTGCTGCCGGACGGCCTGCGGATGGGGCTCATCGGGGCGACGTATTTCGGCTACCCGTTCTGGGCTGCGTGGGCCGGTCGGCGGCTTCTATCCTCCACGCGTGCCGTCAGCGTCCAGATCAGGGAGGAATGAACGTGTACCAATGGTTCGTGTTCACGCACCTCGTGGGCTTGGTGATCTTCGTCTTCGCGCACGGCGCGTCGGCCTTCACGGCCTATCAGATCCGCACGTTGCGCGACCCGGAGGTCGTCAGCGGCTACCTGACGATGTCGTTGCAGGCGACGAGGACCGCCTACATCGGCCTGCTCCTGCTGCTGATCGGTGGCGCCGGGGCGGCGACCGACGCCGGCTTCTGGCCAAAGCCGTGGGTGTGGGGCTCCGTCGTCGTCCTCGTGGTCGTGCTCATCGCGATGTACGCGGTCGCGTCGCCGTACTACATCAAGATCCGCAAGCTCCTGGCCACGACTGACGGCGCGCCGCCGATCGACGCCGACACGCTGGCACGCAACCTCGATTCACGCGTCCCGGAGACGCTCCTCGGCGTCGGCGGGCTTGGCCTGCTCGTCCTCCTGTGGCTCATGGTCATGAAGCCCGGCTGACCCGCCCGATAAACTCGGGCGGATGAAGATCGCCCACGTCCGCGAACGCCACGCACCGGCCGGCTCGCCGTGGCGACTCGCCGCGGCGCTCGATCCGGGTGAGGCGCCGGCTCGCTGGATCGATCTCGATGTCGCGCGTCGGCGGGCGGTGGCGGCCCGTCCGGCGCTCGCCCACGACGCCGTGCTCCATCGCCAGCCGGTCACGACGCTCGACGACCACCTGGCGCGCGGGCTGCGCGTCGAGGCGCTGCGCGACCTGGTCGACGGCTTCGAGCCACGCGACGCGGACGACCCGGCGGTGCTCGGCGGCCGACGGTCTCGACTTCGGGCCGCCGATCCTGCGCCCGCCATCGTTGCGCGACTTCTACGCGTTCGAGGGGCACGTCCGGACGATGTGGGAGCGGCGCGGCGGCGAGGTGCCCGAGGCGTGGTACCGCCTCCCGATCTTCTACTTCAGCAACGTCTCGGAGCTGCGCGGCCCGGACGACGCGGTCTGGAGCCCGGCCGCGCTCGCAGGAGCTGGACTACGAGCTCGAGGTGGCGGCCCTCGTCGACACCCCGGCCCTCGACCTGCCGCCCGAGCGGGCCGAGGCGGCGATCGGCGGCTACACGATCTTCGACGACTGGTCGGCGCGCGACCTCCAGCGCGACGAGACGGCCGTCCGGCTCGGGCCGGCCAAGGGCAAGGACTTCGCGAGCTCGATCGGGCCGTGGCTGGTGACGCCGGACGAGCTGGCGGACGCGCGGCGCGGCACGCGGCTTCGACCTGGCGATGACCGCCGAGGTCAACGGCACCGAGACCAGCCGGGGCCGCTGGTCCGACGCCCAGTTCTCGTTCGGCGAGATGCTCGCCCGGGCCTCGGCCGACGCGCGCCTGCGACCGGGCGACCTCATCGGCAGCGGCACGGTCGGGACGGGCTGCCTGCTCGAGGTCCGTGACGCGACGCTGGGCCGCTATCTCGAGCCCGGCGACGAGGTCGTCCTGCGTGTCGAACGCCTCGGCGCGCTGCGGACGCCGATCGTGGCGCGCCCCGGCTAGATGGCCATCGACCGCGCCCGCCTCCGCATCGAGCCGATGACCGCCGACGACTGGCCGGCGCGTCCGGCGGATCTACGCCGAGGGGATCGCCACCAACAACGCCTCGCTCGAGCGCGAGGCGCCGGACTGGACCCACTTCGACCATTCCCACCGCCCGATTGCCGGTTCGTCGCGCGCGATGGGGCGGACGGCCCGATCGTCGGCTGGACCGCCCTGGGCAGCTACTCGGCGCGGAAGGTCTACCGCGGCGTTGCCTGGGAGAGCGTGTACGTGGCGGCCGAGGCGCGCGGGCTCGGCGTCGGGCGAATGCTGCTCGAGGCGATCCTCCCGGCCTCCGAGGCGGCCGGGCTGTGGACGCTGCTGGCGGCCGTCCTCGCCGACAACGAGGCCAGCCTCGCGCTCCACGAATCGGTCGGCTTCCGGCGCGTCGGCGTCCAGCGCGGGCTCGGCCAGGACGGCTCGGGCCGGTGGCGCGACATCGTCCTGCTCGAGCGGCGGAGCGAGGTCGTCGGGACCGACTGAAGTCGCAAGGTTGCTCGCAAGCCGGTCGCTGCACGGCCGTCTGAACGTTCGGCGTCGAACCCACCGTCATAGTGGGAGAACCGGACCTCTTGGCCCGGCCCATCGGAGGCGATGGTGGATCGAGACCTCGTCGAACAGGCCCGTCGGGGCGATCGCGAGGCGTTCGCCGTCCTGGTGCACCAGGTCAGCGATTCGCTCTACGCGGTGGCTCAACGGATCCTGCGCGACTCCGGCCTCGCCGAGGACGCTCTGCAGAACGCCCTCGTGCTCGCCTGGCGCCGGCTCCCGCACCTGCGGGAACCCGACCGCTTCGAGGCGTGGATCCATCGCATCCTCGTTCACGCCTGCTACGACGAATTGCAGCGGGCTCGCAGCTGGACGGCCAACGTTCGGGTCATGCCCCTCCAGGGGCTGTCGACGCCGGATGGCAGCGCCGCCCTCGCCGACCGCGACGAGCTGGAGCGGGCATTCCGCCGGCTCCCGGTCGACCAGCGGGCGGTGTTCGTCTTGCACCACTACCTCGGGCTGCCGCTCGTGGAGATCGCCGAGATGCTGGAGATCCCCGCGGGCACGGCCCGATCGCGACTGCACTACGCCACGCGCGGGCTCCGCGACGCCCTGACGGCGGAAGCGGAGCTCCCCATCTCCGGAGGACGTCTCGCATGACCGACGATCGCTCGCTCGAACGCGCCGCTCGCTCGTGGCTCGAGACCGGCCCCACCCAGGCGCCTGACCGCGTCGTGGAGGCCGCCCTCCTCCGGATCGAAACGACCACCCAGGAACGGGATCTCCGGATCCCGTGGAGGTTCCCCGAGATGACCACTCCTGCCCGCCTCGCCGCGGCCGCCGTCATCGGCGTGCTGCTGATCGGCGGCGCCTACTTCTACCTCGGGAAGCCTGGTCAACCCGCCGTCGGTGGGCCCGGACCGAGCCCGCACGCCCGCATCGGCCACGCCGATCGTCTCGCCCAAGGCGTCCGCCGGCCGCTTCGACGCCACCAGCCTGCAGGGCTGGATCGTGTTCGGGCACTTCGGCAAGGCACCCGACGGCTCGACCCCGGCCGGGGTCGAGTACCCACGTCATCTGGCTGGTCCACGCGGACGGCAGCGGGCTCCACGAGCTGGCGCCCGGCGTGCCGGCGTCGGGCAAGGTCAGCTTCGATATCTCGCCCGACGGCCGCCATGTGATCTTCAACGCGGGTGACGCCCCGGTCCAGGTCTGGGAGGTCGGCATCGAAGGTGGCGCTCAGAGGTTGCTGTCAACGGATTGCAACGGCGTACCTGCCGAGTGCATGGATGCAGCTCCCGCCTATTCGCCCGACGGCAAGCGCATCGCGTTCGTCCGCGGCAACCGAGACATCGAGCAGTCCTGGCGATTCGGGATCTGGCGAGCGGTGACGTGACGATGCTCGATTCCACTCGGAGCTCGTCCTCGGACGACTGGCTCGACGAGCCATCGTGGTCGCCCGACGGCCAGCAGATCGTCTACTACAAGGTCATCCACGACGCGGCGCAGGACAAGGTCATCGACACGCGCATCTTCATCGTGAACGCTGACGGCACCGGGCTCCACGAGCTCGCCCTGCCCAGCGAGACGCCGTGGGGCGATCCGGACTGGTCGCCGGATGGGACGCGGATCGTCTTCAGCTCGTACCCGATCCGATGACTTGTCCGCCGGCGAATTGCCCGAGGTCTACAGCGTTCGGCCGGATGGGACGCGACTTCCAGCAGCTGGGGCACTTGGGCGTTGGCAGCGGCGCCCCAAGCTGGACATCGGACGGGGCCCACATCTTCTACTGGGGCTACCAGACCTTCTTCTCATGGATCCCGATGGCGGGAATGCGAGGGCGATCAATCGAGCCGACGCTCGTCTTCGACAATGACGGCTACGGCTTTTACGGGGCGCTCCAGCCGACGCCCTGAAGCGCCCAGCCGACGCGGCCTAGACTGGCCTCCTCACGCGAGGAGGCCAGTCGTTCATGTTCTACGCGGCCCGCGGGAGCATCCCGCCCAAGCGCCACACCCAGCACCGCGCGCCCGACGGCTCGCTCTACGCCGAGGAGCTGTTCGGCGTCGAGGGCTTCACCGGCCGCTCGTCGCTGCTCTACCACGTCACGCCGCCGACCCGGACGCACAAGATCGAGGCGGCGGGCGCGGACATCCGGCTCGAGGAAGCCGACGACGGCTACCACCACCATCGCCTGATCGACGCGGCCGGCGTCGAGCCGCACGGCGACGCGGTCAGCGGCCGGATCCCGCTGTTCTTCAACAGCGACATCGTGATGGGCGTCGTCCGCCCCGCCGAAGCCATGCCCGACTCGGTCGTTCTACCGCAACGGCGAGGCGGACGAGCTGCTCTACGTCCACGAGGGCCAGGGCCTGCTCGACACCGTCTTCGGGCCGCTGCGCTACGGCCCGGGCGACTACCTCGTGCTCCCGATCGGGACGACCTGGCGGCTGGAGCCGGACGCGGCCAGCCCGCAGCGGATGCTCTACCTCGAGTGCCCGTCGGAGATCGAGCCGCCGAAGCGCTACCGCAACGACTACGGCCAGCTCCTCGAGCACTCGCCCTACTCGCAGCGCGACATCCGCCTGCCGGACGAGGTGCCGGCCCGGACCGACGCGGGCGAGTTCCAGGTCCACGTCAAGATGCGCAACCGGCTCACGGCCTACCACTACACCCACCACCCGTTCGACGTCGTCGGCTGGGACGGCTACCTGTGGCCGTACGCCTTCAACATCGGCGACTTCGAGCCGATCACCGGGCGGGTCCACCAGCCGCCGCCGGTCCACCAGACGTTCGCGGCGCGGAACTTCGTGGTGTGCTCGTTCGTGCCGCGCAAGTTCGACTACCACCCGCTGGCCATCCCGGCGCCGTACAACCACTCGAACATCAACAGCGACGAGGTCATCTACTACGTCGCCGGCAACTTCATGAGCCGGCGCGGGCGTCGGCATCTCGTCGTTCACGCTCCACCCGGCCGGCATCCCGCACGGCCCGCACCCGGGCACGGCCGAGGCGTCCATCGGCAAGGAGGCGACCGAGGAGCTGGCGGTCATGGTCGACACCTTCCACCCGCTCAAGCTCACGAAGCAGGCGGCCGCCCTGGAGGACGGCCGCTACCCGTATTCGTGGCTGCCGCGCCGAGGACGCCCCGGGCGAGGCCCGCGAGCTCGCAGAGCGTGGCCCGGAGGCGTTCCCGGACTGAATCAGGATGGGCTCGGGGCTCGGCGAGCCCCCCGCGGCCTGGGGATCGAGCGTGATCGTCGCCGCGAAGGCATCGAACATGGCCTGAGCCCAATCCTCGTTGGGGACGCCCTCGCCCTCCCGGAAGTCGAGGAAGGTGAAGAGGTACGCACGCTTGTCGACGACGACGGTCGCCTCGATCTGAGGCGCGGTTGGAGTCCCACAAAAGCCGAGGATTCGGCCCGCGTGACCGTCGATGGTCACCGGGTCCAGGGTGTTCCGTGGAGGCGCGCAACCCGTGTCGGGGCCGTAGGTGAGCGTCTGGGCGATCCAGTCATCGACCACCACGCCGTCCGGCACCGCGACGGACAACGCTCGGAAGGTCCCGCCGGCCGCAGCCGGGGCGAAGATGACCGACCCGTCAGACGTGGGTCCGTCCCCGTCCTCGTCCACGATCCAACCGGCGGGATGGCGGAGCGAATAGCCGAACTTGGCGGACGTGTACGGCTCCGTCATCGCCGGAATGGACGAGTCGGGACTCGCAGCAGCCGAGGGCGCAGGTGACGCCGAGGGGCGGGTGACGCCGAGGGCGCAGGTGACGCCGAGGGCACCGGCGATCCGGGACTCCCAACGCCGCTGGACTCGGTCGCGGGTCTGAGGAGAAAGATGCCTCCGATGACGACGGCGACAACGGCCACCGCCCCGAGGGCGAGTCGAGACATGCCATTCATGGTCGAGAACCTCCACGACAGCCACGTCGGCCGTCGCGCTTGACGGGTGGTTCGGGTGGTCACCGCGATCGAGCGCCTTGTGGTGTCGGGGAGCCGGGTCGGGCCATCCTCGAGCCATGCAGCCAGGATCGCGTCGGGATCGCGCTTGACGGTCATGCCAGTCGTGCCTCCGTGGAATCGACCTGGCTGTCAGCGACGATCGCCGTGCGCAGGGTTCGTGTCGCGTAGTGGAGCCGGGACTTCACCGTGCCGACGGGGACGCCGACGATGTCGGCGATCTCCGCCAGTGGCAGGCCCGTGTGGTGATGCATGACGAAGACCGCGCGCTGCTGCGGCGTGAGCCGCTCGAATGCGCGATCGAGGGCATCCCGATCGACGACCGAGATCATCGGATCCGGCCCGCCCGGTCCGTCGACCGGCAGGATCGTGATCCGCGTGCTCCAGCGACGGTGGCGGCGCAGCTCCTCGTAACAGGCATTGACGAGCAGCCGATGCAGCCATGGTCCGAACCGTTCCGGATCCCGCAGCCGTGGGAGATCGCGCCAGGCGAGGAGGAATGCCTGCTGGACGGCGTCCTGCGCCCGTTCCGCATCGCGAAGGATCCGATACGCGATGGCGTAGCACAGGTCACCGTCGAGGTCGACCAGCTCCGTGAAGGCGACGTCGTCACCGTCACGGGCCCGTTCGACCAGCCTCGTCCGCATTGGCGGTACTCCAGCGGCGCCCGATCCGGACGCTTCACCCCAACAGATGGTCGCAGGAGCGGAAAGGTTCATGCGCGGCCCCGGTGCGCGCCGGAACCGGACCACGGACGGAGCCTCCCCTGACGACCGAGGCATTCCCATGAGACGCCCCCACCCGCACGATCCGGGCATGGATCGCCCGGTTCGCCGGCGCGTGTCGTCGGCCGTCCTGCTCGTGCTGGTGGCCAGCCTCGTCACGCCGGTCGCGGTCGCGGCGGCGACGGACTCGGACCATGACGGCCTCCCGAACACGTGGGAGCGGTCGTACTCGCTGACCAGCCCGAACCGCGCCGACACCGATCGCGACGGCCTGTCCGACCGCTACGAGGATCCCGATCACGACACCCTGACGAACCGGCAGGAGTACCGCGCCGGGATGCACCCGCGCCGCGCCGATACCGACCGCGACGGTCGTCGTGACGACCGCGAGGACACCGATCGCGATGGCCTGAAGACGGCCTTCGAGTTTCGAGCCGGGACGGCGCCGCGGCGCGCCGACAGCGACGGCGACGGGAAACGGGACGGCGGCGAAGATCCGGACCGCGACGGGCTGACCAACGCCACCGAGCAAACGCTCGGCACGAACCCGAAGGCAGCCGACACCGACGGCGACGGCTGGTCCGACCGCGCGGAGCGGCAAGCCGGCACCGACCCGCGCAATCCCGCCAGCCATCCACCGGCCGCCGCGCCGGGCCCGACCCCGACGCCCACGCCGACGCCCACGCCGCCCGGCGACCCGGGCACGGACGGCCCCGACCCTCCCGGGCGCGCCGGGTTGCCCGGTCTTCCCCGCCGGGAACGTGTGGAACGTGCGGATCGACGGCCGGCCCGTCGCGACCGACTCGACCACGCTGCTGACCACGATCGGGCTCGATCGCGGGCTCCACATGGACTTCGGGTCGTATGCCGGCTACGGCATCCCGTACCAGGTCGTCACCGTCGTCGACGCCGCGCTCGACCGTCACCTTCGACTACGACGAGGACTCCGACCACGTCGGCTACCCGATCCCGGCCTCGCCGCTGATCGAGGGTGGCTCCGACCGCCACATCCTGATGGTCGATCGCGACGCCTGCCGGCTGTTCGAGCTGTTCAACGCCCGCCAGTCGGGCGGCCACTGGGCCGCCGGCAGCGGCGCAACCTGGGACCTCACCTCGAACGCGCTGCGGCCGGAGACCTGGACGAGCGCCGACGCGGCCGGGCTGCCGATCCTGGCCGGGCTGGTCCGCTACGACGAGGTCGCGGCGGGAACGATCGCCCATGCCCTGCGCTTCACCACGAACCGCACCCGGACGAGCTACATCTACCCGGCGCGCCACCAGGCCGGCGAGTCGAGCTCGGCGTCGCTCCCGCCGATGGGCCTCCGCGTCCGGCTCAAGGCCGGCTACGACACGAGCGGGCTGTCACCGGCGGCCCGGGTCATCGCCGTCGCCCTCCAGCGCTACGGCATGATCCTCGCCGACAACGGGTCGCCCTGGTACATCACCGGGATGAGCGATCCGCGCTTCGACGACGACGTCCTCCACGAGCTCGACGACATCACCGGGCGCGACCTCGAGGTCGTCAACACGAGCGGGCTGGTCAACGTCCCGTAGGCCCAAGGGCCGCCACTGCGCCACGTCCGCTCCGCCCGACAGGCATCATTCGGGCATGACCGACCAGCCCGCCCTCCCGCCCGTCCCCGGCATCGTCGACCTCCACGCCCGGCTGCAGGCCGGCGAGACCGTCTACGGCGCGTTCGCCATGGTCGGCGCGCCGATCGCCACCGAGATCCTGGCCCGCGCCGGCTTCGACTGGCTGATCATCGACCTCGAGCACGGCGGCGCGACCGAATCGGAGCTGCTGGCCAACCTCCACGCGATGAGCGGCACGCGCGCCGCGGCGATCGTCCGCCCGGCCTCGGGCGAGCGGCTGCGGATCGGGCGCGCGCTCGACCTCGGTGCGCACGGGATCATGGTCCCGCGGGTGGACCTGCCCGAGCAGGCGCGCGAGGCGGTCTCGTTCATGCACTACCCGCCCGACGGCGTGCGCGGGCTGGCCCTGTCGACCCGCGGCGCCGGTCTCGGCGAGCTCGGCCACACCGACATCCAGGCGATCAACCGGCGGCTGCTCGGGATCATCCAGATCGAATCGCGGAGCGCGGTCGAGCACGCCGAGGAGATCGCCGCGATCGACGGCGTCGACGTCCTGTTCGTCGGCCCGACCGACCTGTCGCACAGCCTCGGGATCCCCGGGCAGTTCGACAACCCGGACTACCTCGCCGCGCTCGAGCGCGTCGTGGCCGCTGCGGAGGGCGCCGGCAAGGCGACCGGCATCCTGCTCCGCGACGCGGCCACGCTGCCACGCCACGCCGCGCTGGGCTTCCGGTTCATCGGCCTCGGCTCGGATGGCGCCTACCTGCGCGACGGGGCGCGGGCCGTGCTGGCGGGCGCCGGTCGCTGACCCCGCTCACTCGTCGGCGACGCGGACGCTCAGCGCAGGCGCCCGTTCCGACGCCGGACCGGTCTGGGCCACGACCACCGCCGATCAGGATCAGCGCGCCGCCGACCAGCTGGACGGGCGTCAGGGCGATGGAGAACAGGATCGCCGCCAGGGTGATCGTCCAGATCGGCTCGGCCGTGCTGATGAGCGAGGCGTGCGCCGCCCCGACCCGCCGGGCGCCGGCGTAGAACGTCTGGATCGCGATGAAGGTCGCCGCGACGCCGACGCCGAGGAGGCCCGGCCAGGCGGCCGACGGGACATCCGCCGGGAGGACCGGCCGACCCGTCGCCGAGGGCGCCGAGCCAGTACACCGTGGCCGTCGCGGTCATGATCAGCGCGACCGGCGCCGTCGCCGATCCCGTGTCGTCCACGTCGGCCGCGACCGCCTCGCGCCGCTCCCCGGACAGCCGCGCCGCGAGCACGACCCAGGCCGCGTAGATGAAGCACGACGCGAACGCCAGCAGCAGGCCGCTGACCGGCGGGCTGTCGGCCGGGTCGATGCCGCCGACCGCGAGGACCACGCCGACCAGCGAGATCCCGAGCGCGATCCACGCCCGGCGGCCGCTCAGCCGGTGCCCGAAGCGGAGCGACAGGACGGCCACGACCGCGGGGTAGAGGTAGACGACGAGGGCGGCCAGCGACGGCGACACGGTCTCGAGCGCCGCGTAGTACGTCCCCGAGTTGCCGACGTACATCACGCCGAGGAGGATGGCCGCGAGGATCGCCCGACGGTCCATGCGCCCGGAACCCTCGCCGCCGCCCGGACGACGACAGCAGGAAGCACCAGGTCAGGACCGCCCCGAACAGGAACCGCCACGACGACAGGACGAGCCAGTCCACGCCGGCCGCGTAGACCGGCTGGGCGAACAGCGACCCCGACCCGAAGGCCGCGGCCGAGACGAGGACGAGCGCGATCCCGGCCGCGCGACGGCGATCCAACCTACGTCGCGCCGGCCGGGGCGCCGCTCAGTCGGTGAACTGGAAGGTCGCCACGAACTGGTTGAAGACCTCGATGTCCTCGGGGCCGCCGGCCGTGGCCAGGAAGACCTCCCAGCCGATCCCGTCGCGGCTGATCACGTCGTCGGCGATCGTGACGTCCTGGTCCTCGTCGTTGCGGTACTGGTAGATCAGCCGGACGGCCGGCTGACCACCGAGGACGGTCGCGGCCTCGGACTCGGGATCGCCCTTGAACGGCTTCTTGTACGACGCCTTCAGCTCGTTCGCGAACTTCGCGGTCGAGCCCTTGTAGGGAGTCACCGCGACGTAGACGTAGGGCTGGTCGTTGAGCAGGTATTGGTCCTGGTTCTTCTTCGACGACGACGGTCCAGTCCGGCGGGTGGGCCATCGTGTACCCGAGGTCGGAGGTGTAGCGGACCCAGACGTCGTCCGGCGGATTGATGACCTGCGGCTCCCGACGTCGTTGAACACGTATGTCGAGCGTCATCGTGTTCTTGACCGCGGTCGCTGCCGCTCCCTTGCGTCCAACTGCCGGTCACCACCATTGACGCCGGTGCGCCGTCATCGGTGGCGTAGAAATCGAGCGTGAACTGTGGCGTCGGTCGCGGTGCCGACGTCGAACCCGACGTCAACAGCCGTCAGCAGTTGCCGGCCTGGGCTGCAAGTGGTGGAGCGGCTTCGACCGGCATGGGATCTCGACACCGAGGTCGATGACTGATCCGAGGTTGCGTAGTGTCGTGGCAAGCGACTTGTCCGACGACGATCCGCCGGGCTTCGCGGGTCCTCCAGCCATGGCCCCGGCGACGTCCGTGACCAGCGCTCGTCGCCGACGCTGATCTTGTCGGTGATCTGCTTGAAGGTCCCCGCGGTGATTGTCGTCGTCGAACTCGAGTCGTCATCGAATCGCCCGCGAACGTACCGGTCACGTCGCCTTCGACGGCGCCGATCATCAGGGTGCCGGTCAGCGTCGCCTTGCCGCTGAAGTGGGCTTTGCCGAGGTGACCTCGTAGAACGCGGCGGAGACGTCCGCGGCCGACGGGCTCGGGGTCGGCGCGGCGGTCGCGGCTCGGGGCGGCCGTGGCCACCTGGCTCGGCGCGACCGAGGTCGCCGGCGCACCGCACGCGGCGATGCCCAGCGCAACGGCGAGCGGACAGGGACACGGGTGCGAGGCGTCGGCGGGCGTGGCGATCGAACACGGGCTGGCCTCCTCTCGTCGCCGGCGTCGGGTCGACCCCGGGCGCGTGCATCATCGCAGAGTGGATCGGCGTCGGGCTCGGTCACGAGCGTGAGCGGGACTACACTTGTCCCGTGAGTGAGATCAGCGAGGTCGCCGTCGCCCGCCGGGTCCCGTCGATCGCCGACGAGCGGCTGCGGGTCCTGAGCCGGCGCCAGCCGGTGACCGTCCCGCCGGGCACGTCGCTGGCCGACTGCGTTCGGGCGATCCAGCGGACCGGGACGAGGCAATTCGGTCTTCGTCTGCGACGCGGATGGCCGGCTCGTCGGCGTCCTGACCGAGCGCGACATCTTCGGCCGGATCGTCGGCGGGACAGGTGGATCTGCGCGCAACCGGTCGAGCGCCTCATGACGACCGAGCCGAAGACGCTCGACCTCGACGACACGATCCGCGACGCGATCGTGCTGATGCAGACCGGTCGCTACCGCAACGTCCCGCTGGTGGACGAGGCGGGCAGCCTCGTCGGCGTCGTCCGCCAGTCGGACATCATCAAGTACCTGGCCGAGTCATTCCCGGAGGAGCTCCTCAACCTCCCGCCGCGGCCGCACCAGCGCATGAAGGAGCCGGAAGGCGCGTGACAGTCACCAAGGAGCTCGACGCCGGACATCCAGGAGCTCGAGCGGGTCACGATCCGCTTCGCCGGCGATTCCGGCGACGGCATGCAGCTCACCGGCACCCAGTTCACCCGGACCGCCGGCGGTCTTCGGCAACGACATCAGCACGCTGCCCGACTTCCCGGCCGAGATCCGCGCCCCGGCCGGCTCGCTGCCCGGCGTGTCCGGCTTCCAGATCAGCTTCTCGTCGTCGCGACATCCACACGCCGGGCGACGAGCCCGACGTCCTCGTGGCGATGAACCCGGCCGCGCTCAAGACGAACATCGGCGACCTGCCCGCGGGCGGCGCGCTGATCGTCAACAGCGACGCGTTCACCCAGCAGAACCTGAACAAGGCCGGCTACGCCAGCAACCCGCTCGACCGACGGCTCGCTCAAGGCCTACACCGTCTTCGAGGTCCCGATCTCGACGCTCAACGAGCGCTCGCTCGATGGGCTCGACATGACCAGCAAGCAGAAGGACCTGACCAAGAACTTCTTCGCCCTCGGCCTGATGTTCTGGCTGTACGAGCGCGACCAGGCGAGCCGACGATCCACTGGATCGACCAGAAGTTCGCGGCCCGGCCGATCGTCGCCGAGGCGAACAAGCGGGCGCTCAAGGCCGGCTACGCCTTCGGCGAGACGACCGAGGTGTTCCACACGCACTACCGCGTGCCGCCGGCCAAGCTCGACCCGGGCACGTACCGCAACATCACCGGCAACGAGGCGACCGCGCTCGGCTTCGTGGCCGCCTCGCGGCTGGCCGACCGGCCGCTGTTCTACGGGAGCTACCCGATCACGCCGGCCTCGGACATCCTCCACCAGCTGTCGGGCTACAAGAAGTTCGGCGTCAAGACCTTCCAGGCCGAGGACGAGATCGCCGCGATCGGCGCGGCCATCGGCGCGTCGTACGGCGGCGCGATCGGCGCTGACCGCCACGTCGGGCCCGGGCATCGCGCTCAAGTCCGAGGCGATGGGCCTCGCGGTCATGGTCGAGCTGCCGCTCGTCGTCATCGACGTCCAGCGCGCCGGCCCGTCGACCGGCATGCCGACCAAGACCGAGCAGGCCGACCTGCTGCAGGTGATGTTCGGGCGCAACGGCGACTCGCCGATGCCGATCGTCGCCCCGGCCACCCCGGGCGAGTGCTTCGACTTCGCGATCGAGGCCTGCCGGCTCGCGCTCAAGTACATGACCCCGGTGATCGTACCTGTCGGACGCGTTCCTGGCCACCGGCTCCGAGCCGTGGAAGATCCCGTCGCTCGCGGACCTGCCCGGGATCGGCGTCGACAACGCCACCGACGCCGGCGACGTTCCGGCCGTACCAGCGCGACCCGCAGACGCTGGCCCGTCCGTGGGCGGTCCCGGGCACGCCGGGGCTCGAGCACCGCATCGGCGGGCTGGAGAAGGCCGACATCACCGGCAACGTCAGCTACGACCCGGACAACCACCACCGGATGCAGACGCTCCGGGCGGCCAAGGTGGCCGGGATCGCCGACGACATCCCGCCGCTCGAGGTCTTCGGCCCGGAGCGCGGCGACCTGCTGATCCTCGGCTGGGGCTCGACCTACGGCGCGATCCGCTCCGCCGTCGAGCGGCTGACCGGCCGAGGGCAAGTCGGTCGCCCACGCCCAGCTGCGCCACCTCAACCCGTTCCCGGCCAACACCGGGCGATGTCCTCGCGCAGCTATCGCCGCGTGCTCATCCCCGAGGTCAACCTCGGCCAGCTCCTGCTCCTGATCCGGGCGCGCTACCTGATCGACGCGATCGGCTACAACCAGGTCCGGGGCAAGCCGTTCCGGATCGCCGAGATCATCGACGAGGCCGAGCGCGTCCTCGCGGAGGACCCGTCATGACCGAGCACCAACGGGCACGCGGCCGAGGCGGCCGCCGATGCGCCGGCCCAGCCGGCCCTGTCGCCCGAGAACGCCGCAGGTCATCGCGCTGACGCGCAAGGACTTCGTGTCGGACCAGGAGGTCCGCTGGTGCCCCGGCTGCGGCGACTACTCGATCCTGGCCCAGACCCAGAAGGTCATGCCCGACTTCGGCTACCCGCGCGAGAACATCGTGTTCATCTCGGGCATCGGCTGCTCCGGCCGGCTGCCGTACTACATGAACACGTACGGGTTCCACACGATCCACGGCCGCGCGCCGACGCTCGCGACCGGGCTCAAGGCGGCCCGGCCGGACCTCATGGTCTGGGTCATCACCGGCGACGGCGACGCGCTGTCGATCGGCGGCAACCACGTCATCCACTCGATGCGCCGCAACGTCGACATCAAGATGATCATGTTCAACAACCGGATCTACGGCCTGACCAAGGGCCAGGCGTCGCCGACGTCCGAGTTCGGCAAGCGCACGAAGTCGACGCCGTCGGGCACGGTCGACACGCCGATCATGCCGCTGACCATCGCGCTCGCCGCCGAGGCGAGCTTCGTCGCCCGCTCGGTCGACACCCACACCGAGCACCTGCAGGCGACGCTCGAGCGGAGCGGCCGGCACAAGGGCTCGTGCTTCGTCGAGGTCCTCCAGAACTGCAACATCTTCAACGACGGCGCCTGGCGCGACTTCACCGATCGCGAGGTCCGCGAGGACCGGATGCTGTTCCTCGAGCACGGCAAGCCGATGATCTTCGGCAAGGACCGCGACAAGGGCATCCGCCTGCACGGGCCTCCATCCCGAGGTCGTGACGATCGGCGAGAACGGCGTCACCGAGGCGGACCTGCTGGTCCACGACGAGACGCGCCGAGGAGCCCTACCTCGCCCTGATGCTGTCGCGGATGTTCTGGCCGAACTTCCCGGTCCCGGTCGGCGTCCTGCGCGCCGTCCCGCGGCCGACCCACGATCAGCTGATCGAGGACCAGATCGCGGCGGCCGTGGCCAAGGGTGGCGCCGGCGACCTCGAGGAAGCCCTCAACGGCGGCGAGACCTGGACGGTCGAATAGCGAGCGACGAGCAGTCGAGGAGCGCGACGCATGCACTGTCCCGTCTGCGGGCACGACAACCTCATCGGCGCCGAGGTGTGCGACAACTGCGGCGCGGACCTGGCCGGCGCATGACGTGCCGCAGGCGACGACCACGTTCCACGGCCGGCTCCTCGGCGAGCACCTCGACGAGCTCGGGGCTCCGGCGCCCCTGACCGTCGGTCCGGACACGCCGGTCGACGTCGCCGTCGAGCGGATGCAGGCCACCGGGGCCGACTGCGTGCTGGTCACCGTGGACGACCGTCTGGTCGGCATCTTCACCGACCGCGACGCCGTGGTGAAGGCCGCGGGCAAGCCGCTCGACACGTTCCAGGTCCGCGACCTGATGACCCCCGACCCGGTCGTCCTGCGCCACGACGACCCGATCGCGGTCGCGATCCACAAGATGGCGGTCGGCGGCTTCCGCCACATCCCGATCATCGAGAACGGCCGGCCGACCGGGGTCGTGAGCGCGCGCGACGTCTTCCACCACCTCGCGGAGATCCTCGCCTGACCGCGCGCGTGGCCGTCCTGGCCGACGACCTGATCTGGGCAACCCGGCTGGCCGACCTGGTCCGCGGGGCGGGGGCGGAACCCGTGCCCGTGCGGACGCGCAGCCGCGCTCGAGGCGGCCCTCGCGGGCGTCGACGCGGTCGTCGTCGACCTGACCGCGCGGGCGTACGACGGGGTTGCGGCCGTCGCCGCGGCGCACGCCGCCGGCCGGCCGGTCATCGCCGTCGGCCAGCACGACGACGCCGCCCTGCGTCGCCGCGCGCTCGACGCCGGGGCGGCCCGCGTCCATCCCTACCGCCGCCTGTTCGAGGACGGCCCGCGCCAGCTGGCGGCGTGGCTGGCGACCGTCGATCCCGAATCCGCCAGCGTGGAGGCGCCCGCATGATCTCGTCCCGACCCACGATCCCGGCCGAGCGCTACCGCGACCGCCTGTCCGCCGCCCGCACGGTGGCCGGCGAGGCGGGCTTCGCCGCGGTGCTGGTCGGGGTCGGTGCCGACATGCGCTACCTCGCCGGCTACCCGGCGATGCCGCTCGAACGGCTGACGATGCTGGTCATCCCGGCCCACGGCAGCCCGACGCTGATCGCCCCGCGGCTCGAGGCGACGCCCGCGCGGTCCTGCCCGCCGGCCGCCGCCGGGGACCTGCCGGTCGCGACCTGGGAGGAGGGCGAGGATGCCTACGCGCTGGTGGCCGGGATGGTCGGCGGAGGCGGCCGCCAACCCCGCTCCGGTTTGCGGTCTCCGACGACCTCGCCGCGCGTCACCTGCTGCCGCTCCAGGCGGGTCTCCCGGATGCGACCTTCGAGCTGGCCTCGCCGATCCTCGGTCGTCTCCGGATCGTCAAGGACGCCGACGAGCTCGCGCTCCTGACCGAGGCCGCCCACGCGGCGGACCGGGTCGTCGCCCAGATCGCGGCCGGCCGGCTGGTCGGCCGCACCGAGGCCGACGTGTCGCGCGAGGTCCGCGAGCGGCTGATCGCCGAGGGCCACGACGAGGCCCACTTCGCGATCGTCGGCTCCGGCCCGAATTCGGCCTCGCCGCACCACGAAGCCTCGGACCGCGTCATCGGCGCCGGGGAGCCGATCGTGCTCGACATCGGCGGCACGATCGGCGGCTACGGCTCGGACATCACGCGGACGCTGTGGGTGACCGGCGGCGACCCTGCCAACGGGCCGGACGAGCGCTTCCGCCACCTGTTCGGGGTGCTCCACGGGGCGCAGGCGGCCGCGACACGCGCGGTCAGGCCGGGGATCGCGCCCGAGGACATCGACGCCGCCGCGCGCCGCCCGATCGAGGCCGAGGGCTACGGGGAGGCGTTCTTCCATCGAACCGGTCACGGGATCGGGCTGGAGGGCCACGAGGACCCGTACATCATCGCCGGCAACCGCGAGCCGCTGCGCGCAGGCATGGCCTTCTCGGTCGAGCCCGGCATCTACCTCGTCGGCGAGTACGGCGCGCGGATCGAGGACATCGTGGCCTGCGGGCCGGACGGCCCGATCGCGCTCAACGAGGCGCCCCGCGAGCTGTACGTCGTCGACGGCTGAATGGGTCGGCCTGCCGCCAAGGCCGCGCGCCCGACCGCGCCTACTTCGCGCCGCGCACGCCGCCGTCGACGAACATCCCGCTGCCGAGCACGAAGCGCGACTCGTCCGACGCGAGGAACAAGGCGGCCGCCGCGACGTCCTCCGGCCGTCCGAGGTCGCCGGTCAGCTGCCGCTTCTTGATGACTTCGAGCCCCGCGACCGGGTCGTCGTAGCTCTCCGCCAGGTAGCGATCGACGAACGGCGTGTGGATCGTGCCCGGCAGCAGCGCGTTGACCCGGATGCCGTGCACCGCGTAGTCGGCCTGCATCTGGCGGGTGAGCGCGAGGACGGCGCCCTTCGACGCCGCGTACGACGCCCGGTTGGCCAGCCCGATCTCGGCGATCGTCGACGACATGTTGATGATCGAGCCGCGTCCCGCCTCGATCATGAACGGCAGGACCGCGCGGGCGACCAGGAAGACGCCGCGCACGTTGACCGCCATCACCCGGTCCCACAGCTCGACCGAGGTCTCGTGGAGCAGCCCTGCGCCGGCGATCCCGGCGTTGTTGAACAGGACGTCGATCCGGCCCGCATCCGCGACGACGGCCGCGGCCAGCGCCTCCGTGGAGGCAGGGTCGGTCACCTCGACGGCGTAGGTCCTGGCGGTTCCGCCGGCGGCCTCGATGAGCTCGCGCGTCGCCGTCGCGCTGGCCGTATCGATGTCGGCGATGGCGACGGTCGCCCCCTCGGCGGCGAAGAGGAGCGCCGAGGCCCGGCCGATCCCCGAGCCCGCACCGGTGATGAGGCAGACCTTGTCGGCGAGACGCATGGTTCGACACCTTCGGGAGAGGAGACCGGATGGAAGGTCCCGAACGATACCGCCCCGGGCCGGTGCTCCGCGGCCTGCGGTATCATCGGTGGACGGGTCGCGCCCGATGCGTCCCGCATCCGTCGATGACGAGTATCCGAATGACCTCCGCATCCCGGCGCCGGCCCGGCGCCGCCAGACCGTCCCGCGGCACCGCGCGCGGGTCACGGCGAGCATGAGTCGCCGGCATCGCGGTCGGCCGCACCACCACGCCCCGGGGGCGCCGGAGCGTCCGCGTCACACGGCGACGTCGACGCCGCCCCCGAGCGCCACGAGTGCAACGAACGCTGCGCCCGACCGCCTCGGCCCCGACCGACGCTGGGCTGCAGGGCGAACCACGCCAACCGGACCCACGTCCGGCCGCGCCGCCAAACGCGCCGGCGTCACACGCGCCGACGTCGGCGCCCTCGCCGATCCCGGCCCCCGACGTCCCGGCTGCTGATGCGCCCGTCCTGGGCCACGCGATCGCCACGGCGCCGTCTGCCCCGATCGCGCCCGCCGCCGCGCCGCCGCCATTGTCGAATGGCCACCCACCCACCGAGGCGCGGCCGGCCGGCGTGCCGCCCGGCATGACCAACGGGCAGCCCCTCAACGGCAACGCCGAGCGCAACGGCCAGTGCACCGCCCCGCAGCTCCGCCGGTTCATCAAGAGCCGTCCGTACGTGCCGATGCACGAGCTCCGTCGCCGTTTCGGGATCGCCGGACCGGACGACGACGTGACGGCGGTCCGGCTCGATCCAGGCTGGGTCTACGTTGGCCTGCCCAACCACGAGGGGACCCTGCTCGGTGACCTGCTCCGGAACGGCGAGATCGGCTACGAGCTGTCGCTCGACCCGCGGACGCCCATCGTCATCGGCGTCTACCCGATGCGTCCCATCCCGCGGGGCTGAATTCCCTGTCTGGTGCAACAACGCACCACTGTCGGGTGGGTGACTTGACAGGCGTCTGAGCGTGCCCCACGCTCCGGGATCAGGGACTTTCGTACTAGCCGCACTTATACCAATCAGGCTGCCCGACCTGTTCATCCGTCACCAGAACCCGATCGGCGGGTCAAGAGGAGTATCGATGCGCGCGACAGACCTCCGGCTTTCCCGGGCACGCACGACTGCTCACGGCATCAGTCATCACCTCGGTCTTCGCCCTGACTACGCTCGGAGGCGCGGCGCTGGCCGCCGACTCGCGCGATTTCACGGTGAGTGTCAGCGACCCGAGCAAGGTCAGCCGGGGCGCCTCGACCGCGTTCCAGGTGACGGTCGACAGCAACGACAACCAGACGATCGCAAACGTCAAGCCGACCATCCCCGGCATTACCGGCGCGGACCTCGCGCGATCCAACCCCGCCCAGTGGCCGGCCGGGCTCACGATCACGGCGGTCTTCTGGCGCTGATGCCAACGCCTGTGTCGTCAACCCGACCAGCGTGACGTGCGACCTCGGCAACATCCCGGGCAACGGGGACCAGACGATCACCGTGCTCGCTTCGGTCGCCTCGACCGTGCCGCTCGGCCAGGCGATCAAGTTCTCGGCGTCGGCCGAGACCAACAACGAGAACGGATCGAACCGCCAGGTCGAGACCAGCCCGGATAGCGCCGCGCTCGAAGTCGTGGCGTTCAATGCCAACGAGGTGTTCACGGCGAATTCAGACCGGGCCCGTGTCCACGACGGATCTCGCCACCGGCAACAACCTCAAGACGACGCTCAGGCTGCTCCAGGACAACGACGGCAACGGCAACGTCGTCGTGATCAAGGAAGGCAACAACGGCAAGATCCAGCCCACGTATTGCGTGACGCTGAAGCTGACGTGCCAGCCGGACTTCACGGACCTGACGGTAAACGCAGGCAACGCGGTCACGCCATACCTCGAGACGATCCTGACCGCGAAGGTGCCGAGTTCCTATAGCCTCAAGAAGGCCTTCGTCATCCACATCCTCGCCGACGGCATCACCGTCGAGCCGGGCTTCCCGCTCTTCAACAACCCCGCCACATCCTGCGCGGCCCATCCCGCGCTCGTCCCGTGCGCCGACTTCGCGCTGGCGAATGGGATCGTCACGATCACCGTCCACACGACCGGCAACGGGAAGATGAACTACTCGATCGATCACTGAGTCCCGGGCCGAACGCCCGGGACGTCAGCCATTGATCGGTGCGGACGCCAGACTCGCCAGGCGCTCGCGCGTTCGGCCGGCCGAGACGATGTCGCCCTTGCGCTCGAACAGCGTGAGCGCGTCGCGGAGCGCCTGACCCTCGGCCTCGGGCGACTCCGGGCCGCCGAGGCGCAGGACCTCGGCCAGGTCGAGCAGCGACTCGGCATGTTGCTCCACGAATGAGCCTGAGGCGGCCATCGCCACGCCCTCGCGCGCGAGAGTGGTCGCCCGTTCGCTATCGCCGTCATGCGCGAGCAGCTTGGCCCGGGCCGTCCGCCAGGTGATCTGACTGAAGACGTCGTCCTCGCCGGTCAGCTCCTCGGCGACGGTCGCATGGTGGGCTGCCTCGTCATAGCGACCGATCGCATACAACGCGTGGCTGAGGAGGCCGGCGACACTCGAGCGATAGTAACGTTCGTCGACGGATTCCAGGATCTCGAGGTCGCGGGAGAGCTCCGCGACAGCGGCGTGCGCATCTCCGGCCAGCATCTCGACACGCGACGACTCGAGCGACGCTCCCGCGGCGGTCATGCTCGGTCCGACCTCGGTCATGATCGTGTGACTTCGGCGATACATCGTCCGAGCCGTTTCGAAGTCACCGCGCATGGCGAGGAGAACGCTGCGGATGGCGAGGAATCGGGCCTCGGCGATGCGATCGAGGCCAACCGCGCCCTCGAGTGCCTCGCTGCGTTCGATCACCTCGAGGACCGGCATTGGCGACTCGAGCGCGGCCTGCGAATATGCGACGGCTGCCCTTGCCGCAAGACGCGCATCACCTGACGCTGACGCGATTTCGACCACCCGACCTGCCGCGTCGGCGGCATCCTCGAGTGCGCCGGTCGTCCCGAATACGACCCACAACATCCGCCAGGCGCGGGCAAGTCCGGCTGCATCTCCGGCGGCCTCGAAGATCGGGATCATCCGATGCACCGCGCTGGTCACGTTGGCCGTGTCTCCGATCGACCCAGAGGTGATGTGGTTGAGTTGGAAGCGGACGAGGGCCTGACGTGAGGCGAGGCGCTCATCGTTGATCGTCATAGCCGCGCTCCGGGCGTCGTCCAGTGCAGCGCCGGCGGCGTCGAACTGGCCCTTCTCGATCTCGGCCTCGGCAAGCTCGGTCAGCAGCTCGATCCGGGCCGGCTCGAGCTGCGGCAGGACGAGGGTGGCGCGGCGCAGGAGGTTGCTCGCGGCCGGAGCATCGCCGCGACCAAACGCGCGTCGTCCAGCCGATCCGAGCTTTGCAGCCGCGCGCCCGCCGAGGTCGTTGCCGAGCAGCGTCGATGAGCCCCGAGCTCGGTCCGATAGCGGTACGCCTGCTCGAGGTGATAGCCGAGGATCTCCTCGAACTCGAGCTCGCGGCCGCGCTCGCGGTTGATCGGCTCGGCCCAGCCGACGAACCGTTCGTGGAGCTCGGCGCGATCGCGCTTGAGCAGGCTGCGATAGGCGGCGTCCTTGATCACCGAGTGGCCGAACCGGTAGAAGTCCTCCTCGGACGACCGTCGGCCGAACCATCTGCTTGGCGGTCAGCGAGTCGCGAGCCGCTCCGGGACGTCCTCGGCGATCCCCTCCGGCACGAGGTGGACCAGCGCGTCGACCGCGAAGCCCAGGCCGATGACCGAGGCCGGGTCGATGACGCCCCGCTCCTCGCTGCCGAGGGCGTCGATGCGCGCCGCGACGAGGGCCTCGACCGTGGGCGGGATCGCCAGCTCGTCCGACGAGATCGTGGCGACCCAGTCGTCGCCCGTCGCGACGCAGCGCCCCCGTCTCGATCAGCATCGAGGTGATCTGCTCGACGTACAGCGGATTGCCCTCGGCCGCCGCGAGGATCCGCCCGCGGACGCGCCGCGTCGAGCCCGCCGAGCAGCTGGTCGACGATCGCGTCGGCGTCCTCGGCGGGCAGCGGTCCGAGGAGGATCTGCTCCGCTTCGTGGCCCTCGGCCCACTCGGCGCGGGTGTCCAGGAGCTCGTGGCGCGCCGTCGTCAGCAACAGGATCGGGGCTCCGTGGACCGCGTCGAGCAGGTGGTCGAGGAGCTCGAGGAAGGTCGGCGCCGCGACGTGGATGTCGTCCACGATCGCGACCAGCGGGCGCCGGCTGGCGATCGCCTCGAGCAGCCGGCGGATCCCCCAGAACAGCTCCGGCCCGGGGAACTGGGTGGTCGACAGGCCGATCGCGGCGGCGACCCGGTCGGCAACTGCCGTCGGGTCGTCCGAGCTGCCGACAGCGCCCCGGGCGATCTCCGTGATCTTGCCGAGCGCGACCTCGAGCGTGTCCTCGTCGTTGATCCGCGCCGCGCTGCGCACGATCTCGCCGATCGGCCAGAACGTGACGCCGTCGCCGTATGGCAGGCAGCGACCGCGCAGGACCTGGCTGCGCTCGCGAGCCGAGGCCCGCACGGCGAACTCCTTGATCAGGCGCGACTTGCCGACGCCCGCCTCGCCGATGACCGTCAGCAGCTCGCACGAGCGGGTGGCCGTGACCTCGAGCAGGGTCAGCTCGAGGCGGTCCATCTCCTCGACCCGCCCGACGAACGGCGTGGTCACGCCCGTCCCGTCGGCCCCATCGGCCTGCGGCCCGCGGACCGCCACGAGGCGGAACGCAGCGACCGGCTCGGCCTTGCCCTTGAGGGTGAGCGGCGCGATCGGCTCGACCTCGATCTGGTCGCGGGCGAGGCGGTAGGTCAGCCCGCCCAGGATCGTCTCGCCCGAGCCGGCGGCGCTCCTCCAGCCGGGCCGCGGTGTTGACCGCGTCGCCGGTCACGAGCCGCTGGCCCGAGCTGGCGTCGCCGGCGATGACCTCGCCGGTGTTGACCCCGATGTGGTTGTGGATCTCGATGCCCCAGGTCGCGCGGAACTCGTCGTTGAGGGCGGGCAGCGCCGCCTGCATCGCGGCCGCCGCGCGCACGGCCCGCAGCGCATCGTCCTCGTGGCGGATGGGCAGCCCGAAGACCGCCATGACGGCGTCGCCGATGAACTTCTCGACCGTCCCGCCGTGGCGCTCGAGGGCGACCCGCATCCCGTCGAAGTAGCGGGTCATCACCTCGCTCAGCGCCTCGGGGCTGGGCGGCGTGCCGTCGAGCGTGGCCGGCTTCGGGTCGGCGAACACGATCGTCACCGTCTTGCGGCTCTCGCGGACCGCGGCCGCCGTGGCGAGCACGGCGCCGCACATCCCGCAGTGCTCGAACGCCTCCGGGTTCTCCTCGCCGCACGCCGGGACACAGGCGCAGCCCGGCGGCCGCGGTGTCGGCCGCCGCGTGGCCGGCCTGCGGCCGTGCCTCGACCGACACCAGCCGCAAGGCCTTCACGGCGTCGGTCCGGCCGCGCGGCGTGACGTCGTCGACGGGCTCGGCCACGACGTGCTCGCGGACCAGGTCGTGGGTGGAGTCCGCCAGCAGCACCTCGAGTGGCGGGGCGTTCTGCTCCATCGCGGACGAGATGGTCATCGTGTCGCCCATCAGCACGTGCTGGCCGATGGTCGCCTCGCCGAAGATGACCTCGCCGGTCGCGATCCCGGTCCGGACGACGAGCCGGACGCCCCACGTCTCGTCGAGCCGGTCGTTCAGGCTGGCCAGGACGCGCTGGCTCTCGGAGGCGGCCTCGACCGCCCGCAGGGCGTCATCGTCGTGGCGGACCGGCAGCCCGAAGACCGCCACGATGGCGTCGCCGATGATCTTCTCGATCGTGCCCCCGTGCGATTCGAAGACCGCCCGCATCTCGTCGAAGTAGAGGGTCAGGACCTCGCGGAGCGTCTCCGGATCGAGGCGCTCGCCGAGCGCCGTCGAGCCCTTGAGGTCCGAGTTGACGACCGTGGCGAAGCGGCGGATCTCGGCCGGCGCCTGCTCCGTCTCGCGTGGCGTGCCACAGGCGCCGCACCGCCGGAAGCGGTCCGGGATCTCCGCGCCGCAGGTCGAGCACGTGACACCCATGGCCTGAGTCTAGCGGCGGGAACGGCCGACGCCCGCGCGGCACGCCGCGGGCCAACGTACGATGCGCGCATGCCCTCCCCGTCCGGCGTCGATCCGCTCGTCAGCGAGGCGTTGCGGGCGTGCCGCCTGTTCGCGGGTCTCGACGACTCGGGGATGGCGCTGCGTGGCCGGCGCGCTTGCGCACCCGGCGGTTCCGCCGCGGCGAGGTGATCTTCCACGCCGGCGACCCCGGCGATTCGCTGTCGATCGTGCGCGGCGGCTCGGTCAAGATCCTGGTCGCCCCGGAGGACGGCTCGGAGCCGGCGATCCTGACGACCGTCGGACCCGGGGGCTTCTTCGGCGAGCTTGCCCTGCTCGACGGCGGCGCGCGCTCGGCCACGGCCGTCGCGGTCGAGGCGAGCGAGACGGTCGTGCTCCATCGCGACGCGTTCGATCGGCTGCTCGACGAGAACGCGGCGATCCGGCGGGCGTTGCTGAGCGCGCTGGCGGGCGAGATCCGGCGACTGACCGCCCAGCTCGAGGACCTCCACTTCCTCGACCTGCCCGGCCGGCTGGCACGTCATCTGCTGCGCGAGATCGAGGCCGCGACGAGCCGGCGCCGTCCGGTGAGGTTCGCCTGCCGTGGCCGTACACCCAGGGCGAGCTGGCGAGCATGATCGGCGGGTCCCGGCAGTCGGTGAACCGGCTGCTCGCCGACTTCGTCAGCCAGGGCGTGCTCCGGTTCGACGGCGACGACCTGGTCGTCCCGGATCCGCGCCTGCTGGCACTGGCCGCGCGCCGTTGAGCGACGACCCGGCCCGGACCGCGTCGCGCGACCGGGCGCTCGATGCGCTCCTTGCCGTCGGTGCGCGACTGGCCGCAGCCGATCGCCTGGCCACGCCCGGCGGCGAGCCGGCCATGCACGCGATCGCCGACGCCGCCGTTGCCGCCCTCGGGGTCGCCGCGGCCTCGATCGCCCTCCATGACCCCGCCACCGGGCGGCTCGTGTTCCGTGCGGCAGCCGGCCCGCAGGGCGGTGGCGTCGTCGGGCTGAGCGTGGCGGCGCACGAGGGGATCGCCGGCTACGCGTTCTCGACGGGGCAGGCGCTGGCGGTCGCCGATGTCGCGGCCGATCCGCGGTTCGAGCGGTCGACCGCGGAACGGACCGGCTACCTGCCCCGCTCGCTGCTGGCCGTCCCGCTCGTCGACGACGCCGGGATCGCCGGGGTGATGGAGCTGCTCGATCGGCGCGACGGCCAGCCGTTCGACCTGGCCGACGTCGAGCTGGCGACCCGGTTCGCGGCGGCGGTGACGGTCGTCGCCCGGACCAGCCATCTCGATCGCGACGCCGTCGGGCTGCTCCGCACCGCGCTCGTGGCGCTCGCCACGGACGGGGCACTCGCCGCGGCCGGGGACGGCGCGGACGGCGACGCGCTCAGCGCTTCGGCCATCGACGCGCTGCTCGAGGCGGCCAGCGAGGGGCTCGCCGGCGACGACCCGCTGTGGCGGCTGGCCGACCGGATCGCGCCGGCTGCGGGCCGCCGACCCCGACGATCTCGACCTCGCGGTCGACTGGCTCGACGCGCTGCTGGCGCGCACCGAACGCCGCGCCCTGGCCGGCCGGCGGCGGCCCGCCTGACCGCCGGTGCCGCGATGACCGATCTCGGCCGGCCCGGCCTGGAGCGACGCGTTCGCGCTCGACGCCCGGTCCGCGCTCGCCCGCGACCGGCCGTTCGGGACGATCGAACGCTCCGTGGCGTTCGGCTCGTCCGGTGGCCGCGGGGTGACCGTGGCGATCATCGACTCCGGCGTCGAGCCGGACCATCCCGCGATCGGCGGGCGGCTCGTCCGCAGCCTCCGGGTCGAGCTCGATCGCGACGGCCCGCGCGTCGAGGACGATCCGCAGCCGGCCGACCTGGTCGGGCACGGAACGGCCTGCGCCGGGATCATCCACGCCATCGCACCGGCCGCCGACCTCGTGTCGATCCGCGTCCTCGGGCCCGACAGCCGCGGCGCGGGACCGATCTTCGCCGCCGCCATCGAATGGGCCATCGCCGAGGGCATCGGCGTCGTCAACCTCAGCCTGTCGTCACGCAGCGAGGCGATGGCTGCGCGCTTCCACGAGCTGGCCGACGAGGCCTACTTCGCGAACACGCTGCTCGTGGCCGCGGCGAACAACGTGGCGGGACCGTCCTATCCGTCGCTCTTCGCCGCCGTCGTGTCCGTGGCCGCGCACGACGTGGCGGATCCCGACGTGTGGTTCTACAACCCGGCGCCGCCGGTCGAGTTCGGGGCCCATGGCCTCGACGTCGACGTCGCGTGGCGCGGTGGCTCGCGCATCCGGGCGACGGGCAACTCGTTCGCCGCGCCGCACCTGGCCGGACGCGCGGCGCTCGTGCGGGCCGAGCATCCGGACGCCAGCCCGTTCGAGGTCAAGGCGATCCTGGCGGCGACCGCCGACGACCCCCGGACATGACGACACCGTCCGGGAGGTCGGACGGTGTCGCGAGTCAGGTAGGCGAGTGAGCTAGCGGACGTTCAGGCCCTTCGGGGCGTCTGTGTCGTCGTCGTCGGTTGGGATGAACTCGCCGCCCTGGCTCGGGCTGCGATGGCTGAAGTCGGCGGGCGGTGCCGGGTTGGCCCAGCCGTGCGCTTCGACGTCGGCGTCGATCAGCCGCGCGTCCTCGGGCTCGATGAGCCCCTCCTTCGGCAATCGGATCCGCTTGTTCGTCATGGCCAGGTCCCCTTCCTTGCCGCTCCACCAGCGGCGTTTGCGATGACCGTACCGTAGGCCGTCGCGCCCGGGCCGCTCCAGCCCACGTGCGACGAGCGCGGTGTCGGCTAGCCGACAGTTCCACCGTGAGCGTCATAGGTGCGCGGCAGCGCCTCGACCTGCGGGCGCGGCGTGCGCAGGTCGCGCAGGTCGGCCTGGTCGATGCCCGCCAGGCGCGGCAGGTCGGCGGCCTCGGTCCGCTGCAGGCGGCTGGTCATCGTCGACAGGACGACGCGCTGGACCTCGGGGACGGCCATCGTCGCGCGCAGCGCCTCGGCTGGGACCTCGAGCAGGGTGGTGTCGACGTCGGCCACGACGTCGGCGGTCCGCAGGCTCCCGGTCAGCGCCGCGATCTCGCCGAAGAAGTCGCCGGCCGCCATCGTCGACAGGCCGCGGAAGCCGTCGTCGACCGGGATGCCCGCCGTCGTCGATCCGTCGAGGATGAAGTACGCCGAGGAGGCCGCATCGCCGTGCTCGACGACGCGCGTGCCGCTCGGGACCTCGCGCACGGTCGCCTTCGACACGAAGGCCGAACGCTGCTCGGGCGTCAGCCGTGAGAAGGCGCCGAGACGGCCGGCCAGCCGGTCGAAGTCGGCCAGCGTGGCCGCCCGGGCCGGGCTGGTCGGCCAGCACCGGGGCCGTCGCGCCGCGGAGCCGGTCCGCCGCCGCACCCCACGTCGAGAACCCGAGGCCGGGAGCCACGAGCGTGAAGGCCGCCGAGACGAACAGCAGCGATGAGGCGACGGTGATCAGGACCCGGATGTCGACGACGTCGGCCAGTCCGGCGGCGGCCATCCCGAGCAGGAAGATGACGTCGCGCATGACGTAGAAGGCCGAGAACACCCGGCCACGCATCTCGCGCGGCGTGTTGCGCTGGAGCAGGACCGAGCGGGCGATCGACGACGGCGAGTTGAAGAAGCCGGAGAGCATGACCAGCAGGATCGCGACGTTGATCTGGGTCGACTGGGCGTAGAGCACGCCGCAGATCCCCATCCCGGTCATCGCCACGATGATCCAGACCGGCTCGGGCAGCTTCGCGGAGAAGCGGGCCATGAAGAACGACCCGGCCACGAAGCCGACCGAGGTCAGGCCCTCCTGGAGCCCGTACTGGAACTCGGTCGCGCCGAGCGTGGAGATCGTGAACGGCAGGAGCAGGACGTTCCACAGCCCGAACGAGAAGAACATGAAGGCGCCCACGATGAACAGCGAACGGATGATCGGCGTCCCGACCAGCGTCGACATGCCCGACTTGAGGTTGGCCACGATGACCGCCACGCTGGCGTCGTCGTCGGGCGTCGGCATCGCGTAGCGCCCCATCAGGGCGATGCATCCGGCGGAGAACACGAACGTGGCGGCGTCGATGATGAACGCCCATTGGAGCCCGACGGTGCCGGCCAGCAGGCCGGCGCCGGCGAACCCGACCGCCGTCGAGCCGAACGAGGCGATCGACAGGAACGAGTTCGCCGCGGCGAGCTCCTCGTCGCTGGCGATCTCGGGGATCAGGCTGTCGTGTGCCGGATCGAAGAACTGCTTGACCCCGGCATTCACGAGGAGCAGCAGGTACAGCCCCGGGAGCGCGATCGCGTCGAGGCCGATGACGACCGCGATCGAGCGAGACGAGCACCGCCTGGACCAGGCAGGTCCAGATCATGATCCGCTTCCGGTCGTGCCGGTCGACGTAGACGCCGGCCAGCAGCCCGACGAGCAGGCTCGGGATGGCCGTGACCATCAGCGTCAGGCCGACTGCCAGCGCCGACTCGGTCTCGCGCCAGACGTAGATGCCCGCGGCCAGGTCCGTCAGCGACGAGCCGGCGGTCGACACGAGCTGGGCGAGCCACAGCAGCGAGAAGTCGCGTTTGCGGAAGACCGCGAACATCGACGGGGCCGGCGCGACGGCGGCGGTCATCGGGCCTCCTGGTTGGTCCCGGCGGGGGTCGCGCGGAGTCTACCCGGCGCGGTCCTCGACCGTGACGCCTTCGCGCAGGAGGAGCGCCCGCTTGAGGGCCAGGCGTTCCTCGCGCGAGCCCCAGCCGTCGCTGCCGTAGCCGCCGATCGCCGCCGTCCGCGGCGATGACCCGATGGCACGGGACGAGCAGGCTGATCGGGTTGCGCCCGACCGCGCCGCCCACCGCGCGGGCCGCTCGCGGCGCGCCGACCCGGCCGGCGATCTCGCCGTAGCTGGCCGTCTCGACCCCAGGGGATGCCCGCCACGGCCTCGAGCACGTGCCGGTCCCAGGCGGGCCGGTCGGCCAGGTCGATCGGCGGCAGGGCCGGTGGCCGGCGTCCCGCGAGCAGCGCCTCCAGCGCGGCGATCGCCGTGTCGAGGTGGCGCCGGCGCGGATCGCTCGAGTCGCGCTGGCGATCCGTCCGGCGCCCGCGGCGGCGACCTCGACCGGGATGCCGAGCCGCCGGACCAGCGCGGCGTCGAACGCGTCGTCGGTCGCGCGCAGCTCGATCGCCACGACGCCCCGCTCGGTCGCCGCGAGGTGCAGCGGTCCCCATGGGCCGGGGATGGACGTTCGCAGGACGGCCCGATCGCTCACCCTGCCAGTCTCGCACACGTACCCGATGGTATACTCCCTGGGAGTATGAACGACACCGCGCCGGCGACCGCCCAGACCACCGAGCTGCGCCTGCCGATCGAGGGCATGACCTGCGCGTCGTGCGTCAACCGGATCGAGCGCTTCCTGCGCCGCACGCCGGGCGTCGAGGCGGCGAGCGTCAACCTGGCCACCGAGACGGCCACGATCCACTACCTCCCCGGCGTTGCCGATCGCGCCGCGCTGGTCGGCGCCATCGAGTCGGCCGGGTACGACGTCCGCTCCCGGCCGGCGGCCGAGGCCGACGCTTCCACCGCGACGCTGGCCGACGAGCTGTCGGCCGACGACCTCGACCGCGCGCGCGAGGAGCGATCGCTGCTCGTCCGGGCGGTCGTCTCGATCGTCACGGCGCTCACGATCATGGCCGTCATGTTCGCGCCCCAGACCGTGATCGGGGTCGAGGCGCTGAACTGGCTCGTCCTGCGTGCCGGCGACGCTGATCCAGGTCTGGGCCGGCGGCCGGTTCTACCGCGCGGCGTGGCGCGCCGCGCGGCACGGCACGACGAACATGGACACGCTCGTGGCCGTCGGCACGAGCGCGGCGTGGGCCTACAGCACGGTCGTCACGATCTGGCCGGCGGTCGTCATCGGGGCCGGCCTCGAGCCGGTCACCTACTTCGACTCGTCGACGATCATCATCGGGCTGGTCCTCCTCGGCCGCTGGCTGGAGGCGAGGGCGAAGGGCCGCACGACCGGCGCGATCCGGCGGCTGGTCGGCCTCAGCCCGGCGACCGCGATCGTCGTCGACGACGCCGGCGACCGCGAGGTCGCGCTCGAGGCCGTGGCGGTCGGCGACCGGCTGCGGGTCCGGCCGGGCGGCAGGATCCCGGTCGACGGCGTCGTCCTCGAGGGTGGCTCGGCGGTCGACGTCTCGATGCTGACCGGGGAGCCGATCCCGGTCGACGTCGGGCCGGGCGACGAGGTCATCGGCGCGACGCTCAACACCAGCGGCACGTTCGTGATGCGCGCCACGCGGGTCGGGCACGACACGGCGCTCGCCCGGATCGTCGAGCTCGTCCGGCGCGCCCAGGGATCCAAGGCGCCCATCCAGCACCTGGTGGACCGGGTCGCCGAGGTGTTCGTGCCACTCGTCCTCGTCCTCGCCGCGGCGACGTTCGTGGTCTGGTACGCGGCCGGTCCGGAGCCGCGGCTGACGCTGGCCCTGACCGCGTTCATCAGCGTCCTCGTCATCGCCTGTCCGTGCGCCATGGGCCTGGCGACCCCGACCGCGATCATGGTCGGCACCGGTCGCGGCGCCGAGGGCGGCATCCTGATCCGCGGCGGCGAGGCGCTCGAGGCCGCGCATCGGGTCGACACCGTCGTGTTCGACAAGACCGGCACGCTCACCATGGGCCGCCCGTCGGTCGGCGAGCTCGTCACGGCGCCCGGCGTGGCGCCGACGGAGCTGCTCGACCTGGCAGGGTCGGTCGAGCGCGGCAGCGAGCACCCGGTCGGCGCGGCGATCCTCGCCCGGGCGCGGGCCGACGAGCTCGGCTTCCGCGACGTCCACGACTTCGTCGCCCTCGGCGGACGGGGGGTCGAGGCGACGGTCGACGGCGTCCGGATCCTCGTCGGCAGCGCCCGGCTGCTGACCGATCACGGGATCGACCTGGCGCCGCTGGCGGGCGAGGCCGATCGGGTCATCGCGCTCGGCATGACGCCGGCCTGGGTGGCCGCCGGCGACCGGTTGCTCGGGTTCCTCCCGGTCACCGACGCGCTCAAGACCGGGGCACCGGCGGCCGTGGCGGCGCTGCGGGCGCAGGGCCTCGACGTCTGGCTGGTCACCGGCGACGACGCGCGAACGGCGCGAACGATCGCGGAGCGCGTCGGGATCCCCGCGGACCGGGTGCTGGCCGAGGTCCTGCCCGCGGACAAGGCCGCGACCGTCGAACGCCTCCAGGCCCGCGGCCTGGTGGTGGCCATGGTCGGCGACGGGATCAACGACGCGCCGGCGATCGCCCACGCCGATCTCGGGATCGCGATCGGCACCGGCGCGGACGTGGCCATCGAGGCGGCGGACGTGACCCTCGTCGGCGGCGACCCGGGGGCGGTCGCCACCGCGCTCGAGCTGTCGCGGGCGACGATGACGGTCATCCGCCAGAACCTGTTCTGGGCGTTCGCCTACAACGTGCTGCTCATCCCGGTGGCGATGGGCGTCCTCTATCCCGGCCTTCGGGATCACCCTCAACCCGGCCCTCGCCGCCGCGGCGATGGCGCTCTCGTCCGTGTCGGTCGTGGCCAACTCGTTGCGCCTGCGGGGATTCGCGCCGCGCGTCCCCCTACACTCGGGCGATGCACCAGCCCACGCGACCGGCGACGTCGTCGGTTGATCCGCGCGACCTGACCGGGCCGTTCCACCACGAGCTCGACATCCAGGTCCGCTTCGCCGACACCGACGCGATGGGCCACGTCAACAACGCCAAGTACCTGACCTACTGCGAGTTCGCCCGGATCGGCTACTGGACCGACGTGACCGGCGATCCGATGATGCTCGGCACCGACCGGGCGGAGAGCCTGATCCTGGCCGAGGCGCGGATCACCTACCGGGCCCAGGTGTTCCACGACGACCGGCTGACGGTCCAGAGCCGGGCGACCCGGATCGGGCGCACGTCGTTCACGCTCGAGCATCGCCTCGTGGCCTGCGCGCCCGGCGAGGCACCGCGGCTCGTCGCGGTCAGCGAATTCGGTGCTGGTCCGCTACGACTACGCGACCGAAGCCCCGACCCCGATCAGCGCCGAGCACATCGCCGCGATCGAGGCGTTCGAAGGGCGGTCGCTCAGGGCCACCTGACGGCCCGCGACGTCAGGCCTCGACCGCCCGGAAGATCGTCACCGCGTTCTGGCCGCCGAAGCCGAAGCCGTTGACCGCGACGGTCCGGATGTCGGCCTTGCGGGCCGTGAGCGGCACGTAGTCGAGGTCGCACTCCGGGTCCGGCGTGTGGAGGTTCGCGGTCGGCGGCATGACGCCGTCGCGGATCGCGCCGAGGGCGGCCAGCGCGGAGGCGATGCCGGCCGCCCCGACGAGGTGGCCGATCATCGACTTGGGCGAGCTGATGGCGACCTTGCCGGCGTAGTCGCCGTAGGCCGACTTGATCGCGCGCGTCTCGGTCACGTCGTTGAGCGAGGTCGACGTCCCGTGGGCGACGATGTAGTCGATGTCCTCGGGCGCGATCCCGGCGTTCTTGAGCGCGAGCGACATCGCCCGGGCCTGCCCGCGGCCGGTCGGGTCGGGGGCACTGATGTGGAAGGCGTCGGCCGTCAGCGCCCCGCCGATGACCTCGGCGATCGGCGTCGCGCCCCGCTCCCGGGCGTGGGCCAGCGACTCGACCACGACGACGCCGCCGCCTTCGCCGAGGACGAACCCGTCGCGCGTCGCGTCGAACGGGCGGGACGCCGTCTCGGGCGAGTCGTTGCGCTTCGACAGGGCGCCCATGTTCGACAGGGCGGCCACGCCCATCGGCCAGATCGGCGCCTCCGAGCCGCCGGTCAGGACGACGTCGCACTCGCCCGCGCGGATGAGCCGCAGCGCGTCGTGGAAGGCGATGACCGACGTGGCGCACGCGGCGACCTGGGTGATCACCGGCCCGGTCAGCCCGTACTCCATCGACAGCAGCGCCGCGCCCATCGAGCCCGACAGGGCCGGGATCGCGAAGGGCGACACGAACCGCGGCCCCTTCGTGTCGTGGACGTGGGTGCCGTCGATGATCTGCTCGATCCCGCCGCCGCCGGTGTTGACCACGACGCCGACCCGGTCGCGCTGGTCCTGGCTCATCGCCGCGAAGTCGATCCCGGAGTCGCGCGACGGCCTCCTTGCCGGCGGCCATCGCGAAATGGATGAAGCGGCTCATCCGGCGGGCCATCTTGGCGTCCATCGCCCGGGTCGGATCGAAGTCCTTGACCTCGGCGGCGATGCGGACCTCGAACCCGGCCGGGTCGAAGCTCGTGATCGTCCGGGTGCCGGTCACGCCGGCGACGAGGTTCGACCAGTACGTCGGAAAGTCGTTGCCGATCGGCATGACGGCGCCCAGCCCGGTCACGACGGCGCGGCGACTCGGATCCTGGTCAGGCAAGTGGGCTCCTCAACGGACAGGGACTGATTGTAGTGAGCGGCAAGCCGCAGCGCGGCCAGGGCCGACCCTGATCGCCCCGTCAATCGCCGTCGTAGCGCTTGAAGATGATCGCGCCGTTGTGCCCGCCCAGCCCGATGTTGTTCGACAGGGCGTAGCGGATCGGCAGGGCCTGGGTCTCCTGGACGACCCACAGGTCGCACTCCGGGTCGGGATCGCGGTAGTTGATCGTCGCCGGGGCGCACTGCTCGGCGATCGACATCACCGTGGCGAACGCCTCGAACGCGCCGGCCGCGCCCATCATGTGCCCGGTCATCGACTTGGTCGCGCTGATCGCCAGCGACCGCGCCTCGCCGGCCGAGCGCTTGCCGAAGACGGTCCAGATCGCCTCCGCCTCGCGCTTGTCGCCGAGCGGCGTCGAGGTCCCGTGCGGGTTGATCAGGTCGACCTCGTCGGCCGGCACGCCGCGCCGGTCGAGCGCCATCTGCATCGCCCGGGCGGAGCCGATCCCCTCGTCGATCGGCTGGATCATGTCCCAGCCGTCGGCCGCCGAGCCGTAGCCGACGACCTCGGCATAGATCTTCGCGCCGCGCGCCTTCGCCAGCTCGAGGTCCTCGAGGAAGAGCGACCCGGCGCCCTCGCCGAGGACGAAGCCGTCCCGCGTCGCGTCGAACGGGCGCGACACCGTCTCGAGCGGCTCACCCGGCCGCGGCATGCCCATCCCGCGCATGTTCGAGAAGCCGGCATGGCCGACCTCGAGGAGGGGCGCCTCGGTCGAGCCGCTGATCACGGCGATGCAATCGCCGCGGCGGATCGCCTCGGCCGCCTCGCCGACGTTGTGGGTCCCGGTCGCGCAGGCGGACACGACGCACAGGTTGTGGCCGATCGCGCCGGTCTCGATCGCGATCATCCCCGAGCAGCTGTCGACCAGCGCGTTGGCGATGAAGGTCGGGGCGACCGTGCGCGGACCGCGCTCCTTGAGCGACTGGTAGTTGTCGATCATCATCGACTGGCCGCCCGCGCCCGACCCGAACACGACCCCGACCTCGGTGCGGTTCTCGTCGTTGATCTCGAAGCCCGAGTCGGCGAGCGCCTGCTTGGCCGCCGCGACGCCGAAGTGCATGCTGGCTCTCGCTGCGGCGGGCCGCCTTGGCGTCCATCCAGTCCGAGGGCACGAAGTCATGGACCTCGCCACCGAGCTTGGCCTCGTACGGGGTGGTGTCGAACTTGGTGATCGGGCCGAGGCCGGACACCCCGTTGACGAGGTTGGCCCAGGCCGTCTTCGTGTCGTTGCCGACCGAGCTGACGACCCCGAGGCCGGTGACGACCACGCGGCGGTCGTAGTCGGGCTTGCGCAAGTGAATCCTCCTTGAAATAGTCGAGTCAGGCGGGCACGCGGGCCAGGGTGAGCAGTCGATCGAGCGACGCCGGGGTCGTCGGCGGGGATGACCTCGACGTCCGGGTTGATGCGTTTGATCAGGCCGGTCAGGACGCGGCCCGGGCCGATCTCGACGAAGGTGGTCACGCCGGCGGCGATCATCCGCTCGACGATCCGGATCCAGTCGACGCCCGCGGTCAGGTGCTCGACGAGCTCGACGCGGCAGCCCTCCGCCGTCTCGATCGACCGGCCGTCCGCATTGGCCAGGAGCGGGACCGCCGGGTCGGCGACGTCGATCCCGGCCAGCGCGGCGCGCATCCCGTCGGCCGCTTCGACCATCAGCGGCGAGTGGGCCGCGACCGAGACGGGCAGGACGATCGCCCGCTTCGCGCCGAGCGACCGGGCGAGCTCGGCGCCGGCCTCGATGGCCGGCCGCTCGCCGGACACGACGACCTGGCCCGGGGCGTTGCGGTTGGCGACGACGAACACGCCGTGCTGCGAGGCCGCGGCGACCAGCTCGGGGAGTCGTGCGTCGTCGAGCCCGATCAGTGCGGCCATCGCCCCGTCGCGGCCCTGCCCGGATGCCTGCATCAGCCGGCCACGCTCGCGCACGAGGCGGACGCCGTCGGCGAGCGACAGGGCGCCGGCCGCGACGAGCGCCGAGTACTGGCCCATCGAGTGACCGGCCGCGAACGCCGGCTGGCGGCGGCGCGAGCCCTTCGCGCGCCCAGCGCTCGCGCAGCGCCTCGAGGATCGCGATCGACGTGGCCAGGATGGCCGGCTGCGCCTGCTCGGTCAGGTCGAGGCGCTCGGCCGGGCCATCCCAGGCCAGCGCGCTGATCGGCTCGCCGAGGGCCGCGTCGGCGGCGGCGAACACGGCCGCGGCAGCCGGTGATTCGAGCGGCGAGGGTGCGTCCCATCCCGACCGACTGGGAGCCCTGGCCGGGGAACACGTAGGCGAGCTGCTGCATATGTGCGCAGGGTACGGGGGGCTTCGGCCGTCCACGCGCAACGACCATGCATGGTTGCATACGTTCCTGACCCGCCGTACCCTTCGAGCGTGTCCGAGGAACGCCGCCCAGCGCGGTCATCCAGCCGCCCGTCGCCGGCCCGGACGATCGCCCGGCAGTTCGAGGCGGACCTGTCGGCGCCCGTGCTCGCGGCCGGCAACCGGCTGCCGAACGTGCGCCAGATCAGCGAACGCGTGGCGATGGGCCGTGCGCTGTGGCGCGAGCTGGTCATCGGCTTTGCCGGCCAGCTCGGGGAGCTGCGCCTCGGCTTCACCCAGCTCGCCGCGCTGTATGTCCTGGCCGACGGCAGCACGCTGACCGTGGGCGAGCTGGCCGAGTCGATCGGCCGTTCACCGTCGGCCACCAGCCGCCTGGTCGACGGCCTGGTCCGGCGTCGGCTCGTCGAGCGGCACCAGGAGCCCGAGGATCGCCGCCAGCGGACGCTCCGCCTGACACCGCGCGGCCATGCCGTCCTGCGCGTCGTCGACCGGGCCCGCGCGGAGCAGTTCCTGTCAGCGGTCCGGCCGCTGCCGATTGCCGAGCGCGCCATCGTGGCCATGGGTGTCGCGGCCCTGGCGACCCACGCGATCAGTCGCCGCGGCCGGCTCATCCGCACCGTGCCGGAGTAGGCTCCGCACGACAGCACGAGGAGGACGACCACATGGATCTCGCTCGGACGTCGGAGCTGGCACTGCGGCTCCAGCATCGCCATTCGGACGGCTCGTGGAGCCCGCTCGAGCCGCGCGTCCCCGCACGATTCCGCGGACGTCGATCCCGAGCGCAGCTGGGGAGCCGGCAGGATCTATGTCTGCACGGCGTGCGGTGAGGAGGTCCTCGTCGAGCCGGCGGCGGACCCGGAAAGCGAGCCCGTCTGAGCGGCCCTTGTCAGCCGCAGAAGCGGCGGACCACGTCGTACAGGACCGGCAGCCCCCAGCGCAGGGCGTCGATCGAGACCCGCTCGTCGACGCCGTGGAACCGATCGAGGAAGTGCTCCTCGGGCTCCAGCCGGAGCGGCGAGAACCCGTAGGTCGGTGTCCCGACGGCGTCGGTGTGCTTGGCATCGGTGGCGAACGGGGCCGATGACCGGGAGCGGGATGGCGTCCGGATCGTGGTCGCGGATCGTGTCGACGAGGAGGTCGTACAGCTCGCCCTCGGCGGGCGACTCGACCGGGGCACCGTAGACCATCAGCTCGATCTCGCACGCGGCGGCCAGCTCCGGGCCGAGCCGCTCCACCAGCTCGGCGCGCATCGCCGGCTCGGACGTGCCGGGCAGGACGCGGCAGTCGACCTCGACGATCGCGTCGCCGGGGATGACGTTGTACTTGACCCCGGCGTGGACGACATCCGGGCTGATCGTGTCGCGAAGCAGGGCGCGGACCGCCCGCGCGACCATCGGGTCGCAGGCCGTCGCGAGCGCCGCCTCCGCGCGACCGAGGGTCGTCGCCGGCGAGGCCGGCCAGGATCGGGGCCACCTCCGGCGGCAGCTCGGCGGCCACCAGGTCGAGGAAGCGGGCCATCACCGGCGTCAGGCGGACCGGTCCGGGGACGGCCAGCCGCTCGATCACGGCCGCGGCGAGGACGGCCGCGTTGTCGTCGCGCGGCATCGAGCCGTGGCCCCACGTCCCGCGGATCGCGATGCGGTACGCGGCAAAGCCCTTCTCGGCGACCTGGATCGGGTAGAACCGGCGGCCGGCGACGGTCATCGACACGCCGCCGCATTCGTTGAGCGCTCCGGCTGCGCGGACCCACGCCGGGCGATTCTCGACGACCCACCTCGCGCCGGCCAGGCCGCCGGCCTCCTCGTCGGCGGTGCACGTGAACAGGACGTCGCGACGGAGCCCGGGGACCGCGTCACGTGCGGGATCGAGGCCGGCGGCCCGCGTCTCCGCGGCGAGCAGCCGGACGACGGCCAGCTCCATGCGCGATCATCGCCTTCATGTCGACCGCGCCGCGCCCGTAGACATAGCCATCGGCGACGTCGCCCGCGAACGGATCGTGCGTCCAGCGCGCGGCCGGTGCCGGGACCACGTCGAGGTGCGACAGGAGGAGGAGCGGCTCGCCACCGGTCCCGTCACCGCGCAGCCGGGCATGGACCGAGCCACGTCCGGGTTCGGGCTCGACGACCTCCGGCTCGAGCCCGGCCGCGGCCAGCACGCCTGCGATGAGCCGCGCCGCGTCGAGCTCGGCGTTCGGGGCGTCGACCGTCGGGGGGTTGACCGACGGGATGCGGATCAGGTCGCGCAGCGTCGCCACGAGCTCATCGGACGCCGCTGGACCAGGCCGCGGCGTCGAGGCGCCCGGACGGCGCCGCGAGCGACGTCACCGCGGAGCGCTGCCGGTCGCGATCACGAGCGCCACGCCGAGCACGAAGCCGGCCAGGATGAGGGTCACGACCATCGCGAGCAGGAGCCGCCCGTAGTAGCGCTCCTCGCGCAGGCCCGGCTCGGGATCCGGGTCGCGGCCGCCGGCGATGTACGGCGCCTCGAGCCCCTTCGCCCGGGCGATCCGGGCGCGGCTCGAGTCGTACTCGACGGGATCCGGCGGGAGCGGCCCCGGGCGCGCCTTCGTGTCGTTCGTCACCCGCCCATGATGCCGCCGAACGGCGGTCCGCGCATCACGAGGCGATCGGCCGCCGGCTGGTAGCCGATCCGCAGGTTGACCGCGCGCATCGGCAGGTTGTCGGTGTCGTTGCCGGTCTCGAGGACCTCGAGGCCGTTGGCGATCGCCCAGCCGATCGTCGCGTGCTTGAGCGCTCGCGCCAGGCCGCGCCCGCGCCACGCCCGCGCGACCGCGGTCATGTCGTGCCAGGCGGCCCGTGTCTGGCCGGGCAGGAAGAGCAGGCTCGCGTAGCCGACGACCGTGCCGCCGGCCGGTTCGACCGCGACGAAGAAGGCCTCGGGCGGGATCGACGGCCGGGCCACGTCGCGGGCGACGAACTCGGCGAAGTCGCCGGCCTCCGTCGGCACGTCGCCGCCCGGGATGTCGCGGAAGGTCTCGACGGCGACGGCATGGACGCCGTGGACGAGGTCGGGCCGCTCGGCGAGCGTCGTGAGCTCGATCCCGTCCGGGGGCTCGACCGGCGGCGGTGCCAGGCCGGCCAGCTCGAGGCGCACGATCTTCGAGCGCTCGTACTCGCGGAACCCGCGCCGGGTCAGGAACGCGACCGACTCCGGCCGCGCGTCCGACACCGGCATGTGCAGCGCGGTCTTGCCGGCCGCGATCGCCCGGTCCGAGATCGTCTTGAACAGCATTTGCCCGATGCCGCGGCGGCGCGCGTCGGGGACGACCTCGACGGTTGCCCAGAACCCGTCGAACTCCGGCGGGTAGACGTAGATCCGGCCGACGGTCGCCGCGCCGACCGGGCGGCCGTCGAGCTCGGCGAGGAAGCGCGCGGTGCCCGGGTACGTGGCATCGGCCCAGTGCATGTTCTCGACCGAGTTGGGCTCCTCGGGCGTGGCCCGCTCGACGATGGCGACGATGGCGGCGAGGTCCGCGTCGGTCTCCGCCGGGCGGATCGCGATCTCGCCGGACGTCATCGGCGAACCAGGTTCGCCGTCATCCGCGACCCGGTCGTCACCGCGCCCTCCGCCGCAGAGCCGACGAGCGCCGCGTACTTGGCCAGCACGCCCGTCCGGTAGCGGGCCTCGGGCGGCGACCAGCGGCCGAAGCGGCGATCGACCTCGTCCGGCGCGACGTCGAGGTCGAGCGTGCCGCGGTCGACGTCGATCACGATCGTGTCGCCCTCCTCGACGATCGCGATCGGGCCGCCGAGTGCGGCCTCCGGGGCGACGTGGCCGATCATCAGGCCGTGGGTGCCGCCCGAGAACCGGCCGTCGGTCAGCAGCGCGACCGAGTCGCCCAGACCCTCGCCGACGAGCGCCGCGGTGACCTGCAGCATCTCCTGCATGCCCGGGCCGCCGATGGGGCCCTCGTAGCGGATGACCACGACGTCGCCGGCTTGGATGCGCTGGGCGCGGACGGCGTCGTAGCAGGCCGCCTCGGAGTCGAACACCCGGGCCGGGCCGCGATGCTGGCGGCGCTCGTGGCCGGCGAGCTTGACCACGCAGCCGTCGGGCGACAGCGAGCCGTGGAGGATGGCCAGCCCGCCGTTGGGCTTGAGCGGGGTCTCGATCGGGACGACGACCGCCTGGCCGGGCGTCTCCTCGACCGCGGCGGCGATCTGGGCGATCGTCCGGCCGTCGACCGTCGGCTCGTCGCCGTGGAGCAGGCCCGGGCGCTTGAGCAGCTCGCGCATGACCAGGCTCACGCCGCCCGCCTCGTACATGTCGAGCGCGGTGTACCGCCCGCCGGGCCGCATGTCGCCGATGAGCGGCGTGCGATCGGCGATCGTGCCGAACTCGTCGATGTCGAGCGGGATGCCGAACTCGTGGGCGATCGCCAGGAGGTGGAGGACGCCGTTGGTCGACCCGCCGGTCGCGGCCACGCTGGCGATCCCGTTCTCGAGCGCCTTGCGGGTCACGATCGACGACGGGCGGACGTCGCGCCGGACGAGGTCCATGACCAGCTCGCCGGTCCGTCGCGCGGCGTCCGCCTTGGCCGGGTCCTCGGCCGGGATGCCGTTGAGCCCGGCCGGCGACAGCCCGATGAACTCCATGACCGTGCTCATCGTGTTGGCCGTGTACTGGCCGCCGCAGGCGCCCGGTCCGGGGCACGCCGCGTTCTCGATCTCGTGCAGCTCGTCGAGCGAGATCTTGCCGGCACGATAGGCGCCGATCGCCTCGTAGACGGTGACGACGGTGGCCGTGCGCTGGCCCTTGTAGACCCCGGGATGGATCGTCCCGCCGTAGAGCACGATGCCCGGCACGTCGAGCCGGCCGAGGGCCATGGCCGCGCCGGGAACGGTCTTGTCGCAGGCCACGATGCAGACGACGCCATCGAGCATCTGGCCGCGGACGACAAGCTCGATCGAGTCGGCGACGACCTCGCGGCTGACCAGCGAGGTCTTCATCCCCTCGGTGCCCATCGTCACGCCGTCGCTGATGGCGATCGTGTTGAACTCCATCGGCGTGCCGCCGGCGGCCCGCACGCCGGCCTTGACGTGCTCGGCCAGCTCGCGCTGGTTGATGTTGCAGGGCATCGTCTCGATCCAGGTCGTGGCCACGCCGACCAGCGGCTTGGCCAGGTCCTCGTCGGTGAAGCCGATGGCCTTGAGCATCGCCCGCGCCCCGGCCCGGTCGGGCCCGTCGGTGATCGCCGCGGAATGGCGCTTGGCGGGGTCGGAGACGATGGGCGCGTCGGACATGCTGCGGGCTCTCCTGGCCGGGTGGGGTGACGGGGCGCTGCTCGGATAACCCTACACGCGAAGGGTCGCCCGCGAGGCGACGGTCAGTGGAGGCAGCCGCCGGTGTTGACCGCGGCATGGCGCCCGATCGCCGGCCGGACGGCGGCCCAGACCTCGCTGGGCGACAGCGCGTAGCCGACGTCGGGATTGGTGCGGGCCTCGGCGTAGACCACGCCGCCGACCGTCCCGTCGGCGAGCAGCAGCGGCCCGCCGCTGTCACCGCGATCGATCTCGGCGCGGAGCTCGATGATCTGGCGCCGGACGCGCTCGGCGCCGTAGATGTCGTGGCCGGTCGCCTCGTAGCGGCCCGTGACCGCGGCGGCCAGGACGGTCAGCGCCCCGCCACCCGGGTAGCCGAGCGTCGCCCCGACCGCGCCGCGCTCCGGATCCTTCGCGGCAAACGCGAGCGGCACGGCACGCAGCCCGTCGGCGTACAGCAGGGCGACGTCGAGCTCCGAATCGAACAGGACGGCGACCGCGTCGGCCGCCTGGCCACCGACCCCGCGCACGACGATCCCGCGCGCACCTGCGCCGGCGACGACGTGGGCGTTGGTCACGAGATAGCCCGGCGCGATCACGAAGCCCGTGCCGACCGATGAGACGCCGCAGGTCGCGGCCGAGACCTTGAACGTGCTGGCTTCGGCGGCCGCGGCGATCGCCCGCGCCGTCGGGTCGGACGGCCGCGCGACCTCGGGCGCCGGGAGCGGCTCGAAGCCGACGAACACGTCGGGCAGCCCCGTGGCATCGAGCCAGCCGCCGAGCTCGACCGCGACCTCGGTCGGTGGCGGCAGGATGGTGGCCATCGTGCGCACCGCCGTCGAGGTGCCGGCGGTCTCCGCCAGGCGCGGCACCGGCCCCTCGGCCAGGAGGCTGCCGGCCAGCCACACGACGAGCAGCGCCTGGGCCACGGCCAGCGCCGAGCCGGCGGTCCGGTCGGCCGCCCCGAGCAGGCCGTCGCCGAGCCGGCGGGCGACCGCGCGGCCGAACGACGCCCCGATCGACTCGCCGATCGCGACGGCACCGATCAGGAGCACCAGGACCGTGATCGGGCGGATCGTCGGGTCGAGCCCCGACAGCGGGTCGGCGAGGTAGGGCAGGGCCAGGATCACCGCCACGCCGCCGACGATCGCGCCGACCAGCCCGGCGATCTGCGGGATCGCGCCCGACCGCCAGCCGAGGATCGCCCCGGCGACGATCAGGCACACGGCGATCGCGTCGAGGAGGTTCACGGCCGGATCGTCGCACAGGCCGCCCGAACGCGCCCTCGCCCGAACGGGTGGGCGATCAGGCGATGGTCACCGTGTGGACATCTGTCGATGGACGGTGGGGCCATCTGCCGATGGGCCGGTCGCGGCCGCGGCCTCAGGGTGAGCTTGGCGCCACCTCCCGGCGCCCGTTCCGCATCCCGCACCGCATTCGGAGATACGCCCGATGACTCGTCCTGCCGCCAACCCGGCGATCCGCCCGTTCCGCCTGACCCACTCCGCCGTCGAGGCCCACCGCGATCACCTGCCGACGCCGTTCGTCGGCTGCCCGGTGTGCGTTCGCCGCGCGGCCCTCAAGCCATCGACATCCGCTGGTCGTCGCCGCGCCTCGGCTGAACGATCCGGCGGCGCCCGTCGTTCGGTCAGCGCGCTCCGGCGCGCGAATCGATCCGCGGCGGGTGTTGGGCCTCCCAGGCCTCGAGCTCGGTCGCCTTCGACAGGAGGTAGCCGAGCTCGTCCGTGCCGGCCAGGATCATCCGCTTGGCGAACGGGTCGATGTCGAAGTCGATCGTCGTGCCGTCCGGCAGGAGGATCCCCTGCTCGGCCAGGTCGACGGTCAGCTCGGCGTCCGGCTCGCGGGCCACGAGGTCGAACAGCCGGGCGTGGGTCGCGCGGTCGACCACGATCGGGAGCACGCCGTTCTTGAGGCTGTTGCTCCGGAAGATGTCGGCGTACGACGTGGACAGGATCGCCCGGACGCCCCACGCGGCGAGCGCCCAGGGAGCGTGCTCGCGCGACGAGCCCGCACCGAAGTTGTCGCCGACGAGGAGGATCTTCCGGCCGGCCATCCCGGGCCGGTCGAGGACGAAGCGCGGCTCCTTCAGCGAGCCGTCCTCCTCGAACCGCCAATCGCGGAAGAGCGCCTCGGCCAGGCCCTCCTTGTCGGTGACCTTGAGGTAGCGGGCCGGGACGATCTGGTCGGTGTCGACGTTCTCGGCCGGGAGCGGGACGACCTTGCTGGTGAAGACGGTGAACGGCTCGGCCACGTGTCAGCGGCCGCCGACGGCGGCCAGCGTCTCGATCCCCGGCAGCCGGCGCGGGTCGGCGACGACGCCGGCGATGGCGCTCGCGGCCGCGGTCAGCGGCGAGGCCAGGAACGTCCGTCCGCCCTTGCCCTGGCGGCCCTCGAAGTTGCGGTTGCTGGTGCTCACCGCGTACTGCCCGGGCCGGAGCTGGTCGCCGTTCATGGCGATGCACATCGAGCAGCCCGCCTCGCGCCACTCGGCGCCCGCCGCCTTGAAGATGTCGGACAGGCCCTCGCGCTCCGCCTCGCGCTTCACCTCGTCGGAGCCGGGCACGACCATCAGCCGCACGCCGTCGGCGACGTGGCGGTCCTTGAGCACGCCGGCGGCCAGCCGCAGGTCGCTGATCCGGCCGTTGGTGCAGCTCCCGACGAAGACGACGTCGACCTTCTGGCCGAGGATCGGCTGGCCGGGCTGCAGGTCCATGTACTCGAGCGCCCGCTCGAGCGCGCGGCGCTGGCCGGGGTCGGGCTGGTCGGCCGGGGAGGGGACCCGGCTGGTGATCGGGATGCCCATGCCCGGGTTCGTGCCGTAGGTGACCATCGGCTCGAGCGCGTCGGCGTCGATCGTGATCGAGCGGTCGTACGTCGCGCCGTCGTCGGTCGGCAGCGAGCGCCAGCGCGCCACGGCGTCGTCCCAGGCCGGACCCGCCGGAGCATGCGCGCGGCCATGGAGGTACTCGAACGTCGTGTCGTCCGGGGCGATCAGCCCGGCCCGCGCGCCGCCCTCGATGCTCATGTTGCAGACGGTCATCCGCTGGTCCATCGGTCAGCCCGCGGATCGCCTCGCCGCGGTACTCGAAGACGTGGCCGGTGCCGCCGCCGATCCCGATCCGGGCGATCAGCGCGAGGATGATGTCCTTGGCGCTGACGCCGGGGGTCAGCCGGCCGTCGACCCGGACCTCGTACGACTTCGGGTCGGGCTGGAGGAGCGTCTGCGTGGCGAGGACCATCTCGACCTCGCTGGTCCCGATCCCGAACGCCAGCGCGCCGAACGCCCCATGCGTGCTCGTGTGCGAGTCGCCGCAGACGATCGTCATCCCCGGCTGGGTCAGCCCGAGCTGCGGGCCGATGACGTGGACGATGCCCTGCGCCGGATCGCCGATGCCGTGCAGCGGGATGCCGAACTCGTCGCAGTTGGCCTCGAGCTGGCGGACCTGGGCCGCGGCCATCTCGTCGAGGATGGGCAGGCTGCGGTCCGTCGTCGGGATCGAATGGTCGGCGGTGGCGACGGTCTGGCCCGGCCGGCGGACGCCGATCCCGCGGGCACGAAGCCCCGAGAAGGCCTGCGGGCTGGTGACCTCGTGGACCAGGTGGAGATCGATGGCGAGGACCGCCGGCGCGCCCGCGTCCTGGGTCACGACATGGTCGGCCCAGATCTTGTCGACGATGGTTCGAGGGGCGGCGGCGCTCATCGAGCGAGCGTAGCAGAGGTCTTCGCGATCGGCCGCCAACGACAAGGAGCGGCCCGAAGGCCGCTCCAGCGTGAGACGTGGACGGGTCGGAGGCGACCCGGCACGGGGCTCAGTTCGGTTGGGTCAGTGCCACTTCAGGCCGGCGCCGAGCGTGAGCGCGATCGTCGCCAGAAGGGACAGAGCCACGGTGAAGCGCGCCAGGTTCGCCTTCACGACATACACCTCATCAACGGGTGAACGAGCGACGGCCTCCGGCAACCGGGCGGTCTTCCCGAGGGGAGATCCCTGGCTTTGCGTCCCCGACTCGCGTCGGGTTTGCCCTGGACGGTTGGTCGTCACGGAGCGAACGTCGCTCCACCGCTCACGTTGCCGTCAGGGGGTCACAACGGCCATCGTCCGGTCGTACCGCCGGGGCGGACGGATGGGTCAGTGCGGCGGCGCACCGGCGGTCGTGGGCCCGGGCCCGAACCGGACGCGGCCTCAGGCGATGGCCTGGCCGAGCGCCGCCCGCGCCAGGATCGGCTCGAGGTCGGCGCCCGCCACCGGCCGTCCGAAGAGGTAGCCCTGGCCCAGCCCGCAGCCGAGCCGGCGCAGGACCCGGAGCTGCTCGGGCGTCTCGATCCCCTCGGCCACGATCGGCAGGCCGAGCGAGCGGCCGAGGGCGATGATCGCCCGGGCGAACGCCCAGGCTTCGGGGTCGTCCGACTCGGCCGGTCCGGCGATCAGCTCGCGGGCGATCTTGAGGCTGTCGACCGGGAAGCGGCGCAGGTAGGCGAGCGACGAGTAGCCCGTCCCGAAGTCGTCCATCGCAATACGCACCCCGAGGGCTCGCAGGGCCTCGAGCGTGACGATCGTCGCCCCGATATCCCGGAACATCGCGGTCTCGGTCATCTCGAAGGTGAGGTCCGACGCCTCGATCCCCGCTTCGGCGATCTCGGCCGCGACCTCGTCGATGAAGCCCGGGTGCTGGAGCTGGAGCGGCGACAGGTTGACGCTCAGGCCGAGGTGCTCGAGGCCGGGCCGGTCGTGCCACTCGACGACCTGGCGAGTGGCGGTCCGGAGCACGGACCTGCCGAGAGACAGGATCGTGCCGGTCTCCTCGGCCAGGCGGATGAACTCGCTCGGGTCGATCGGGCCACGGGTCGGGTGGTTCCAGCGGACCAGCGCCTCGACGCCGACGATCCGCCCCGTGGTCAGGGTCACGATCGGCTGGTAGTGGACCTCCAGGTCGCCCCGGCTGACGCTCCGTCCGAGGTCGGACGACAGGGCGTGGCGCTCGACGATCGAGCTGTGCATCGTCGGATCGAACACCTGGGCGCGATGCTTGCCGTCGGACTTGGCCCGGTACATCGCGACGTCGGCGTTGCGCATCACCTCGTCGACGGCGGCGTCGCCGCGGACCGCGCTGATCCCGGCGCTGCAGCCGACGATCACGTCGGTGCCCTGGACGTGGAACGGGAGCTCGAGCCCGGTGATGATCCGCTGGGTCATCGCCAGAGCCTCGGCGACCGTCGAGCCGGGTGCCGGCAGCAGGGCGAACTCGTCGCCGCCGAACCGGGCGACGAGGTCGTCCGGCCGGAGCTGCTGGGCGATCCGGTCGGCAACTGCGACGAGGAGCTGGTCACCCGCGGCATGGCCGAGCGTGTCGTTGACGATCTTGAAGTCGTCGAGGTCGAGGAACACCACGACCGGCGGTCGATCTTCCGGGGCGGTATCCGCCAGGCGGCGCTCCACCTCCTCGACGAAGGCCGGCCGGTTCGGCAGACCGGTCAGCGAGTCGTGGTAGGCCTGGTGGCGAAGCTCCTCCTTGAGCCGTGACAGCTCGTGGAGCGACTGCTCGAGCTGCCCGTTCTCGAGCGCGACCGCCGCCTGGTTGGCGACCGTCTCGAGGAGCCGCAGGTCGTCGCCGTTGAACGTCGTGCCCTCGCCCAGCCGGTTGATGATCGTCAGCGCGCCGATGACGCCGCTCTCCCCGACGAGCGGCCCGATCATCGCCTCGCGGACGGCCTGCGGGTGGGTCGTCCAGGTCGGGCCGAGCCGGGCGCCGAATGCCCGCCCCTCGACCGCCGTCCTGGCCCGAAGCGGATCGTCGACCGGCACGGTGACCGGGACCATCGACTCCGGCCCGTCGCGGCCACCCGATGAGGTCCGCAGCGCCGAGTCGATCAGCGGATCGGGGAACAGCAGGATCTCCGCCCGTTCGGCCCGGAACATCCGGCGGGCGTGATCGAGCAGCGCGACGATCGCCGAATCGAGCTCTGGCGCGTAGTGCAGCAGCCGGCTGGATTCGTACAGCAGCTCGAGCCGCTCGTGCTTCTCGCGTTCGCCCATGTAGGCGCGATAGGCAACGAACACGATGGCGGTCGGGACGGCCAGCAGCACGATCGACCACGGATTCATCCACAGGACCATCACGGCGAGGGTCGCCAGGCTGGTGTTGGCCATCGCGACCATCTCGCTGAAGCCGAGCATCCGTGGCAGCTGCCGGTATTGCGGCGCGCCACCGGACAGCGAGATCGCGGTCGCCACCAGGGTGGCCTCGATCGCGCTCGTCGCGCCGGCCGCCAGGAACGCCGCCGCCCACTCGCGCGGGCCGGGCGGCGACGCCGGCGTGGCGACGAGATGGAAGATCGACAGCGCGACCATCGCGGCGAGGGCGAACTGGGCGAAGTTGAAGGCCCGCTTGACGCCGGACTGCTTGTGATCCAAGGCGAGCGCCAGCCCGGTCCCGACGAGGCAGGCCAGCAGGTACTCCTGGGGCGGCAGGAAGAACAGCCCGACGATCCCCGGCAGCTCGCTCAGCGAGAACGAGTGTCGCTCGCGCAGGAAGTGGACCTCGACGACGTTCGTCTCGCCGAGGTAGAAGCCGAGCGCCGCGAGCGGCCACGGGATCAGGAACGGAACCGGCAACGCCGGCAGGTCGCGGACGACGGCCAGGTAGAGCAGCGACGGCCAGACCGCCGACGACCAGCGTGAAGGCTCGCACCCGGACGGCCGGGCTGGCGCGCCGGCGGCCGTCGACGCGGGCGAGTGATCGGCGGCGTCGTGACGGCGGCGCCCACGGCGCCGGAACGGTTCTCGTCGGGGACTGCGGTCATCACATCCTGGGGTCGCGACGGGCCGGGTTGGCGTCGGGCCCAGTGTCTGGGGCAGGGGAGGGGGTGGCGCTGACCCAAACGTCCCGGTGGGCGCCGGGACGCCGTGCGCCGGACAACCGAAGGGCGGCCCCGGAAGGGCCGCCCGTCAGCTGTCGAGAGCGGGTCGAGGACCCGCTTGGCTCAGCTCCAGCGGTGCCCGGCCGAAGGGCCGGGGCGTGCCGCGTCGAACCGGGGGTCATGGGTGGGAGCCACGAACAGGTCGTTCATGGCTAGTACCACTTGACTCCTGCGCCGAGGGCCAGGGCCATCGTCGCCAGCAGCGACAATGCCACGGTGAAGCGCGCCAGGATCGTCTTCACGTGTACCACCTCTAGGTGCGGCCAGTACGGTGGATCCGGCAACCGGGCGGTCTTCCCGAAGGGAGATCCCTGGCTTTGCGTCCCCGTCTCGCGACGGGTTTGCCCTGGACGAGATCCAACGCCGAGCGAACGTCGCTCCTGCCGATACGCTGACCGCCGGGACCCGATCGGACCACGCGCCGGTAGTACCGGTGGCGGACGATTGTCGGGTCAGTGCACCGGCGCACCGCTGGCGCCGGCGGGTGCCGCCGGCCGCGGCTCGAGCGGTCCCCGGCCGTGCATCGCGGCGACTACGGCAATGGCCGCGCCGACCCCGATCAGCACGTCGCCGATGCTGAACACGTTGGCCATCGGAACCCAGGTCGGCATCGCGAACAGGTCGGTCAGCGGGCCGAGGACGACACCGTCCACGAGCCGGCTGTTGGAGTAGCCCTCGGGCGGGACGCGGCCCATCGCCACCATCGCCTCCGGGCTGACCGGCATGAACCCGCGGTTGGCGACGATCGCGACGAGGTTGGAGATGCCGCCGACGAGGACGAGCGGCAGGCCGGGGATGGCGAGGTTCCGCCAGACCGCTACGAGGACGGCGACGTTCGAGGCGATGTACACGGCCGGGGCGGCGGACCCGAGCGCATCGCCCAGCGGGGTCGAGAACAGCGCGACCTGGACCAGCATGCCGAGCGCGATCAGCGGCGCCCAACGGAAGCGAAGGTCGCCGAGCCGGCTCGCCGAACCGCCGCTGACCAGGCCGATGACGAGGCCCGCGGCCACCGCGTAGAGGATGAACATGGCGCCATCGTCGCGCTCGGGCGCGACCCGGGGATGCACCCGTTAGTCCTACCCGGCCGAGTACCACGGTGCTCGTCCACGCCTCGGGATCGCGGGCTATAACCATCCGACACGCCCCTGACACGCCCCGAGACGCCCGAGATGGCCCCACGGAGGACCAGCGATCCGCGACGAGCCCGCCCCCGACGACCTCCTCGGCGAATCGACCAACCTGCGGGTGGTCCGGCTTCGCCTGTTCCTCGCGCTCGTCACGATGTTCGCGATCCCGATCGTCATCACCGCTCCGATGGTCTACGGGCTGGCCTGGGGGTTCGGCACATCCCTCGTCGTGCCGACGCTCGGCCTCGGGCTGCTGGCCGTCCTCCTCGGCACGCTCACCGTCTGGCTGTCACGCCGCGTGCTCGAGCCGGCCGAGCGGCTCGAGGGCGCTCGACGGATCCTCGAGGATGCCTACGACCGGGCGCGGGCCGAGGCCCTGCGCGACACGCTGACCGGGCTGGGCAACCATCGGGCCTTCCAGGAGGAGCTCGAGCGTCATTGGGCGGTCGCGATCCGGAGCGGCCAACCGCTGTCGCTCGCCCTGCTCGATCTCGACGACTTCAAGCGGATCAACGACGCACGCGGTCACGCGGTCGGCGACCAGCTGCTCCGCCAGGCGGCGATGACGATGATTGGCTACCTGCGACGCTCGGACCGCGCCTTCCGGATCGGCGGCGACGAGTTCGCGATCATCATGCCCAGCACCGACAGCGACGGTGGCCAGCTGGCCGTTCGGCGGCTGCTCGCGGGCTGCCTCGACGGCGAGGGCGGCGGCGCACGTGACTCGCTGCCGGTGTCGTTCTCGGCCGGCATCAGCGCCATCCCGGGCCTGGCCCGCGACCGCGACTCGCTGTACACGCAGGCCGATGCCGCGCTGTTCTGGAGCAAGCGCCACGGCCGAACCTGCGTGACGATCTACGACCACGAGCGGCACGAGGGCCAGCTCGCCTCGCGACCGCCCGCCGAGCTGTCGGCGCTGGTGGCGCGGATCGCGGCGACCGGTGCGCTGCGCGCCGTGTTCCAGCCGATCTACGACCTGTCGACCGGCGCTCCGCGCGGGTTCGAGGGGCTCATCCGGCCGCTGCCCGACAGCGGATTCGCCGATCCCGGATCGATGTTCCGGGCCGCCGAGGCGAGTGGCCGCACGGCCGAGCTGGACGTCGCCTGCCTCAACATCGTGATGGAGAGCTGCGGCCCGGCTGCGGCTGCCGGGATCGCTCACGGTCAACCTCTCGCCGCGCACGCTCGAGATCGACGATTTCAGCGTCCACGCGCTGCTCCGGATGATCGTCCGCCACGGCCTCGACCCGCGGCACATCGTGCTCGAGCTGACGGAGCGCGACGCGGTCGAGGACGTCGCCAAGGTGCGGCGTGCGGCGGAGGCCTGCCGCGTGGCCGGCATCCGGCTGGCGGCCGATGACATCGGCGCCGGGAACGCCGGCCTGCGCCTGCTCAGCCAGCTCAAGTTCGACATCGTCAAGATCGACCTGTCGCTGGTCCAGGGCGGCGCCGTCCACGACGCCTCGCTCGAGGTCCTCCGGACGCTGCGCGACCTCGCCGACCGGTGGGGCGCGCTGGTCGTCGCCGAAGGGATCGAGACGCCGGCCCAGCTGGCCGTCGTCCGCTCGCTCGGGATCGGCGCCGGTCAGGGCTATCTCCTCGGGCGTCCGACCGACCGGCCGTCGACCGAGCCGATCGACCTCGATGGGCTCGGCCGGAGCAGCGACTGGCTGACCGACCAGCTGCGCGCGGCGGCGACGTGACATCCGGCGGCCGGGAGCGGACCATCGGGTGGCGGTTGACGCTCCCGTCATCCCTGCTAGACTGCCGGGACGCCGCGGGATTCGCGGTGGGCATCGTACGTGGAGACCCGATTGGGCTGGTTCGAGACCGGGGCTCGCCGCAAGGTCGCCGTCGTGGCTACGACGGACGGTCGGCGGATTCACGTTCCCTACGATCCGGCCGGGCCCGACGTATCGCTCCTCGACCTTCTTCTCTCGATTCCGGGGCTTGGTGGCCTGCTTGGGCTTATTACCGGCTCCCGGCGGGACCGAGGAACAGGGAGGGGCGAGCGCCGCTAGGCTCGACACCACCGACCAACCTCAGGACCCTCGCCGGGACGGCGGGGGTTTTTCGTTTTCTGCCGACGATCGCATCGGACACGGAGGACTCGCCAGGATGACCATCGCCAAGGGAGATCGGGCCGACCCGTCGGGGGCGACCACCCGTCCGGGCACGAGACGGAGCCACGTCCCCAACGACGGGACGGCCGAGGCCGCGTCGGTCGAGCGCGCCCGGAAGGCGATGCTCCACGAGGCGCGCGACCTCAAGCGAACGAGGATCGGGGCCGACGTCCTGTGCGAGGCGCTCCTCCGCCAGGGCGTCGACGTCTTCTTCAGCTACCCGGGCGGCGTCATCCTCCCGCTGTACGACATCCTCGGCGACTACCCGGAGCTGCGCCACGTCCTCGTCCGCCACGAGCAGGGCGGCGCGCACGCCGCCGACGGCTACGCCCGGGTGACCGGCCGGGTCGGGGTGTGCATGGGCACGTCCGGGCCGGGCGCCACAAACCTCGTGACCGGGATCGGCACGGCGCTCCTCGACTCGGTGCCGATGGTCGCCATCACCGGCAACGTCCCGGCCGCGCTGATCGGCAAGGACGCGTTCCAGGAGATCGACATCAACGGCATCACGCTGCCGATGACCAAGCACAACTACCTCGTGCGCGACGCCGACGACCTGCCCCGCGTCGTGGCCGAGGCGTTCCACATCGCCCGCTCCGGACGGCCGGGCCCGGTCCACATCGACATCACCAAGGACGCGCTCCAGCAGGAGACCCGCGCCGAGCACCCGACCGAGGCGGAGATCGTCGCCGGCCTGCCCGGCTTCCGCCCGAACATGGACGGCCATCCCGCGCCAGCTCAAGGCCGCGGCGGCGGAGATCGCGGCGGCGAAGCGGCCGGTCATCCTGGCCGGCCACGGCGTGCTCCACGCCGAGGCATGGGACGACCTCGCGGCCTTCGCCGAGAAGGCGCAGATCCCGGTCGCCTGGACGCTGCTCGGGATCGGCGCGATCGACGAGACGCACCCGCTGGCCTACGGCTACATGGGGATGCACGGCTGGAAGCACGTCAACCGGGCGATCCAGAGCGCCGACCTGCTGATCGCGGTCGGCATGCGCTTCGACGACCGGGTCACGGGCAACGTCCGGACGTACGCGCCGTACGCCCGGATCATCCACGCCGACATCGATCCCGCCGAGATCGGCAAGAACGTGGCCGTCGAGGTCCCGATCGTGGGCGACGCGAAGCGCGTGCTGCAGGCGCTGTCGGGCCTCGTCGATGCGGTCGACCCGGCGACACGGGCCGACTACTTCGCCCAGCTCGCCGACTGGAAGGCCGATTCGGTCGCGTCGAGCTGGCACGGCTCGGGCGCGTGGCGCGACGGGCTGCTGTCGGCCGACTTCGTGGTCGAGCGGATCGGCGAGCTGACCGACCACCAGGCCACCTACGTCGCCGACGTCGGCCAGAACCAGATGTGGCTCGCCCGATACGCCGGGTTCCGCCAGCCGAACAGCCACGTCAGCTCGGGCGGCCTCGGCACGATGGGCTTCTCGGTCCCGGCGGCGATGGGCGCGGCGCTCGGCCGGCCGGACCGCGAGACCTGGGCGATCACCGGCGACGGCGGCTTCCAGATGACGTTCCAGGAGCTGATGACGCTCGTGCAGGACCGCATCCCGGTCAAGATCGCGCTGTTCGACAACAAGAAGCTCGGGATGATCCGGCAGTGGCAGGAGATCATCTACGCGGGCAACTACCACTCCGCCCACCTGCTCGGCCCGGACTACGCCAAGCTGGCCGACGCGTTCGGCATCCCCGCCTTCCGGGCGCGGACGCCCGATGAGGTGGACGCGGCGATCCGCGACGCCCAGGCCGTCGACGGGCCGGCGCTCATCTGGTTCGAGATCGCCGAGGAGCAGAACGTGTTCCCGATGATGCCGGCGGGCAAGGGCCTGTCCGACCTGATCGAGAAGTGGGGCGGGGCGGACGAATGACCGCTGATCCAAGTTCGAACGGCCAGCTGCCGGCCGCGGCGGCGCACGGCGGTGCCCCGGCCCACAGCGCGCCACCGGCCCGCGCCCTGCCCGGTGGGGGCGAGACCCGCCGCCACGTCCTCGTCGCGGTCGTGCTCAACAAGCCGGGAGTGCTGAACCGCGTCTCCAGCCTGATGCGAGCGCGCAACTTCAACATCGATTCGCTGGCGGTCAGCCACACCGACAGCGAAGACATCAGCCGGATGACGATCACGCTCCATGGCGATGACGTCGCCGTGGAGCAGGCGGCCAAGCAGCTCTACCGGCTGATCGACGTGCTCAAGGTCCAGGACGTCACGGCCGAGCCGACCGTCCAGCAGGAGCTCGCGCTGGTCAAGATCCGGGCCACGGACTCGACCCGGGCCGAGGTCCTCAAGCTGGTCGAGCTGTCGCGCGGCCGCGTGGTGGACGTGGCCGACGGTTCGGTCATCGTCGAGGTCACCGGCACCGAGCCAGAGGTCGACGCATTCGTCGCGCTGGTCCGGACGTACGGCATCAAGGAGCTGGTCCGCACCGGGGCCGTGGTGATGGCCCGGGGCTCAGGATCCATCGAGGAGGCGATCAAGCGATGACGGCGAGGATGTACTACGACGACGACGCCGATCCGGCCGCGCTGGCCGGCCAGACGGTGGCGATCATCGGCTACGGCAGCCAGGGGCACGCCCATGCCCTCAACCTGCACGAGTCGGGGGTCGACGTCGTGGTCGGCCTCGCCCCGGGTTCGAAGAGCCGGGCCCTTGCGGCCGAGGCCGGGCTGCGGGTGCTCGACGTGGCCGACGCGGTGCGGGCCGCCGACGTGGTCATGATCCTCGTCCCCGACACCGTCCAGAAGCGGCTGTACGACGAGGAGATCGCGCCCGAACCTGCGCGCCGGCCACCTGCTGATGTTCGCCCACGGCTTCAACATCCGGTACGGCCGGATCGACCCGTCGGCGATCGTCGACGTCGGGATGGTCGCGCCGAAGGGCCCCGGCCACCTCCTCCGCTCCGTGTACCAGGCGGGCGGCGGCGTGCCGGCACTGTTCGCGGTCGAGCGCGACGCGTCGGGGACGGCCCGCGCGCGCGTCCTCGCGTACGCCCGGGCGATCGGCTCGACGCGCGCCGGCATCCTCGAGACGACGTTCGCGGAGGAGACCGAGACCGACCTGTTCGGCGAGCAGGCGGTCCTGTGCGGCGGCACGGCGATGCTGGTCAAGATGGGCTTCGAGACGCTGGTCGAGGCCGGCTACCAGCCCGAGCTGGCCTACTTCGAGACGCTCCACGAGCTCAAGCTGATCGTCGACCTGCTGTACCGCGGCGGGCTCAACTACATGCGCTTCTCGGTCAGCGACACCGCCGAGTACGGCGACTACGTGTCCGGCCCGCGACTGATCGACGACAACGTCCGGGCGACGATGCAGGCACTGCTCAAGGACATCCAGGACGGCTCGTTCGCGAACCGGCTGATCGCCGACCACGAAGCCGGCTCGCCCGAGATGGCGCGCCTGCGCGCCGCCGACCACGACCACCAGGTCGAGCAGGTCGGTGCGAGGCTGCGTGCCCAGATGCCGTTCCTCGACCCGATCGAGGTCGTGGCCGGGCAGGCCCAGGCGTCGGCCACGACGCCGGGCGCGGCCCGGTGAGCGCCGAACGAGCGCATTCGCGCTCTATCCCCCGGCCCGCCGGCCCATTCGTGGCGGCGGGCAGCGTCCGGATCTTCGACACCACGCTGCGCGACGGCGAGCAGGCCCCCGGCGCGGGGCTGACCGCGGCCGAGAAGCTCGACGTCGCCCGCCAGCTGGCGCGGCTCAAGGTCGACGTCATCGAGGCCGGCTTCCCGGCCGCCTCGCCCGGCGACTTCGAGGCCGTCCGGCGGATCGCCCAGGAGACCCGCGGCGGGATCGCCGTCGCGGCGCTCGCGCGGTGCAAGGACGGCGACCCGCAACGTGCGATCGAGGCGATCAAGGTCGCCGAGCGGCCGCACCTCCACGTGTTCATCGCGACCAGCGACATCCACCTCAAGCACAAGCTCCGGATCGACCGCGAGACGGCGCTGGCGGAGGCGGTCCGCTGGGTCCGCTACGGCCGCGAGCAGCTCGGCCGCGACGCCGAGATCGAGTTCTCGGCCGAGGACGCGTCGCGTACCGACGAGGCATTCCTCGCCCAGGTCTACGAGGCGGTGGTCGAGGCCGGCGCCTCGACGGTCAACATCCCGGACACCGTCGGCTACGCCATCCCGGCCGAGTTCGGCGCGCTGGTCGGGCGCATCGTCGCGCTGGTCGGCGACGCGGCCACGGTCAGCGTCCACTGCCACAACGACCTGGGGCTGGCCACGGCCAACACCCTCGCCGCGGTCCAGGCCGGCGCGCGCCAGGTCGAGGTCACGATCAACGGCCTCGGCGAGCGCGCCGGCAACGCCTCGCTCGAGGAGGTCGTCATGGCGCTCCGGACGCGCCCGACGCAGTTCCCCGAGCTCGATCTCGGGCGTCGCCACCGAGCAGCTGACCGCGGCCAGCCGGCTGGTCAGCTATCTGACCGGGTTCACGATCCAGCCCAACAAGGCGATCGTCGGCGGCAACGCGTTCGCCCACGAATCGGGGATCCACCAGGACGGGATCATCAAGAACCCGCTGACCTACGAGATCATGACCCCGCAGTCGGTCGGGCTGTCGGGCAGCCAGCTGACGATCGGGAAGCTGTCGGGGCGGCGCGGGCTGCAGGGCAAGCTGCGCGAGCTCGGCCACGACCTCGAGGGCGAGGCACTCGACGAGATCTACCGCGCAGGCGGTCGCGCTTGCCGACGCCAAGAAGGAGGTCACCGACGCGGACCTCCTGGCGCTCGTCGAGCAGCGCTCGTCGGAGGTCCCGGCGTCGGTCGCGATCGTCGGCTGGAGCGTGACCTCGTCGCACGGCGGCAACGCGACCGGCTCCGTGTCGCTGACGGTCGGCGGCGAGGACCGCTCGGCCGAGACGACCGGCAACGGCCCCGTCAACGCCCTGTTCGGCGCGGTCGACGCCGCGCTCCAGCCGGTCCTCGGCTGGCACCCGGTGCTGACCGAGTACGAGATCAAGGCCGTCAGTGCCGGCGAGGACGCGCAGGGCCAGGTCCTGGTCCGCTGCCGCCGCTCGTCCGACGAGGGCCCCGGCGCGCTCGTGGTCACCGGCCACGGGTTATCCACGAACATCATCGAGGCCTCGCTCGAGGCGTACCTCGTCGCAGTCAACAAGCTCCACGGTGCCGAGATCAACGGCGTCTCGGTCGCGTTCGTCGCGCCGCGGCTCGGCGAGTCGGCGCCGTGACGCAGGGCGCGGCGGGCGAGCTCGCCCGCTACCGCGTCGCGACCATCCCGGGTGACGGCGTCGGGCCTGAGGTCGTCGCCGCCGCACGGCGCGTGGTCGACGCCGCCGGGGCCCGCCACGGGTTCGCGATCGACTGGTCCGAGCACGTCGTCGGCGGGGCGGCGATCGATGCCTTCGGGGTCGCCATCCGCGACGAGGACCTGGCCGCGTGCGGCGAGGCCGACGCGATCCTGCTCGGTGCGGTCGGCGGGCCGAAGTGGTCGGATCCTGGAGCGGCCGTCCGGCCCGAGCAGGCGCTGTTCGCCCTGCGCGGCGGGCTCGGGCTGTTCGCCAACCTCCGTCCCGTGCGGGTCGAGGCCACGCTCGCCGGCTCGTCGCCGTTGCGGCCCGAGCTGCTCGACGGCGTCGACATGCTGATCGTCCGCGAGCTCACCGGCGGGATCTACTTCGGGGACCGCCAGGAGGCCTCGGCCGAGCCCGGAGCGAGGTCCGCGCTCGACACGCTGCCCTATGCCGAGCACGAGATCCAGCGGATCGTGCGCCTCGGGTTCGACCTCGCGCGGTCGCGGCGCGGCGGGCTGACCTCGGTCGACAAGGCGAACGTGCTCGCCACGTCGCGACTCTGGCGGCGGATCGCCGACGAGATCGCGACCGACTACCCGGACGTCCGGCTCACCCACCAGCTGGTCGATTCGTGCGCGATGCTGCTCGTCCGGCGGCCGGCCGACTTCGACGTGATCGTGACCGAGAACCTGTTCGGCGACATCCTGTCGGACGAGGCGGCGGTGCTCGCCGGCTCGCTCGGCGTGCTGCCCTCGGCGTCGCTCGGCGAACGCCGCACCGACCACGGCCAGTTCGGCCTGTACGAGCCGATCCACGGCTCGGCGCCGGACATTGCCGGCCGCGACGTCGCCAACCCGATCGGCACGATCCTGTCGGCCGCGATGCTGCTGCGGACCTCGCTGGGACGAGATGACGCGGCCGCGGCGGTCGAGGCGGCCGTCGCGCGCGCCCTCGACGCCGGCTGGCGGACGGGCGACCTGGCCGACGCGGCCGACCCCGCCGACGGCCTCGTCGTGGTCGGCACGACCGCCTTTGCGACCGCCGTGGTCGAGGCGCTCGAGGCCGGCGCGGGCGTGGCGGCATGACCGGCCCCGGTCCGGACGCCGTCGCCGAAGCGCGGTCGTCCTGTACGACACGACGCTGCGCGACGGCACCCAGGGCGAGAACATCACCCTGTCGCTGGCGGACAAGCTGCGCGTGGCGCGGATGCTCGACGAGTTCGGGATGCCGTTCGTCGAGGGCGGCTGGCCGGGCTCCAACCCCAAGGACATCGAGTTCTTCGCGGCCGCCCGGTCGATGCGCTGGGAACGGGCGAAGCTGGCCGCCTTCGGGTCCACCCGCCACCGCTCGAACAAGCCGGGCGACGACCCGAACCTGCGCGAGCTGGTCGCCGCCGAGACGCCGGTGGTCACGATCTTCGGCAAGAGCTGGCTGCTCCACGTGACCGAGGTGCTGGGCGCCACGCCGGCCGAGAACCTGGACATGATCGCGGACTCGGTCGGCTTCGTCGCCGATCGTGGCCGCGAGGCGATCTACGACGCGGAGCACTTCTTCGACGGCTACCGCGACGACCGCGACTACGCGCTGGCGACGTTGCGCGCCGCGCGGCAGGCGGGCGCCCGCACGCTCGTCCTGTGCGACACGAACGGCGGGACGCTGACCGACGAGCTGGTGGCGATCATCGGCGACGTCCGGGCGAGCCTCGAGGCCGACCGCGACGCCCCGGCGCTGACCTGGGGCATCCACACCCACAACGACGCGGATCTCGCGGTTGCCAACTCGATGGCGGCCGTGGCCGCCGGGATCCGGCACGTCCAGGCGACGATCAACGGCTACGGCGAGCGGGCTGGCAACGCCAACATGGTCAGCATCCTGGCCAACCTCGCGCTCAAGACCCCGCATCGGCTGGTGCCGGAGGGCGGCGGCGACCTGCCCGGCCTCACCGAGCTGTCGCGCTCGGTCGCCGAGATCGCCAACCAGACCCCGAACGACTACCAGCCGTACGTCGGGCGCTCGGCGTTCGCCCACAAGGGCGGCGTCCATGGCGCCGCGGTGGCCAAGGTCGAGCGGAGCTACCAGCACGTCGATCCGGCGGCCGTCGGCAACGCCGGGCGGCTGGTCGTCTCGGAGCTCGGCGGCCGGGCCAACATCTCGATCCGCGCCGAGCAGCTCGGCCATCAGCTCGAGGGCGTCGTCGACCCGCGCGAGCTGTCGAAGCTGATCAAGCAGCTCGAGTCCGAGGGGCTCGCCTTCGAGGGCGCCGAGGCCAGCTTCGAGCTGCTCATCCGGCGCCACGGCGCCGACTACGCGCCGCCGTTCCGGATCGTGGACTACACCTGCCTCGTCGAGCAGCGCGACGGCCGCGAGCTGCTGGCCGAGGCGACGGTCAAGGTCGAGGTCGACGGCGAGGTCCTCCACACGGCCGCCGACGGCAACGGCCCGGTCAACGCGCTCGACGCCGCGCTGCGCAAGGCGCTCGGCGCCTTCTACCCGGGCCTCGACGAGGTCCACCTGGTGGACTACAAGGTGCGCATCCTCGACGGCGGGGCGGCGACCGCCGCGCGCACCCGGGTGATCATCGACTCGATGGACGGCGCCCGGACCTGGTCGACGATGGGCAGCGACACGAACATCATCGCCGCCTCCGCCGCGGCCCTCGCCGACTCGCTCGAATACGCGATCTGGAAGTCCGGGTCCGAGCTGCGCCGCCGCGACGAGCGGCATTTCACGACCGCCAACGACCCGATCCCCGCGCCCGCGACCGCCCGCGGCGCGACCGCGAGCCCACGGAGGTGACCCGATGACCGACCTGCCCGCCGATTCCCTGCACCTCGCCCGCTGGACCGCGACGTCGGGCAGCAACGCGCGCAGCCGTGGCGCGGTCGTCATCGCCTCGGGCGACCATGAATGGCGTGCCTCGGCCGACGGCAACGGCGCGATCGACGCGCTGTACCGCGCCGTTGACAAGGCCCTCGCCGGCGTCCTGACCGGTCATCCGCGGCTGCTCGCCTACGACATCCACGCGCTCGGCGAGGGGACCGACACGATCGGCGCGGTCACCGTCCGGATCGCCCCGCCCGACATCGAGGGCGAGCGGGGGAGCGGCGAGTACGGCGGCGAGGCCCGTGGCCCGAACATCATCGCCGCGTCGATCGAGGCCTACATCGCGGCGCTCAACACGATGCTCGGCGAGGCGCACTGGTCGGGTGCGACCGAGGCGGCCGGGAACCGGCGCGGCGTGACCGTGTCGGCCGGGACGGCGCGCGACGAGCGCGCCGACCTCGACGAGGGCGAGGCGCCGCACGACACGACGGCCTGGTTCGAGCGGTAGGCCGCGGCGGCGCGCCGGCCGCTCGCGTTCAGAGCCGGGGTGGCACGTCGATGATCCCGAATCCGCCCAGCCCGATGACGATCAGCTCGACCGCGATCGCCGCGAGGAGGACCCCGAGCAGCTGCTCGAGCACGAGGGTCGCCTCCCGGGGCAGGTGGGGTCCGATCGGACGCGCGGCGACGAGGACGACCAGGTCGAGCACGCCCATGCCGAGGACGATCAGGGCGATGACGCCGAGGTACCCGAAGTCCGCCGCCTCTGCCGAGAAGATCGTCGTCGCAGCGATGCCCGCCGGGTTCAGGAGGAGCGGGACACCCATCGGGTAGATCGCCGCGCTCAGGAGCGACGCCTCGGACGGCGGCGGCTCCGCGGGTCCGTGCGGCTCGGGCCGGAGGGCCATCTGGATCCCGTAGGCGAGCAGGACGATCCCGCCCGCGACGATGAGCGCCTCGCCGGAGAAATGGAGGAGCTGCATGAGCGTCGCCCCGACGACGAGGAGCCCGAGCGCGGTGATCGTCGCCGTCGCGACCGCCCGGAACGCGACACGACGTCCGATCGCCGGCGAGGCGTCGTGGATCGCGGTGAGGTAGTAGACGAGGACCTTGATCGGGCCCATCCCGACGAACAGCACGAGGGCCACTTGCGCCACGGTCAGCGTCATGCGTCGAGGCTCGAGGCCAGCGCGGGCGACATGGCCAGACAGTAGCGTATGGTGCGCACCTGATAGGGAGGGTTCACCGTCATGCGCCGCGTCTTCACCTTGCTTGCCGCCACGGGGCTGCTGCTCGTCGCCTGCTCGTCGTCGCCGAGCGGCCCGCGACGGCGGACCCCGCGATCGCGTTCTGCCCCGCGCTGGACGCGTACGGGGCGTCGCTCATCGTGCTCGACAAGCTGGACGCCACGGCGACGACCGCCCAGTACAAGGCCGCCGTCGTGACTGCGAAGGCCGCACTGGCGGCCCTGATCCCGGTGGCCGGAGCCTACGCCGGCGCGCAGCTCAATTCGCTGACCTCGGCGCAGCAGGATCTCGAGGCGGCCGCGGGCGACCTGGATCCGGTCACGACCACGCCGGCCCAGGCGGAGGCGGCGATCTCGGACGAGCTCCAGGCGGTCATCCAGCAGGTCGCCGCCACGCGGAACGCGCTGTGCAACACCCGGCCGACGCCGTCCACTGCCCCGTAGCGCGGCGCGATCGCGCCGCCCCGACGCGGTGACCAACGAGGACGTGCCGGCCCGCGAGGCCGCGACGCCGGTGGCCTATGCCGGCGAGCCGGGTGCCTTTGCCGAGGACGCCGTCATCGCCGCGTTCGGCGCGGTCGAGCGGACGCCGCTCGGCGGCTTCCGGCCCGTGTTCGAAGCGGTCACCGACGGCCGCGCGGTCGCCGGCGTCGTGCCGATCGAGAACGTCATCAACGGCACCGTCCGGGAGAACTACGACCTGCTCCTCGAGTTCGACCTCGAGATCCGCGGCGAGGTCGTCGTGCCGGTCCAGCTGTGCCTGGCCGCCTTGCCCGGCCAGGGCATCGACGACATCGAGCGGGTCTACTCGCACATCCAGGCGCTCGGCCAGGCCGAGGCGTTCCTGCGCGCGCCGGCCGTGGCAGCTGCTGATCACCTACAACACGGCCGGTGCCGGCAAGGCGATCGCCGATCGCGGCGAGCGCGGCGCGGCGGCCGTGCTGTCGCCGCGCGCGGCCGCCCTGTTCGGGCTGGAGGTGCTGGCGCGCCGAGATCGGCGACCTCCCGGGAACCGGACCCGGTTCGCCGTCCTCGCCCGGCCCGGATGCGACGATTGCCGCCGCTCGCGATCGCGCCCGAGGCGCACGCGGCGCACGACCCTCGTCGTGGCCGTCCGCAACGAGCCAGGCACGCTCCTGGCGGTGCTCCGCATCTTCGCGGCCCACGGGCTCAACATGAGCAAGCTCGAGTCGCGACCCGAGCCGCGAGCGCGCCTGGGAGTACGTCTTCTGGGTCGACCTCGACGCCGCCGTCGAGGATGCCGCGACCCAGGCCGGCCTGGCCGAGCTGGCCGACGTCACCACGATGCGCCGCGTGCTCGGCAGCTACGCCCGCACCGAGACCGGTTGACGAGCCGATCGTGGTCGACGCGTGCTGAGGATCGACGCGCGGCTCGGGCAACCGCTAGCCTGATCGCGCCCAGGCGGGGGCTGGGGCTGCGCTCACGCCAACGAGGCGCACCGGGTGAAAGACCCAGTCGAACCGGACGTCTTGGGATCAGAGACGATGGAAGCGGTCGATGCGCCTGTCCTGACCTCCTCGGTTCCGCCCGGTTCGGCGAGCGCTGCCGCCGTCCGTCCGGTCGATACCATCGTCGAGGAAGCGTTCGAAGCCTACGCCGGTCGCCTCAAGGCCTTTGCCGTTGCAGCGGTTCGCGACGACGCCGCGGCCGACGACCTCGTCCAGGAGACGTTCCTCCGTTACGTCCGCCAGGTCAGGTCCCATGAGGTGCCCGACAACGTCGGTGGCTGGCTCTACCGCGTGTGCGCCAACCTCGTCATCAGTCGCGGTCGACGACAGGGCGTGGCCGAGCGCCTGCGCGGGCTCCTGGTCGATCGCTCCACGGTGCCGTCGCCCGAGGAGCACGTCATTCGAGCCGACGAGCACGTGCACATCCACGACGCGCTGGCGGACATGCCCGCCGATGCGCGCGTCGCGCTGTTGATGGCCGCCGAGGGCTTCTCCGCCGCCGAGATCGGGGTGGCGATCGGGCGGACTGCCGGAGCGACCGCGACGTACATCTGTCGCGCGCGCATCCGGCTCCGGGAGCGTCTCGCGACCGGTGAGGCGGGGCTTCAATGATCGACCACGAGTCCTTCCTCGTCCTCGCGTCGAGGAAGTTGTCCGAGCCCCTCACCGAGCAGGAGCGCGATAGTCTCGCCGCCCATCTCGCATCATGCCGGGACTGCCGGAACACGGTTTCTGCGATGCAGCGCGATGACGGACTTCTCAAGGCCACGCTCATCGTGGCGCCGGTGGCACCCCGCGTCCGACGCGTTGTCCTCGATGCGGCGGGATCCCGTCGACGCCATGATCCGAGGCTCGCGGTCGTATTCGCCGCTGTCCTGGTCGTCGCCCTGGCGGCGATCCCACTGTTCGCCGGCCAATTCGGCCCGTCGCCGGCGCCGACTGCAACGGCATCGCCAACGGCCTCACCCACCCTCGGCGCGTCACCGTCGACGTCGCCGACATCGAGATCGACGCCGTCCACGCCATCATCGCCCCCGTCCTTGTCGGTGCCGGCGGTGTCGGCATCGCTCGTCGGGACGTACAGCTACAGCGTCGTCGAGGGGTCGGGCCGGGGAGTGTCGATCGACGCGCGCAGCGACACGGCGGGGGCCATCACGGGAACCTGGTCCATCTGGGCAATGCCGACGGGCCTCTGAATACCGGCACCATCACCTGCCTGGTCGTCCGCGGCCCGACGCGTACGCGTCGGGGCCAGGGTCGGACGGAGCCCCGGCGACGTTCTTCTGGGTTCACGACGGGGGACCGGCCGGCGCCGGCGACCGTGCCATCAGCTGGCTCCAGGATCCGGGCCAGCCGGCAAGCGAGCTCGAGGGGTGGTGCCGTGACGCCGCCGCCAGCTACCCCTTCAACTTCACCCCGGTCACGCTCACCTCGGGCGACATCACGGTCCGGACGTCCGCCGCGCTGCCGTCGCCGCCGCCCGGTCCATCGGTCAACGGCGCCTACGCGTACACGGTCGCCCCAGGCGTCACGCGCCGTGATTCGATCGCGGCCCACTTCGACGGCGGTCCTGTCGGGGAATGGTCGCGGCTGATACCCGCGACCGGCGGCGAGTCCGCGTTCGGCGGCCCGATCACGTGTCTCGTGATCGACGGGCCGGATGCTTGGGCGGCCGGGCCGGCAGCGACGTCATCGGACGGGAGCACGGGTCGATCGGCCTACCTCCACGTTCGCGACGGCGGGCCAGGTGGCGCCAACGACGCGGCGCTGCTGTGGATGAACGACCAGGGCCAGACGTTGGCGACGATGGAGGGGTGGTGCGAGAGCCGGTTCGATCCGGCGGAGCTCTACCCGCTCGACGACGGGGACATCTCGCTCCGGACTGGGACGGAGTAAGCCGATCCGACCGAGACGGCCGGGTTTGATCCGGTGCCGGCCCTGACCAGACGTAAGAAGTCCCCGTGCGAGGCGTCTAGGTCATCGAGACGGCGCGAGCGGGGTCCTCAGACCCGGCGCCGACGAGGAGAAGGAATGGTCAGACGCAGCATGGCGATCATCGCGGTCCTGGTCCTGATGGTTTCGACCATCGGGGCCGCCTCGGCCGCGGCGCCGACGGGTCTCGCCGCCGGCAGCTTCACGTACCATCCGTTCGGAGGCCGGCCGTCGAATGGGCGTCGATCGCCGGGATCGCCTCGAACCCGATCCGCGGTACATGGCAATGGCAGAACCGCATGGACCCGATCACCTGCCTCGTCGTCGAGGGCAACGACGCCTGGTTGGCCGGTCCGGGAACGACCGGGCCCGAAACGTGGCGTCTTCATCCACGTCCACGATGGCGGGAAGTCCGGGGCGCGACCGACGACCTCGTGACGGCATTCGGCCAGGATCCCGGGTCAGCCGCTTCGAGGAGCTGCACGGCTGGTGTGAGGAGAAGGCCGACGGACGTCCCGCTGTTCGCCTAGTGGACCGCGGCGACGTGACCGTCAAGGATGCTCCAGCTAGCCGGCCGCACAAAGCGACGCCAACCGCCGCGATCGAGCCGTGAATTGAACGACCCGCCGCATCGCGGCGGGTCGTCGCTCGATCCCGTGAATGGCTCCCTAGCACGGGCCGCCGCCGCAGCTCGTCGCGGATCTCGGTCAGGAGCACCTCCTCCGCCGTCGGACCGGCCGGCGGCTCTTCCTTGATGAACAGCTTGGCGATGACGTAGCACGACGAGCATCACCACGACGAACACGATCACCGCGTTGATGAACAGGCCCCAGCCGATCGCCACCTCCTCGCCCTTCGCGTTCGTGCCGAGGACGGTCTTGATCGACGCGAAGTCGATGCTGCCGAGGGCCCAGCCGATCGGCGGCATGATGATCGCGTCGACCAGCGTCGTGACCACGCGTGCCGAGCGCGACACCGACGATGACGCCGATGGCCAGCGCGAGCGCGTTCGACTTGGTCAGGAACTCCCGGAAGCCACCCATCCCGGGCCGCTCAGTGCTCGACGACCTTGGGCATGGACTTCGCCTCGGCGATCCAGCCCGCGACCTCCGATTCGCTCGGGACGCGGCGGACGGTGTTCGGCCGGGCCGCGTCGACCTCCTGGAACGTCGTCGCCAGGTTGGCGGCGTTGCGGTTGGCGAGCTCGGCGGGTGAGTCGACGCCGGCCAGCTCGAGCAGGTCGGAGTACTCGGAGCCGACGCCCTTGATCCGCATCAGGTCGATCCGGTTGACCCACTTGAGGATCAGCGTCTCGCTGATCCCGGTCGCCTTCTCGATGGCGGACCGGCCGCCCTGCTTGGCTCCCTGCTCCAGGAGCGCGTCGGTGGTCGCGATGCCGGCCAGTGCCAGCTTCTCGGCCTCGATCGGCCCGATGCCCTCGACCTCGTCCATCTTCATGGGTCGGGTTCCCTCCTCGTTCGGCCCGGCTGTCCTGGGGGTCCCCGATGATACGCTTGCCTGCCAGCCCGAATCGACCCCTTGGCCTCCGGAGGGACCATGGATCAGGCGTTCCACGATGCGATGGCGACGGGCTACGCCCTGACCGAGCCGGGCCTCGTCATCGGCAGCCCGATGCACGACGGCGAGCTGGCGAACGACGCGCGGGTGCAGGTCGCGCTGTCGATGCTCAACCGCCACGGCCTGATCGCCGGCGCGACCGGGACGGGCAAGACGAAGACCCTCCAGCTGATGGCGGGCCAGCTGTCGAAGGCCGGCGTGCCGGTCTTCGTGGCCGACATCAAGGGCGACCTGACGGGGCTCGCCGCCCCGGGCGACGCCACCAACGCCAAGCTCGTCGAGCGGGTCACCTCGCTCGGCTGGACCTTCGAGGCGTCGGGCCACCCGGTCGAGTTCCTGTCGCTGTCCGGTCAGCTCGGGGCCCAGGTGCGGGCCACCGTCCACTCGTTCGGGCCGCTGCTGCTCGGCAAGGTCCTCGACCTGAACGAGACGCAGACCTCGATCCTCGCCCTCGTGTTCAAGTACTGCGACGACAACGACCTGCCGCTGCTCGACCTCAAGGACCTGGCGACGACGCTCAAGTACCTCGCCTCGGACGAGGGCAAGCCGATCCTGGCCGAGTACGGCGGGATGTCGAGCGCCTCGGTCGGCGTGCTCCTGCGCTCGATCGTCGTCCTCGAGCAGGAGGGCGCCGACGTCTTCTTCGGCGAGCCCGAGTTCGAGGTCGAGGACCTGCTCCGGACGACGCCGGAGGGCGAGGGCGTCATCAGCGTCCTCGAGCTGTCGGACGTCATGGACCAGCCCCGCCTGTTCTCGACGTTCATGCTCTGGATGCTCGCCCAGCTGTACGAATCGCTGCCCGAGGCGGGCGACCTGCCCAAGCCCAAGCTGTGCTTCTTCTTCGACGAGGCGCACCTCCTGTTCGACGACGCGTCGGACGCGCTGCTCGACCAGGTCGAGCGGACGGCGCGGCTGATCCGCTCGAAGGGCGTCGGCGTCTACTTCGTGACCCAGGCCCCGACCGACGTCCCGTCGTCGGTCCTCGCCCAGCTCGGCAACCGCGTCCAGCACGCGCTGCGCGCGTTCACGCCCGATGACGCCGACGCGCTGCGCAAGACGGCGCGAACGTTCCCGATGACCGAGTTCTACGACGTCGAGAAGACGATCACCTCGCTCGGCACCGGCGAGGCGCTGGTCACCGTCCTGACCCCGCGCGGCGTGCCGACGCCGCTGGCCGCGACGCGCCTGCTGGCGCCCGATTCGCTGATGGCCCCGATCGACGAGGTCCAGTTCAAAGGCCGGATCGCGACCAGCCCGTTCGCCCAGAAGTACGGCGCGACCGTCGACCGCGACAGCGCCCACGAGCGGATCACCGCCCGGATCGGCGCGGCCGCGCACGGCCGCGGCGGAGGCCGCCATGCGTGGCGGCGTGGCCCCGACGACGGCGACCGGGATGAACACGATGACGCCCGCGCAGCAGCAGCGCGAGATCCAGCGCCAGGCGCGCGAGATCGCCGCCGCGCAGAAGGCCGCCGAGCGCGAGCGGAAGGCCCAGGAGAAGGCCCAGCGCGATGCCGCCCGCGCCCAGCAGAAGACGATCGACTCGGCGATCCGGACCGGCGGCGAGGTCGTCACCTCGCGCGTCGGCCAGGACCTCGTCCGCGGCATCTTCGGGACGCTGTTCGGCGGGGGCAAGGGCCGCTGATCCCGACGCGGCAAGCCGGACCTGGCTCGACCCGCGCTGGCGCGCCGGGAGCCGAGGCCTGGGTCGGCCGACGCCTCGGCTGCCGCCGCGGCCGGCAGCGTCGATCGGACCGATCGAGCAGCCGCACATCCGGCCGTGGTCGACGGCGCTCCGGATCCCGACCGACGACGGCCCGGTCTGGTTCAAGGCGACCGGCCCGGGCACGGCCCACGAAGGGCCGCTGCTCGAGGTCTTCCGCCGCCTGGGGGTCGCGCGGGTCGTGCTGCCGCTCGCCGTTGATCCCGACGCGGCCGTGGCTCCTGTTCGACGACGCCGGGCCGACCCTGCGGGCGACCCGCCCGATGGCAGCGGCGACCACGACCTCGCGCGTGGGAGCGGATCCTGCGCGAGTACGCCGCGCTCCAGCGGTCGGTCGAGGGCGAGGCCGCGGTCGCCGCGATGCTGGCCGCCGGGACGCCCGACGGACGACCGGCGACGCTCCCCGGCGAGCTGGCGCGGCTCCTCGACGACGACCTGGCTGGGCCGCTCATCACGCCCGAGGAGCGGAGTCGCGGCGGACGCCGCGCGCGGTCAGCCTGCGCGGCGCGTCGGGCGCGCCTCGCCGCAGGCGACCGAGCGAGCTCGCCGCGCCTCGGCGTGGCCGCCTCGATCCAGCACGACGACCTGCACGGCGGCAACATCATGGTCGGCCCTGACGGGCGACCGGTTCTTCGACTGGGGCGACGCGGTCGTGGCGCATCCGTTCGCGACGCTGAACGTGACGTTCAACTCGATCGCCCACAAGACCGGGCAGTCGACCTCGACGACCCGGCCTTCGACCGGCTGCGCGACGTCTACCTCGAGGCGTGGACGGAGTCGCTCCGCGCGCGGCCCTCCGAGGCGCCGTCGCGCTCGCCCGGGATCTCGGGTGCATCGGCCGGTCGCTCGCCTGGGAGCGGGCCCTCGGCGGGCTGTCGGTCGACGAGATGGACGGCTTCGGCGACAGCGTCGCCGGCTGGCTCATGGAGTCTCGCCGAACGGCTCGACGGTCGAACGCTGGGCGCCCTGACCTCCGCGTCCTGCCGACGAAGGGTCGAGGCGGGGCCTCGCGTGAGGCGAGTCCAGCCCTTGGTCGACCCGATCGGCGATGTCGGGTTACCCTCTTCGTACCACTGAACGGACCCGTTGCCGGGTCGTTCCCCTTATCGAGACCCCCAGCAAAACCCGCATGGGAGAGTGTCTATGACGCGCCTCAAGAGTGTTCCCCTCGCCGATCGGCGGCCTGGTCCTCGCGGCCGGCACCGATGGCCGCATTCACGGCCCGATGCCCGATGCCGCCGGACCTGGCTTGCAGAAGGCGACCGACGCTTCTGGCCAGACTGCTACCATGATGCGAGGCGAGTCCCCGCAGATGTTCCGCCGGTCGCGCCGTGCGATCGAGCCGGCGGACGCATCGGGCGGCGGATCTGCCCGATGCCGGCCTCGCACGGTGCCGACGTCTCCGCGGGTCGCCACGGCCGAAGACCCCGACCCCGGATACGAACCGCGGGGCCGACGTGTCAGGCAGTCGCCAAAGGACAACGCCGGCCAGGATGCCGTGGCTGCGCACAAGCCTGCGACCGCCGGCAAGCCTGAAGGGGCCGGCAAAGCCCGAGGCATCCCGGCAAGCCGGACGATCCCGGGCGACGCCTAGGGCCCTTCCTCGCTCGCGACCTCCCGCGAGCAGAACTCACATTCGGCCCCGTTCGTCGGCTCACCCGACGGATCGGGGCCGAACCGATAGTCGCCCACCCAGACTGGACATCGGACGCGGGCCGACTCGTCGTCGGCGACTACTCGATGACGAGGTCCGCCGGCAGGTCCTGCGGCCGCGGATACTTCGGCCGCAGCCCGGCGATCGTGTCGGCCAGGATGGTCGCCACGGCCAGGTTGCGGAACCACTTGCGATTGGCCGGGATGACGTACCACGGCGCGGCCGCCGTCGATGTCCGGGTCAGCGCCTCGTCGAACGCGGCCTGGTAGTCGTCCCACAGCTTCCGCTCGGCGAGGTCGCCCATCGAGAACTTCCAGCGCTTGGTCGGGTCGTCGAAGCGCGCCTGGAAGCGCGCGCGCTGCTCGTCGCGATCGATGGTCAGGAAGAACTTGACGATCGTCGTGCCACCCGCGGCGAGCGTCTCCTCGAACGCGTTGATCTGCTCGTAGCGCTTCGACCAGGTCGACTTCGGGACGAGCCGGTGGACGCGCACGACGAGGACGTCCTCGTAGTGCGAGCGATTGAAGATGCCGATCTCGCCCTTGCGCGGCGTGCGCCGGTGGATCCGCCACAGGAAGTCGTGGCCGAGCTCCTCCGGGGTCGGGACCTTGAACGACGAGACCACGCAGCCCTGCGGGTTGAACGCCTCCATGACCTTGTTGATCGTCCCGTCCTTGCCGGCGGCGTCGATCCCCTGGAGGACGACGAGGACGGACTGGCGTCGCCTCGGCCCAGAGCTTGTCCTGGAGGTCGGCCAGGCGGTCCATCTGGCGGGCCAGGGCCGGCTCTGCCGAGGCCTTGTCGAAGCCGAACGTCGCGCTCGGGTCGATCGACGCGAGCTTCACCCGCGATCCGGGCTTGACCCGCAGGGCGTCGCGCAGGTTGGTCGACTGGCGCATGGCGGTCCTCGCTCAGGGGCTCCGGCAGGAGCCGGTTGTACGATGGCAACCTACTCCAAAGGAGAGCCGCCCCGATGACCGTCGCCGCCGGAACCAAGCCACATCCGATCTTCCTCGCCGGTCGCTGGGTCGAATCGCCGGACATCCTCCAGATCGCCAACCCGGCCGACCCGACGACGCCGGCCGGCTCGACCTACAACGCGACCGAGGCGCAGTACGACGAGGCGGTGGACGCCGCGGTGGCCGCGTTCGAGGTCACCCGCAAGCTGCCCGCCTACGAGCGCAGCCGGATCCTCCACGAGATCAGCGCCGGCATCCGGGCGCGGCGCGAGGAGCTCGGCCGGCTGATCGCGCTCGAGGCCGGGCAAGCCGATCCGCGACGCGCTGGTCGAGGTCGACCGGGCGGTGCTGACCTTCCGGCTCGGCGCCGAGGAGGCCGAGCGGATGACCGGCGAGCTGATCCCGCTCGACCTGCTGCCCTCGTCGAAGGACCGGATCGGCATCACGCGGCGCTTCCCGATCGGCCCGATCGCGGCGATCAGCCCGTTCAACTTCCCGCTCAACCTGGCCGCCCACAAGGTCGCCCCGGCGATCGCCAGCGGCAACCCGATCGTGCTCAAGCCGCCGTCCAAGGACCCGCTGACGATGCTCGCCGTGGCCGAGATCATCGAGGCCGCCGGTGCGCCGGCGGGCTCGCGTCTCGATCCTGCCGATGACCCGCGAGCTGGGCGACCGGATGGTCGCCGACCCGCGCTTCAAGCTGCTGACGTTCACCGGCTCGCCGTCGGTCGGCTGGCGGATGAAGGAGCGGGCCGGCAAGAAGAAGGTCGTCCTCGAGCTCGGCGGCAACGCCGGGGTCATCGTCGACAGCTCGGCCGACATCGACTGGGCCGTCAAGCGGAGCCTCGTCGGCGCGTTCGCCTACGCCGGGCAGGTCTGCATCAGCGTCCAGCGCATGTTCATCCACGAGGCACGTCTGGGACGAGTTCATGGACGCGTTCGTCGCCGGCGCCCGGACGCTCAAGGTCGGCGACCCGCTCGACCCGACCACCGACGTCGGGCCGATGGTCGACGCGAACGCCGCCGGCCGGACCCAGCGCTGGGTCGACGAGGCGATCGCGCTCGGCGGCAAGGCGCTGCTCGGCGGCAAGGCCGACGGCACCTACTTCCCGCCGACGATCCTGACCGACGTGCCCGACACGGCCCAGGTCTGCTCGAACGAGGCGTTCGCGCCGCTCGTCGTCGCCTTCCCGTTCAGCGACCTCGACGAGGCGATCCGGCGGGTCAACGACTCGATGTTCGGGCTGCAGACCGGCGTCTTCACCAACGACCTGGCCGGGGCGTGGCGGGCGTTCGCCGAGCTCGAGGTCGGCGGCGTCATCGTCAACGACATCCCGACCTACCGGATCGACCACATGCCGTACGGCGGCGTCAAGGACTCGGGGCTCGGCCGGGAGGGCCTGCGCTACGCCATGGACGACATGACCGAGATCCGGATCATGGTCCTCGCCCAGCCGGGCTGAGCCGCGCCGCGCGCATCGTCCCGTCCCGCGGCCCGCGACGCCGTCGACCCGCCGCGCACCGCGTGCGTCATCCTTGGCGCGATGGACCTCACCCTGACGCCCGCCCAGCTCGAGCTCCAGGCGCGGGCCCGCGCCTTCGTCCGCGACGTCCTGCAGCCGCGCGAGGCCGAGTTCGAACGGGCCAGCGGGCGCGTCCCGCGCGACTGGGGCAACCCGATCCGCCGCGCGGCGATCGAGGCCCGACTCCACGGCGGCTCGTTCCCGGCCGAGGCCGGCGGCCAGGGCTGGTCGGTCCTCGAGCAGGTCCTCGTCCACGAGCAGCTCGGCCAGTCGACCGGCGGCCTCTGGTCGTACATCCCGGGCGCCTACAACGTCCTGGTCCACGCCGACGCCGAGCAGCGCCGGCGCTACCTCGAGCCGTGCCTGCGTGGCGAGCGCTCGGGGAGCTACGCCATCACCGAGGACGGCGCCGGCTCCGACGCCCGGACGCTGCGCGCGACCGCCGTCCGCGACGCGCGCGACCGGCGACTACGTCCTCAACGGCGAGAAGTGGTTCGTGACCGGCCCGGACGACACCGACTTCATGATCTTCCACTGCCTCGTCGTCGACGGGGAGGAGCGCCGGCCGACGCTGTTCCTGGTCGACTACGACACGCCCGGCGTCGCGATCAAGCACGACCCCGACTACACCCACACCTTCGCCGACCGCCACCCGCAGTTCGTGCTGACCGACGTCCGCGTCCCGGCGTCGGCGGTCCTCGGGCGGCGTCGGGCGGGCGGACGAGCTGACCAACGAGTGGTTCGTCGAGGAGCGGATCCACATCGGCGCGCGCTGCTCCGGCGCGATGGAGCGGCTGCTGACGCTGGCGCTCGAGTGGGCGACCGAGCGCGTCCAGTTCGGCGAGCGGATCTACGACTTCCAGGGCGTCAGCTTCCCGCTGGCCGATTCGGCGGCCGACGCGTCCGCGGCGCGGCTGCTGACCCGCGAGTGCGCCTGGCTCGCCGACACGCGGCGCCGACCCGAAGGTCGTCCACGCCAAGGCGTCGCTGGCCAAGCTGTTCGCGTCGGAGGCGGCCTGGCGCTGCGCCGACCGCGTCGTCCAGGTCTTCGGCGGCCGCGGCTACATGCGCGAGTTCGCCCGCCGAGCGGTTCCTGCGCGAGCTGCGCGTCGACCGGATCTGGGAGGGGACCTCGGAGATCCAGCGGCTGATCATCGCCCGGGCGCTCGAGAAGCGGGGCGTCGGCCGGGTCGTGGGATGACCGTCCGCGACGAGGCCAGCGGCGTCGATCGACCTGCGGCCGCTGTTCGCGCCGCGAGCATCGCGGTCGTCGGCGCGTCGCCGCGGTCGTGGATCGCGGGGACCGTCCGCGACAACCTGCGGGTCATGGGCAGCGAGACCCGCTGCCACTTCGTCAACCCGAAGTACGACGAGCTCCACGGGCAGCCGTGCTATCCGTCGCTCGACGCGCTGCCGGAGCGCCCGGACATCGCGGTCGTGGCGATCAACCCGTTGCGTGCCGCGTCGGTCACCGAGGCGGCCGCCGCCGCCGGGGTGCCGGCGGTGATCATCCCCGGCGGCGGCGTCGTCGAGGGCGGCGAGGCGGCCGCGGCGATGCAGGCCGATGTCGCGCGGATCGCGCGCGAGCACGGCCTCGCGCTGGTCGGTCCGAACTGCATGGGCGTCATCGACCTGACGCTCGAACAGCGCGACCTACATCGGCGACGTCTCGCCGTACCTGCCGCGCGGCGGCGTGGCCGGGATCGCCCAGTCGGGGTCGGTCACCGACGCGTTCGTCCATTCGGGCAACCGGGTCGGGTTCTCGCGGATCATCAGCTGCGGCTCGGAGGTCGTCCTCGACGTGTGCGACTACCTGGCCTACTGCCTCGACGACCCGGAGACGAGCTCGGTCATCCTGTTCGTCGAGGGCTTCAAGCGGCCCGAGCGGTTCCTCGCCCTGGCCGATCGGGCGCTCGAGCTCGGCAAGCCGATCATGGCGGTCAAGGTCGGCCGGAGCGACCAGGCCCAGGCCGCCGCGGTCGCCCATTCCGGGTCGCTCGCCGGCGAGACGCGGGTCACCGACGCCGCGCTCGACGCGGCCGGGGTCATCCGCTGCCGCGACCTCGACGAGCTGCTCGAGACGGCCGAGCTGGTCGAGGGCGTCCGGCGGACCGGCCGGCGGGTCGGGCGCGGGCGGACGGGCGTGGTGACGGTCTCGACCGGCGAGGCGTCGCTGATCGCCGACCTCGTGCCGCGGACCGGCGTCGACCTGCCGCCGATCCCGCCATCGGCGCGCGTCGGCGATCCTCGAGGCGCTGCCGACGATGGGCTACATCGGCAACCCGCTCGATCCGTGGGGCGCCGCCGACCCGGCGACGGCCTACGGCGCCGCATTCGAGGCGATGGCGGCATCCGGCGCGTACGACGTCCTCGTCCTCGTCCACGACTTCCCGTACCGCTCGCTGCCGTCCGAGGTCGCGACCGCCAACGAGGTGACCGGCGGCGCTGCTGGCGGCGACCGCGGACCGGCCGGCGATCCTGCCGGTCTACGTCTCGCTGACCTCCGGCGAGCCGCCGCCCGAGACCAAGGCGCTGCTCGACGGCGACCGGCGACGGCGCGCCGCTGCTGCGCGGCGCGGTCGAGGCGTTCCGGGCGATCGCGCGAGGTCGCCGGCTGGGAGGCGCGCCACGCGGCCCGGCTCGAGGGCGGTCCGTGGCGGACGGGCTGGCCGGCGACTCGCCGCGGACCGCACCTCGTACGGCGCGGACCCGGCCGCGGTCGCCGCCCCGGCGCGTGGCCTCGATCGCCCTGTCCGAGCGCGAGAGCCTCGCCTTCATGGCCGGCCGCCGGGATCGCCGGTGACCGAGGCGGTCGCCGTCAGCGACGCCGCGACCGCCGTGGCCGCCGCGCGGCGGATCGGCCGGCCCGTGGCGCTCAAGCTCGATGCCGTCGGGCTCGTCCACAAGACCGAGCTCGGCGGGGTCGCGCTCGGGCTGCGCGGCGACGACGCCGTCTACGGCGCGGCGCTGAGCTGCTCGAGACGGGCGCGGCGCCGCGGGCTCGCGGTCCGCGGGCTGCTGGTCGAGCCGATGGCCGCCGCCCGGCCTCGAGCTGATCCTCGGGCTGCGCCGCGACCCGCAGTTCGGGCCGGCCGTGCTCGGTCGGTCTCGGCGGGATCCTGGCCGAGGTCCTCGACGACGTCGCGATCCGGCTCGCGCCCCTCGACGCGGCCACGGCCGAGGCGATGCTCGACGACCTGCGCGGGGCGCGCCTCCTCGGCGCGGTCCGCGGCCGGCCGCCGGTCGATCGGGCCGCCGTCGTCGCGATGCTCGTCGCGCTCGGCCAGCTCGGGGTCGAGCGGCCCGACGTCCTCGAGGTCGATCTCAACCCGGTCATCGCGTCGGCCGGCGGGGCGCTCGCCGTCGATGCGCTGGTCGTCCTGGAGGACGCCGAGCCATGACCGACTGCCGCTCCGAGCCGGTCCTCCTGACCGAGCCGACGCCGTGGGGCGTCCGGCTGACGCTCAACCGGCCGGCCAAGCTCAACGCGCTCAGCGGCGAGCTGCGGAGCGCTCGACGCCGCGATCGACGCGGCCGCCGCCGACGACGAGGTCCGGGTCATCGTCATCGAGGGCGCCGGCCGCGCGTTCTGCGCGGGCTACGACCTGACCGAGGAGGCCGAGGCCCGACGCCTGGGGCTGGCGCGAGCTGCTCGCCGCGGATGTCGCGGCGACGCTCGCGATCTCGACTGCCCGAAGCCGGTCATCGCCCAGGTCCACGGCTACGCGCTGGCCGGCGGCCTCGAGCTGGCGATGGCCTGCGACCTGATCGTGGCCGCCGAGGACGCCAAGCTCGGCGAGCCGGAGATCCGCTACGGGTCGGCGCCGGTCACGCTGCTGATGCCGTACCTCATCGGCCAGAAGAAGACCCGCGAGCTGCTGATGACCGGCGACCTGATCGACGCCGTCGAGGCGCGAGCGGATCGGGCTGGTCAACCGGGTCGTGCCGGCCGACCGGCTGGTCGCCGAGGTCGACGCGCTGGCCGACCGGCTGGCCCGCGTCCCGCCCGAGGTGATGGCCCCGACCAAGCTGATGCTCAACCGGGCGATGGACGCGGCCGGGTTCCTCGCCGCGGTCGAGGCGGGCCTCGACCTCCAGTCGTTCGTCAACATGAGCGAGACAGCGCGCGAGTTCGACGCGATCGTCCGGCGCGACGGGCTCAAGGCGGCCCTCGCCTGGCGCGACGAGCGCTACGACGAGCGGCTGGCGGGGAGCGCGACGGGAGCCGGCTGGCGCCGGATTGACCGAGGCTGCCGAGCGGCAGCTCTCGGTGACGTCGGATCAATCGCACGCGCGGTACACGTCAACCCGCGCAACAACGGTGCTCATCCGCACCAGCCCGTGACCACGTTAGCGTGTCGGCCTGCCGACATTCCGCGAATTTCTAAGCATATTGGGATTGACCTAGTACTTTCGTACTGATAAACATGCTCTCCGCACGCGGATGTCGCAGCGCCGGGGGGCGCGCCACCGCCGGACCAATATCGAGCGCGCGCATCCAGAGCCTCTCGTATTCGAGGCCGCGCACGCCCGTGCCACAGGGACGTTCCGAGACTCCGGGGGAGGAAGGGGTCGGGACAGCAGGGGCAGGCCCAGGGGCGACTTCGGCCAGAAGCGCGCCTTCAGTCCGGATTGCCTTGGCTAATGGTGCACAAAGGGCCGCCGAACTCCGGCACCCGCCCTCTGCGACAAGGCCGGCATATCCGGGGATTCGGCGGTTCACGACCATACCCGGGTTGTGAACCGAGAGGGAGGCGGCATCACGAGACCGCTCGAACCGCGAACACAGATCTACGACATCGCTAAGTCTGTACAAGGAGATCGATCGTGACACTTCAAACCTCAGCTCCCCACAAGAAGCCGCGCTGGCTGGCACTCGTCGTCGCCGTGACGACGCTTGTCGTCGTCGGCACAAGCCTCGCGTCCGCTCATGCAGGTGGCTCGACACCCATCCCCGCCCGCTACGCCGGTGGCACGCAGGTCGATATCGACCCGCCCCCCGGACCCTCGGTCAACGACGTGCCCGGCCAGGTCGATATGACCCAGATGGGCCGCGACACGTCAGCGAACCCTAATATCCGAGATCTTCTGGAATTGGGACTCGATCAGCGCCTGGGCGGGCAACGGCCAGACGGGCGACGCGTGCGCGCTCTTCGATGACGCCGACGTCGATGCGTTCATCGACTACGTCATCTGTGCTCGGGTTCAGAACACCGGTACCCCAGGGCCCGTGGTCCTTCTCCCAGCCTCGGCGAATCATCCCGTCTACCTCTTCGATTGCTCCAACAAGAAGGACGATCGCTGCACGAACCCGGCTCCCAGGACCTACACGGCCGGCCAAGTCCTCGCTGGACCGCTGACCGAGGCCGGCTCGTTGAGCCAGACGGGCGTGGGCGATCTCATCGCCCATAACGACCCATTCGATGCCACGTTCTTGAACGGACCCGGTGAGAGCTACCCGCACGACACCTCCCTCGAAATCCTCGTTGACGGTGTGGGCGCCGACTCACTGGTACCAGCCGGCGTGCGCCTCGCGAACGTCTGCTCGTACCCGTCCGCCGGCAACGGCGGCAACAACAACCCCTTCGACTGCGTCGTCACGCCGGGTATCCAGTACGGGACCCTCCGCGTCACCAAGGTCGTCACCAACGACAATGGCGGCACCGCCACGTTCGGCAACTTCAGCTACTCCGTCGATGGCGGCACCGCTGCCGCGTTCCCGGCGGATGATGGAACCATCGATATCCAGGTCCCCGTCGGGAACCACAGCGTCACAGAGACGACGATCGCAACCGGCTACACCGCCAGCCTACGCCAATAGCCTCAATGCGAACACGAACTGCACCAGCCTCGCCGTGACCGTCGGTCAGGTCACCACGTGCACCATCACGAACAATGACAACGCGCCGTCGTTGACTCTGGTCAAGGAGGTCATCAACGACAGCGGTGGCTCCGCCCTCGCGACAGCGTGGACCCTGACTGCAACGGGTTACGACGCGTTGTCACCTGATGCCGGCACGTACCCCTTGACCGAGTCGGGCGGGCCCTCCGGCTACAGCTGACCTCGCTGACCTGCTCTGACACAGGCGCGACGACGCAGGTGACATCCGTCACGCTCAGTCTCGACGAGGATGTCACGTGCACTTTCGTCAACGACGACGACATCGCTACACCTGGGATCGCCACCGTCATGGAGTGGACGCTAAATGACCGCACGGTCATGACGGGGTGGATCGACGGCGGCGACGCTTCGCAGGTCACGTTCACTCTGTACAAGGACACCGATACCGAAACCAGCTGCGAGCCGACCACTGAGGTCTACTCGGAGACCGTCGATGTCGATGACACGGATGGCAGCGCGGAAACCGAGACCGGATACACGACCGAGGACCCTGGCACTTACCACTGGATCGCCTCGTTCTTAGGGCAACAACTTCAATGACCCCATCGCGAGCGACTGCAACAGTGAGGTGACAATCCTGCCCAATAACCCGCGATGCCTTCGGCAGCGCAAGAGTAGGAGCCGGGCCGCAAGGTCCGGCTCCTGACGTTCGGAGACCTTCGGGCAATTGGTGAGGCCTAAAGTCGCAAAGGGGAAGGCGCGAGCGGGCCTTCTCTTCATGCTTCCCGCCGCTTACTGGACAACGACCTCGGCATCGGGGCTGACGTTCCCGGCAGTGTCGAAGGCGACGACGTCGTAGAGCCGTGAGCCACCCTTATACGTGACCGGATCGGTCCACTTCGTGTTCGCGGTGGTGGCGACCAGAGTGCCGTCACGATAGACGCGATACCCGCTGACCCTGACGTTGTCCGTGCTGGCCACCCATGACAACGCCACCTTCTTTGACCTGGCGACACTCGCCTTGAGATTGCCCGGCGCGGTGGGCGCCACGGAATCGGTCGGGGTCGGCGTCGGCGTGGCTGTCGGTGAGGGTGTCGCAGTCGGGGTCGGCGTCGGCGTGGCTGTCGGGGTCGGCGTCGGCGTGGCTGTCGGTGAGGGTGTCGCCGTCGGCGTCGGCGAGGCCGTCGGACCGGGCGTCGGGCTGGGATCGGCCGAGGTCCCTGGTGTCGGGCTCGGCGTCGGTGTCGGACTCGGGCTTGGCGTCGGCCCCCCGCTTCCGAACGAGATCCTGACTAGCGCCCCCGATGAGGACGTTCCGAGGGTGGTAATGGACACACCCGTCAAGGGGTCCGTGAACGTCAGCCCGACGCCGAGCGGAGCGTCGATGAACGATGTCGTCGCGGGCGTCGCGTCCACCAGCTGCGATTGCGCGCGGGTCGTGTAGCTGGGGGTGATGTGGATGGTCACCCCGGTGGCCACGGGAGCCGTCCCCGCAAACGTCTCGAATGACGACCCGTACGGCTGACGGAACTCCATGGTCACCCACGAGCTGCTCGTTCGCTGGATGCGCAGTGCGGTCACGGCGCTCGTGTCTTGGAATTCGACGGGCGCGAGCAGGAAGTCGCCGGACGCCGTTGCGGTCGTCGTGTTGCTTGGCGCGAGCCAGCCGTAATTGGCGCGCGCGAAGTTCGTGTGGTGGTACCGCGTCGCCTGGCCCATGACGGTGAACGGATCGCCGTACTCGCCCGATGTGCAGTTCGACATGCTCGCGGACAGCGAGACGCGTACGCCACCCTCGGTGCAGTTGAGCTGGCTGGCGTGGTGGGTCCCGAAGTTGTGTCCCAGCTCGTGGGCCATGACCCTTAGCGTCATGGCACCGCCGCCGTTGAGCCACGAGTTCCTGCCCGGCATGTTGGCAAGCCCGGCCCAGCCGCACGACGTCGACGGGAAGGCATACACGACGTTGTCGTAGCCGCTCAGGTCGTGACCGGCCGCGGCGGCTGCCTGGCCAGCAGAGTTGGCCCACGTCGAGTAGGCGCAGTTCGCATTCGTATCCGGGATCGTGTACCAGCCGAGGACGTCGCCCGAAAGGGTGAGCTGTCCCCACGAGTTCTCGGCGTAGTACGCAGCGACGGAATCGCTGTTGTTGAACGCGATACCGGCGGCGACTGCTGGGGTGTACGGCTGGCTCGTATCGTTGGAGAAGTTGAACAGGACGACCGCGACGCGATGGCCGCCGGTCGAGCTCGACGTCGCGGTGGAAGCCGCGACCGTCGTCGTGCCGCCATCGGCGACGTCGAGCACCATTCCGTCCTGGACGCCCGTCACGCGCACCTTCGTACCGGCGAGCTTGCCGGAGGGCGCGTGCGAGAATGCGAGCTCGGTCTCTCCGTCCGCGTCCGTCAGGAAGTAGCGGGTGGGGGTCTTCCGGCCGCTGGCGAAATCGTCGCCGTGGCGGAAGGACAGGACGCCCTCGAGCGTCTTCAATTTGCCAGTCTTGGGCGGAGCGGGGTGAACGGCGGCGACGTCGGTGCTCCCGTCAACCGCGACCGCGACCGCGTTCGGATCCACGGGGTCGATGGCCGCGGCCACGAACGTCCCGTCGGAGGACCATGCGCCTTCGACCTGCACCACTCCGTCGGACGCCTGGAGCTGATGGGCCGCCTCGTGCGAGATGCGGATGGTGACCGTGCGATCTCCGGTCTTGAGCACGGCCGTCCACATGTCGTCGGCCTCGTCCCCGGCGGGCGGGCTCGTCATGACTCCGACGAGGACCTGTGGGCCCTTGTCCGCCCGGGCTAGCGAAGCGGGATCCGGCGGCTCGGACTGGGCCGTCATGCCTGTCAACGCGGCGAGCAAGGCGATGACCACGGCGATCAGGACAGCCTCGGTAACCGCCGAGGAGCGCCGGCGAACGAAGGCGCGGACCGGATCGTTCGCTGCCCGCATGCGCGTGCCTCCTGGGTTCGGTAACCCGGCTGACTGGAGGGCCCAGTCCCGTGGCTTTGCGTCCCCGCCTCGCGACGGGTTTGCCATTTGTCGATCCAGTCGCCCTGAACGAACTGGCCATGCGTTACCGGCGCGATGCGTCGGCTGCGATCTCTGACGCTACCTCCGGCTTGGGACATCACCCAATGGCCAATTCGTCCTCCCTCGCAGCCAATCGGTCAGGAGCGGACCGCTCCGGACTCCATCGCACCGCGATTGATCGCTCGCGGTCCGGTGCGCGTGCACATCGCCGTGGTCCTCTACGTGCCGTCATCCGGCCACATCGCCGGCTCACCTCTTGCAACGCGGTGCACCGGAACACCACAGGTGTTGGTCGTCTCGAGACGGGCGCTCGCACGACGGCGACCAGTGAAGGATCTGCGCCGGATCTCCCTCGGCGGATCCAGGGGCGGTGCATTGGTGCACCAACATTCGGGCCTGACACCCTCATCGACGGGTGTTGTTGCTGCTTTGGTACTGGACATGGTCAGGACTCGTGGGACAATCCACGGACCGCCGGGTTTGGGTCATTGGTTGGAGGGCTCCCTATGGCAGATCATCCCACGACGTCCGCTCGGCCCCGGTTGCGCCTGCTCTTCTGGCTGGCGCTGGCTGGCGTCCTTTCGCTCGTCATCCTCGGTCCATCTGCCGCCGGCGTGGCCGGCGCAACGCAGCTTGCACAAACGACACCGATCAGCAGCGACGCCGTCGCCTTCCAGGGTGACGAGGAGGAATGCGCTGGCCTCGGTCTCGACCCAGGTGAGGTGGTCTGGCACTTCGTGCTGGTCCAGACATCGGCCCCCGTGGCCGGATCGACCATCACGGCGACCTTCGCTGTCGCAGGAACGGTGACCTACCCGGCGACGAAGAAGACGGGATCGACCCTTCACTTCTATGTGCCCACCGGTGTGGACACCCTCCTGGGCGCATCGACGAACGTGAACGGCGGCCGACTCAACCTGAGCCACATCTGCTCGGGCGGAACCACGACCACCACCACGACGACGACCACGATCATCACCACGACCACCACCACATGACGGCTGGCGGCTGACCAGCTGGTCGCCTGACCGCCGGGGGAGCTTGCGGCTCGACCAACGAGAGACCGGGAGATGGCATCGGCCCTCCCGGTCTTTTCTTGGCGTCAGGGCAACTGACGGAACGGAAAATAGGCGATGAAGCCGAGCGCATACGCGGCGATGTACCCCCACGCGACGAAGCGTGGCAAGCCACTACGCGACAGGAAGATCGCCACCGCGACAGCCAGCGCCGGAAGGACCGGCAGGATGTAATAGAGATAGGTGACGCGGTTCGTCAGGACCGCAAGCGCCACGAACGGCAGGAAGTTCGCCGCCATCCAGAGGACGCTCCAGCGCACGAGCGAGTCCGTCGTTCGCCAGGCCAGCCACACGGCGAACAGGCAGGCGAAGGGGAAGGCACTCGCAAGCAGCGGATTGAGCGCGCCGCGGAAGTCGATCGACGACGCGGTCCTCACGATGCCCGTCGGGTCATCGACCGAGACGTCAACCCGGAGATAGTTGATCTGGCAGGTGTTGAACGGCCACTGCCAAGGCGGGCTGCTGATGCCGATGCAGAAGCCTCCGTGTTCCACTGATGCTTGCAGGCCTGCGCCGTACCGGACCATGTGAACCAAGTGGTCGAAGGGGGTCGTGAACGTCGTAAATGCGGCGTCCAAGATCCACAGACCGACGAATCCGACGACCGCAAACCCGCCTGCCAGGAGTGCCGCGGCGCGAAGGTCGGGATAGCTCAGTCGCCGCTCTTGCCACCAGATCTCCGCCACCCGAAGCAGGGGAATGAGGAGCATCGCCAAGAGAGCGTAGACCGCCGTCAGCTTGATGAGCAGACCGATCCCGATTACCGCCCCGGCGATGAGCCATCGCGAACGGAGCCCCAACCAGGCGCCCACCAGGACGACAGCCAGGACGAGCATGTCGAGGGTCCCGAGACGGCTATGGACGAAGGTCAGGTTGTCGAAGGCGAGCAGTCCCACCGCGAGGATCGCCAGTTGAGCGGTTCCGCCTCCGGCGCGCACGATGCCGTACAGCGCCCCCAGGGTGATCATGCCTGCCAACACGCTGGGCAGTCGCCAGGCGAGGCCGTTGTCGCCGAAAACGACCATGGATGCCGCGATCAACAGCTTGCCCAGCGGCGGGTGCTCGAGGTTCGGATCGAGTCCAATCGGCGCGGTTGCGTATGGGGCGCCCGCGGCAACCGGGAGGCCGAGGAGGACTCGAGCCGCGTTGACGTAATAGGCCTCGTCGAAGATCAGGGTACGCGCCGGGACATCGAGCCAGATCCCACGGAGGACGAATGCAGCGATCAGGAGGACCGGCAGGATCGTCCCGGGCTCCGCGAGCCGCATGGCAGTGCGTCGCACTGCATCCGTGGCGGCGAACGATCGCTTGACAGGGACCGGCTCCTGTTGGTCCGGTAACGAGCCAACACCCTCTCCGCGCAGGGTCACCGACCGATCATCCTCGCAGCGCGGGGATGATCCGACCGACCAGCGTGCCGGCCGCAAGCCCGATGACAAGCCCCACTAGGTTGTCCACCACATCCGCACTCTGACAGCCTCGTGCGAGCGCCGGAAGGAGCAGCTGGATCAATTCTATGGCAAAGGGCAGCGCGATCGCGGCTGCCACGACCGTCGCTTTGAGGCGCGTTCGGGGGGCGATGCCAATTGCGAGCCCGAGTGGGATGAACAAGAGCATGTTGAGACCCACGTCTCGGTAGGTTCGGAGCTCCTCGATCGAAGCCGGGCCTATTCGCGAAAGATCGCACGTGCCTGATCCGACCCCTCCATCAAAAGCGTTGCGCAGCGGTGTTAGCGTCGCCGCCAGGATGACCCCGAAGCTGAGGAGTAACACACTGGCCAGGACCCGACGGACGCCGAGCGCCTGAGCCAGAGGCCGGTTCAGTACGGCGCTGAGGAGTGCTGCGACCACGACACCGGGCAACAGCCAAGGGAGCGTGTTCAATACCGAAAGCTCCGCGTCATGGATTGGATGACGCTCGAGCGTACCTGTCGCCCGAGCGATGAACCTCGCGCTCGATCGTGGTTTCGTCATCGCCAGCTCCAAAGACGGTTCGCGCGCGACAGGTCTGCCGTCCCGGACGGTGCATTGTCGCCGAAAGCGTCAACCGGACGGGCCAGCCCTCGGGCGGCAGACGTCCCGGGAGCTACCGTGGCCGCCCGCTACGCTGTTGGCGATGACGGCGCTCGAGGATCCGGTCCTACGACCCCTTCCGCGAGGACGGTGACTGCCTCCAGCGATCGACGTTGGCGAGGAGCTTTTGTCGGAAGTCGTCAGCCAGGCCCTCGACGGTGGACCGCTTGTGGAGGTTCTCGCTGAAGACGAAGTTGAGGCGGAGCTGGTCCTTCCAGATCTGCGACGAGATGGCGAGCGGGTAGTACCGGATGCCGCTCGGGCTGTGCGTGTCGCCGATGGACTCGGGAGCCAGCGAGAACATCGACCCGCCGGGCACCGCGTCGAGCTCATCGCGTTTCCCCATGTGGTTGAAGAGGATCTGCGCCTTTGGCAGGCTACCGAATGTCTGACGGATGGTCGCATCGCTGGTCATGTAACGGAGGAGGTCGAAATCGAGCCCGCGTCTCATGATCGGCTGGATCTGGTCAGAGAGCAGGAGCGCGAGCCGCCGATGGCTCAGGGCGGGAGAGGGTCAGGACCATGGGCGTGTACGAGATGAAGAACCCGACAGTCCCGAAAAGATCCACTTGCTCGAATGCGTCTTCGTCGCGACCGTGGCCCATCATGTCGAACAGGATGGTCTCGGAGCCGGTCCACTCGGCCGTCGTCTCGGCCAGCGCGGTCAGGAGCAGATCGACCTTGTGACGGACGTCCGATGTCTCATGGAGCAGCGATCTTGTCTCGTCCATTGAGAGCTCGAGAATGACTTCGCGCGCCGACCCGTTCGTGTTGGCGCCCTCATCGCCGGCGTCGAGCGGGATCGGTCGCACGCGCTCCCAGTCAAGGTCGAGCCAGGCATGCATGTCGCCATGAAGTTCGGCCGAATCGGCCCGCTCCTTCAGGGCATGGGCCCATTCGCGGAAGGACGTGGAGTGCGAGGTCGGCGACGCGCTCGTGCGGCCGTCGATCCCCTGGTAGATCGACTCGAAGTCCTCCCAGAATGGACGCCACGAGAGTCCATCCATCGCGAAGTGATGGACGATGACGAGCAATCGCTGTCCACGCTCACCCAAGTCGAAGATCGCCATCCGGAAGATGGGCCCATGCCCGAGGTCCAGACTTCGCTGGATCTCGCTGGCGCATCGCTCGATCTCGGATCGCTGTTGTTCCTCCGGCAGGTCCGAAAGATCGTGGCTCGAGAACGGGAGCTGGATCGCTCGCCGGAGCGATCGACGATGCCCATCCGTTCGGACCCCGGGAGAATCGTAGTCGCAGGGCGTCGTGATGCTCGGCCAGCTGCTGGACCACCCGATCGACTCGCTCGCTGTCCAAGGGCGCCTCAGGTCGGAGAAGCACGCCCAGGTTCCAGTGATCGGGGTCCGGTGAGCTCCGTTCGACGAGGAATCGCGCGACGTTCGGCAAGACGGGGATGGGCGTGGCTGGCGATGGCGCGGGTACGAGGCCCGCGGCCTGCGGGGACCGTCTTGCGTGACGGTTCCAGGAAGCCGCCGCGAGCCATGTCGCGTCCGGCCTCCACGTAGGCATCGATCACCGCCTCCACGTCGGCTTCGGTATGCGCCGTTGACAGGAACGACGGCGACGGCGGATTGGTATGGACCCCGCGATCTCGCAGGAAGAACTGGAACAACCCCGCGAACCTGTGTCCAGCTGTGAATGACGGACGGAAGAACGAGCTGAAATGCTCGACGTGGATGGGCAACCCGTCAGCGCTGTACGCGCTGTTGATGGCGGCGACAGCGTCGGCAGTGCGCTGGTTCAGGTCAGCCTGCAGGGAGGGACCACGCTCCTTCAGGTGTGCAAGGACGGCGCGCGCGGCCGCGAGAGTCAGGGGGTGCTTGATCAGCGTGCCACCCGACGCGGTGATGTCCGCTTCAGGGAAGCTATCGTCCCCGAACGTCCAGGGCCCGCCGTCGATCACGTCCACGTATCGACCCGCGCCGGCCACGACGCCGATGGGGAGGCCTCCTCCGAGCACCTTCCCGTAGGTGGTCAGGTCCGCGCGCACGTCGAAGAGAGCCTGCACCCCTCCGATGTGGGCTCGGAATCCCGTCACGATCTCGTCGAAGACCAGCAGGAAGCCTAGGTCGTCGGCGACGCGGCGCAGCTCGCGGAGGAAGGCGACTGGCTGGAGGTCGGGATTGCGTGTCCGCACGGGCTCGACGAGCACGAGCGCCAGATCGGAGGCCTCGGCTCGGATGATGTCGAGAGCGCGATCGCTTCCGTACTCGAGGACGAAGGCGTCATCCACGACCTGCTGGGGGACACCAGCCACCATCGGCACGGTCCGGGGGCCATCCCCCGTCTCGATCGAGCGTCCGAGGACGATGTCGCTGCGGCCGTGGATGTCGCCGGTGAAGTAGGCGACCTTGTCGCGTCCGGTCACGGTCCTCGCGATCCGGATCGCCGTCTCGACCGCCTCACCGCCGGACGCGGTGAAGGCCATGCGCTCATTCCCGGTCGCCTCGCAGGCCATCTCGGAGACCTCGCCCAGCAGGTGGTTCTGGACACCCACCTCGAAGCCGCGCTCGAGCTGCTCACGGACCGCGGTCACGACGAAGTCCGGGGAATGACCGAAGAGGTTCGTTCCGAACCCAAGGGCCGTATCGATGTACTCGTTGTCGTCGACGTCCCAGATCCTCGACCCAGCGGACCGTTGGGAGACGATCTGGTAAACGAGCTCCTTCCACACCGGGTCGAAGGCCACGATTGCCCGGTTGTCGGCGACTCGGGGCCTCCAGGCCTGCGCCAGACGCTTCGAACCAGCGGTCCGGGCGTTGTAGCGGCGGACCAGATCGTCGAGGGCGACCTGTTGCTGCTCCGACAGCGGATGGCGGTCGTGCTGCTCGCCGGTGGCGAGATAGTGCGTCGTCGAAGGTCGAGGTGGCGGTCGCAGTCGCCCGTGGCACGGACGGCTTGTCGGAAGTGCCGCTCGATCTCATGAGGTCGAGCTGCTTCTCCATGATCCGCAGCTGCTCGTTGACGAGCTTCTCGATATTCGTCGCCGAGTCGAGCGCCCCGTCGGTGGAGGTCGTCTCGGAATACCGGCCGATGCCATCGGGGATCACGGGCGTGCCACCTTCTGTCTCTGGCGGATCAGTCTCCCTGAAGTCGTCCGCGGCGAGCTTCGAATCGATGAAGGTCGCCAGCGAGTCGACGGAGGGTGCCTCCTCGAATAGCTGACGAAATGTGATGCGGACCCCGAATTGCTTGCGGAACTGCGCGTTCGCCTGGGTGAGGAACAGCGAATCGAACCCGAGGTCGACGAAGCTCGCGGACGGGTCGATGGCCGTCGGATCGATGCCACTCAATTCGCTGAGGACCGAGGTCAGCCGGCTGGCGATCCGGTCCTGCCGCGTGGTGGCCGAAGTCGGCGCCACGTTCGGCGCGGCCGAGGCGTCGGGAAGCGTCGCTTCGGGCTCGATCAGGATCGGCGACGGGGCCTGCGATGGTTGTGTCGCCGCGGGCTCGCGACCGGAAACGCGCTCGATCCAGAAGCGTTCGTGTTCGAACGGGTAGGTCGGCAGCGGAACCCTGCGCCGCTGTTCGCCGTGCACGGCTCTCCAGTCGATGCTTCCACCCGCCGCCCACACCTGCCCGAGTGCGCGGGCCATGAACACCTCGTCGCTGACGTCGTGGCGAGGGTGGCGGATCGAGCCGAGGACGGCATGGTCCGCGGACGTGCCGTTGCGCTGGCGCACGAGCGAGCTCAGCGTCTGGCCCGGGCCTACCTCGAGCAGCATCAGGTCGGCTCGTTCGAGGAGTCGGCCCACAGCATCCGAGAACCGCACCGTGTCGCGGACATGCGACCCCCAGTAGTCAGGGTCGGCCATGCGTTCCTCCGTCGCCCAGTCACCTATCGCAGTGCTGACGATGGGGATCCGCAGCCGCCCGCGGGGCGTCCCCTCCACGAGGGCGCGGAACGGACCGACCATCGGCTCCATCATCGAAGAGTGGGCCGCCAGCCCGATCGGCAGGCGGCGCACTTCGACATCCTCAGCGACCAGCTGCGCCTCGAGGGCATCAATCGATGCGTCCGGACCGGAGGCCACGACCTGCGCCGGTGCATTGATCGCGGCGAGGGAGGTCTGGGCGTCGAGCCGGGCAGCCACGGCTTCGGGCTCGAGCATGATGGCCAGCATGCTTCCCGCCGGCAGGTCCTGCATCATGCGGCCGCGGCTGGCCACCAACCGGAGGGCGTCCTCGAGGGTGAAGACGCCCCCGAGGCAGGCAGCCACGAACTCGCCCATGCTGTGCCCGATCATCACCGAGGGGTGGACGCCCCAGCTCTCCCACAGTCGGGCGATCGCGTATTCCACCGCGAAGGTGGCCGGCTGCGCGATGCCGGCCTGCCCGAGCGCTGCATCGGCCGCCGCCAGGTCACCGTCCTCCGGGAACACGATGCCCAGGAGGCTCGTGCCGATGATGGGATCGAGGATCCCCGCGCACTCGTCGAGTGCCGCTGCGAAAACCGGCTCGCTTCGATAGAGGCCGGCCCCCATGCCCGGGTATTGCGCTCCCTGACCAGGGAACATGAAGGCGACCGCGACATCCTCGTCCCCGGTCACGTGCTCGGTGGCCGGCTGCGGGTCTGGTTGGCGAAGCAGGCGAACAGCTTCATGAGCCGTCGAAGCCACGATGAACCGTCGAAATGGCAGCCTGGTGCGCCCGACCTGCAGCGTGTAGGCGACATCGGCCAGGCTGACGTCGGGGTGTGCTTCCAGGTGGGCGGCGAGCCGGAGCGCCTGGCGTTCCAGCGCCCGCTCGGTCCTTGCACTCAGCGGCAGGACCTGCCAGGCGCGCGCCGCATCGGGGAGTCGCGCAGGCGCCGGTGCCTCCTCGAGGACGATATGCGCATTGGTACCACCGAGCCCGAAAGAGCTGACGCCGGCGCGACGCGGCTGATCTGAACGAGGCCAGACTCGGAGCTCGGTGTTCACGAAGAACGGGCTGGCGACGAAGTCGATCTGCGGATTGGGCGTCCGGAAGTTCACGCTGGCTGGGATTTGTTCGTGATGGAGCGACAACGCCGCCTTGATGATCCCGGCGACACCGGCTCCGGCATCGAGGTGGCCGACGTTGCTCTTCAGCGAGCCGATGGCGCAGTACTGCCGACGACTCGTGGTGCGTCGGAACGCCTGGGTCAGGGCGGCGACTTCGATCGGGTCCCCAAGCGACGTCCCGGTCCCGTGCGCCTCGACCATCCCGATCGTGTCGGCGTCGACCTCGGCGACCGCCAGGGCCTCCCCGATCACGGCGACCTGTCCGGCGACGCTCGGCGCCGTGAAGCCAATCTTGGCCGAGCCGTCGTTGTTGACGGCGGATCCCCTGATGAGTGCGTAGATGGTGTCAACGTCGCGGATCGCGTCGGAGAGGCGCTTGAGCGCGACGATCGCGACCCCGCTGGCGGCGACCGTTCCCCGCGCCTCGGCATCGAACGCTCGGCAGCGTCCGTCCGGAGAGAGGATCCCGTCCTCCTGGTACAGGTACCCGGCCGTCGACGGAACCCTGATACGAGCACCGCCCGCGAGCGCGAGGTCGGACTCACCCGAGAGGAGGCTCTGCATCGCCAGGTGGACGGCGACCGCGGAGGTCGAACAGGCCGTGTTCACGCTCACCGCCGGGCCTTCGAGTCCCAGCTTGTAGGCCACACGGGTGATCGCATATTCCCGTTCCGTGGCCAGGAGCACCGAGTAGTCGCCGGCGCGCGCGAGCAGGTCCGGGTGCGTGACGACGTTGTTGCGGAAGTACGTGTTGGCAGCGACCCCGCCGAAGACCCCGATGCGACCGCCGAAGGTCGCAGGGGCGTAGCCGGCGTGTTCGATAGCCGTCCAGGCGCACTCGAGGAAGACGCGATGCTGGGGATCGGTCAGCTCGGCTTCTCGCCGGCTCATCCCGAAGAAGGCGGCGTCGAATCCGTCGATGTCGTCCATGACCGCCCCGGCATTCACGAAGCTGGGATCACTCGTGTCGGCGCCGGCCGCGCTGAGCTCGGCCTCCGTGAACGGCCGGATCGACTCTACGCCCGCGCAGAGATTGGCCCAGAACTCGTCGATGTCGGATGCGCCGGGGAAGCGACCGGCCATGCCGACGATCGCGATCCACTCGACGGTCTCGGGTTCAGTCATCATCGCGACCTCGAGACGACCGGCGCAGCGTGCCCTGTCGAGACAGGGATCCGCGCTGGCTCCGACGAGCCGGCGAGTCGTCGGCGATCAGCTGATAGCCCAGGTCGGCAGCCAGGTCCACGGTCGGGGTGCCCAGCAGCGGCGATCTTCCAGACGAGCCCGCGGCCGCGACCGACGGGTCGATGCGGCCATGTGCCAGAAAACCCGGATCGCCCATGGGTGCGGACTCGGCGTAGACGCCATCGACCATCTTGTCGTCCAGTCCATCGTAGGGACGCAGGACGGCGGGATCGAACGCCAGACCGAGGCTCCCGCAGAGGGCCTCCATCTGCCCGGCCGGATCGCGCACCAGGTCCTCGAATTGGAGACGGAACCAGCGTTCCTGGGGGACGTCGGCGAGGAACTCGGTGATGTTCCGGTGGCTCAGCGTCCAGACGAGCTCCGCCAGCTGGCGGGGGTCGAACGGATGCTCATCGAGGTAGAGGATCTGCGCCATGTGATGCCGCTCGAACGACTCGATCATGGCACGCGGGTCGCGCACGAGGTGGATGAATCGTGCGCCGTCGAACTCAAGCTCCGCCATCCGGAGAGCCCCAGGATCCATGGCGTAGGACGGTGACTTGTCGACGATCGTCTTCGGCTGGACCGACGCCTGGAGGCGCCTGAAGAACTGCTTGGTGGTGAGATCCTCGGCCTCGGCGGCACGGATCAGCGCCTTGGCATCGTCGGCCTCGAGATGCTCGGCCTGCATGACCGCCCGGACCGCCCCGTCGAGCCAGCCGCTGAACCGGCCGGAGTAAGCGGCGGCTCGTTCCCGGAGCGTGGCGAAGCCCAGGAGCTGGAGCTCGCTGGCGGCGAACAGGTCTGGGTGCCCGGCCAGCATGATCCTGAGCAAGGTCGTGCCCGAGCGTGGTGGGCTCAGGATGAAGATCGCCGTCGGATTCCGCTCCTCGCGATCGGCGACTGGCCGACGTTTGGTCGGGATCGCCGCGACGAGCCTGGCCAGGTCCTCCTCCGTGACGGTCGCGCGGCTGGGCACCGGCCGGATCGCGGCAGCTCCAGGGTCCGCGATCCGGGCGACGGCCGCCGGGTACTGGGCTTCGAGGAACGCGGCGTATTCAGCGACCGAGGGCGCGCTGAAGAGGGTCACCACGAAGATCGTCTCGTCGAGGTCCGCCTGCATCTGATTGACGAAGCGGGCGGCCTGCAGCGACGTCCCTCCCAGCTCGAAGAACCGGTCGTGGATACCGACCTGATCGAGTCCAGGATCTGCTGCCACTTCTCGACGATGAGGCGCTCTAGGCTCGATCGTGGCGCCACAAGGACGCGCCGAGCCGAGGCCGCGGCGGACCGGAGCAGGAAGGGCCTTGCGGTCGACCTTGCCGCTCGGGGTCAGCTCGAACGCGTCGACCACAACGAACGTTGTGGGCACCATGTATTCGGGCAGCCGGCTCTGCAGGTGTCGCTGGAGACCTTCCATCGAGGCGCCCTGGCCGGCGAGGGACACGTAGGCGACCAGCTCGAGATCACCGCCCGGCTCTCGATGCGCCACGACGATGGCCTGGCGCACGCTCGGCGATGGACTCCAGGGCCGCCTCGATCTCGCCGAGCTCGACTCGGAAGCCGCGGATCTTGACCTGGAAGTCGGCGCGGCCCAGGAACTCGATGTTGCCGTCCGGCAGGTACCGGGCCAGGTCGCCGGTCTTGTACAGCGTCGCGCGCCGGCCTCTCGGAGAACGGGTCGGGGACGAACCGCTCCGCGGTCAGCTCCGGCCGGTTGAGGTAGCCGCGCCCGACCTGGACGCCGCCGATGTGCAGCTCGCCGGCCGTCCCGACCGGGACCGGGCCGCAGGTCGTCGTCGAGGATGTGGATCTGGGTGTTGGCGACGGCCTGCCGATCGGGCACGAACGCGAGCGTCGCTGTCCGGATCGCACGCCCAGGCGGTGACGTCGACGGCGGCCTCGGTCGGGCCGTAGAGGTTGTGCAGCTCGGCGTCCGAGGCGCGCGAAGAAACGGTCCTGGAGCGCCTTGGGCAGCGCCTCGCCGCTGCAGATGACCCGCTTGCAGGCTGGCGCAGTCGCCGGCCCGCGGGTCCTCCAGGAACAGCTGCAGCATCGACGGCACGAAGTGGATGGTCGTGATCGCCGTGCTCGCATGATCGAGCGGGCCAGGTAGGCGCTGTCGCGGTGGCCGCCGGGCTCGGCGATGACAAGCTCCGCGCCGAACAGCAGCGGCCAGAAGAACTCCCAGACCGAGACGTCGAAGCTGAACGGCGTCTTCTGCAGCACGCGGTCGGCCGGGGTCAGGCCGATAGGCTTCCTGCATCCAGAGGATGCGGTTGGCGATCGCCCGGTGCGTGATCATCGCCCCCTTGGGCTGCCCGGTCGAGCCGGACGTGTAGATCACGTAGGCGAGGTCGTCGCGGTCGGCCCTCGACGACGGCTTTTCGGTCGGCTGTGCGGTCCGTCTTCTCCGATGACAGGTCGACCTCGATGACTGCGCGCTCGTGCTCCCGAAGCGCTGGCCGACCGACCTTGCGTGATGAGGATCGGAGCCTTGGCATCGTCGAGCATGAACGACGATGCGGTCGGGGGGTATCGGGGTCGATGGGCACATACGCGGCTCCCGACTTCAGGATCGCGTACAGCGCGACGACCATCTCCAGCGAACGGTCCATGCAGACCGCCACCAGCGTGCCCGGCCCAGCACCGATGTCGATGAGCTGATGTGCCAGCTGGTTGGCGTGCGCGTTGAGCTCGCCATAGGTCAGGGCTTCGTCTCGGAACCGGAGGGCGGGCGCGTCCGGCGCGCTGGCGACACGCTCCTCGAAGGCCTCATGGAGGAGGGCGGCCGGATACGCACGAGCCGTGCTGTTCCACTCCGGCGACGGCAGGCCATGAAGTCGGCCGTTTCTGCGCGCTCACGGTGCCCTCGTCCGACCCATTCCGGCTCTCGACCTGCCACGGCGGCCGATCCGCGGATCCCAGGAACCCGGGCATGTCAACCTGCTCGGAGTACCTCACGCCCCGCCCCGACACCACCGTACCGACCGTCCTGATCAGGATCGACATGTCCATCCGCAAGTCGTGGTTGTCGACGTACTCGATGTCCAGGGCGAACTTCTCCTCCCACGACAGGGCGTTCCGGCCGCTGATCTGCGGCCAGACCCGTGATCCCCGGCCGGACGTCGTGACGTCGTGCCTGTTCCGCGTTGTAGAGCGGCAGGTACTCCGGCATCAGGGGCCGTGGTCCGACGAGGCTCATGTCACCCTTGACGACGTTCCACAGCTCAGGCAGCTCATCCAGGCTGAGTGCCCGCATGCGCTGGCCGAACGGGGGCGTCCGCTGGACGCTCGGGAGGAGCGAGCCATGGTCGTCGGTCGTGTCCAGCATCGTACGGAACTTGTAGATCGTGAAGGTCGGCCACCGAGGCCCGGACGCTCCTGCCGGAAGATGACCGGTCGCCCCAGGCGCAGCCCTCACCATCGCCGCGACCGCTGCGATGATGGGCGACAGGACGATCAGCAGGGCACTGGCAACGCATAGGTCAAACAGCCGCTTGCGGACGTCCTGCAATCGCCGCGTGCCGTGCGGACGCGCGCTCACGACGTCGTCGCCAAGTGGGTCACGACGGGCGTGATGGCTCCCGTGCCCGAGAGCGTGACGGCGCCGACGTACCCGGCCAGCCCCTCGAGGCCGGCGAAGACGAATGGCCACTCGCCGCCCGAGCTCCCGGGTCGCACCGTCCGGCCGTCTCCGGAGTCCGAGACGTCGAACACGTCGAGCGGCATCGACAGGCCGGCACCCATGGCCTTGACGAACGCCTCCTTGCGCGTCCAGATGGTGAGGAACGCCAGCGACCGGGTGGAGGCCGGCGCGGCTCGCAGGAGCTCGGTCTCTTCTCGTGAGAACGATCCACGCGCCAGGTCGAGCGCATCGTCGACGGGCCTGATCCGTTCGATGTCCACACCCACGATGCGTTGGTAGGCGACCGCGACGACGGCCAGTCCGTCGGAGTGGGAGCCGTTGAATGAGAGCTCGGACGGCGGGTCGAGCTCGGGCCTTCCTTGCGCCGATATCCGCAAGCGGACCGCTGCTGGTGCGGTTCCGATGGAGCTGGCCAGGACCTTCCTCAGGAACGCACGGCGAGCCACGAAGCGGACGCGATCCCGTTCGAAGCGGAATCGGCCGGCTCTGGCTCGCTCCACGTCACTCAGCAGCTCGATGAGTTCGCCGTACTGGGCAGGCCTGTCCACGGTGTCTGACCACACTCGGACCTCGCCAGACGTCTGTTGTTCGGTTCCTGTCATCTTCCAACCCGGGCGTATGCGCTCCGGCCCGTGTCGGGTCCTGCGGAGCGATGGGATGAACAACTGTAAGCCAGGAACATCCCGTGCGCGCCCGTAATGGTGCGCGATGTCACCGGGATGTGCCCCGCGCCGCTGTCATGATGCCTCGTGCTCGTCGCGTCCCCGAACACCGAGGCCGCGGATTTGCGCGAGCAAGCGTGTGGGGCGACGATGCCGACACCTCGTCGGCAGCGCGATGTCCGGTCGGGCGCGAGGGCTCGACGGTACGCTGTCGCAGTTGACGGCCTTGACGACGCCCTTGCCCGGATCGATGGCTGGCCTGCCGGCAACGCCACGGCGACCGTGCTTGGGTCGGGCGGGGTCCTCGGCACGCGCGGGATACAACCCGGTCGTACCGCCTAGTACCAACGGACCAGGCCCTCGTATTTCAAAATGGCCAAGCTCGGTGCCTGAGGGCAACAGAATATGGCCAGCCCCAGCACACGAGCGGGTCAAGCGCCCGTTCGTGCGGCTTGGTGCCAACGATTCGCAATAGATGCTGCCAACGCCGAGGGATATCATCGCCTGAGAATGACCGGCATCGAGCTCGACGGCGTGGACGGCCCCGCATGCCCCTTCCTGGGGATGGCCGCCGATCGTCGCAGCCGCATACATACCCCCACCCAGATCATCGTTGTTTTGCCACGAAGCATCCGACAACGACCGAGGTTCGCCGGCAGGTGACCTTCTGCCTGAGTTCGGGCTTCACAACGTGCGATCGCTACCTTGCCCGAAATCGCCTGGCGCGAGGCGAGCGCCAAACGGCGGGCCCGGCAAGCACCTCGCGAACGGTCCGTCGCGCCGGGGAGCGCTCTGCCGGCGCATCGGCCGGTCCGGGGACGGTGTGCACGTCTTCAGAGCCGGCGACTCGCTGGCTAGGATCGCGACCGCCTACGGTTTGACGGCCGAGCAGATCGCGAAGGCGAACGGGCTCACCTTCAACGCGTGCTGGCGGACGGGACGCGCCTTGTGATCCCACTCGGTCAGGAGGCGGCAAGTTGAGGGGCAGGGGCCCTAGGCCCGCCGAGGCGGGAACGGTTGACGGCCCCGAGCGTCGTCCTCGATGATGCCCCTCAGGTGGCGTCGCAAGCGCCTTCGCGCGGAGCCCCGCGGTTCCGGGGCAGAGAGAGTGAAGTCCCGTGGATCTCCGACGCCAGATCGCCATCATCAGGACACGGCTCCCATTCCTGGTCGCCTGCGTCATCCTTGCCGGCGCGGCCGCGTTCTTGGCCTCGAGCCGCCTTCCGAACGTCTACGAGTCGAGGGCCACGCTGATCGTCGGCCAATCGCTCTCCGCGATAAACCCCGACTACAACCAGCTCCTCGCCTCCCAGCGCTTGTCGACGACATACGCGAGCATCGCAACCACTCGCCCGATCCTCGACAAAGTGATCAAGCAGTTGGGCCTCTCCGGGGACAGCCGACGAACTGCGGGGCCGGGTCGTAGCCGACATCCCACTCAACAACACGCTGCTGACAATCACCGCGCGCGACGGGAACCCGACGCGCGCGGCCGCGATCGCGAACGCCGTCGCGGAGCAGTTGATCGCGGCTTCGCCCGCGATCCAGGGCAAACAGGCGGACATCCAGAGCTCGATCGAAGCCGACCTTGAGGCAACGCAGCAGCAGACCGAGGGAGTCCAGGCACAGATGTTGGCGCTGACCGATATCCCGAATCGGACGCCTGAACAGGAGCAGCAGCTGCAGACACTCGAGGGAAGACTGGTGACCCTCCGATCGACCTACGCGACCCTCCTGTCATACATGTCCGACAACGCCTCCAACCGTCTCAGCGTCGTCGACCCTGCCCTGGCACCTTCAACGCCGGTTTCGCCGCAGCCGCTGCTGTACACCCTGCTAGCGGCGACCGTTGGGCTACTTCTCGGCGCTGCGTTCGTCTTTCTAAGGGAGTACCTGGACGACACGATCAAGGACTCGGACGACATCCAGGACGCGGTCGGACTTCCCACACTCGGCACCGTCGCGCGGATGAAGGGCGATCGGGACCCGAAGGAGATGTACCGGCTGGTTATCCTTCTCTACCCGAGATCTGCTGCCTCAGAGGCCTACCGGACGCTCCGGGCGAATACCGAGTTTGCCGCTGTCGACGCCCCGTTACAGACCCTTCTCGTGACGAGTTCGACCACGGGGGAAGGGAAGACGGTGACCGCCGCGAACCTGGCCGTCGCATTCGCCCAGGCCGGCCGTCGCGTCGTGCTCGTAGACGCGGATCTGCGAAAGCCAGGCATCCACCTCGCCTTCGATCTTCCGAATGCGCATGGCCTCACGACGTTGCTGCGCAGCAACGGCGTGAGCCTCGAGGCGATCGCCCATCCCACCGAGCAGGCGAATCTACGCGTGCTCACGTCGGGACCGCTACCGCCCAACCCGGCTGAGCTCCTCAGCTCGGAGCGGATGCAGACCGTCCTGGAACGCCTTACTGCTGAAGGCGATCTCGTCATCTTCGATGGCCCGCCGCTCCAGGCCGTCACAGACTCGGCCATCTTGAGTTCAGTCGTGGACGGAACCCTGCTCGTCATCAACGCTGGCCGCAGCCGTCGTGGCGCGGTCCGCCACTCGCGCGCTGCGCTCGCCACCGCCGGCGCAAACGTGCTCGGGGCGGTGCTCATCCGAATTCCGGCTCGCGCCCGGGGGGACGCATCGGACTACGTTGGGTATTACGATCAGCAGGGTGGCGCCGAGAAGCGAGCCCAAGGAGCGTAGGCTTCGCCGACGGGGCGACCAGGCTGAGGCCCCTTCCGACGGACGCAGGCCTCCCCGAGATGTCGCCGATCACAGGCTCCAGTAATGGATCCCGATAGGGACCGACCTCGGCGGAACGACGGACTTGACATCGACCAGCACGCCACCGGGATCGATTCGATCCACGATCTGGGCGGCCCATCCTCCAAGAACGCTGCATGCGCGACGGCGAAGATGAGGCCGTCGAGGTGGGTCAGATTCGTCGGAAGTCGCACAAGGCGATCCCGTAGCTGCTGCAAGGCCTCTCGGGCACACACAGGGGGTCGTGGACGAGTGGAATGATCCCGAACTGACCGAGCTCGCGGACGATGTCCGGCACCCGGCTGTTTCGGAGGTCAGAAACGTTCTCCTTGAAGGACAGCCCCAGGATCCCGACTCGTGCGCCTTTCACCGGCTTGCCCGCGTGGATGAGCATCTTCACGAGCTTTCCCGCGATGAACTCGCCGATGCGGTTGTTGATGCGCCTGCCCGCGAGGATGACCTCGGGCTGATATCCGAGTTGCTCAGCCTTGGTGGTGAGGTAATAGGGGTCAACGCCGATGCAGTGGCCGCCCACCAGGCCCGGACTGAACGGCAGGAAGTTCCACTTCGTCCTCGCGGCCGCGAGGACGTCCGCGGTACGGATCCCAATCCGGTCGCAGATCAGTGCGATCTCGTTCATCAGCGCGATGTTGAGGTCTCGTTGGGTATTCTCGATGACCTTGGCGGCCTCGGCGACCTGGATCGATGCGGCTCGGTGGATGCCGGCCGTCACGATCCGGCCGTATGCGGCGGCCACTCGATCGAGCGTGCTCTCGTCCTGGCCGGCGACGACCTTGGTGATGCGCTCCAGGGTATGTTGCTTGTCGCCGGGATTGATGCGCTCCGGCGAGTACGCCAGCGTGAAGTCGGTGCCAGCGCGCAGCCCTGATTCGCGCTGCAGGATCGGCCCACAGATCTCCTCCGTGACCCCCGGATACACGGTGGACTCGTAGACGACGATGGCCCCCTTCGAGAGGACCTTGCCAACGGTCGCCGAGGCCCGATCGATCAGCGAAAGGTCGGGCCGATTGTCACCGTCTACGGGTGTCGGCACTGCGACAACGAAGAAGCTGCATCCCCGTAGATCTTCGGGATCGGATGTCAACCGGAGGGTCGTGCTTCGCAGCGCTTCCTCGTCTTGCTCGCCGGTGCGATCGTGGCAGTGGCGCAGTTCCTCGACCCTCCGACCGTCGATATCGAACCCGACGACGCCCTCGAAGTGCCGGGCGAACGCCAGGGCAACTGGCAGCCCGACGTAGCCGAGTCCGACGACGCCCACCTTCTCGTTCATGGCTTCTCCCGTCATCTCGAATATCACTCAGCCTTCATATCCAGGCCCATTGCGGCCAGGATGACGCGGTTCACCGCGTGCACGTCGAAACGCTCCTCGGCGATGGCGCGGCCCGCATGTCCCATCGGCTCGAGCAGCTCCGGCTGGGCCAGCATCCGGAGCATGCTGTCGGCCAGGGCGGCGGCGTTGCGGGCGGGGACGAGGAGGCCATTTCGCTCCTCTCGGACCGTCTCGCGGCAGCCGGGCACATCGGTCGTGAGAACGGCCCGGCCCATCGCCATCGCCTCCAGGACCGAGCGGGGCATGCCTTCGCCATAGGACGGCAGCACAAGGACGTGCGCTCCGGCAAGAAGAGGGCGTACGTCGGGAACCGTACCCAGGTACTCGACCGCGCCCGCTCTGCGCAATGCTTCGAGCTCTCGGGGCGTGATCGCCGAGGGGTTCGAAATCCAGCGGCCCGACCAGCTGGAATCGGGCTTCCGGGTGGACGCGGTGAACGCGGGTCGCCGCCTCCGCATATTCCCACACGCCCTTCTCGCGGAGTAGACGCCCAATCATCAGAAACGTGATCGGCGGCGGCGGGAAAGGTGCAGGCGAGAAGCGCTCGAGGTCAACGCCCGAGCCGTTGATTCGAATGACCCGATGGCGGTTGCGGACGAGGCCCATCGATCGGAACAAATCCTCGTCGTCCGGGTTCTGGAAGAAGATGACGTGCGCGTGGCCCAGACCGACCCTGTACAGCCTGCGTACAAGGAGGAAAGGGCACGCCGACGGAGTCCCGATCCACCGCCAAGGCCGGATCCCACCCCGGTGATCATCGCGGCGCGCAGCGGCACGCCGGCGAGTCGCGCCGCGATCGATCCGTAGATGACGGGCTTGGCCGTGTAGGTCAGGACCGCATCGGCCTGAAACCTGCGAAAGGTCCTTGCTAGCCAGGCAACGGTGGACCCATCACGCAGCGGGTTGGTACCGGTTCGGTACAGCGGCACCGTCTGATACGCAACGCCCATCGATCCCAGGGTCGCGCCTATGCCCGGCATCGTTGTCGGGAGCAAGGGCGAGCACCTCGTGCCCGTATGCCGCAATGGAGCGGAGCATCTCACCCCTGAACTGGACAAGGGATCCCGCATCGCCGCCCACGACCGCGACCCTCACGAAAGGCGCCCGACGCTCTGTTCCTTGTCGAGCCACGACTCGAACATGAGGATGGCCCAGAGTTGGTGCTGGAGGTTCCTCCTGCCCTGAAGGTGCTGACGAAGGGCAGACCGAACCGGCGCCGGATCGAGCAAGCCCTCGCGCTGGAGCCGCTGTTCAGACAGGAGATCCTCGGCCCACTCTCGGAGCGGGCCTCGTAACCAGGCATCGATCGGAACCCCGAAGCCATGTTTTGGACGCTCGAACAGCGTTCGCGGTACGTGGCGTTCGAGGAGATGTCGGAGAAGCCACTTGCCGACGCCACCCCGGATCTTCTGGTTCGCAGGCAGCCGCCAGGCGAATTCGACCACCCGATGGTCGAGGAATGGGGCCCGGACTTCGAGGCTGGTGCCCATGCTGGCGCGATCCACCTTGACGAGGATGTCGTCAGGAAGATACCCAAGCAGGTCGAAGAGCATCATTCGGTCGGCGGGGTCTGCTAGGGTCGTCTTCGACACTCGCCATGGGAGTTCGGGCTCGTGCGCGCCACGGACCAGGCGTTCCGGATCCGGCCAGGTGGATACGAGCCGGGTATACATTTCGTCGATGCTCCCGAGGTCGAGCACCCTCGCTAGCTTGTGCACGGTGTTACCGGTGATGACCCCGCGCCGCGTCGTCGGAAGCAGGCGGTCGGCGGCGGCCCCCAACCCATCCCACGCCCGCGGCGGGATCGCCTCGGCAAGCCCGGCCGCACCGCGTCGAACCGACAAAGGGACGCCGCTCAAGCGCCTCCAGATTCGCGTGCCCGGCGACATAGCGGTTGTATCCGCCGAAGATTTCGTCCCCGCCATCGCCCGAGAGGGCGACGGTAACGTGACGTCGCGCGAGCTCCGAAACCAGGAATGTCGGGATCTGGGAGGAGTCCGCGAACGGTTCGTCGTAGAGCTCGGCAAGGCGCGGGATCACGGCGCGGGCGTCCTCTGGAGTCACGCGTAGCTCCGTGTGGTCGGTCCCGAGGTGCTGGGACACCGTCCTCGCCTGAGCCAATTCGTCGTAATGGGAGGCGTCGAACCCGATGGTGAACGTGGATACGCGGCGCCGGCTTTGCGCCTGCATGAGAGCGACCACCGTCGAGGAATCGATGCCACCCGAGAGGAAGGCCCCGACTGGGACGTCAGCGATCGATCGCAGGCGGACGGCGTCCGAGAGGAGCTCTTCGAGCTCGCTGGTCGCGTCGTCATCGCTAAGGAGGAGCGGATCCTTTTGCCCGGCGAGCGCGACGGAAACCGGGTCCCAATACGTTCGCGGGCCGCGCATGTCGTACGCGGGATCGGATCGGACGGTGACCCAGCTCGCCGGCGGCAGCTTTCGGACATCCTGGTAGATCGACCGCGGGGCGGGGACATAGGAGAACCGCAGGTAGCTCGCCAGCGCATCTCGGTCGATGGGCGCGCGGAATTCGGGATGCGCCCGAAGAGCCTTGAGCTCCGACCCGAACAGGAAGGTCGTCCCCTGCCACCCGTAGTAGAGGGGCTTCTTCCCCAGCCGATCTCGGACGAGGTGGAGTACACGCTCTCTCGCGTCCCACAAGCCGAATGCGAACATCCCCCAAAGCCGCGGGATGGCGTCCTCGATGCCCCACCGGGAGATGGATGCCAGGAGCACCTCAGTGTCGGATCGGCCCTTGAATGAACACCCGGCCGCCATGAGCTCCGCCTTGAGCGCGGCGAAGTTGTAGATCTCGCCGTTGAACACGACGGTGAAACGTCCGTCCGATGAGGTCATCGGCTGATGCCCATCCGGGGTCAGATCCAGGATCGAGAGCCGCCGGAAACCAAACGCGGCCTCGCCGGCGGGATCGGCCCAGCTCCCGAAGTCGTCCGGACCGCGGTGGGCGAGCGTCTCTGCCATCCTGGCCGCGATCGCCGCGCGTTCCTGGGGATCACCGGGAGGCCCGAGCGTTCCTGCGATCCCGCACATAATGCCGTTCCTGCTAGCTGAGCCCGCGGCCACGATCGAGATCGGTTCTCGGCGCTCAGCCCGCCTTGGGCTTGCGCACCGTCCGTGGCAGACAGTCCGCGCATTCTAGCGTCGGTTCGTTCAACCTCGGGACGCGAGTCCGAACCCCGGTGACCGCAAGCAACGCGAGCGTCGACACGCTCGTAGATGGCCCAGTATGCTGCGCGCCTCTGGTGTCGGGACACTAAGGAGGTAAGGGAGTTGATGCGCGCGAAGAAAGGCCTCCGTCCGACCTCGGATCCACGACGCCGAGACTGACCGACCCACGTGTCTGGATACTCGACACGACATCACGACTCGCGTCGTGCGCACGGTACGGATGCCCTGAGATGTGTGGCATCGCGGGCATTGCCACGCGTGACGGCGTGCGTGAGGGCGACGCGGCCTTGACGGATGCGATGCTCCGATCGCTCGCGCACCGCGGCCCTGACGACCAGTACATGGCAGGCGACGCGAAGGCGTGGCTCGGCGCCCGCCGCCTCTCGATCATCGACCTGGAGGGCGGCCGCCAGCCTCTGACCGACGAGTCGGGCTGATCCTGGCCACCCAGAACGGCGAGATCTACAACTACATCGAGCTTCGCGAGGATCTCGAACGACGTGGCCACATCTTCCAGACGCGGAGCGACACGGAGACGATCGTCCACCTGTACGAAGAGCACGGCACGGCCTTCGTGCGGCACCTGCGGGGCATGTTCGCCATCGCCATCTGGGACGGCCGGCCTGAATCGCCTCGTGCTGTCCCGGGATCGCCTCGGCAAGAAGCCGCTCTACTGGCGCCTGGCGAACGGCCGGCTGACCTACGGCTCGGAGTTGAAGGCGATCCTGCAGGACCCGGACGGTCGAACGCGTCGTCGACCGCGAGAGCCTCGACCTGTATCTGCAGTACCAATACGTGCCCGCCCCATGGACGATCCTTCGAGGCGTCGCGAAACTGCCGCCGGCGAGCACCCTTGTCTGGGATGGCGATGAACCAACCATCGAGCGCTATTGGACGCCGAGTTATGGGCCCAAGACCCGTCGACCCTTCGAGGAGGACGTCGAGGAGGGTCACGCGATCATCCGGGAATCGGTGCGGCTACGTCTCCGCAGCGACGTCCCGGTCGGTGTCTTCCTGAGCGGCGGCATGGACTCGACCGTCGTCACCGCTTTGATGGCGGAAGAGTCGAGCCAACCGGTCCGGACGTTCTCGATCGGCTTCGAGAACCAGAGCCTACGACGAGCTCCGATATGCACGGGCGGTCGCGGAACGATACGGGACGGTGCACACGGAGGAGATCGTTCGTCTCGACGCCATCGAGCTGCTGCCCGAACTCGCCGACCACTACGATGAGCCGTTTGCAGATTCGTCGGCCGTACCCACGTTCCGGGTTTCGCAGATCGCCGGCCAGGACCTGAAGGTCGTTCTCACTGGTGACGGAGGGGACGAAGTCGTTCGGCGGGTACGGGAGATACGGCTATCACGCGATCTTCGGCTCCTTGGACCGGATACCCAGCCCTCTCCTGCGTGCCGCGGCCCGCGCTGGCCGCGCCGCGACGACTCCCCTGGGGTCACGATCACGCCTCCGACGGCGACTTCAGAATGCGGAGATCCTCTTCGGCCTGGATGCCGACGAGCGCTACGTCCGGCAGATGACGATGCTCGGCAAGTCGGCCAGGTCCGAACTTGATGATCGGGGCTAACGGGTCGACGCCCTACCTGCTTGGCGTCCTTCAGGATGGCCCGTTGGATCCGATCGACCGGCTGCTGCGAACGGATCTGCTCACCTATCTGCCCGAGGATCTCCTCGTCAAGATGGACCGGGCCACGATGGCGAACTCGCTCGAGGCGAGGTCGCCACTGCTCGACCATGTGCTGGTCGAATTCGCGGCGAAGCTCCCGACGGACCGGAAGATCAATGGCAGCACGACCAAGGTGCTGCTCCGCGTGATCGCAAAGCGGCTCATGCCCGCCTCACACGTCGATCGACCAAAGATGGGCTTCGGCGTGCCAATCGCGACTGGTTTCGAGGACCGCTCGGCGACCGTTTCGAAGAGATCGTGCTCGCGCCTGATGCCGCCGCGCGGGATCACGTGGATCAATCGGCCGCGCGGGCACTCCTGACGGGTCACCGCAGTGGCGAGGCGGAGAACGATAGCCAGCTTTGGTCGCTGCTGATGTTCGAGCTGTGGGCGCGCCGCTGGCTGAGCGTCGGATCTGTTGCACATGAAACAGGCGTCGGCTCCCGGTGACAAACGGCAAGACGCAGTCGGCAGATGCCGATCAGATCGCGGTCGTGGGTTGCGGGTACGTTGGGCTCGTGACGGCTGTTGGCCTCGCGGAGCAGGGGCTGCGGGTCCGTGCGTTCGACGTGGATCAGGTCGCATCGCAGCATGTCGTGACGCTCCGATTCCCGATGCTGGAGCCCGGCCTCGAGGACGCCGCGCGTGCTGCCGGCGACCGGCTGACATTCCACAGTGTCCGCGAGGAGGAGTGGCCACACCCAGCCTTCACCTTCATCGCGGTTCCCACGCCGCAGGGCGAGGCCGGCTACCCGAACCTGTCCATGCTTCGGCAGGTGCTGATGTGGATCGCCGACGGTCGGAGCCGCGCCAGCAGCGAGAACGTCATGGTCATTCGCAGCACGGTGCCACCTGGGACGGCCCGCTGGGCGCAGGTTGAGATCGAGCGCCTGATCGGAGGACAGGTTCCCGTTGTCGCGAACCCCGAGTTCCTGCAGGAGGGCCGCGCGCTGCAGGACTTCCGCAAACCCTCGCGGATCCTCATCGGGTCGGAGAACCGAGAGGCTGCCGAGCGCTGCGCGACCTGATGGCGTTCACATCGGCGCCGGTCATCATCACCGACACGAGCACCGCCGAGCTCGCGAAGTATGGGTCCAACGCCTATCTCGCCATGCGGATCTCCTTCGCGAACGAGATGGCCAGACTCGCCGAGCGGGAGGGAGCCGATCCGCTCGTCATGCTCCAGGCGGTCGGCCTGGATCCGCGCATCGGGTCCAGATACCTGAAACCGGGAGTCGGCTACGGCGGCAGCTGCCTTCCCAAGGATGTCGCGGCGCTCGTCAGCATGGGGAGCGCCGCGAACGAGCCGATGGAGCTCATGCGCGCGACGCAGGAGGTCAACGACCTGCAGCGCCGCCGCATCATCAGGACGCTGGCGGATGCGCTCGATGGCCTCAGCGGCCGACGCGTCGCCGTGCTCGGTCTTGCGTTCAAGCCAGGAACGAACGACGTGCGGGAAAGCCCCGGTCTGCAGATCGCTCGAGAGCTTCTGGCAGCCGGGGTTGAGGTGGTGGCATGGGACGCCGCTGTGACCTCCGATCTGCTCCCAGCAGCGGACGCCGAGCTGTCCATCATCGGGGATCCGATGGAGGCGATGCGAGGAGCGGACGCCGCCATCCTCTGCACGGAATGGCCCGAGATCGTGGACCTCGACTTCTCACGTGCAGCGGACGTGATGAAGGGCACACTCCTCGTCGACGGCAGGTATGCGTGGGATCCACTTCGGGCGACGAACGCTGGTCTCGACCTCCTGAGGATCGGTACGTCGCGTCCGGTTCGCCAAACCGCGGCGTCGGCGTGACGAGATCTGGTAACGGTTCCTGGACCCGACGCAGATGAGCGTGGTGGTCACCGGCGTCGCCGGGTTCATCGGTTCGCACCTGGCCGCCCGCCTGCTCGCACAAGGGAACGACGTCGTCGGCATCGACTGCTTGACGGACTATTACGACCTCGCCTTGAAACACTCGAACCTCGAAGACCTTCTCGATCACGACCGGTTCCGGTTCGAACGTGTTGATCTGGCTCAGGACGAACTTGGGCCGTTGCTTGCCGATGCGTCCTGTGTGTACCACCTTGCTGGCCAACCTGGCGTCCGGATGAGCTGGGGCGACGCATTCGGCTCCTACGTCCGGAACAACATCGTCGCAACGCAACAACTCCTGGAGGCGATGCGTGGCTCGGAGGCGCGGATCGTCTTCGCCTCGTCGTCCTCCGTGTATGGCGATGCCGAGCGCTACCCGACGCCCGAGGACGCCACGCCGCAACCGATCTCTCCATACGGGGTGACGAAGCTGTGTTCTGAACAGCTCGTGATGGCCTATCGCCGCTCTGCCGGCATGGATGCACGATGCGTCCGGTATTTCACCGTCTATGGACCACGCCAGCGCCCCGACATGGCCTTTTCGAGGTTCATCGCGGCGGCCCGAGAGGGTGACGCCGTCGAGGTCTATGGCGACGGTGAGCAGGTGCGCGACTTCACGTTCGTGGCGGACGCCGTGGAAGCGACCATTCGAGCGGGTCGGTCGCATGCGGGACGAGGCCATCTTCAACATCGGGGGTGGGTCCCGGGTGAGCGTGCGGGAAGTGCTCACATCCCTTGCCGAGATCCTTGGGCGACCCAATCGAGTTCGCGAACTTCCACCACAACCCGGTGATGTCCGGGAGACTGGCGCGGATCTTCGAAGGGCAGCGGCCATCCTGGACTGGCATCCGACCGTATCGCTCGATGAGGGTCTGCGCGCCCAGGTCGCAGCGACCACAGTCGCGGGCGGGTGACCTCCTGGGTGAAGCCGCAGTACTCGATCCTTCGACGCCGAATCGAGAAGGAGGTCATCCCGCTCTGCGCCGCGAGCGGGATCTCTCAGATCGTCTGGTCTCCGCTCGCGCAGGGCGTGCTGACCGGGAAGTACCGTCCCGGCGACCTGCGACCGGACGACTCGCGTGCGGCGTCCGAAGCAATGGGCTGGGCGATGGACAGGTTCCTGGAGGACGACGTCCTAGCAGCGGTGCAGCGGCTTCGCCCCGTCGCCGACGGGCTCGGGATCACGATGTCTCAGCTCGCCCTCGCCTGGGTCATGCGTCAGCCCAACGTCGCCTCCGCGATCGTCGGAGCGAGCCGGCCCGAGCAGGTGGACGACAACGCCGCGGCGTACGGAATCGAGCTCGACGAGGCGGCGCTGAACGCGATCGACGACGCGGTCGCCGGCGGCGTCGAGAACTGAGGGAGTGGCCGTGCCGACGACCAGGTGAGCGAGGGCTGGTACGAGGCGCGTCGGGAGGCCACCTCGGTCGTGATCATCGCGGCCGTGGTCTCCTCCTGATGGCCCTCGTCAGCTGGAAGGAGGGATGGGAGCTCGTCGAGCTCCGTTGGTGGACATGGCTGGTACTGGCTGTGCCGAGTCTTCTCCTCTGGTTCGATCTCTGGCTCGGTGGACGGCAGATCGGGTTCGCGAGCACGCGCAGGGCGTCTCTCGTGCTCCTGGGGGTGATCGTCTCGGGAACCTCGTCGGTCTCGTAACGCTCGTTGCGGCGCTGGTCTCTGCAAGCAGCGGCACGCTTGGTGGAGGACAGCTGCTTTTTACCGGCGGCCGCGATCTGGATTGTGAACGTGATCGTCTTCGGGCTTTGCTACTGGGACATCGATGACGGTGGACCGTTCGAACGCACGAGGCACGAGCGCACGACGCCGGACTTCCAGTTTCCCCAGGACGAGAATCCCAGCTCGCCCGGGAGGGTTGGCGACCACAGGTGTGGGATTACCTCTTCGTGTCCCTGACGAGCGGGACCGCGTTCAGCCCGACAGATTCCATGCCGCTGACTCTGAGGGCCAAGCTGCTCGTGGGTGTCGAGTCGATCATCTCACTGGTCCTTATCGTGCTCGTCACCGCTCGCGCCGTTAACGTTCTCGGCACGTGAGCGCAGGGATCAGCCTCGAGGAGCTCCAGCTCGCTGCTCGAAACCACGGCATGCCGCTCGAGGCGCTTCGCTGGGACATCACGCCGATCGGGCTCCACTACCTGCTGACGCACTACGACATCCCCGAGGTCGACGGCAGGAGCTGGGCGCTCGACGTCGACGGGCTCGTCGAACGGCCGCTGTCGTTGTCGCTGGACGAGCTGCGCGCCCGACCCGCGGTCGAGATCGCGGTCACGATGGAGTGCGCCGGAAACGGGCGTGCGCACGTCGAGCCACACGTCGTCAGCCAGCCATGGCTGGTCGAGGCTGTCGGCACGGCCGAGTGGCGCGGGACGCCCGTGGCTGGGCTGCTCGAGGAAGCAGGAGTTCGGGAGAACGCGGTCGAGGTCCTGTTCACGGGGCTCGACCGTGGGGTCGAGGGCGGGGAGCGAGCAGGCGTACGCCCGCAGCCTTCGGCTGGACGAGGTCTTCGGTGGCGACGCGATCCTGGCGTACGAGATGAACGGCACGCCGCTCCCGCCGCAGCACGGCTATCCGCTGCGCCTGGTCGTTCCCGGCTGGTACGGGATGACGAGCGTCAAGTGGCTCTCGCGGATCACCCTGCTCGACGAGCCGTTCGGCGGGTACCAGATGCGGCACTCCTACCGACTTCGTCAGGAAGAAGAAGAGCCAGGGGAGCCGATCAGGATGATCGCGCCGCGCTCGCTCATGGTGCCGCCCGGGATCCCTGATTTTCTCACCCGTGAGCGGGTCGTCGAGGCCGGGCCGTGCGAGATCCACGGGCGAGCATGGTCCGGCGAGGCGGAGATCGCCGGCGTCGACGTGTCGACGGACGGCGGTGCTTCGTGGGCCCCGGCGGAGCTGGGCGACGCTGCGCTCGGCCGGTGGGCGTGGCGCTCGTGGCGCTTCACCTGGGACGCGGAGCCCGGCGAGTACGAGCTCTGCTGCCGCGCACGCGACGCGGCCGGGAACGAGCAGCCGCTCGAGGCGCCGTGGAACCTCGGCGGCTACAAGAACAACGCGGTGCAGCGCGTTGCGGTGATGGTCGGCTAGAGCCCGCGCGCCTCCCCCCCCCCCACCCCACAAGCGTACCCCATCAGTTCGGCGAAGAACCGCGTGACGTCGGGACTATCGGCTCGACCACGGTTTCGTCCTCCAGCTCCACGAGTCGCGTCGCCTCGTCCGGATCGGTGACGAGCGGGAACATCCAGGCGTACAGGCTCATGCTCACCCGTAAAACGCTAGTCGGACGACGCGACATGTCTGCCGGCGCCTATCGTCTCGGCGTGCTCCGCTTCATTGTTCTCACTCTCGTCGCGGCAGCCGTGCTCACGTCCGCGTCGGCGCAGGCGGGCGGCGGTGTGGTGACCGCGAACCTTCGCCTCGACGGCGCGCCGTTCCACCCTGAGCTGGCGCTGACGCCGGCGCAGCGGCAGCGCGGGCTCATGTTCCGGAGGAAGGCACCTGCGGACGGGATGCTCTTCGTCTTCTCCACGGACACGACAGGCGGGTTCTGGATGAAGAACACGCTCGTTCCGCTTACCATCGCGTTCTTCGACTCGGCCGGAAAGCGCGTGCGCAAGCTCTCGATGACGCCATGCCGCGAGGATCCGTGCAAGGTGTACGACCCGGGAAGGCGGTACCGGTTCGCTCTCGAGCTGCGCGCGTCGGACCCTCGTCCGGCGATGCGGATCGGCCCTCTGGCCGAGCTCAGACGGCTGACCCGCGCCGCGAGCTGACGGTGCGGGCACTCTGCCTGGTCTTCGTCGCCCCTCTGCTTACGCTCCCCGCCAGCGCTGCGCAGCCTCGTCCAATCGTCGTCATCGACCCAGGTCACGATCTCCATGCGAACTCCGCGACGGAGCCGATCGGCCCGGGCTCGTCGACCCGCAAGATCAAGGATGGCGGCGGAACTCGAGGCGTCGTCTCCGGACTGACCGAGGCCGAGCTGAACATGCGCGTCGCCTTCCGTGTCCGCAAGCTGCTCGAGGCGGCCGGCATCCGCGTCGTGATGACGCGCGCGACGACGTCGGGGACGAGCATGGGCAACGTCGCTCGGGCGAGGATCGCGAACCGAGCCGGAGCCGCACTCTTCCTTCGTATCCACGCTGACGGGTCGACCGACGCGACAGCGCGCGGTACGCACACGCTCCATCCGGCCCTGCGACGCGGCTGGACGGACGATGTCTACGCGTCGAGCAAACGCGCCGCCAAAATCGTTCAGACAGAGATGGTCGGTGCGCTCGGATTCCCGGATCGCGGCCTTCAGGAGCGTGCGGACTTCACAGGCTTCAACTGGGCGGACGTCCCGGTGATCCTCGTCGAGATGGGATTCATGACGAACCCGACCGATGACCGGCAGCTTTCGACACCGGCTTACCAAAGGCGCGCGGCTATCGGTCTCTGTCGAGGAACGCTCCGATTCCTCGGGCGCCCGCCGGCTCGATGCAGCTGATGCGACGTTCGAGTGGCGGGAATCCGGCTAAGGTAGGAGTGGCGTTTTCGTGCTGGCTCGTGCACGGGCGCGCCGCTGCTTCTTCTCCAGGGGAAGCTTTCTCGGTAGACCGGAGGCGGCGGAGGGCAACACTGCGGCACCCGACAAGGAGGAAGCAACATTGAGCTCGAAACGGCAGCAGACGATGGCGAAGGTGGCGCGCGAGCGCACGGTCAAGGAGCGCCGGGCGCGCAAACTGGAGAAGAAGCAGGCGAAGAAGCTCGCCGCTGAGGGTGGGGTACCGATGACCGACGAGGCGTTGGATCTCCTCCCACCCGACTTGAACGCGCGGTACGTGGACGGGGGCCCGCCGAGCCCGTCGCCGAGACAACGTCGACCGCTGCCAAGCCGCCGCCCGTCGTAGACGAAGTGGAGTAAGGTGCTGGTGACTGGCCCCGCGCTCAGAATCCGGCCCTGAGCCCGCACTCCACCGACGCGCGAGAGCGCGCGCAAGGCGAGGAGCTCTAGGCAAACGGATTAGTCCTGCGGGGCCAGCCCGTAGGACCCGCTCTAGGCGCGCTCTTCGATCCTCATCAAGCCGATTGTCACGATCGTGCGGTACGTCGCGAATGCGTGGTGCCCCGCCTGCAGCAGGTACTGATCGCCCGCCTCGACCATGCGACGGTAGACGTAGAGCGGCACCTTCACGGACTTCTCGCAGTCGAGCTTGTTGCACTCGCACGCGAACTCGACTAGTCCTTGGGGATCGTGGCGGGGCTCGAGCCCGCCGCCTTTCGCTCGTTCGCGAGCCGCCGCGAAGCCTGGGGCGCGCTCGCGTCCTCGGCGGTACTCACATCAACCGCCACGATGTGTCCGTTCGGACTGGGTTGCCCTACTGACCGTGCGGCGCATGCTCGCTCCTCCTGCCATGAACGGATAGGGAGGGCGCAGGCGGCGCTTTCGGTATTCGTCCTGTGTGCGCCAAAGTGTACTCGGCGCCCCAGCGACCACCGCCCTGGCGGGCCTCGGCGACCAGTTCGGCGGCGCGCTATCGCCAGTCGACCGAGACGACCTCGATCGGCTGCTCGAACCCCTTGAGGGTTTCCGCTCGTGGCTCCGAGAGCCGGAACGACGTCCCGAGGCCGTCGAGCGTCTCGCAGCTGACGAGAATCTCTGCTCCACGCGCAGCAGCACCGATCCGCGAGGCGACGTGCACACCCTGGCCGCCGTAGTCGGTCGTGTCCTGATCCGTGCGGAACGCCCCGCCCGTGTGCGCGCCGATCCTCACGTCGGGCGCGACGATCTCCTCGTTGAGGGCACGCTGAATCGCGATTGCGGCGTCGATCGCAGACTTCGGATTTTCGAACGACGCGAAGAAGCCGTCGCCGGTCTTCTTGATCACCTCGCCGCCTGCCTCGACGATTCGCTCACGGATGAGCTGGTCGTGTCGAGCGAGAAGCTTCCTCCACTTCTCGTCCCCGAGCGTCTCGAGAAGCCTGGTCGAGTCGACGATGTCGGTGAAGAGAAACGTGCGCCGGGCCCGAGCTTGCCGAGCAGCTCCTTGGCGCGCTCTACCTCGAGCCTCGCCCCCAGCCGTTCGAACGCTGTGAGCGCGCCTTCGAGCTCTACGTTTCCCCATGCTTGTCGCCTCGGCGGAGATACGCCATCCCGAGCAGCATTCGAACCTGAGCGGTCTCGTACGGAGCGCCAACGCGTTTCCACGCGTCGCGTGCTCGCTGGAGATGACCGACCGCGCCGTCCCAGTCCTTTTCAGCGAGCTTGATCTGGCCGCGCGCGTGGTCGACGGTCGCGTCGAAGGCGACGGCTCGCCGATCGCCGATCTTGTACGAGTCGACGATGTGCTCGATCTCGTCCGCGGCCGAACGGGCGGTCCTGAGATCGCCGGCCGCAATCGCGATCTCTACTGCGCCGGAAGACGTCTGAGCCGGAAGAGGGGTCTTCGACCTCCGCGAGGGTTCGCGATATGCCTGCGACCGCGGCGTCGACCTTCCCTTCGGCGAGGCGAAGAAGCGCCAGACCGGGCTGCGGGTTGCGCCCGAGCTCGTCCGTCGTTCGGTACGCCTCCTCCGCGCCCTCGAAGTCGCCGCGTTGACGTCGGATCTCGCCGATCTCGTAGTACCCGCCGGCGGTGATGCTGCGATCGAAGTCCTGCAGCTCCTCGCATGCCGCGACCGCCTGCGCCTCTGCTGCCGGCCAGTCACCGCGAAGTCGCATGACCTCCGCCCGGTGGATGCGGCACGCCCCGGGGAACCCGCTCACGTCGAGTCGGTCGCACCACTTGTTCGCCGCTTCGGTCCACTCGGCCGCACGGCGGTAGTCGCCGAGGTCTCGGCACGAGCTGATGGTGATGCAGTAGACGAGACCGGTCGAATGCGGCCGCAGGTCGCCGCACATCGCCGAAGCGGTCGCCTCGTCGAGCAGGGCGAGCCCCTTCTCGATCTCGCCGGCTTTGACGAACGCTCGGCCCTTTCCGCTGAGAGCGAGCACCTGGCCGTCTGGTCCCCGACTGCTTCGCCAGCTCGTAAGCCCTGTCGAAGAGCTCGACAGCCTTCTCGAAGTCGCCCTCGGCGAACAGCGCCGTGAGTGCCTGCGTCAGAACCAGCCGGCTGTGCTCCGCTAGTCGGGCAGGCCCGCGAGCAAGCGCTCCGCGTTCGAGAACCAGCCCTGTGAGATGGCGAACGCGCCACGGCCCTCGTGATCCCAGGACAGCGTCAGCGCGATCCGGGCCGCGCCGAGCTTGTCTCCGGTGGCGGTGAACGCGGGGTACGCGCGCTCGCGAAGCGCTATCGCCTCGTCGAGCTTTCCGCTCCACCACGCCGCCTCGCCGTAGCTCTCGAGGTCGGAGGCGGTCAGCTCGCGCTTGTCGACGTTCGAGTAGGCGCCGTACGCCTCGCGCCAGGCGTGGTCCGAGGCGGCGGTCCGCGCAGCGTCGAGAGAGTCGAGAACCTGAGACATACGAGTCGAGCGATTGTCACACCGCCCCTCGGGGAGCGCCAATCGGACCTTCCGAGACGGAGGTCGGATCCGGACGTTACGGGTGGTATTGCTGATCGATCGAGAGCGCCGGGTTCGGGTACTTGTCGCCGATTCGGATCCAGAAGCCCAAGCCGTTGCTGCGATCGAACAGCGGGCGGCGCTTCGGGTTCTTACCCTTGACGATCTGCGCGAGCTCGGAGACGGGGATCGTCACCGCGCGGAACCCTTTGCCCCCTCTGGTGCTGTAGTTCCCATCTCTACGATCGGGCTTTGCGCGGCCCGCAGGCGCCAGGCTCTTCAGACCGACGACTTAGACGCGTACGACACCGCGTGCTGCCCAGGCACGAACGCTCAAGCTGAAAGGGGCCTCCGGGAGGAGCTGCCGACAGCGTTCCCGGACCTCGCGCGTGAGGCGGCGTCGAGTCCGGCCCCGTACGCCCCAGCAGGCCCGACGCCGAGCGTGAACGGCTCCCACCACTCGTCGAAGGTCGTGAACTCGCTGCGACTCGAGCGACGCTTCTTCGACCGGTCGAGCCCCGCCTTAGCGCATCAGCTCGCGCGAGGTGCCCTTCGCGCGCGCCCGCGAGCTCCGACTCGTCCGCCGCGAGGGGTCGAACTCGCTCGCTGCCTGCCAAAACACGCTCACGGGTACCCTGCCCGGCGCTGAAGTCCCACACGCAGGCTGCCACGACTCCGCCGCGCGAGGTGACCCGGCCGCATCTCGGCAGACCACCCACCGGATCGCTCATGAAGTGCACGACGAGCTGCGCGAGCGCTGCGTCGAAGGTGGCATCAGCGAACGGCAACCGCTCGGCCACGGCGACTCCTCACATCGACGCCAGGGTGACGTTCGTCGCTGCCGCGACGAACGACTCGGAGGGATCGACGGCCGAGACCGCATCGGATCCGAGCCGGGCGACGAGCTCTCCGGTGAGAGCGCCCGGCCCGCAGCCGACATCCAACACCTTCTGCCCGAGCCACCCCGGCCAAGTCGATCAGCTGAGGAGAGAGCTGCACCGAGTATCGGCCCATGAAGCGGTCATACGCCTCTGCCGCGACGTCGAACGTCATGTCGTGACTCTACGTGCCCCGCCAGACCGGCTTTCCTGGTCCTGAACAGCGTGACTTGGATAGCGTGTCGGCCATGACCGACGACGAGAAGAAGGACGTCAAGCCAGACCACGAGCCACCCAGCGGGGCCGAGACGATTGCGACCTGGACCGGCGGAGGAGCACCCATCGACTACACGGCCAGCGCCAAGTGGCTGGTGCTGCGGAAGAAGGAGAAGCCGGCCGCCGAGATGTTCTCCGTCTCCTACGTCGCCGCGGGCGGCAATCGCGATCGGCCGGTCACCTTCGTGTTCAACGGCGGTCCGGGCGCGTCGTCGGCCTACCTCCACCTGGGTGCGGTGGGGCCGCAACGGGTCGACTTCCCGTCCGACGGCTCGCTGCCGAGATGCCGCCACGCCTCGTGCAGAACGAGGCGTCGTGGCTCGCCTTCAGCGACCTCGTGTTCGTCGATCCCGGTCGGGACCGGGTTCAGCCGCGTCATCGAAGACGAGAAGATGGTGAAGACAAGGACAAAAAGGACGACGATCCCGTCCGACCCAAAGGAGTACTTCGGCGTAGAAGCGCGACCTCGAGTCGTTGTGCGAGTTCATGGGCCGCTGGCTGTCGGGCCACGACCGCTGGGGCTCGCCCGTGTTCATCGCCGGCGAGAGCTACGGCGGCTACCGGGTCGGCCGGTTGGCGCGAATGCTGCAGGAGACGCCGGCGTCGGGCTCAACGGCGCCATCCTCATCTCGCCCGCGCTCGAGATCGCGACGTTGAGCCCAACCGACTACGACGTTCTCGGCTGGATCGACACGCTGCCCGACGATGGCGGCCGCTGCCGTCACACCACGGGCGCTCGCGCGCGTTCCCGAGCAGGAGCCGCGCTCGAGCAGGTGCTGGGCGAGGCCGAGACGTTCGCCACCGGCGACTACACCGCCGTTCCTCACCCGCGGCGCCGCGATGCCCGCAGCGGAGCGCGAGCGCATCCTCGCGCGGCTGGCCGATCTGCTCGGGTCTCCCGCTCGACATGGTCGTCCGCGCCGAAGGCCGGATCGGCATCGGCACCTTCGCTCGTGAGCTCCTTCGCGACGAGCGCAAGGTGCTCGGACTGTACGACTCCACGATCACCGTCACCGATCCGTTCCCCGACCGCGATCAGTTCACAGGGCCCGACCCACGCTGTCGGGCCTGAGCCCCGCCTACACCATGGCGGTGAACCGCCTGCTCCGGTCGGAGATCGGCGTCGAAACCGACCGCGAGTACACGCGTGCTGAGCTACGAGGTCAACACCGCGTGGAAGATCGACACCGAGCAGCACGCCTTCGCGCCCTCCGCCCGGCGCCACCGACGACTTCCGATACGGGATGGCGCTCAACCCGCACATGAAGGCCTTCATCACCCACGGCCGCTACGACCTCGTGACGCCCTACTACGCGAGCGATCGCCTGCGGAACCTGATGCGGCTCGATCCGCAGATGGCGGAGCGCCTGACCGTCCGCCACTTCGGCGGCGGCCACATGTTCTACGCCTGGGAAGCGAGCCGGCGGGAGTTCACGGAGGCGATCGCCTCGTTCGTCGCCGATGCCATGAGCCAGTAGTTCCCCAAAGAACGCGGGCCGCGCCGCGCCGAGTCGGATCACGCCTTTACGGCGCAGGCCGGGTGCGGCATGATCGTGCACTACTCACAAGGAGGAAATCGTGGCACCGATCGTGCATAGCGTCGAGATCTCGAGGAGCCCCGAGGACGTCTTCGCCTACGTGACCGACCCCTCGAAGCTCCCCGAGTGGCAGGAGAGCGTCGTGAGTTCCCGCCTCGAGGGCGCTGGCCCTCGCGCCGTAGGCTCGAGAGTCACCGTAACGCGCCGGATCGGCCGCGGCGAGCGGACGATGACCGCGGAGCTGACCGAGCTGAACCCTCCTGGGAGCTGGGCCGTCCGCGGGATAGACGGCCCGATCAGAGGAAACGTGAACGGGACCGTCGAGCCCCTTGACGACGGTGCAAGGTCGCGCGTGACGATTAGTCTCGACTTCGAGGGACATGGGATCGGCAAGCTGCTCGTGCCGCTGGTCGTTCGCAGGCAGGCGCAGAAGGAGATGCCGAAGAACCAGCAGAACCTGAAGGAACGGCTCGAGAGCGGCGGGGCCTGAGTCCCGTCCCCGAGCTCACACGGGTCTAGCTCGCGAGGAACTCCTTGACGAGGCGCTGGGGCGCCTGGATGAGCCAGGCGTCCTCGAGTCGCTCGCGAAGCTCGTCTTCGTCAATCAGCTCGAGCCGGATCTGCACGCCCGGGTAGCCGTCGTAGTGCGGGCTCGAGAAGTACACCTCGGGACTCGAGTCGAGGATGAGCGGCTTCTCGTCGCGGTCGACGCGCACGGCGAGACCTCCGCCGTCGCGCTCGCGCGCCAGCCAGGCGAAGAGCTTCCCGCGGACGCGAAACGTCGGCCTGCCCGATGTGTCTTCCTCGACCTCGGGGAACGAGAGTGCGATCTCGCGAACGGTCGTCCACTCCGCCACGCGAGGAGCGTAACGCCCGGCACCATCGGCCCACGCGTTAGAGATCTGGGGGTCGGCGCTCCGGATAGCGCGGGAGTCCATCGTCCGGGATCGGCTCCCACACCGCCGCGTAGGCGACGAATCCCGCCGCGAGCTCGGCCGAACTCCAGGGTCCTCGTCGAACGCGCCCATCCGTACACCCAGCACGGTCGGATCGTTCGGGTCGCGGCTCCAGAGGTGGGCGCCGCAGCGCGAGCAGAAGACTTTCGCGAACCTGTCGGGTGGCTGGAACGCTGCGAGTGCATCTTCGCCCGAGATCACCCGGAGCGAGCCCGGCACGATCTGCGCCGATGCCGACGGAGCCGTCCCGCTTCGGCGCTGGCATCTCGTGCAGTGGCAGTAGCGCGCCGACTGCGGCAAACTCGTCGAGCTCGAAGCGCACAGTTCCACAGAGGCAGCCTCCGGTGAGTGGGAGCTCCGGCACCGAGGTCAGGCCGGGGCCGGCTCGGTTGCTACTGCTCCCTCGCCCACCGCGACGACGTCCCGTCGCTTGAGCAAGAGGAGAAGCAGCACGGCGCCTACGGCGATGAGGATCGCGCTTCCGGCGTACGCGACATGGAATCCGTCGACCAGCGCCTGCGCTTGGTCTGCCGAGACGGCTCTCCTCCGACGTTGGTGAGCGTGTCCTCGGTCGCGCTCACCGAGAGCGTGGCAAGCACAGCGAGCCCGAGCGCACCGCCCACCTGTTGTGACGTGTTGAAGAGTCCTGACGCAAGTCCCGCGTCATCGTTGGGGATTCCGCTCGTCGCAATCAGGGTGATCGGCACGAACGTGAGCCCCATGCCGATCGAGGCGAGAATGATCCCCGGCAAGATGTCCGTCACGTAGGACCCGTCCGGCTGCAGCCGCATGAAGAGGAGCATCCCGACGATGGCCATGGGCATCCCGATGAGTGGCACCTCGCGCGCGCCGAGCATGGGCACGAGCCGCTGGGACAGGCCCGCCCCGATGATGATTCCTCCGGTGAAGGGGAGGAAAGCCAGTCCGGCCTCGAGGGCGGAGTAGCCGAGTACGCGCTGCAGGTAGAGGGTGGTGAAATAGAACATCGCGAACAGACCCGCCGCGACGAGGAACATCACGACGTTCGCTGCCCTTACCGTCGGCACGCGGAAGATGCTCAGGCGCACAAGAGGCTCGGCGGATCGTCGATCACCGACGAACGCGACGAGTAGGGCCACTGCCAGCGCGAAAAAGCCCCCCGTATGGAGTGATGTCCAGCCTTTTTCCTGGGCCTTCACGATTCCGTAGACAATGACCAGGAGCCCGGAGGTAACGGTGACGGCTCCGGCTACGTCGAAGCTCTTGTGAGCGTGCTCGTCCCGTGACTCGGGCACGAATCGCATCGCGGCGATGAAGACGGCGATCCCGACGGGGACGTTGACGAAGAAGATCCAAGGCCATGAGAGGGTGGTCGTGAGGATGCCGCCGAGCACGAGGCCGACAGCGCCTCCGCCGACGGCGATCGCGGCCCATACACCCATCGCCTTCGTGCGCTCCGCGCCTTCCGCGAACGTCGTCGTGATGATCGAAAGCGCCGCCGGCGCGATGAGGGCGGCACCGAGACCCTGCAGCCCGCGAAAGATGATCAGGAACTCCGAGCTCGGAGCGAGACCGTTGAGAAGTGACGCGACAGTGAAGACCACGACCCCGACGAGGAAGACCCTCTTACGCCCTATGAGGTCGCCCGCACGCCCGCCGAGCAGCAGAAAGCCACCGAAGACGAGCGTGTATGCGTTGACCATCCATTGCGGTTCGCCGTCGGCATCCTCCTGCAGTGGCAGTAGCTCGCCGACTGCGGTGGCTCGTCGAGCTCGAAGCTCACAACACCGCAAAGACAGCCACCGGTGACGGGAAGGTGGTCGGGCATCGCTGACCACGCACCTTAGCGATTCGGGTGGGGTCGCCGAGCGCCTCCATCGGTTCGGGTTTATCGTGATCGACGTGACCGAGATGCGCCTCTTCGACCTCCGCGTGACCGTCGAGCGCATCGAAGGCCGTTCCGTATGCGGCCTCGAGGTCGGCGACTTCTTCGAGGTGACCGAGTCGAGTCGCGTGCGCATCCCGGAAGGTCGGCACTTCTGCCTCTTCGCAATGCAGGCGGTCATGCCGTTGCTCCCCGCGAAGATGCGCCGTCTCCCCGACGAGGACTGGCTCGAGCAAGACAACCTCGTCTGCTGCCCCGATCCCGACGAGCGCTCGTGATGCGGATCGAGAGGATGGGTGAACGGCCGCTCGTGACCGAGGAGCTGACTAAGCCACGAGCTCGGAATCGGGCTTCGGACCGACCAGGAGCCCGCCGCGTACGAGGCGATCGCTCAGCGAGCGGAGCAGGCGGGGGTCGACGTGATCTCGGTCTTCCACGACCTCCTGTACCAGCCCGCGATCGGGCCGCTGCTTCTGATGGCGCGCGTAACGGAACGGATGCGGCTCGGGCCCGCGGCGCTCAACCCGTTCACGCTCCACCCTACGAGATCGCCGGCCAGATCGCGATGCTCGATTCCGTCTCGGGTGGTCGTGCATACCTCGGCCTCGCCAAGGGCGCGTGGCTCGACCGGCTCGGGATCGCGGAGGAACGTCCCTCGCGCGCGCTGCGCGAGTCGGTGGCGATCATCCGGGCGCTCCTCGCCGGTGACGAGAGCGGTTCGAGGGCGAGCGCTTCACGCTCGGCCCGGGCACGAGGCTCGCGTATCCCAGCACCCGCGAGTCCGTGCCGCTGTTGATCGGGACATGGGGAAGAGACGGCGCGTGGGCAGGCACGGTCGCCGACGAGGTCAAGATCGGCGGAAGCGCGAACCCCGAGCTCTTACCGGTCGTTCGCGAATGGATCAGCAACACGAGGTGAGGATCGTCGTCGGCTGCGTCACGGTCGTCGACGAGGACGGCGACTGGGCGCGAGAACGCGCGCGAACGGCGGTCGCGCCCTACCTCGAGGTCGTCGCCGATCTCGATCCGACGCTCGAGCTCCGCACGGCGACTCCGCCCCTCGACCGGTTCTGCATCGCGGGCACGCCGGAGGAGGTCGCCGCGCGCGTGGTCGAGCTGTGGGATGCCGGCGCCGGGCGCGTCGAACTGGGAACACCGCAGGGCCGTACCACGTCGCGGGCGTCGATCTCGATCTGCGAGCGGGTGCTGCCGCTCCTCAGATAGTGGGCACCGACTGCAGCTGGTCGCCCGGGCTGCCCGCTGCGATTTCTCCCACATCGCCTGGGCGAGCGGCCAGAACGCAACCACGCCGGTCACACCGATCACGATTTCTGCGCTGCACCTAACGGTACGAAGCGCGCCGCCGCCATCATGACGAGCGCTCCCGCGACGAGCCGTGTGAGCCGTTTGCTCAGCACGCCGCTTTGCGTGATCCCGATCGCGAAGCCAACGGCTCCGAGCGTGAAGCAGATCGCGCCTGTCACGAGGATGGGGATGAACCAAGGAACGAGTCTCGCTCTGAGCAGCCTCGACGTCTCCGCCCGTTTCGACAGCCGCGAGCAGTGCGAATTCCATTCCCGTGAGAATCGGAAACAGTGCGCAGCCGAGTACGGCGAACGGGAGCGCCCAGACACTCCCGCGCTCCTCGCCCGCCTCGCGGAGGAAGCTCCGAAGGGCGACGAACGCGAGTGCCATAAGCGCATACCCCACGCCGATCGCCAGGTGCGCCAGTCCCCAGCGAGTCGTGTCGGACGCGGCTGCCTCCGCGAGCGCGGACTGATCGGTGGCATTTGCGACTGGTAATGGCGGGTGGTAGGCGAACCCGACCAGCAACACGCCTGGGGCAACGGCGGCTATGGCTGCTCGGAATCGCGCCTTCGTTGTTGTGGAAATCTGGCACCTCCTCCGAATCCGATGACAGGCTGGGGATTATCCCACTTTCCGAGATGACTCTCGGGCTGAGTCCCGGTCTTCCGCGCGGAGCCCTTCTGCGCCTACGATGGTCTCCGTGCAGAACACGTCCCTCGCCGCAACTCCGACGATCGAGCTTCAGCTCGAGCAGCACCGCGTCGAGCTGACCGCGTACTGCTACCGCATGCTCGGCTCCGTCGAGGCCGAAGACGCGGTCCAGGAGACGTTCATCCGTGCGTGGAAGGGCTTCGACCGCTTTGAGGGCCGCGCCGCGCTTCGCTCGTGGCTCTACCGCATCGCGACGAACGTTTGCTTCGACATGCTCGAGAGCCGCAAGCGGCGTGCGCGGCCGATGGATCTGGGCCCCGCCGGTGCGCCGGTCGTCGAGAACCTGCGCACCCCGGACCAGCTCTGGATCGAGCCGATGCCGGACGGGCTCGTCGTCCCGGACGGGGATCCGGCCGAGAATCGTCGGCGCGCGCGAGTCCGTTCGCCTCGCATTCGTTGCGGCGCTCCAGCAGCTTCCGGCGCGCCAGCGCGCCGTTCTCATCCTCTGCGAGGTGCTGCGCTGGAAGGCCGCGGAGGTCGCAGAGCTCCTCGAGACGAGCGTCGCGTCCGTGAACAGCGCCCTGCAACGGGCGCGGGCCACGCTCGAGGCGAGCGACGTGACGCCGGCGACGACGTCGCCTTCGGTCGATGCAGCCGACGCCGAGCTCCTGCAGCGTTACGTCACCGCGTTCGAGCAGTACGACATGGAGGCCCTGATGTCGCTGATTCACGAGGACGCCACGCAGTCGATGCCTCCGTTCGACCTCTGGCTCGCCGGGCGCAACGACATCCTCAACTGGTGGTTCGGCCCCGGGAACACCTGCCGGGGACTCGCGTGTCGTTCCGGTGGACGCGGCCAACGGCGCGCCGGCGTTCGGCCAATACAGGCCGAAGCCGGGGTGGGGACGGCTACGAGCCGTGGGCGTTGCAGGTCGTGGAGATCAAGGACGGCCGGATCGTCGAGCTCACTTTCTTCCTCGACGTCGAGACCGTCTTCCCGCGCTTCGGACTGCCGCTCGAGTACCACGCCGCCTGAACGGGGCGGGCGGCCTCACTCGTCGAAGAAGTCGCCGACGATCTCTGCGTCACCCGGTGCGCTTCGGCTGAAGACGAGGAGCTCCAACCCGTCGTCGCCTGCCTCGAACCCTCGCGTCACGGTAGGTGCCACACGAATGGCATCAGGGCGCTCGACGTCGACCTCGTCGTCGTCGAGATGGATCTTGCCGGGTTCCGGCCAGCACGACGTAGACCTCCTCCGCCTTCTTGTGGCGGTGCCCGAACGCGCGGTGCTTGCCCGGCTTTACGACCTGATACGACACGCCGAGCGACTCGAGATCGAGGTCGTCGTTCGCGAACCGAGCCTCCTGGTACTCCGAGAACCCTCCCTCGACCGCGGAGTCCTCGACCTCACGCAGATTCGTACGCGTGTAGTCGGCCATACAGCGACCGTTCCACGCGCGCCGACCTGCAAAGCATGTTCTCGTCAAGTGTCGGCCGCGAGGACATGTGTCAGGCCCATGAGCTCGACGAGCTCGAGAAGCTCGCGGGACGCATTGCGGAGCTCCACGCGGCAGTCGCGACGCCGCGCAGCGAGCTGGAGGCGTGCGAGCGCCTCGACCGTCACCGCGTCCGGCTCGACGTCCGTGACGTCGCAGGCGACGACGTCGCCGCTCCGAGCGAGGACCGCGCACACGCGGTCGCAGAGACTGGGGAGGTCTCCGCGGGCGATCGGGCCGCGGATGGCGAAGGCGACCTCGTGCGACCCGGATGTGGGCATCGCTCATTGGACCGGCCGAGCGCCGGAAACTCAGCGCTCAGGCAGTCTCGCGCTGCGACTGGGCGACGAGGCCGTCGAGCAGGACGTCGAGACCGAACTCGAAGCGCTCGTCGGGCCCTCCCGTCGTGAGCTCGCCTGCGAGCTGCGAGATGTTCGGAAAGCGGTCTGCCGGCAGCGAGGCGAAGTAGTCGCGCAGCTCCCCGATGAAGTCGCGGGCGGATGCATCGTCGCCGGTGGGAATGGCCAGCCCGATGCACTCCTCGTAGCTGAAAGCACCGATGTAGAGGTACATCATGTCGCCGGCCAGCGCCGCCACGCGATCGGAGAGGCCGCCCGAGCGCAGGATCGACAGGAGCCACTCCATGTAGCGGACAGCGTTTGGCCCGACGGGGATCCGCCCGAACGACAGCTGCGCGATGCCGGGATGGCGACGCATCATCTCGCGCTCGTCGCGGGCCGCCTGCTTGATCTGCTCGCGCCAGCGCTGCGGGTCGGGCTCCGGCATCGGCAGCTTGCCGATGACGCGGTCGAATACGAGCTGCAGGAGCTGCTCCTTGTTGGCGACGTGCCAGTAGACGGCACCGGCGCCGACGCCGAGCTCCTCGGCGAGGCGCCGCATATTGAAGCTCGGCGCGCCTTCCCGGTCGATGAGGCGGAGCGCCCCGTCCACGATCACCTCGCGGCTGAGGTGGACGCGCTCGCGGGGCTTCCGGGGAGCGCGGAGCCAGGGAGCTACCGGAACGTCCGACTCGTCGGCCTCCTCAAATGTGTCGGGCTGGTGTTCGGGCTCGGATGCCACTTGACCTGAACATCATACAAGTGCTAGAACGCTGTTCAAGTGAACAGCGTTCATTCGTGGGAACGACGGTAGGCGAGCGCGGGAACAGATCACGCCGCGAACGCGTTGTTCACGTTTTCGACCGACAGATGACTTTCGAGACGCATGCCGGTCTTAGCCGCAGCGACCAATGGGGGGTTGAGGATGTCTGAACAGCACGACCGACTCGCAGCACACGAACGACTGTC
>CAVRKB010000013.1:0-26685 GCA_963721545.1 uncultured Chloroflexia bacterium
AGGGCGGGTTCCGGCGATCATGTCGGTCATGTGGAATGGCGGGCCCGGCCGGACGCTCGGGGTCGGGCTCTCGGCCCATGGGTCCGGCGGGCCGGGGAGCGGTGCGGTCGGGTCGAAGGCACTCATGGTCGGCTCCTGACGAGCCCCGAGGATAGGCCGCGCCCCGGCGCGGCGGCAGGGCGGCTCGCGGCGCGCGACGGGCGGGCGGTGGCCGCCGCGACGCGGGGAGGGAATCCGCCCGACGCGCGGAGCGGCCCGTACCGGAACCATGCCCGACCAACCAGGAGCTCGACCGGAACGGGGCCGTAGCGGCGCGAGTCGATCGGTTCGCCGAAGCCGGCCGCGGCGGCCTCCTCGGCCGTGGCGTCGCTCAGCAGCCAGGCCTCGTCCTCGGCGAGCTCGAGGACAGCCATCGGCGAAGGGGACCCGGTCACCGGCCCGGCGGCGACCCGTTTGACGGCGAGGCGTCGCCGTCGGGTTCGCGGAAGACGACGACGCTGCCGCGCCGTCGGCCAGCGGGCAGTGGTGGGGTCGACGAGCAGCCAGTCACCGTCGGCGATCGACGGCGGCATGCTCGCCTCCGCGACGGCGATGTCGCCAGGGCCCGCGAAGGCGGTCGCGAGGGACGTGGTCCGCCGCGGCCGACCGGCCGCGGCGCGGGCGCGTGGCTACTTCTTGGTCGCCCAGAAGATCTCGCTGAACTCCTTGACCGCGGCCTCGAGCTGGGCGCAGCCTCGGCGTCGACGTTCTGCTTGTTCTTGCCGGCGAGCTTCAGCAGCTTCCAGACCTTGTCGTGGAGATCCGGGTAGGCCTCCAGGTGCTCCGGCTTGAAGTAGTCGGACCAGATGATCTGGACTTCCCGCTTGACCTTCTCAGCGTGCTCTTCCTTCACCTTGACGCAGCGCGCGAACTTGTTGCGGGCCTCGGTGTCGTCGCCTTCGAGGCCGTTGATCAGCTCGACCATCTTGCTGACGGTCTTGGCCGCGATCTCGGCTTCGTGCGGGTCGTAGATGCCGCACGGGATGTCGCAGTGGGCGCGTGCGACGGTCGTGGGGGCGAGGAAGCGGGTCAGGCGAGACATGGTGCTCCTTCGTCGCTCGAGGTGGGCACCGCCCTAGTCTCTGGGGTAGGCCTGAAGTGTCCGAGTCGCCGCCGACCGTGTCAAACGAGGCTCGGCATCGGAGGTGTGGCTTCGAACTGTCCCGCTGCCGTCAGGTGGGCGGTGGGCGCCGTCACCTCGGTGTTCACAGCTGTCCGTTCAGGGAACTAGAGCGCCGGCTCAGTCGTGGCCTCTGTCATTGCGGTCGTGCCGCAGCATGATTGCGGCGGCCACAAGCGCGCAGAGAGGAGCAGCGACCATCCCATGAGCACGAGCTTCGCGCCGGGCTGGGACAGCTTCGATCGGCGGACGCTCCGGTTTCTCGACCCGGGACTCGATTCGGCTACCGAATCGAGGTCTTTCCGACCCGGCGTCGACGGCAGCGGATGGCGACACTTGGTGGAGCGGCGATCTTCGGGGCGCTGGCCCTGGTGGCTCCGGGTGTATCGGCACTACCCGTGGTTCCCATCACGCCTGTCCTGTTCGTGCTCGCAGCGGCCAACCTGTTGGCGGCGGCCCTGGTCGGTCGGAGCCGAACGGTGAACGAGCTGGATGTCGTCGGAATCTCCATCCAGGTCGGTCCGGCTTCCTCCTGCTGGCGTTGTTCGCCGTCACCGACCTCTTCACCCGGTTTGCCGTGCCCGCCCTGATGGCGCAGTCCGTCTTCGCGTTCAGCGTGTCCCGTCATCCGTTCCGGAACGCAGCGGTCATCTCGGTGGTCCAGACGGTGGATTACTTCGCCTTCGGGATCGCCCTCGGACTTGCGCCCGGCATCCTGGTCGACGGCTTCATCCTCGCAGCCACGGTCACCGGGGCCTGTGTCGGCACCTACGTCGCAGAGCGACCGACTGGCGGCTGTTCGCCCAAGACCTCGTCGTCGCCGACCTCCATCAACGGGTCAACGAGCTCTTCCACCGGTACCTCGCTCCCGAGGTGGCCGACGCCCTCATCGCCGATCCGGCACGCGCCGAGCTCGGCGGCGAGGAAGTCGAAGTCACGGTCGTGTTCGCCGACCTCACCGGCTTCACCTCATTCTCGGAGCGGGTCAGCCCGGAGGATGCGATGGCCATGCTGAACCGGTCGTTTGCGGCGGCGGTGCCCGTCGTACTCGCCGAAGGCGGCACCATCGTCCAGTTCTCCGGCGACGCGATGATGGCGATCTTCAACGCGCCCGTCCGCCAGGCCGATCATGCCTTGCGCGCTGCACGTGCCGCCCTCCGGCTCCAGGCCGAGACGAGCTCGGGATGGGAGGGCCCGCCGACGCCCCGGTTCCGCGTCGGGTTGAACACCGGGCCAGCCCTCGTCGGGAATGTCGGGAGTGCGGAGTTGCGGTCGTTCACAGCGATCGGGGACACAACAAACCTCGCCGCTCGACTGCAGACGTTCGCTCCGGCCGGGAGCATCGTCATCGCGCAGCGAACCCTCGATCTCATCGGCGATCGGGCGGAGGTCCGGCCACTCGGGGAGCCAGAACTCAAGGGCAAGTCCGTGCCCGTGCGGGTTTACGAACTCCTCAGCCTCCGCGAACCTGCGGCCACGGAGCAGTCCGGTCAGGCCTGAGGACGCCGGGGCATGTCGGCAAACATACGGGGAATGCCACCGATCCCCTGACGCCGGTGCGTGTTTGACACGTGCCCATGCGGCTCCGACACTTCGATGCACTCCCCCATCCCGTAGGGTTGTGCGCTCTAGGCCCCAGTGCGAAGGAGTCCCATGGATCGATTGAAGCGATTGCTTGCCCCGACCACCACCGTCCGAGCGCATTGCGACCTCCCGTGCGGCGTCTATGACCCCGAGCAGGCACGGATCGAGGCCGAATCGTGCTTCCGGATCATGGAGAAGTACCAGGCCAACACCGACGAGACGTTCCGCGCCCGCGCGATCGGGATCAAGGAGGAGCGAGCCGAGCTGGTCAAGCACCACCTCGACGTCCTGTGGCACGACTACTTCAAGCCGGAGCACGTCGAGAAGGTCCCGAACCTGCACGAGCTGTTCTGGAACGCGACCAAGGCGGCCTCGAAGGTCAAGGCCTCGGTCGATCCGGCCGACGGCCAGAAGCTGCTCGACCTGATCGACGAGGTCGACGCCGCCTGGAAGGCGACCGGCGGCAGCGAGAAGACACGGGTCGCCGGCCGGCCCGGCTGACCCGCCTTCCCGGGCCGAGGCGCCCGGTTCGATGACCGCGACGCCCCAGCGACCGGAGAAGCCCCGTCGATCGGCGGGGCTTCGACGCGTCCGCGGACCGTGGCGGGTCGCCGTCGTCGAGGCGAGCATGGCGCCCGCCATCGAGCCCGGCGACTGGCTGCTGGTCGACCCGACCACGGTCCGCTGGCCGCGCCGCGGCTCGGTCGTCGTCTTTCGCGAACCGGACGGCGGCGGGCTCGCGGTCAAGCGCGTCGCTGCGGGGCCCGGCGATCGTGTGGCCTTCGCCCAGGGCTATCTGGAGCTGGCCGAAGACGAGGCCTGGCTGCTGAGCGACGCGACGACCGAGACCGCGGCCGAGCTTGGCTTCGGCGAGCCGGTCGATTCGCGCGTGTACGGGCCGGTCCCGCTCGAGCTGCTGGTCGGGCGGGCGTGGTTCCGCTACGCGCCGGTGCGTCGGCTCGGCCGGATCGCCCGACCCGGCTGACCGCGACGCGGCCTCGAGCCCCGCTGTCGCATCGCGCGGTCCGGGCGACCGGTGCCCGGACACGAGCCCTATCCTCGGACTCCGCCCTGGAGCCGACGATGACCGCCGAACCCGCCTTCGACCCGACCGCCCCGCTCGCCGGACCACCCGATCCCTGGGAGGGCGCCCCGACGCCGAGCCGGCGCGCCGGGCCGCCGTATCACATGACCGACATGATCGCGGCCGAACCGGCGGTCGCCGGGCGGATCGTCGAGCGGCTCGCGCGCGCCGGGCGGGGCCGCGGCCGAGCTGGCCGACGCCATCCGCGCGACACTCGAGGCGGGCGAGCCGGTCATCCTGACCGGCTGCGGGACCTCCGAGCATGCCGCCCTGGCCGCGGCCGAGATCCTGCGCGAGGCGGCCCACGCAGCCGGCCTCCCGGACGCGACGGTCGGGTCGGAGCAGGCGTTCGAGCTGTCGCTCGCCCCGCCGACCCGCGGCCTCGTCATCGGGATCACCCACGAAGGCGCCACGGCCGCGACGAACGCGGCCCTCCGCGCGGCGCGCGACGCGGGCCGGTCGACGGCGGTGGTGACGGTCAGCCGCCGCTCCCCCGCCGGCGCGCTGGCCGGGATCGTCGTCGAGACCGAGGAACTCGACCACGGCTGGTGCCACACGGTCGGGTACCTGAGTCCCGTCGTCGCGGCGGCGTGCGTCGGCGGCCACCTGTCGGGACGGCCGCTCGACGCCGGCGGCGATCCAGGATCTCCTGGCCGCAGGCAACCGCGACGAACCCGGCGCGGAACGGATCGCCGCGGCCCTCGCCGACGCGTCCAACCTGCTCGTGATCGCCTCGGGCGCCGACCGTCCGGCGGGCCGCGAGCTCGTCCTCAAGGTCGAGGAGGCGTCGTGGCTGCCGTCGGCCTATCGCGACCTCGAGACCTTCCTGCACGGGCACCTGCCCGCGACCGACCGGTCGACCGGGCTCGTCCTGATCCTGACCGACCGCGAGCGACGGGCCGAGCGCGTCGCGCGGGCACGCCAGGCGCTCGCCGCCGCCCGGGTCCTCGGCATGCGTGCCGCCGCCATCGTCGAGCGCGGAGGTGGACGCGGCACTCGACCCTGCCCTCACCCCGGCCGGCCGCCTGGTCGTACCGGAGGCTCCCGATCTCCCAGCGCCGGTCGCGGCGCTCATCGGCAGCGCGACGCCGCTCCAGCTCCTGACCGAGCGCCTGGCCCGCGCCCGCGGCACGAACCCCGACCCGATCCGCCGCGACGATCCCCTCTACGTGGCCGCGTCCGAGGCCGCCGAGGGCTGACCCGGCGCCAGCGCCTTAGAATGTGTCTCCCAAGTGGACGGAGACCCGATTGAGCATCGCCACGAGGTCGGACACGAAGGCGCCGCACTGCACCGCGCCGACACACGTTGCCGACCGCCACGACCTGATCCGCGTGCAGGGCGCGCGCGTGAACAACCTCAAGGACATCAGCGTCGAGATCCCGAAGCGACGGCTGACGGTGTTCACCGGCGTCTCCGGCTCCGGCAAGAGCTCGCTGGTGTTCGAGACGATCGCCGCGGAGTCGCAGCGGATGATCAACGAGACGTACAGCACCTTCGTGCAGAGCTTCATGCCGACGCTGTCGCGGCCCGAGGTCGACGTGCTCGACGGCCTGACGACCGCGATCATCGTCGACCAGGAGCGCATGGGCGCCAACGTCCGCTCCACCGTCGGCACCGCCACCGACGCCAACGCGATGCTGCGGGTCCTGTTCAGCCGGCTCGGGCAGCCGCATATCGGCTCGTCGAACGCGTTCTCGTTCAACGTCCCCTCGGTCCGAGGGGGCGGTGCGATCACGGTCGAACGCGGTGCCGGCAAGGCCAAGACCGAGAGCCGGACCTTCACCGTCACCGGCGGGATGTGCCCGCGCTGCGAAGGGACCGGCACGGTCTCCGATATCGACCTCGACGCAGCTCTACGACGACACGAAGTCGATCGCCGAGGGCGCCATCACCATCCCCGGCTACAAGGTGGACAGCTGGTGGACCGTGGGGATCTTCACGGCGTCGGGCTTCGTCGACCCGAACAAGCCGATCCGCGACTTCACCAAGAAGGAGCTCGACGACTTCCTCTACAAGGAGCCGACCAAGGTCAAGGTCAACGGCGTCAACCTCACCTACGAGGGGTTGGTGCCCAAGGTGCAGAAGTCGTTCCTGTCCAAGGATCCCGACGCGCTGCAGCCACACATCCGGGCCTTCGTGGACCGGGCGGCCACCTTCACCGCGTGCCCCGACTGCGGCGGCACCCGCCTGAGCGAAGGCGCCCGCTCCTCGCGGATCGCCGGGATCAACATCGCCGACGCCTGCGCGATGCAGATCAGCGACCTCGCCGAATGGGTCCGCGGCCTCGATGAGCCGTCGGTGGCGCCGCTGCTGACGACGCTCGAGGAGACGCTCGACTCGTTCGTGGAGATCGGGCTGGGCTACCTCTCGCTCGACCGGCCGTCGGGCACGCTGTCGGGCGGCGAGTCGCAGCGCACCAAGATGATCCGCCACCTGGGCTCCTCGCTCACCGACATCACCTACGTCTTCGATGAGCCCACGATCGGCCTGCACCCCCACGACATCCAGCGGATGAACGACCTGCTGCTGCGGCTGCGCGACAAGGGCAACACCGTGCTCGTCGTCGAGCACAAGCCGGAGGCGATCGAGATCGCCGACCACGTCGTCGATCTCGGCCCGGGCGCCGGGCACGGCCGGTGGCGAGGTGATGTTCGAGGGAACCGTCGACGGGCTGCGGGCCAGCGACACCATCACCGGCCGCCATCTCGACGACCGGGCCTCCTTGAAGCCGTCGGTGCGGACACCCTCGGGCGTCGCTCGAGGTGCGCGGGGCCAGCGCCCACAACCTGCAGGACGTCGATGTCGACATCCCGCTCGGCGTGCTGGTCGTGGTGACCGGCGTGGCCGGGTCGGGCAAGAGCTCGTTGATCCACGGCTCGGTCTCGAGCCGGGACGGCGTGATCTCGGTCGACCAGACCCCGATCCGCGGCTCGCGACGGAGCAACCCGGCGACGTACACCGGACTGCTCGACCCGATCCGCACGGCGTTCGCCAAGGCCAACGGCGTGAAGCCGGCGCTGTTCAGCGCCAACTCCGAGGGCGCCTGCCCCACCTGCAACGGCGCCGGCCTCATCTACACCGAGCTGGGGTTCATGGACACGGTCGCGACCACCTGCGAGGAGTGCGAGGGCAAGCGGTTCCAGGCATCGGTGCTGGAATACCACCTCGGCGGCAAGGACATCAGCGAGGTGCTCGCGATGTCGGTGACCGAGGCGCAGGCAGTTCTTCGGCGCCGGCGAGGCGCGCACGCCGGCCGCGCACGCCATCCTCGACCGGCTCGCCGACGTCGGGCTCGGCTACCTCAGCCTCGGCCAGCCGCTCACGACGCTGTCCGGCGGCGAGCGGCAGCGGCTCAAGCTGGCCATCCAGATGGCCGAGAAGGGCGACATCTACGTCCTCGACGAGCCGACCACCGGCCTCCACCTCGCCGACGTCGAGCAGCTGCTCGGGCCTGCTCGACCGGCTCGTCGACTCGGGCAAGTCGGTCATCGTCATCGCGCACCACCAGGCGGTCATGGCGCGCGCCGACTGGATCATCGACCTCGGCCCCGGCGCCGGCCACGACGGCGGCCGGATCGTCTTCGAGGGCACGCCGGCCGACCTCGTCGCCGCCCGTTCCACCCTCACCGGCGAGCACCTCGCGGCCTACGTCGGCGCCTGACCAGGCCGGGTCAGTCGCCGGCGGTGTCGGCGGACACGACGATCTCGGCGACGAACCGGCGGTCGACCGAGCCTTCGCCCTCCCACGCTTGCCAGTGCTTCAGCCTCGAGCCGTGCGACGCCCGGTTCACGGACCCGGAAGCGCAGCTCGCGGAGGCTGCCGCGCCCGAACGCGGGCTCGGCATCGGCTGGATCGGGTTCGGCCGCCAAGTATCCGTCCGCCACCGGCTCAAGGCCGTCCGCGGTGACGACCTCCCAGCGGTAGCCGGTCGTCGGGTTCTCCGGGAGCTCGACGACGATCTCGTCGCCGACGCGTGCCGCGATCGATCGGCCGCTGTCGGCCTCGGTCAGGAGGATGGTCGTCATGGCCGGGTCGGCGGCTACCTCGTCGAGGGTGACCGGCGGCGGCGTGCCGTGGTCTTGGGCGATTCGGGCGTGGGTGCCGGGACGGGTCGACGCGCCGGCGGAACCGAGCTGCTCGATCGGCATCGGCGCCCGGTGGGCCGCCGGCCTCTGGGGACCCCACCGGGCTGGGGCGTCGGCGCGCCGGGCTGCGAACCCGCGAGCAGCTCCTCGATCGGCAACGGCGCGGGCCCGCGCCGAACGAGGCCGCCCCGAGCCCGGCCAGCGCATCGGACGGACGGGGCGGGGTCACGCCGGCTGCCGGCCCCCGTGCAGCTCCTCGATGGACATCGGGGAGGGCGCGTCGTCCGGTCGCCGGGGAGACGGCCACGGACGCTCCCTCGCCGCCGAACGAGATCTTGATCGTCACGTCTGGGCTCATCGGAGTCACACGTACGCTGCGGTGATCGAGCCGTTGGCGTCGCGAACGACGTAGGCCTGTCGGTTGTTGGCCTTCGCGGCGGTCAGCAGCAGGTGCACGTTGGTCACTCCATCGGCGACGCCCGGAAGGATCCGATGCCATGCATTCGTCCCTGCCAGGTGCGCCCATGCATTCTGCCCGTCGCGGGTGCAGTAGATCTGGTTGATCGCGTCCACATCGTCGGAGCCTCCTCGGGTGGCGCGGCGCCGGGATGAGCGTCGCCGCGCCCGTCGCCTAGAGATAGGCCTGGTACACGTACGTCGCGTCGAAGTAGACCGTGACCGGCAGGCTCTTGACCACGGCCTCGGTCAGCAGGGCCAGCAGGTTCGTCACGCCGTCGGCCGATCCGGGCTGGATCCGCCGCCAGCCGATCCCGGCGAGGTACGCCCACGCGTTCTGGGAATCGCGACTGGCGTAGACCTGCGAGACCGTCACGTTGCTCTGCCACGTCGCGCCACCGGTGGCGGCGACGACGACCGAGTAGAACGACCAGCTGGTGTCGATCAGCAGGTCGGCCTGGCCGTACGCGACGCGGGCGAACCCGCCCTCGCCCCAGTTCGTGCCCCAGCTGTTCTTGAGGATCCAGCAGCCCTGCGCGTCGTCGTAGCCGACCACGCTGATGCAGTGGTAGCCGGGCGTGTTGTTCGGCCCGACGCGCGTCGCCGATGCGCTCTTGACGTAGACGCCGCTCGCTGTAGGCGAAGAAGTCGCTCCAGACCTCCATGCCGGCGAGGACCGGGCCGATCGTGGCCAGCGCGGTCTTCCGCGCGTCGGTCGTGGCGTGGCTCGTGTAGCTGGTGATCTTGGTCAGGCGGTTCTGCCAGTCGGCGCAGCGGCTGGTCGCGCAGCTCATGTTGTTTGGCACGTATGGCATGCACGCCTCGTCCGTGACGCCCGTGCTCTTGGCGAAGTCGAGACCCGAGGTCAGCCCCCAGCCGTTGCAGCTGCCGCCGCCGCAGAACTGCAGGAACCCCTCCGACAGGTCGATCGCGTAGTTCGGGTTGCCGAGCTTGATGCGGACCGCGGATTCGATGGTGGAGCAGCTGCAGAACGACACGCACGAGCCGCAGCTGCCCTGGTTCTTGACCGACGTGACGTAGTTGCCGCCGTTGTTGCGCCAATCCACGGCCGCCGGCGCACCGAAGGCGGCGGCGCCGAGCCGCCGTTCCTGGGTGGCCGCCAGCTTCGTCTCCCGGGAGAGCCGCGCGTTCTCCTCGGGCGTCACGATCAGGCCGAGGTAGTCCCGGCGCTGGGCCGCCGACAGCGCCGTCAGCTCCGTGGCGCCCGCCGTCCACGGCAGCCCTTCCTTGTCGATTGCAGCGGCGATCCGCTGCACGTCCCGCTCGGCCATGGCCCCACCTCGCTCGTGCCCTGGCTGCCGGTCGGACCTGGCCTGCGCCCCCGCCGGCTCCGTCTGGGCACTGTCGTGGCGGTCCGTCACCGTGCCGTCACCGCCGCGTCACGACGGCCCGGCAGGCGGGTGCGACCGCACCGCGGCGCGGGCGGCGGCCTACGATGGCGGCCTGCCGACCACGAGGAAGCCGAATGACCGCGATCCCCGCCACGTTCCGCGCGTACGTCGCCGAGAAGGTCCCCGACAGCGATCCGCCCCGCGTCCGGCGCGGCGTCCGCGAGGTCGCCGAGGCCGACCTGCCGCCGGGCGAGGTCGAGATCCGGGTCGACTGGTCGAGCGTCAACTACAAGGACGGCCTCGCCACCCGGGCGGACGGCAAGGTTGCCCGGATCAGCCCGCTGATCCCGGGCATCGACCTCGCCGGCGAGGTCGTGTCGAGCTCGGATCCGTCGATCGTCGTCGGGACGGCGGTCCTCGCCCACGGCTACGAGCTCGGCGTGTCGCGCCACGGCGGCTACAGCGAGTACCAGCGCGTCCCGGCCGGCTGGGTGGTGCCGCTGGCGGCCGGCCTCGCGCCCCGCGATGCGATGTCGATCGGCACGGCCGGGTTCACGGCGGCGATGTCGGTGAGTGCCCTCGAGGCGCGCGGGCTGGAGCCGGCCGACGGGCCGGTGCTCGTGACCGGGGCGTCGGGTGGCGTCGGCGGCACGGCCGTCGCGATCCTGGCCGAGCGCGGCTACGAGGTCTGGGCGGCCACCGGCAAGGACGACGAGGCAGACCGGCTGCGAGACGCTCGGGGCGGCCGGGATCCTGACCCGCGACGAGGTGACCGCCGCCGGGCCGGCCGCTCGACTCGGAACGCTGGGCGGGCGCCGTCGACGCGGTCGGCGCGGCCACGCTGCCGTACGTCCTTCGCACGCTGCGGACCGGAGCGGCGGTCGCGGCCTCGGGCAACGCCGGCGGGGCCGCGCTCGAGACCACGGTCTTCCCGTTCATCCTCCGCGGCGTGGCGCTGCTCGGGATGGATTCGGTGGCGATGCCGATCGACCGGCGACGCGAGCTGTGGGATCGGCTGGCGACCGACCTGCGACCGCGCGAGGTCGGCCGCCAGGTGACGGAGGTGACGCTCGACACGCTCGACGAGGCACTCGAGGGGATCCTGGCCGGCGCGGCACGCGGTCGCTGGATCGTCCGGATCGGCGGGTAGGGGAGGGGTCAGACACCGGGAAGGCGGCGGAATCCCCACCAAACGCCAAGCCCCACCATCAATGCGCCTGCCACCTTCCCCGCAATGGCGAGCACAGCAAAGTCACTTGGGACGTCGGAAACGGAAACGCCATTCAACGCGAATCCGAGGACCAGGACAATCGGGAGGAATCGCAGCGAGCGGGCCGGACTAACGACAACTGGAAGTTCCAGCCTTGGAGCGAGCCCTGCTTCGCCGTCTTTGTGATCGACAACGAGGACAGATAGTTCATCGCTGTAGGTAGGCCGACATCGAATTGCGAGAACGGGCCCGCCGAGTCTCCCCGAGGCTGGTAACGATCGCCGGACTGACAGTTATCCCGTCGCCGATCCCAGTCACTTCCGGAGCGGGAGCCGAGGCCGACCCAGTTCCAGCGAAATAGTCCAGGACCAACCCGTATGTCGCCTTCGAATCAGGCGGTAGGCGGGAACACCAACAAACGTTGTCGGCTTTGGAGACATGCCCGATCGCGGGTCGGCTCCCGATTTGTCCAGCCGGACCATGCCAGCCAAGGTCATGAAGGTGCAGCCTGCCAACGCATCGGTTCCGGCAAGGTGACTCACGATCGCCGGCCAAGCGATGCCGGCTGATTCGTCTGAGCCGAGTCCCGCCGGAGGCTCAAGCTCGAACACCCAGTCCGCGTCATTTCCGGGCTTAGGGCAGCGCGGGTAGCCTCCGACCGCATTGTCAAAGGACTGGAACGTCGCCTGCAAGGTGCTCGGAGCGACGTTTACGAACTTGCCGAGCGTGAACGTAACCGTGACATACGTGTCGTCGGTGGCTAGATCTCCGTCGAGCAGGGCTCTGGGTCCGATCTCCTCGAACGTAACGTAGCGAAGCGGCACGTACTTCGGCCGTCCCGCCGCGATGCCCGTCGCATCCTCTGGCGCCGGCGGATGGCAGTACACGAGGAGCGCCGTCCGACCGTCCGCGCCTCGACCGCGCAACGTTTCGGCGATCCAGCGCCGCCGATAAAGAAAGCTGACGCGGTGACCGTCCTCATAGGCTAGACACGAAAGAAGGTCCCGGCGATAGGCGGGCCTGCTGCCCGATGCTTGGGTTGCGATGACGACGAGGGGCGATGGCGCTACGAGCGACGCCGGGGTCATGGTCGCGGCACCTTCAAACGCCGATCAACGAGGGCCGTCCTGACACGCGAGTCGAGCGGAAACGCGAAGAGTTGCAATGGCGAGAGGGGAACGCTAGTGAACGAGAAGCGTTCGCCTAGTGTCGCCACAAGGCTCGTCGGATCGGCCGTACCCCAGCGTCGTCGCAATTCCCGATCGGTCACGTACACGGCGTCGATGTACGCGTACCTAGTCCCACGCTCTTCTCCAATGAGTAACCAATTGGAAGCCCGGTACGACGCACCTGTGAAACCCAGATTCGGATTGAGATACGTGATCAGGAGTCTTAGACCAGGATGCTCGCGGCGGGCTGCGCGTTCCACCTGGCTGAGCAGGACAGAGATCGTATTGCGCGGCACCCAATCGAACGCAAACACACGCGATATGACCGACATCTGATCCGCATCCGCGACGCCGTCCATTGCGCTCGCTATGGTTGGCAGGTCCATCGATGACATCGTGGCTAGCGCAGCAATGCGGCCATCGGGTGCACGCAGGACATGGTGCTCCGAGTCAGGTCGATGTGACGCAAGGTAATGGAACCGCTCCAGGATGATCCGGGCCTCTGCCTCCGATGCCGTATCGAACGTAAGTTGTTGGGGGTGCGTAATCGCCTGCATCGGTGGCCTCAGCAGCTCGCGATATGGCTGCGTGCGGGTCCTCAAGTGGTTCGCCACGCGAACGAGTTCGTCCTTGGCATCGCTCAGACTTAGGCGCAGCTCAGTCCCGCAAAGGCGTGGCAGATACAGGAGGCCCTCCACAAGGAGGCTCCTCGCAGCGACCCGGTGAGCCTCACTGACATCGTCCACGAGGGTCGCCAATTGTTGGCTGTCAAATCCGACGTCGATCCACTCCATGGTCATCATCGTTACACGTCGTGCCAGGCAAGCGTTAGGGTCGCATGCTGGGCTGGAATCTCCGCGTCGGCCCCTCAGTCGAGCTCGCCGCGGAGCTGCTGGAGCGCTCGTTCGAGCGGGCGCCGGATGTCCTCCGCGGCGTGCTCCGGGAACGGCGTCCGGGCGACCGCCTCGTCCACCGTCAGCTCCCCCCGATGGATGCCCCGGGCGAGCTCGGCGAGCGCGAGGATGGCCGACGCCTGGTCCTCGGCGAACGCCCGTCCGGCGTGGTCGCCGTGGCCCGGAACCACGACCGCGGTCACCAGCTCGGCGACGCGAAGCGCCGTCTCCGGCCAGTCGAGCGGGTAGCCGTCGCCGAACCACGGGACGGCGCCGTTCTCGAGCAGGTCGCCCGCGAACAGGACGCCGGTCCCCGGCACCGAGATGACGATGTCGTGGTCGGTGTGGCCGCGTCCGAGGTGACGGAGCTCGACCCGCCGCCCGCCAACCTCGACGTGGGCGGTCTCGGCGAACGTCCGGTCGGGCGGGTCGACGACGACCTCGGCGATGTCGGCCGCGATCGCCGGCTGATCCGCGGCGACCCTCGCGCGCCGCACCTCGGCCGTCCGCTCGAGGAACGTGACGCAGCGCTCGTGGCCCCAGATCGTCGCCGGCCGGAAGACGTGGTTGCCGAAGGCGTGGTCGAAGTGGCCATGCGTGTCGACGACGACCGTGACCGGGTCGGCGGTCAGCTCGCGCAGGTCGTCGAGGATCTCGCGTCCCTGGACGTGGGTCGAGCGCGTGTCGATCACGAGCGCCTCGTCGCGCCCCAGGACGACGCCGATGTTCTGGTCGTAGAACTCGTACCGCCGCACGAACACCCGATCGCCGACTTCCTCCCAGCCCATCGCCGAATCCTAGCGGCCGGCGGGTGGTGCGGTTGAGGGGTTGACAAGTTACTTAGTACTCACTAAGTTATGTCGCATGAACGCCGCCACCACCACTCGCCTGACCGCCGACGAGCGCCGCGAGGAGATCGTCGCCGCCGCGCTCCACGCGTTCGCTGACGGGGGCTACACCGGAACATCGACCGAGACGATCGCCCGGGCCGTGGGCGTATCGCAGCCGTACCTGTTCCAGCTCTTCGGCACGAAGCGGGAGCTGTTCCTTGCCGTCGTCCGGCACGGGTTCCAGCGGACCCGCGGGGTATTCCACGAGGCGGCGCGACGCCGCCCGACCGACGACCAGGAGTGCAGCGTCCTCGACCTCATGGGCAAGGCGTACATGCAGCTGCTGTCGGACACGGACCTCCTCCGGGTCCAGCTGCAGGCCTACGCCGCCTGCGGCGACGACGACGTCCGGCAGGTCGTCCGCGAGGAGTTCGCCGCCCTGTACCTCGCGGTCAAGGAGGACAGCGGCGCCTCCAACGAGGAGATCCACCACTTCTTCGCCGAGGGGATGCTGCTCAACGTGGCCGCCGCCCTCGAGCTCGGCGGGACGCCGGAGACCTGGTCGCTCAGCGGCCTGCTCGGGACCAAGGCCGAGATGGCCGGGTCGGGAGGCGCCACCTGAGATCCGTCGACCCGCCGCCCCTTTTTTCGCCGCTGAACTTAGTGACCACTAACTCACAAGGAGCCCACCCGTGACTCGTAGCCGCTCCACCGCCGCGTGGACCTTCGCCATCACCTCGATCGCCCTGTTCATGGTCGCCCTCGACAACCTCGTCGTGACGACCGCGCTGCCCGTCATCAAAGCCGACCTCGGGGCGTCCCTGGCCGACCTCCAGTGGATGGTCAACGCCTACACCCTGACCTTTGCGGTCCTACTCATCACGGGCGCCGCGCTCGGCGACCGGTTCGGCCGCCAGCGCGTGTTCGTCATCGGCATGGGCATCTTCATCGGCGGCTCGGCGCTCGCGGCGCTCGCCCCGTCGACCGAGATCCTGATCCTGGCCCGTGCCATCCAGGGCGTCGGCGGCGCGATCGTCACCCCACTGACGCTGACCATCCTGTCCGCTGCCGTGCCGCCCGAGCGGCGCGCCGTCGCCCTCGGTGCATGGGGCGGGATCGCCGGCCTGGCGATCGCCATCGGGCCGCTCGTCGGCGGGGCCATCGCCGAAGGCCTCGACTGGCACTGGATCTTCTGGCTCAACGTGCCGATCGGGCTCGCGCTCATCCCGCTCGCCGCTCGCCGGCTGACCGAGACCTACGGCCCGGAGGGCCGGCTCGACCTGGGCGGCCTCGGCCTGATCAGCGGTGGCCTCCTGGCCCTCGTGTGGGGCGTGATCAACGGCAACGACCTCGGCTGGACCAGCCCGCAGGTCGCCGGTTCGATCGCCGCCGGCGTCATCCTGCTCCTCGCCTTCGTCGGCTGGGAGGCACGCCACGCCCACCCGATGCTGCCGCTCAGCTTCTTCCGCAGCCGTTCGTTCAGCGCCTCGAACGTCGTCTCGCTGCTGATGTACTTCGGGATGTTCGGCTCGATCTTCCTGCTCGCCCAGTTCTTCCAGGTCGTCCAGGGCTACAGCCCGTTCCAGGCCGGCCTCCGGACGCTGCCCTGGACGGGGATGCCGATCATCGTCGCGCCGATCGCGGGGATCCTCGCCGACCGGATCGGCGGGCGTCCGATCCTGTTCACCGGGATGGCGCTCCAGGCCGTCGCGCTTGCCTGGCTCGCCGCCGTGGTCACCCCGACGATCGCCTACGAGGCGATGGTCGTGCCGTTCATCCTGGCCGGCATCGGCATGGGCCTGTTCTTCGCCCCGATCGCCAACGTCGTCCTGTCGGCGGTCCGCCCCGATCAGGAGGGCAAGGCGTCGGGTGCCACGAACACGATCCGCGAAGTCGGCGGCGTGTTCGGGGTCGCGGTCCTGGCCTCGATCTTCAGCGCCAACGGCGACTACTCGACACCGGCCGCGTACGTCGCCGGGCTCCAGCCGGCGATCGCCGTCGGGGCGGTCGTGGTCGGGTTCGGGGCGCTCGCCGCGCTGGTGATCCCGGCTCGCGCCGGCGCCCGGGCGCAAGCGATCGAGCGAGCCGAGCGAGGCCCAGGCGGAGGGCGCCGCGCTCGGCGAGGCCGTCTAGCAGGCAGTCCCAGCCACCGGCGAACCGGCAGGGTACGCGGCACGGCCGTCGCGTACCCTGCCGCCATGCCGTCCGTCGTCAGCCACGTTCGCGCCGCCGACGGAACGGACCTCCTGGTCCGCCACTGGCCGGCGAACGAGGTCGAGGCCGGCGGGGCATGGGCCGGCCGGCCGTGGGGCTCGGTTCTCCTGGTCCACGGACTCGGCGAGCATTCCGGCCGCTACGAGCACGTCGGCGACCAGCTGACGCGCGGCCGGCCTCGAGGTCAGTGCCTACGACCACCGCGGCATGGGCGGCTCGGGTGGCCGGCGTGGCGACGTCGAGCGCTGGTCGCAGCTCCACGACGACCTCGGCGAGCGGCTGGCGGTCGTGCGGGCCGAGGCGGGCGGGCGACCGGTCGTGCTGTACGGCCACTCGCTGGGTGCCATGATCGTGGCCGGCTACCTGCTGAGCGACCGCCCTCGTCCGGATCTTGCGGTGCTCAGCTCACCGGCCCTGGACTCGACGCTCCCGGGCTGGAAGAAGTCGCTGGCGGCTGTCCTGTCCCGCGCCGCGCCGACCTTCTCGATCCCCAACGGCATCGATGGCGAGACCCTGTCGCGTGACCCGTCAGTCGCGGCCCGGACGGTCGACGACCCGCTGTGCGTCAAGGTCAGCACGGTGCGATTCGGCGCCGAGGGGTTCGCCGAGCAGGCGCGGGTGCGCGCGGCCGCGGGGCGGGCTTCGGCATCCCGACGCTCGTCCTCCATGGGACCGACGACGGGCTCGTGCCGGCCGCGGCCTCCGAGGTGTTCGAGGGAGCGCCGGGCGTCGAGCGGCGCACCTATCCGGGCCTCCGCCACGAGCTCCACAACGAGCCCGAAGGCCCGGAGGTCATGGACGCGATCGTGGCCTGGCTGCGACAGCAAAACGCCGGCGAACCGGGAGGGCTCGCCGGCGGGAGGGGCCGAACGTCGGTGCGCCTGACGGCGGCCCGAGGCTCGCTGGGTCAGGCGCCCATCGGCTGTGGCGTGCTCGCGTTGACGATCGGGGTCGCCGCTGTCGGCTGCCGGAAGACCCGCCACGCCAGCAGCAGCACCGCACCGAACCCGAACAGGCTGGCGATCGCGCCGACGAACGGCACGAGGCTGACGATCTGGAGGATCAGGAGCCCGGCAACGGCTGCCAAGTACGGCCGTTCCGGCCTCGGCCGGTCGCCACGGTACAGGAGCCATTCACCGATCCACACCCCCGCGACGAGGTAACCGAGGTAGGCGGCCATCGGCCAGACCATGAACAGGATGGCCAGGCCAAGCGGAAGGCCCACGACGGTCATCATTGCCAGGACGGCCACGAGCGGAACGACGACCAAGCCGGCCAGTCCGACCAGCAGGGTCTGACCCGGTTCGTGGCTGATCAGGCCCTCGGCCGCGCGGACCTGGCGAGCCCCAAGTGCCGCCAGCGCGAGTCCGGCCACGATGGTGACCAGCACGAACCCGAGCAGGAACAGGAAAGCGAGCGGCGCGATGATCGCGGTCGCCGCGATGACGTCCGCCTCGACGGTCGAAATGCTCCCGGCCACCGATGCTGCCGGATCGACGGTCACGGTTGTATCCAGCGTCCGAATGTCGCCGGTCACGGTGCTTGCGGCGTCGACTGTCAGGTGTCCGCTGGCCACGAAGACCGACTCCACGGTGGCGCCGGTCAGGACCGCGTCGCCGTCCAGGACCACGATTGTGGTGACCGCGCCGGCAACCGTCGCCGTTCCGCCGGTGACGAACACGACGTCGGCCTGGTCGCCGGCCGGGATCGAGACATCCCCGTTGAAGGCCAGGAGCACCGGTCCGTCGGTGTGCCTGGGATCGGCAGCCAGGACCGGTGCCGCCAGGCTGAAGGCGAGCACGACGCCCGCCAGGAAGATGACGATGCGTCTCATCGTGGACCTCCTCGTGACTTGTAGCGTACGCATGGTGTGACGGACCAAGCGTGCGTCGGCAAGGCCGCTGCGTCATCTGCCACAGGTCCCGATAGCCCGGGCACTTCGGACGGTGTACAATTCGTCGTCCAACCGAATACCGCCTCCGGGGAGCGCCTCGCGCGCTGAGAGTGTGGCAAGCGCCACAGACCCGCGGAACCTGATCCGGCTAATACCGGCGAAGGAAGCAGGCCCGTCGACTCGTTGACGCCGTCCCGGATCCCGGTGACGGCGTTGTTGTGTCCGACGTTCGACGGGAGACTTGATGTCCAGCAGTCCAGACCCGACCCCACCCCGGCGGTTGCTCGCCGTCGCGCTCGGGGCGGTCATCCTCGTGGCCGCGTGCGGTCCCGCCGGCCCGTCGCCGTCCGGTGGCGCGCCCTCGATCGGCCCGCACGACCATTCCCTCGGCGAGCCCATCGGGCGGCGCTTCGACCGCTCCGTCGGGGTCTGCCGCGCCGCTCGGGACGGTCCGGCTTGCCCTCGACTGGACGCCGAACACGAACCACACCGGCTTCTTCGTCGCCGCCGCCAACGGCTGGTACCGCGATGCCGGCGTCGAGTTCGAGGTGCTGCCGTACGGCACCACCGCGCCCGAGGCGCTGCTGGCCGCCGGCCAGGCCGAATGCGGGATCAGCTTCCAGGACGCGCTGACGTTCGCGGCCGCTGCCGGCGCGCCGGTCGTTTCGGTCATGGCGATCCTGCAGCACACGGCACAGGAGATCGCCGTCCTCGCCTCGTCGGCCATCCAGCGCCCGAAGGACCTCGACGGCAAGACGTACGCGGGGTTCGGCTACCCGAACGAGGAGCCGACGCTGAAGGCCGTGATCAAGGACGACGGTGGCACCGGCACGTTCAAGACCGTGACCCTCGACACCGCGGCGTATGACGCGCTCTATGCCAAGCGAGCCGACTTCGCGATCACGTTCACGGCCTGGGAGGGGATCGAGGCGACCGGGCGGGGCATCGAGCTCCGGACGTTCGCGTTCGGCGACTACGGCTTCCCGGACTTCTACCAGGTCGTGCTCGCCTGCGACGCGCGCTGGCTGGCCGCCAAGCCCGAGCTGCCCGCGCGTTCGTGACGGCAACCGCCCGGGGCTTTGCGTTCGCCGCCGCGGATCCGGAGACGGCCGCCGGCCTCCTGATCGCGCAGAACCCGGGCGTCTTCGACGGCGAACCCGACGCTGCCCGTCGAGAGCCAGCGGTTCCTCGCGACCAACGGCTTCCTGACGGACGCAAGCGGCGCGGTCGGGCCGTCAGACGCTGGCCCAGTGGCAGGGCTATTCGGGCTTCCTGTTCGAGCAGGGGCTGCTGACCGGGCCGGACGGCAAGCCGCTGACCGCCGCGCCCGACTACGGGGCGCTGTTCACGAACGACTACCTGCCGTGACCGAGCGGCGGCGCGGATCCGGCGCTGGGGCCGCCGCTCGTGCTGGCCGGCGCGCTCCTGCTGCTGTGGGAGGCCTACACGCGCGTCGCCGGCCTCGATCCGATCACGCTGCCGCCGCCGTCGCGCGTGCTCGGCCTCGCTGTGGGACGCGCGGGAGGCCGCCGTCGGGGCACCTGGTGCCGACGCTCGTCGAGGCGCTGGTCGGCTGCACCCTGTCGGTGGCGCTGGCCATCGCCACGGCTGTCGCGCTGGATCGCTGGGAGCCGGCGCGGCGGGCGGTCGAGCCGCTGCTGGTGACCAGCCAGACGATCCCGATCGTGGCCATCGCGCCGCTGTTCGTGATCTGGTTCGGGTTCGGGCTGCTGCCCAAGGTCCTCGATCGTGGTCCTCGTCACGTTCTTCCCGGTCGTCGTCGCGCTGCTCGACGGGTTCGGCCGCGGTGGACCCGGAGGCGATGACCCTGCTCCGCTCGATGGGCGCCACGGCGCGCCAGACGTTCCGCAAGCTGCGCTGGCCGGCGGCCCTGCCGTCGCTGTTCACCGGGCTCCGGATCAGCGTCGTCTACGCGGTGATCGGCGCGATCTTCGGCGAGTACGTCGGCGCGACCGAGGGGCTCGGCATCTGGATGCGGCTGTCGCAGAACAGCTTCCGGACCGATCTCGTGTTCGGCGCGATCCTGCTGACGGCGGTCGTCTCGGTGGCGCTGTATGTCGCCGTCGGCATCGTCGAACGCGTGGTCGTGCCGTGGTCGCCGGCGGCACGCCGCCTCAGTGCGACTGGACGATGAACCGGCCCACGGCGGACGCCCAAGTCCATGCCCGCCGCCGACGCCCGCGTGATGGGACGGACTTCACGCCCGGGACTAGGATGACCAACACTCTTCCGTCTGACCGCCAGTGCCCAGGAGGCTCCCAGATGACCGACGTCCTCGACCGCGTCAAGACCTACAAGCAGCTCATCGGCGGCGAGTTCGTGGAGGCCGCCGACGGGCGGACGGCCGATGTCATCAACCCGGCCGACGACAAGGTCATCGCCCACGTCCCGGCCAGCGCGGCGGAGGACGTCGACCGCGCCGTCGAGGCGGCCGCGCAAGCATTCGAGACCTGGAAGAAGACGACGCCCCAGGACCGCTCCCTGCTCATGCTCAAGATCGCCGACAAGCTCGAGGCCAAGGCCGACGAGCTCGGCCGGCTGGAGAGCCAGAACGCGGGCAAGCCGGTCGGCGCCGCGATCGACGAGATGACCGTCTGCGTCGACCTGTTCCGCTTCTTCGCCGGCGCTGCGCGGGTCATGGACGGCCTCGCCGCCAACGAGTTCGTGGCCGGCCATACCTCGATCATCCGGCGCGACCCGATCGGCGTCGTGGCCTCGATCGCGCCGTGGAACTACCCGCTGTACATGGCCAGCTGGAAGCTCGGGCCGGCGCTCGCGACGGGCAACACGGCCGTGCTCAAGCCGTCGGCCCGGACGCCGCTCACCGCGCTGGCCTTCGCCGAGATCCTGGCCGAGGTCCTGCCGCCGGGCGTGGTCAACGTCCTGTCGGGCTCGGGCGCCGACATCGGCGACGCGCTCGTCGGCCACCCGAAGGTGCGCATGGTCTCGATCACCGGCGACACGGTCACCGGCAGGCGAGTGGCGCGGATCGCATCCGAGACGGTCAAGCGACTCCACCTCGAGCTCGGCGGCAAGGCGCCGATCATCGTGTTCGACGACGCCGACGTGAACCTCGCGGCCGAGACGCTGCGCTTCGCGGGCTACTGGAACGCCGGGCAGGACTGCACGGCCGCGACCCGGGTGATCGCCGGGCCGGCGGTCTACGACGGGTTCGTCTCGGCGCTGGCCGACCAGGTCAAGACGATCAAGTGGGGCGACCCGGCCGAGGGCGACGACATCGAGATGGGCTCGCTCATCGCCCAGGCCCAGGCCGACAAGGTCCAGGGCATGGTCGACCGGGCGCGCGGCGGCGCCGAGGTCGTGGTCGGTGGCGAGCGCCCGGAGCGTGCCGGCGCGTACTACGCCCCGACCGTCATCGCCGGTCCGGACCAGAAGTCCGAGATCATCCAGGACGAGATCTTCGGGCCGGTCGTCACCGTCCAGCGCTTCAGCGACGAGGAGCAGGCGATCGCGTGGGCCAACGACACCCCGTACGGCCTGGCGTCATCGATCTTCACCAGCGACATCGGCAAGGCGATGCGGGTCGCAAAGGCGCTCGAGTTCGGCCACGTCTGGATCAACGAGCACTTCACCCTCACGTCCGAGACGCCGCACGGCGGGGTCAAGCAGTCGGGCTGGGGCAAGGACGGCTCGAAGTACGCGCTCGAGGACTACACGTTCGTCAAGCACGTGATGATCAACACCGGGACCTGACCGCCCGTCAGTCGAGGGCGGCCAGCGCCGTCCGGACCTCGCCCAGCCGCTCGATCGTCTCGACGTCGAACGGCGAGCGGAACACGACGATGACCTCGCCGACGCCGATGTCGCGGTACCCGGCGAGGTAGGCGGCGACGTCCTGCGGCGGGCCGCCGACGGTCAGCCCGCGGCTCGTGCCGTCCGCGCCGACCCGGCCGACGATGCCGTGAAGTCGTGCGCTCTCGTCCCAGGCCGCCGTGGCGGCCTCGGCCGTGTCGCGGACGACCACGTGGACGGTGACGGTCCGCTCGATCGCGTCGAACGGGCGGCCGGCCTCGTCGCAGCGTGCGCGCAGCACCTGGCTGACCTCGGCGATCCGCTCCGGCGGCCCGAACCCGTTCCACAGGTCGGCGTGGCGGGCGGTCGTGCGCAGCGTCTTCGTCGGCCCGGATCCACCGATCAGGATCGGCAGGCGGGCCTGGACCGGGCGCGGGGCACAGACCGCGTCGTCGAAGGCGTAGAACCGGCCGCGATGGGTCACCCGCTCGCCGTCGAGCAGGCGGCGGATGAGGCCCGTCGCCTCTTCGAGCCGATCCAGCCGCTCGCCGAAGCCCGTGCCGAAGTCGAGCCCGAACGCGTCGTGCTCGCGCTCGAACCAGCCGCCGCCGAGACCCAGCACCGCGCGACCGCCGGACACGTGGTCGAGGGTCGCGGCGAGCTTGGCGGTATGCCCCGGGTTGCGGAAGGTGTTGGCCGCGACCAGCAGCCCGAGCCGGACGCGCTCGGTCACGGCGGCGACAGCGGCGAGCGTCGCCCAGCCCTCGAGCTTCGCGTCGAGCGGGTCGCCCTCGTCGCACAGCAGGTGATCGTCGATCCACAGCGAATCCCAGCCGGAGCGCTCGACCGCGAGGCACGCGTCGCGCAGCGCCGGCCACCCCGTCCGGTTGACCCAGAACGCCGCCCCGAACCGCATCCCGCCTCCGCTCCGCCGGTCGTCGCTATCGTAGGTCGGTGACCGGACCGATCGACGTCGCGCCCGAGGCGCGAGACGCCATCCTCGCCTGGTACGCGGCGGAGGGCCGCGACCTGCCGTTCCGTCGGACGACCGACCCGTACGCCATCCTCGTCTCGGAGGCGATGGCCCAGCAGACGCAGGCGGCGCGGGCCGCCGAGGCCTGGACGCGGTTCATGGCGACGTTCCCGACCGTCGAGTCGCTCGCCGACGCCAGCCCGGCCGCGGTCCTGCGCGCCTGGCAGGGCCTCGGCTACAACCGGCGGGCGCTGGCGCTGTGGCGCGCCGCGCGGTGCATCGTCGACGAGCACGGCGGGCAGGTGCCGTCGGACGTGGCCGCGCTCCAGGCACTCCCCGGGGTCGGGCCGTACACCGCTCGGGCGGTCGCCGCGATCGCGTTCGGCGTGCCGGTCGGTGCGGTGGACACGAACGTCCGACGTGTCCTGGGCCGGATCGCCGCGGGCGGCGCCGAGGTCCTGGCCCCGACCGACCTGCAGGCGCTGGCCGACCGGGTCGTCCCGGCCGATCGCGCCGCCGACTGGACGCACGCCGTGATGGACGTCGGGGCCACGGTCTGCCGTCCGGTGCGCCCCGACTGCGAGGCCTGCCCGGCCCGGCCGTGGTGCCGGTTCGCGCAGCGGGCGGCTGCGGGTGCGCCCGAGCCCGTCGCTCGCCGACGCGGGCGAAGCGCGGCCGACGCCGGCCCCGGCGTTCCCGACCACCTCACGCTGGCTCCGCGGCCGGATCCTCGATCGCCTGCGCGCGACGCCGGACGATGGCTGGCTGGTGCTCGACGGCACCGATCGGCTCGCACGATCGCGCGGCCGTGGCAGGCGCGGCGCGGGCACTCGCGCGCGAGGGGCTGCTCGAGCTCGACGGGATCGAGACGGACTCGATCCGGGCGCGCCTGCCGCTCGCCTGACCCGGCCGTCGCGCCCGCTCGGTTCGTCGGCTACGCTTCCCGGGCGATGCCCGCCACCGTCGGATCCCAGACGCCCGAGACCACCGTGCCGCTGCCCGCCGACGATCCGGCGATCTTCGAGATGGACCTCCGCAGGCTGCGTGGCCGATGGGCGGCGAGCGCCGCCCTGCCCGCCATCTCGGCCGAGACGATGACCGGCGCGGACCACCGCGCGCAGGCCCTGGGCATGCCCGAGGTCCGGCTGATGGAGCATGCCGGCACGGCCGTCGCGGCGGCGATCCGGGCGCTGGCCGTGGACCTCGGTCGGTGGGGGCACGGTCCGATCGTGATCCTGTGCGGACCGGGCAACAACGGGGGCGACGGCTACGTGGCCGCGCGCCGCCTGGCCCTTGCCGGCGCCGCGGTGATCGTCGCGGTCGTCGGCTCGGACACGCGCCCGCGCGGCGCCTCGGCGTCGCGCAACTGGGACCGGATCGCGCGCGACACGGGCATCACCAAGGTCCACCTGCCGGTCGCCCGCGACGTGGTCATGTTCGGGCAGGGCATCGACAAGGCGGCGGTCGTCGTCGATGCGTTGCTCGGGACCGGCGTTCGCGGCGTGCTCCGCGAGCCGGTGCGTTCGGCGGTCGAGGTCATCGGCCGGGCGCAGGCCGCCGGCGTGCCGGTCGTCGCGATCGACACCCCGACCGCGGTCGACCTGTCGAGCGGCGAGCCGTCCGATCCGGCCGTGCGGGCCGACCTGACGGTGACCTTCCACCGACCGAAGACCGGGCTGCTGACCCGGCGCGGCGCGGCGCACGCGGGCAAGGTCCTGGTCGCCCCGATCGGCATCCCGGCCGAGGCCGACCGTGGCTGAGCCGAGCCGCGTCGGACCGTCAGCCGGGCTGGCGCGAGGTCCTTCGCCTCGCCATCGCGGCGGTCGCCATCGTGCTCGGCCTGTCGATCGTGACCAGCCTGCTGCCGACCGACGCCCAGGAGATCGTGTTCCACACCCCGCTCGCGATCATCGTCCTGCTCGTGGGCACGGGCTGGCTGCTGTGGCGGATCGGCCGCCGACCACCCGAGCGGTGAGCGAGCCGGCGGCCGGCACGTCGGGCGGCCGGCCGGACCCCATCGCGCGCCGGCGCGCCGACCTCGAGACCCTGGCCGCAGGCCCGTGGGACGTGGTCATCGTCGGTGGCGGGATCGTCGGGTCGGGCGCCCTGCTCGACGCCGCGTCGCGCGGGTTGCGGGCGGCGCTGATCGAGCAGGACGACATCGCGGCCGGGACGTCGTCGCGCTCGTCGCGGCTGATCCACGGCGGCCTGCGCTACCTCGAGCAGTTCCGCTTCGGGCTCGTCCGCGAAGCGCTCGCCGAGCGGTCGCGGCTGCTCGCGCTCGCGCCGCACCTCGTCCGGATCGAGCCGCTGCTGTTCCCGATCTACGGCCTGCCGTTCGCCTCGAAGGCGTTCTACGACGCCGGCCTGACGCTGTACGACCTCCTCGGTGCGCGGCGCGACGGCGGCTGGCACGGCCGGCTGTCGAAGGCCGCGACGCTCGACCTCGCTCCGACGCTGCGACGCGACGGCCTGCACGGCGGGCTGCTCTACCACGACGGGGTCGAGGACGACGCGCGGTACACGCTGGCCGTGGCCCGGACCGCGATCGAGGCCGGGGCGCTCGCTGTGACCCGGGTCCGCGCCACCGGCCTGCGCTCGGCGACGTCGGGCGCGATCGAGGCGGTCGTCGCGGAGGACCTCGCGACCGGCTCGACCTTCGACATCCCGACCCGCGCGGTGCTCGACGCGACGGGCGTCTGGGCCGCCGACAACGGCCACCCGTTCGGCGGCGGGTCGCTCCACATCCGGCCGAGCCGCGGCGCCCACCTCGTCGTCCGCCGTGAGCGGATCCCGAACCGGACCGGGCTGACGATCCGCGTTCCCGGCAAGATCGTGTTCCTCGTCCCGTGGCCCGACCACTGGCTGATCGGCACGACCGATGCGCCGTTCGACGGGCCGCCCGGCCACCCGATGGCCGCGGGCTGGGAGGTCGACAAGCTGCTCGAGACGGTCAACGCGACGATGGACGTGGACCTGACCGCGCGACGACGTCGTCGGCACGTTTGCCGGGTTGCGGCCGCTCGTGGCGCCGTCCGACGGATCGACGGTCAAGGCGTCGCGCGAGCACCGGGTCTCGGTCGAGGCCAACGGCGTCGTCCGCATCGGCGGCGGCAAGTACACGACGTACCGGGTGATGGCGCGCGACGCCATCGATGCCGTGCTCGGGCGCGAGGAGGCCAAGTCCCGGCCCAGCGACACCGCCGAACGGCGGCTCGTCGGCGCCGCCGACACCGACGCCCTGGCCCGGATCGCGGCGGATCTCGCGGCCCACCCGGCTCTCGCCGCGATCGGACCGGAGGCGGCGGCACGGCTCGTCGCCCGGCACGGAACGGAGGCTCCGGCCGTCGTCGCGCTGGGCGAGGAGCTCGGCCTGCTGCGGGCGCTCGTTACGGGCCGCACGATCCTCGAGGCCGAGGTCGCCTGGGCCGCCCGCCACGAGCTGGCACTGTCGCTCGACGACGTGCTGGCGCGCCGGACGCGACTCGCCCAGGAGCTGCCCGACAGGGGCGCTTCATCGCTGCGCGCACGGCCGCGATCCTCGCCGCCGATCTCGGCTGGGACGCAACGCGCCAGGCCGTCGAGATCGAGACGTACCTCACCTCGGCGCGACGCGAGTTCTCGGTCGCGCCGCCCGAGCCCGCCCCGGCGGTCGCCTTCGCCACGGCCGGCGCGGACTGACCGTCGAGCGGAGCGTCATCGGCCCGTCACGCAACCACGGCAGGGTTCGGTGATGGACTTCGCCGACCTGCAGCGAACCGTCTTCGACGGGCTGTACACGTACCGGATCCAGGTCGCGATCCTGACGGGGATCATCGCCCTCGTCGTCGCGGTCGTCGCCTGGCGAGCGGGATGGTTCGCCGCCGCCCGGCGCCACCCGGCGCCGGAGCGGGGCGCTGCTCGTCGTCGTGCTCGCAGTCGGGCTGCCGGCCGGCTGGTACGTCGCGTCGCCGCTGTGGATCCGGACCGTGCTGGTCGAGCCGGATCCGGTTGCCGTCGCGCAGCC